>WTCE01000049.1 GCA_013138735.1 Crocinitomix sp. | reverse complement strand
ATGATAAAGAAGAACCGAAACATTATGACTTTTATGGATATATTTACTATTCTGTGACATCTAGTCACAAAATAGTAAAATTTGACGAGGCAAGCCTCGAGGTATTAAACCTGAAAGCGAATAAAGGTTGTATATCCCAATTCGGCCGTTATTCCAATATCTTTTATGACGTTAACAGATAACCCAATAGCTCCTTCATATCGGAAAATCCATTTTTTTTCTTTAAACGATTCAAGTGTTAGGCCGCCATCATAAGTATTGTAGTAGCCATTGACACTTTTTACAAAAGTGTAATAATAATCCACACGGTTTAAATTGATTTGGGCCAGATAAAAACCTTGGCTCAAATACCATCCAAAAGTGCGCTGACCTTTAAAATACCATTTAGGATTTAAACCTAACTGGAATAATAAATTTCGTACATGCCCCAATTGATTATGATAATTAAGGTAATAACGAGCAGATGGTAAATCACCCACTTCTGTGCCTTCATTTAATGAAAAAGGCTGATTATAAAAACTTCCCAACTTTAATTTTTTAGGCACACCAACATGTACTGGAAATTTAATCGAAAAATAATTATTGGCAAAATACTCTGGCTCAATACTGAATACAGGATTATTAGAGTAAACAACATCTTCATTTGAACTAAAGACACTTGTTAAGTTTGTAGACAGCGCCCATTTACCATATAAATATTTTGGATTGGGTTTGCTTTTTCTAATAATGTTTGCTCTTGCTTCTTCTGAATCTTGTATAACTGCCGAACTAGCATAACCGTTGATTGCCCTCGCTTTTCCGGCATAACTGATTTTTTCAAAAGAGCGTATTGATGCGTAGATTGTATCATTTTGATGGACGTAGCCAACTAGGTTTGCATTTGTATCCAACTCAACGATTTGCACAGGTAGAATTTTCCCGTTTTTAAAAAACAAAGTGTCTTGCGAAAATCCGCCATAAGCCATTAAGAGGAAAAGGAATATTAGACAAATTCTCATTTCATTACATTTTTCACTCCTCCAAATCGATAGACAGCATGCAGACGGAAATAGGGGATTATTAGTAATCCTGAACGATAATACGGGGTGTATTGTTCCTGCAATGGATCAAGTTGAAAGTCTCCACCTTGGTCCTGAACAAAAACCTGATCGATTCCACTATTCTCTTTTCTAATTACCGTTGAATAGCCCAATTCCGTGGTCAAACCAACGTTTTTAATGACATTAATGGCTAAACCTATTGCTCCTTCATACCTAAATACTATGCTATTTTCTTTGAACGCTTCAAATGTGCTTCCAAAAACTCTCCAATAGTAATCACCGTCCTGATAAGTTTTTTTAAAAGTATAGTAATAGTCCACCCGATTTAAATTGACATAACTTGCATAGAAGCCTTGCCCCAAATACCATGCAAATGTGCGTTGTCCTTTAAAATAATACTTTGGATTCAAACCAATTTGAAATAATAAATCTCGCGCATGGCCCATTTGGTTTCGACGATTTTGAAAATAACTAACATAGGGTAGTTTATCAGGAGAATTATGGTATTTAAAGCCGTGAGCAATAGAATAAGATGTCAGATCTTTTGTAGGAAAACCAAAAGAAATTGGCATTTTAAGCGACAAACGATCCACTATAAAATATTCCGGTTCGATACTAAAAACTGGATTTATGGAATAGCGACCTGTGTTACCATCTCCCAAATAACTGGTTAAATTCGTTGAAATAGCCCATTTACCATATAAATATTTTGGATTGGGTTTGATTTTGCTCAGTACTGCCTCTTTTGATTTTTCTGAATCATTTATAATGGCTGTGCTAATAAGGCTGCCTGCAGAATTTACCTTTCGTTTGTAAATGATTTTTTCAAACGAATTAATCGCAGCATATAAAGTATCCGACTGATAAACATATCCTACAATATTTAATGTAGAATCTATTTCTATAATCTTAACTGGGCGGTGCTCCCCAGATTTTAAATAGAGTGTGTCTTGAGCATTCGTCAAAAATGCGCTACTACAAATTAAAAAAAGGAATAAATACTTCATATTATGACATTCTTTACTGCTCCAAAACGAAATACTAAATGCACACGTACATAAGGTTTGAATGATTGACTCAGTCGATAATTAGGCGAATGCTGAACTAAAACGGGATCAAGAATATATTCATCATCTTCTTTACGAATGAATACTTGGTCAACCCCTTCATTTTTAGTTTTAATTAAAGAAGTATATCCAAATTCGCCAGTTAATCCAATGTTTTTTAAAACATTCATTGACAGACCAATAGCACCTTCGTAATGCAAAACCCACCTTTTTTCTTCAAATGATTGATGTTCGACACTTGGTCTTCTCCAATAATAATCGCCAAAATTATTTATATAATATTGATAGGTGTAATAATAATCTACTCGATTTAAATTAATTTGAGCCACATAAAAACCTTGACTCAAATACCATCCAAAAGTACGCTGTCCTTTAAAAAAGTATTTGGGGTTTAAGCCAACTTGAAACAATAAATCGCGCTTATGACCTAATTGAGAAATTGACCAAGTATCAAGTTCCTTAACAGTTGGCAAATAATCTGCATTTGCATCATTCATTTCATAAGGACCATAATAGCTCAATTCTGGCCCAAAATCTGTCGGAAGACCAACGTGTAAAGGCATTTTTACAGAAAAATGGTCATTGATAAAATATTCAGGCTCGAGGCTAAAAACTCCATTTTCTACATAAGCAAATCTGCTATTTGATTCAATCATTCCCAATAGATTTGTTGAAACAGCCCATTTACCATATAAATATTTAGGATTGGGTTTGATTTTGCTCAGTACCGCCTCTCTTGATTTTTCTGAATCATTTATAATGGCCGTGCTAATAAGGCTGCCTTCAGAACTTAATTTACCTTCATAAATGATTTTTTCAAAAGACTGCGTTGTAGCATATATCGTATCACCTTGATAAACATAACCTACAAAATTAATAGCTGTATCCAACTCAATGATTTGCACTGTGAGTTGTTCACCTGATTTTAAATAGAGTGTGTCTTGACCAAAACTAAATTGCGTGGTCAACAGAAGTAGGGAGATTAGAAGCCGTTTCATTATTCTAAAGTCAAGGTCATTTCACCAAATTGAATCTCAAATAGTTCTTGCGAAAAACGAGACAACTCTCCGTCTGCCTTAAACTTTGCTAATTCTTTACGGTCCATTTTTGTATCATATTCTGCTAATGGAATATAATAACCTTTACTATGCAAAATTAACGTTCGTTGCTTTTCCGTATTTACATTTAGTCCGTGATATTCAACATAGGTCGAATCTCCAAATAGTGGATGATCCATATAGGATTCATCATCAAAGCTCAATTCGTCTATAAAATCTTTATCGCGATTTCCATTTGCTATGCTCGGCTTTAATTTCTGCAATTCATAACCGTCGTTTGCTGAGAAATCAAGCGCCAAATAATCTAACTTCCAAAACATAAAACCTGAGCGGATACGTACTTCTAACTGATCACCATTTAACAATTCTTGAGGCAGTTCAACCGCCAATCCGTTATATGAAATACTACCAACTAAATCAATCGCCTCAATGTCTACCCATTCATCTCCCTTTTTAACAGAAATGACCAATGGTAATCCATGCTTTTTTTGATCCGCTTCCATTTCTTCTCTTGATTTTTTACGTTGATTTTTAGCAACCCAATTGTCGTAATAAGAACCAAACAATTTCGTAAACTCATGATACACATAACCCGACCATTCAGTATTCTTCACTTGCATGACTAATTTAGCATTCGCTTTATTTTCTGGTAAATCAAAGCCAGCATATACATGAGAAAAATCCTGATCGGAAGCATTATTGAATACAAACGCTCTTCCGTCATGATATCCCACTAATTCTGTCAAATCCTTTCCGCCATCATCTTTCAAAGTAGTAGGCATTATTGGCGCCTTAACCATATTTATATTTCCTTGTTGATCAGGATAAACTTCTGTACCTTTTTCATGCTCAACAACCATTAACTCTAGAAAATTCGTGTATTGTTCTTCTTCCTTTTCATTTTTTACGTAGAATTGATACTTATCAGAGCCCGTAAAATAATCTGGCATTAATTTAAAATCATCACGTTCTAATTGCGGTGCAACCGCTCCGGTAAAGAGTGAATTATTGAAATAATAGGTTTCACCATTATAGACATAAACATGCGGACAAGCTGTTGCACATGCCACAATAATCAGTAAGCCCAATCCACCAACTCCAACCAACAACCCGGTACCAATAACAGATGCTGCGCGCAACCCTTGATTGATGTCAAAAATATCGATTCGTGTAACGTCTACTTCTTTGATCTTTACTGCCTCTCCATCTTTCGAAAAAGAATCCGCGTAAACATGAATTTGATACGTATAAGCCGTTTCATTTTTAACGACACGCTTACCAGCTCCGTCTAGCATTCGCTCGTACATCTTCAATTGGGAACCGCTAAAAGTTGCTAAGTTACCTGATATCACAAGATTTGCTAAATCGAAATTCTTGATCTCCCACATGGCATCTCCTACATGCAACACATAATAGTTATTTCTATAGTCATTACGGTCAATCGTTTTTGTTGTAGCACCTTCGCCAACCTCCCCATATCTAACGCGGTAATAATTACACCCAACTGTTAGGTTGCAAAAAATAACAACGCAAAATATAGAAAAAATGCGTTTGACTTTATCATTCTTAAAAATCATAGGAAGCTCTTTAATTAACCGTAATCGAAACAAGGTAACTTTTATATTCTATTTAAGCACATTTTTGCGAGACTTAAACTCCAGTCCAACAAAGCTGTTTTCCCGGACTTTTTAAAACTTCAACCCCACCTATAGCGTCAACCCATTGCTCAGTCTCACTAAAACTCTCGAAGAAATCACGCTTTGGTTGGTATGACAATTCAACCTTTATTTTGCCAATATCCAATACTGTATTTTGCGTCATAGCTTTAACCAATAGTGGTGTAAAACCGCCAATTTTAAATATCGCAAAAAGCTTTAATAACCCGATTTTGATTTCTTTTTCCGCTAAATCATCCCCATAAAAACTGTGCATAATTTTGCGTAATAATTCAATTGAAACATAGGATTGATCGTCCGCTACATTATAAGTATGAATGCCCATTTTATCACTTTGTATGCAGCAATCAATGGCATGTGCCATATTTTCAAAATGAGTTAGCGATTGAAGATTCTTCATCTCTCCTACGCGATTGAATTTATTATTACGGTGCAATTTTAATAAACGCGGCAAAATCTGCGTATCCCCTGGACCATAAAAAGCGCGAGCTCTTAATATAAAACAACGGTCCCCAGTAAAGTGCTGTTGAATCATCTCCTCGCCTTTTAATTTTGACAAACCATAAGCAGACAATTGTTTATTGTTTTGTTTCCCTGCAAGATCTTCCGTAATTTTTTCCGCTTGCGGAAGATATACCGAGGATGAAGAAATAAAAATAAACGTTTTACACTGCTTCGCCGCATTAATTGTATTGGCTACTCCGGCAATATTAGGTCCTATTAGGTCCTTCATTTTTGCTTTATCGTCTGAAAATGCTGCGGCATGAATACAAAGATCAGCTTCGGGCAATTGAAACGGTCGGGTAATATCAATGGACAAATAATCAGCAAAATCAAGCAAACGTTTTGGCGGAATTTCACTTTTGCCTACCCCAACTACAGTATGCCCTTGTTGGGAATAATGCCTACACATTGCTCCGCCAAATGACCCTGTTGCTCCTGTAATGATTATTTTCATTTCAACTAATGTAGGAATGTTTTAATGATTTAAGGATTGAAGGTTGGAATGTTTTAATGCTTTAATGCGGTTTGACTCTGGTTTTAATGTTTTAATGATTTAAGGATTGAAGGTTGGAATGTTTTAATGCTTTAATGCGGTTTGACTCTGGTTTTAATGGTTTCTTAATGAACAATTATCAATGCGGTTTGACGCGGGTTCTAATGATTTGATTGGTTGATGATTTGATGATTTGATTGGTTGATGATTTGATGATTTGATTGGCTGATGATTTGATGGCGGTTTGACGCGAGATTTAATGGTTTCTTAATGATCAATGTGCAATGAACAATTATCAATGCCGTTTGACGCGGGCTCTAATGATTTGATGGTTGATGATTCGATCGGTTGATGATTTGATGAGCTACTGCCTTTTGCCATTTTGTCTATTGCCTCATCACTTTTGCCTAATAACTATTCCAAATAAACTATCTTTAAAATCTTGTGAGCATTAAAAGAGGAGATAAAGACTATGTATTAACACCAGAGCTTGGAGGCAAGACTAGTGGACTACTTGATTTAGTACAATTGAACTATTCAACCCCAACGTTTTACATCCTTTCACAAGCAGACCTAGTTCAGAATAATGCTTCCGTTGATTCTATAGAAAATTTGCTTTTGGAATGGCGGAATACGTATCAAATTGATCTGTCAAAAAAATGGGCAGTTCGCTCTAGTGCCGCTCAAGAAGATGGGCAAGAAAAATCATACGCAGGGCAGTATTTAACCGAATTGAATGTAATATATTACGGACTAACGAAAGCCATTCAAAACGTACTACTTTCCTATCAAAAAAGTGATACATATAAAGAACAGACCTTAGGATACAGCATCATTATTCAAGAAATGATTCCGGCGGATTATGCAGGCGTATTGTTCACATTAGATCCGACCAACATTCTTTCTACGGAAGCTGTGCTGCAGGTATTGCCTGGATTAGGTGACAAATTGGTGACCGGAGAATTAGAGGGATTAACACTTACTACAAAAGATGGCGATTTAGAATACGGAGATTTAGACGCAAATTATGGTTCTGAGAATAACAGAAAATCAGGCCTTGAAATTCAGTCAAAAATTGGAGTGTTACTTACGGACTTAATCCGCGAAGCCAAGACGTTAGAGCAAAAATTAGGATGCCCTTTAGATGTTGAATTCGCGATCTTTCAAAACCAAATTTATTGGCTACAAGTTCGCCCAATCACGAATAGGCCTTATTTAAAAAATTATTTGATTTGGGACAAAACGGCGGCCGAAACAAACTACCCGGATATCACCTTGCCATTAAGCATTTCTTATACCACGCGAACATTTGAATTTGCCTATCATAGCGTGGATAAAGCAATTGGATATTCTAAGCGAATTTTAGACCAAAACAAGGTCTATATAAGCCAAATGTCGGGTGAAATTAATGGTAGGCTTTATTATAATGTTACTGCTTGGCAATCCTTGATTTACCAAATGCCTTTTGGAAAAAAAATAAGCGCCCAATTGCCTTCTATTTGGGGGATGAACCCTTTGCCTTTTCCAGCACCAGCGCTACGACACAATTTAATTGAACGTAGCTTAATTGGACTGCGTTTATTCTTAATGTTAAAGCGATTACCAAAATATGATGCCGAATATCAAGCGGCCACAAAAGCCATTCTAAATGAACCTGCACTTGCAAATCTTGATGAATTAAGTCATGCCGAACTAATCGCTACCTACCAGGACATTGAAGCCCAATTAAAAGGACAATGGTTTGCGCCAATGTCAACCGGTTTTTATGCTATGATTTATTATAATCGGTTAAAAAAGAAATTGCAGGGAACAGGATTAATAAAGGATTATCCAAACTTTTTAAATGATATTTTAATGCATGACGGAGCGGTTGTTTCCGTTGATATTGTCCGCAGCTTCCAACAATTATTAGAAGAAATCCACCGAGATAAAGCGCTTTTCACTTTGTTTGAATCGCGTAGTGAAAATGATATTCTCTCGACTCTAAAATCCGATTCCCCAGCATTGCACACTAGCATTAACACGTATATAAAGGCATACGGTTGTCGGGCAAGTACTTCTGAATTAAAAATGGAAACCATTACATATCGAGAGGATCCGCTTGCATTTATTGCCGCTTTAAAAGTGAATGTAAAAAACTATGTTCCAAAAAAGAAAATTACGCCACCAAAGCATTATGATCAGCTCTTAAAAGCAGCTTATCCGTATAACTTTGTAAAACGGCGCAGGTTGAGCAAACTGATTCAGAAAACGGTGAGCAAAACCAAGGCCCGCGAGAACTACAGGTTCATGCGAACTGAAACTTTTGCAGTTGTTCGACAAATTTTTATTGCCATGGGAAAGCGACTGCATGCAGACAAAACAATTGATGCCCCAAGAGACGTTTTACATTTGACTTTTACGCAATTAATGAATCCCGACTTAGCTGGAAAATATCGCCAACTAATTGATGACGCGAAATTGCGTTATGCGAATTATGATGCAGAAGATGACCTGATTCGATATGTTGAAATGAACGGTGATTTATATCCCATTCAAGAAAAAGACACGGATATAAAAGAAGGAACACTCAAGGGTATTGGCTGTTGCAGCGGTGTTGCTGAAGGTCAAGTAAAAATAATTCGAAGCACGACAGATTTGGAACAAGATTTTAACGACTGCATTGTTGTAGCAAAGTATTTTGAACCCGGCTGGATCAACGTATTTAGCCAAGCCAACGGAATTGTGTCCGAACGCGGGAATTTATTGAGTCATACATCAATTATTAGTCGCGAATTAGGCATTCCATCAATCGTTGGTGTAAAAGGTGTCATAACAGCCGTTCAAAATCAAGAATCTATTAAGATTAACGGCGCAAAGGGAATCGTATATTTGCAATAAGATGGCCTTTTTCAAGCTTGCTTCACATATCACTACCACAAAATGGTCTGCCAACACCCAGCAAGCCATAGTTGCAGGTATAGCAACACTCACTAATACCGAACAAACTAAAGCCTTTTTTACGTACTGTTTGGAATGGAAAATTGCACCTTGGGTTTTCTCTCAATTGAAACGAAATGGATTGTCTTTGCCTACTGAGACATGGAATGATTTTGAAGCAGCCTATCAAAAAGTAAAAGATCAAAACGAAGCTAGAAATAAAACGGCTTTGGGATTTTTAGAACGTTTTCAAGCAGCAGGAATTGAGATAGCTGTACTAAAAGGAAATTACTTGGCGCATACGGTTTACGAAGAGGTTGGGTACAAACGCATGAATGATTTTGACATTCTCATTCATAAAAAAGACTGGGATAAAATTCAAGACATTTATCTGGAACTCGGTTATATTCCATTGGGGAATGGCTGGTCAGGAGAAAAAGAAAAACCAGCATCTTATAGTCACGTTGGGATGACCTATATCAGTCCAGATTTCACGTGTATTGTTGGCTCCCAATGGGGATTAAAATCGCCAACTACGCCGTACACAATTGACATAGATAAAGTATGGAATGATGTGCATGATTTTAATTTTTGCGGACAAGCGGTTAAAGCATTATCTCCTGAATATAACTTATTGCATTTAGTGCTACACTTAGGCGTTTATAAATGTGGCATCCGCGATTGCATGGACCTTTATAATTTGGCAAACAATATGCCTATTGACTACGAAAAATATGCAGCAATTTGCAGAGAAGCAAAGTGTGAATCGAAATCGGTTTTTGCATTGAGTGTGAGTAATTTTTCCACGTCACAATTTACGATTCAAGAAAAACAAAGCATTAAAGGATTTTTAAAAACGCGACTAGAAAAACGCAGTGCAATTCATGCACGCACAAATGATTATCAAGCTTCATACAATGACTATTTTCAAGATGTAGAAAAGCAAGTTATTTATTTCAGTCTTTTTCCAAAACTTCACAAACGATTCAAGTATTATATTCGAATTTTAGGATTGATTTATTTCCCGAAAGCGGCCTTTAGTTTAAAACTAAATGACAATTCTGATCGGCCAACAATTTGGCGAAAATTTGTGAGTTGGCTGAAAGCACCCTATTATATCTTCTCCTTAATTGCGCAAGAAATTGGATGGAAATTCACTGTTTTACTCTTTTTAAAGTTATTTTTTGATTTAATCTTCTCGCTTAAGAATTACTTCATCCGAACGGATTCGTATTTTGATTATCTTCGAAAAAAAGGAATCAATCCCAAAGCTATTGAAGCAGTTGTGAAAAATATTCAATGATGCAAAAATTAATTGTGATAACAGGAATTGACGGTGCGGGTAAAACCACGCTCATTGAATCTTTGTCGAAAGAATTGCCGAATAGCGTTGTTGCCAACGTTTGGCAAAGTTTTGGAGCCAATCAACAATTGTTTAAATCAAAGGCGCATGTTTATGAATATATGCGTTCGTTAACGCCCAACTCACGAGTTTTATTTTTAGCACATGCCGTTCGTTATGGATTAGAAAAAGCGCTTGAGTCTGATGCAGAAACGATTCTAATTGACGGCTATTATATTAAATATTTTGGGCCCGAATTGGCACTTGGTGCAGATCCTCAATTTGTGCAAGAAATAATTGCAAGTTTCCAAAAAGTGGATCAGGTCATTTGTTTGGACCTCCCAATTGAAAAAGCGCTTCAACGCAAAGGTGAATTCACGGACTATGAATGTGGATTTAATCCTGAGTTAAGTCCTGCTACTTTTCTAGCTTTTCAAAAAAGAGTATTGGAGCAGCGCAAGCATTTTGACTGTGATAATTGGGAGTATTTGAATGCGGAATTGGAAGTTGGGGAGTTACTTAGAGAAGCTTTGGGTATGGTTAATGATTATTGATTGGAGTAAGAACAGTACACCACCCGAAGGGATTGACTTCGTCGAACTTCGTTTCACGCGGAAGCGTGGGGAATTCTTGATTTAATCAAACATTTTAGTAATATTTCTAAAAATATACATTTTACGAAGTCCCTCTTCTGTCTCTTCCATCATTTTACTTTTTTCAAAGTAGAAGGTCAATATTGAACATATTGTCTCAAATGAAAACACTTCATGTTGCAATACTGAAATTGGCCCAACATGACAATCGATTTCCTCCCATACTTTACTCTGTTTTAACTGGCCTAATCTCCAGTGTCCGAAGGTATCATTTTTAGGTGTCCTCAATTCAACGGTAAATTTATCATTAGCGCCAGCACACTGTAGATAATCGTTCTCTTTGTTGTCAATTATTAAATAACAATCAACTTTATTCTCTTTCAAACCATTTAAACATTTCTTTAATCCCTCAAGATTTGGAAGTTTTTCTTCGCGCACCTCTTTTGAATTACCAATTGTTAAATTCATAGTTTTTAAATAATTAGCTGCAATATACCATGACAAAATCCTAATCTTTATAATGTCTGAAATCACGATCAAAGAAAATTCCTTTAATCGATTTTAACGGATTGGTATCCATTTTCCGGAAGAGTAAACCAATCGTTAAAGTAAGCCAAGAATAACCTGGTTGATGATGATGCACTTCATGATTGCCAATTCCCATTCCTAATGGAAACCAATGCGTATTGCTTTCTTTATTCTTCAACGTCCCCATGTGTTCGCCCCAATAGCGGATAGCACCTAAAGATGTCATTATAGCAAAAGAACCCAAGACAAACCAAACATTTGGCCGTGCAAAATAGATAATAGTACCTGCAACTATTAAGGATAATAGGATCAAATAAATATTTGGTTTCGCAGCTGGATTTTTGAGTTTGGTTTCTTTATCTTTTGATTGTAGCACTACGTAAAAATTAAAAGCAAAAGGAATGCATTGTAAAATGGCGTAGAGCACTCTTCTTTCGTTAAAAAGGCGTTCTTTGAAACCATTCCATAAAGGATCTTTATCGGTGTTGGTATGGGCATGATGCAAGAGGTGATATTTCTTAAATAGCTCAGTATAAACGGGCAATATTATTAATCCGGCACTCACGTTCATAATGACATGATCCCATTTTGTGCGGGTTAAGGATTTATGTGCTCCATCATGCATTAAAATCACGAAAAACGAATGTCCAAACAAGCCTGACAAGATAATTGCCCAATAATGACCTTGATCGAACATGAACATGCTCCAATAAATTCCAATATAGAGCAAAGCAGAAACTGAAAGCGTTGCCAAAAGCAATAGCCAACCATTCCGTCTGAAAAACTGGTCTAATTTCTTTTCTCTATCAAGATCGAAAGTGCTCATTTATCTTCTATAAAATCAATCATTCGAATCGCATTTTGAAAGACACGATCTACAAACTTCAATTTCATTACGATTTCGGCAGTTTTGTAAAATGATAGGCGAGTTACTAAAAACTCCTTTGTCATATCCATTGCCACGGCAAGCCAATCTTCCCACGTCACGAAATACACTGCTAAATCATATTGATAACGAAGATACTTAATTAGTGTTTCTTTGTCAAATCCATCAGGCAAAACAAAAGCCAAAAACTCTACTAAATCTCGCTGTGGATAATTAATAACAGCCAATTCCCAATCATAAATAAAGGGTGAGTGATCCAACCTTATACCTACATTTTTTGGATTAAAATCGTTGTGAATCACCGTCTTCAATACTTTCGTCTTTGACGTTTTTTGACTTAATTCATCCAAAAATGAATGCAAAATATTGAATCGTTGATCTTCCGCATCAGCACAAACGAGTTCAATCATTTTACGATACAAAGGGACAGATTTTTTTAAGTCAAATTGGCTTACTCCTAATTCTTTTGGATTGGAATGATTTAACAAAATGGATTGCCCCAAATTCAATGCATCAATTACTGCTATTATATGCGAAGAGGTCCATTCTTTCGGACGATTTTCACTGTCAACAATTTGAACATTATCCAGATCAAGACGCTCCATGAAAAGTGCATAAATCTCTCGGTTTTCATCCTCAATCTGCCCATAATAACGCGGCATAAAATCATAATTCGCCTCTTGTAAATAGGCGGTAATTCGCAATTCTTTTAGATGTGCTTTATTGTATTCTAAGTTTTTTCTATAAGTGGAAATCAAATCCGACAGCTGCGGATCAATAGATGCCGCCATAATGTGCAGCCCTTTTATCACTTCAATGTCAAGTGGTTTTGACTTCATTAATAAAGGCAAAACAGTACCTTGATTATCTTGCACATCAAAGGCTGTGAATCCCATAATTTTTCGATTCACTTTTTTTGAGATATGCGTCAAAACGCCATTTTCAACTTGGCGGTCTAAGAGCTGAATGTGTTGAATTGTATGCTCAAAATTCGCTTGAATGAAGGGCGCAATAAATGCGGTATTTAACTCTTGAATTTGCAACCAATCCACGGGTTTATTGCGACCCAATTTTTCATGCGCCTTGGCAAATTCACCACTCGCCAATGCTGCATGCGTTGACAATTCGAGTCCTAAAGCAAATCCAGCAATTAAAGCTGCAAAACGCTCCACTTTCCCTGAACCTGAGCAGCCCATCAATTGCAAGGCCTCTTGCTGTTTCGCTAATTGTGTTCCTCCACCCACAGTTCCAACAACCAATGAATACAAGGTTAATTTTACAAGCAAACCTTCCTCCGTTTTTTCAAAATCTAAATCACCTAAAGAAGATTCATGAATAGAAGCCAAGTCTTGACCCGTTGCCACAAAAATAGCTGCCACGGCATTGGCGACATTAATATTATAGGCCAACATTCCGTTCGCTTTAGCAATACGTTTGCTGGTAGGAACAAACTTTAACAATTGCTCAATATCTGTTCGCAATACTTTACGAATCACTTTTTCTGGAATCGTAACCGAGGCAGAAACTTTCACTCCCCTGCCCTTCTCAATTAAATATTGCGAGACTTTTTTATCTGAAGATGCATTTCCTTCCAACAAGAAATTTGTGATCGCAAGTCCTGTACTTTTTTCAAATTGTGCATTAATCCAAAGCAGTGCATGCCAAGTACATGTGGTAGTCATATTTTGACCAGCAGCATCTCCAGTAGTATAAACAAAACGCAAATGCAAAGATTCGGCATCCTGTTCAGGATCCAATTCTAACAAAATTGCATGGTTCGAATATTCTTCGGCGACCTTTTTAATGGCTTCAAAATTCTTTAAAACCCAAGTTTCTAATTGCTGTGCTTCGTCCGCATTTTCCATTATAAATAAAGGCGCGCGCACCATTCTTTGGCGATAAACCTTCGCCTTAAAACCACCAGCAAGTGAAATGGCTTTGGCACCCCGATTAATACTCGCGATTAAAGCTCCTTCTAATGTTCCAGCAACAGCATGCACTTCTTCTCCTTCGTATAAAATTGGGCCAATTAATCCGACAGGTACCTCAACAGAACCTACTAATGATTCGATATTATTTTGAACTGAAGTATAAGGGAAACCCAATTTATTGATGTGTTGCAATTCAAATCCTTTTTCACGCAAATAATCCAAGCGCAATTGAATGGCTGAGGCAATAACTAAACCACGACCAGGCACTTGACGGTACGTTAGTTGATTTTCACTTTGATCACTCATAAATTGAATGACTAAGATAAGTTATCTGCGATCAATCGCAAATGTTGGGTGTGGTATTTTGATGATGTTTGGGTTGGTTAATGGGATTCGGATGACTTAGATAGCTATCAGGGCTTTTTTTTCGGGGTTGACGTGGGGTGTAAAACACAGGTGTTGGGTACTTTTTAAACTGTGAATAATTGTTTAGTCAATGGAACGCGGAAGACGCAGATTTGGCTGATTTTCGCTGATTTTTAAGCGGTGCTAAACGAAAGAACTGTGTGCATGACGCACGGTTTGGTGTCGGGACCTTTAAGTTTGATTTAACGCAGGGTTACAAACCCAGCAAAGCTAAAACTCTATTGCGCAATATAATAATCTGTAATTTCTAAACTATATGGATGCGATTGTACCGTATCTCGAGGAACATAATCCTCTTTTATGATTCCAACATTTTTTGCGTAATAGTATGTTGTTAATGCCGTAGAAAAAATATTGGCAGAAAATGAAGCTCGGTGATCTTCACTAATTACTAGAACATCATTAAATAGCATGCCATTGATGGTTATTGTATCAAGCGTTTTAATGTTTTTTCTGATACTATAATGTGATCCACTTGCATTTGAATAACACGCATCTGGATCCGTCCAACTCTGCCAAGTCAAATCTTCTTCATTGAATAATAAATCGATTGATTGAACACCACGACAGTATTTATTTTGCTCAATATATCTGTCATGATAGAGAAACTTGTCACTAAATAAGTCAATTGCTGGAACAAGAACAGAATCATATTCCGCTACTTTGCATTTATTAAAGGGAATTAGCTTCTGATAATTAAAGGGCTGCCAATGATCGTATGTTTTGATCACAACGCTATCATTATATTCCCACCATGAACCAGGATATGCGGGCAGATATGGAGACGGATAAATTGTATTATAGGAGGCCGTTTGATTATAAAAATCCTCACACGTATCTTTCCGACATGAAAAAAACATGAGCAAAATAATTCCTATTAAAATTGACTTAAACCAATTCATTTAATTGCTTAACGTAAAAAACAGACTAGTAGTTGGTAGGTTATCTAAAATAAATGGCAAATGTTGGTTGTGGTATTTTGATGAAGTTTGGGTTAGTTAATGGGATTAGGATTAAACCCCGATAGCTCCTAATACCCGCAAGTCATTAATCAAAAAAGCCGCAAAACCTTATTAGATAAAGTTTCACGGCAATGTATTATTCACTAAATTTAGTGTTGGACAACAATACACAAGTGAAAGTAATTAAATCAGACTCAATCTCGGCATTTGGAGGAATAAATTTTGTTTTTGATCATCTTAATAGGATGAATATTGAACAGCTTTGCAATAATTTATTGCCCACTT
>WTCE01000027.1 GCA_013138735.1 Crocinitomix sp. | reverse complement strand
GCATAAATCGAAATTATAGAGAAACACTAACGAAGGAAATGTCCCAATTATTCAAAGTGTTTGAGCTAGAAAGTTTGAGTTCAAGGCTTGTGAAGATCAAAAATTGTGAGTTTACGTCTGTAAATGAGCAAATTTTGAGCAATCATAACGCAGAAATCGAACTTTATAGACAAACACTAACGGGGATTAATTATTTTTGTGGCATGTATAACAATAAAGATAGCTACCATGAAGATGATGAAGACATCATATTTGGAGTTAGAGCAGTAATCGAAGCAATTAGAGCAGAGCGCCCGATCAATAAAATATTGATTCAACGCGGCATGCAAAAAGAACTGTTTAAAGAGTTGAAAGAGGAGTTAGCTGATAAAAAGTACAATTTACAGTTTGTTCCGATTTATAAACTGAATAAAATGACGCGCAAAAATCACCAAGGTGTTATTGCGCAAGTGGCTCCGATTCATTATCAAGAAATTGAGCCAATTTTGGAGCGGTTATATGATAAAGGTGAAGTGCCCTTATTCGTGATTTTAGATCGCATAACGGATGTTAGAAATTTTGGTGCGATTGCACGAACAGCTGAGTGTATTGGTGTTCATGCGATTATTATTCCAGATAAAGATAGCGTTTCTGTAACTGCGGATGCCGTTAAAACATCTGCCGGTGCATTGAATAAAATTCCAGTATGTAAGGTGAGGGATTTAAACTCAGTGATTCATATGTTAAAGGAAAGCGGCGTGCAAATTGCAGCAAGTACTGAGAAAGCTAAAACACATTTATACGAGGCCGATTTTACTGTTCCATTAGCAATTGTTATGGGGTCAGAAGAAGATGGTGTAAGTATGAAAATTTTAGCTGAGGCAGACATTAAGGCTAAAATTCCAATGGAAGGAACTATTCAATCATTGAATGTTTCTGTATCTGCAGGAATAATGATGTACGAAGTGGCGCGTCAACGGATTTTAGAATAACGTGAGTTGGTGGAAGCGTAATATTGATATTATTTTAATCCTTTTGGTAGGATTTACACTGCGCTTTACCATTTCATTTACACATTCCTATTCCAATGATGAGTTGAGTGCTGTCAGTCGATTGCGCTATACCAATTTTTCAGATTTATTAGAGTTCGGCGTTCAAAATGATGATATGCACCCAGCCGGTGTGCAGGTTTTCATGAAGGCTTGGTCTATGGTTGCGGGCAAAAGCGAAATAGCAATGCGTTTTCCATTCGTATTATTTGGAACTGCGGCTATATTGGTGCTTTTTTTAATTGGTAAACAATGGTTCAATCGCAAGGTGGGCTTATTAGCAGCAGGTTTATTAGCAGTGCTGTATTTTCCAATAATGAATTCAGAGTTTGCACGGCCTTATAGTCCTGGACTGCTAATTTCATTACTGGTTGGTCTTTATTTTTTCAGAGTATTATTCAATCAAGAAAAAAAGTGGCGAGATGCCATTTTACTCGGCCTTTTATTTGCGGCTGGCATGTATACGCACTATTTTACTTTTCTTTTTGTTGGATTTATAGGGTTTACAGGACTCTTTTTTCTGAATAAAGCAAATATAA
Source organism: Crocinitomix sp. (assembly GCA_013138735.1). GTDB lineage: Bacteria > Bacteroidota > Bacteroidia > Flavobacteriales_D > Crocinitomicaceae > Crocinitomix. Next base: position 51,156 of record WTCE01000027.1, on the reverse strand, counting down.
AATACTATGCCGTTGCGGGTCTTCTAGGGATTTTATTATTTCTGCCGCATTATTCAATTACACAATATCATTTAAGTGTAGGCGGTTTACAGTGGTTAGCTCCTCCAGATGCCGATTGGCTGTTGCAATTCCTTTATCATGCTTTTAATGATTCTTGGATAATTGTAGTTTGTTTGGCTATTGCATTGGGGATCGGATTCTTTTTGAAAACAGATCGTGCACCTTTTTCAAAACGAAATTTAGCTTTGCCTATCCTTTGGTTTTTTGGGATTTATCTTGTCGGGCATATTTTGTCTTATGTTTCAACACCAATATTAAAATTCCCTGTAATGCTTTTCGCATTTCCATTTTTCTTATTGTTAATCGCCGTAGTGTTGAGTAAGATTCCTAAAACGAATATTTTGCTAGTGGCACTGATGACAATTTGTTTGGGTTCAACTTTGGTTGAAAAGGATTTGTATGGCAATGCGCATTACGCGCTGTTCAAAGAGCCAGGAATTAAAATAGCCGATTGGAATAAGGAGTTTGGGGCAGAGAATATCTATACCGTTTATAACCTAAACAATTCGAACTATATTAATTTTTATGTGGATGAATGGGGCGGAGATTCCATTGACTTTGATTGGATAAATTTAGAATTTGATGATGATTATAAGCTGCGCAAAGAATTGCTTGTACGTGATGAGGAATATTGCGTCATTGGTTTCTCATCCCGCTTGACTTTGGTTAATTTATTTGAAACGGTAAAAGAATTTTATCCGACTGTGGTGGATTATGAGCAGTATAATAATGGAAGTGTGTTTTTGATGAAGAGGGGCGACTATGATAATCCTGCTCGTGTGGAAAAAATTGCTCGTTTTGATCTTTTTGGGACAACAGGTTTTACATATAATTTAGATAAAATTAATGGCGAATCAAAAAGTGATTTCTGTTATGTTTTAGATAGTTCAAATCAATACGGTCCTACATATTTATTTCAAAAGAAAGAATTAAAAGGAATCGACCATTATTATTTAAAAGTTGATGTTACAACTGATTTAATTCAAGGAGACAAACTAACCGTTGCATTGACTGGAGAACGAAATGGCGAAACGATTACGCATAGAGGAGAGAATATGTGGATTGGACATGATTTAGAGGACATGATTTTAAGTTCAAAATCGAATTCAGGATACTTTGCATTTAAAATCCCACCTTATATTTTACCAATGGATAATTTAAAAATCAGCCTGTGGAATAGGGGAGGGACGTCAATTAGAATCCAAAGTATTCAGGTTTCAATGATTGAAAATATTTGGAATTAGAAGCGAATTATTTATCACAAAAATTTAACTAGAATTAACCGGTATTGCGGTCGCAGGATTATGTCCCGATAGGGATCGGGACCAGCGAAGCGTATTCGTGACCCAATTCCACAGAAAGAATATTAAAAATAGATGAAGCGCATTCCCAACCATTCATCATCAATTTTTAGTGTAAATTTTTTATTTCATTATCTTTAGGATTAAATAAATTTTGAATGAAAAAATTATTACTCGCACTCACCATTATAAGCAGTACAATAAGTTTTGCAAATGAAGATTCACTTTTTGTTCGTAAAATCTATGACATGGCGCTTGAACAGGGTGATTCTCATGAGAATTTACGTTCATTGTGTAAAGACATTGGCGCCCGAATAACGGGGTCAGCCGAAGCAGAAATGGCCATTGAGTGGGGTAAAAACCTCATGGAAGGTTATGCCTTTGATAACGTTTATTTACAAAAAATAAAAGTACCGCATTGGGAACGAGGAAATACGGAAGCCGCGTGGATTACTAACGAAGCGGGAGATGTAATTAAACTCAATATTTTGGCCTTAGGAGGATCTGTTGGAACAGATGGATTAATTGAAGGGGAAGTATTAAAAGTAGAATCAATTCAAGAATTAGAAGGCATGACTTCCGAGCAAATAAGTGGGAAAATCGTCTTTTTTAACCGCCCGTTTGACCAAAAAATGATTCAAACCTTTAAAGCCTATGGTGCTTGTGTTGATCAACGTTGGGGCGGAACAAATGCTGCCTCCAAACTAAATGCGAAAGCAGTTGTAATTCGTTCAATGGCTTCATCAACAGACGAGCATCCACATACAGGTTCTATGCATTATGATAAGGACGTAATACGCGTTCCAGGAGCGGCAATGAGTACTGTGAATGCCGATAAATTGGTGGAATGGTTGGCAAAAGGAAAAGTAACGTTGAAAATGGAAATGGATTGTCGCTATTTTCCAGACGTAGTGTCTTACAATGTGATTGGTGAAATGATGGGTAATGAAGACGACCAAATCATAACCTTTGGAGGACATTTAGATTCTTGGGATGTTGGCGAAGGCGCACATGATGATGGGGCAGGAATTGTACACTCAATTGAAGCCTTGCGAATTTTAAAAGAATTAGGATATCAACCGAATCATACTTTACGTTGCGTTTTATTTATGAATGAGGAGAACGGAAATTTTGGAGGAAAGAGCTATGCAGAAATTGCTGCAGAGAATAAAGAAAAACATATTTGTGCTATTGAAACAGATCGTGGTGGTTTTTTGCCTATGGGATTTGATGTAGTTGGCAATGCGGATCAAATTAAATTTGTGCGTCAATTTGCAGAATTGCTAAAACCTTATGATTTACTGAAGTTTAACCCAGGTTATGGCGGAGTTGATATTAATCCGTTACGCGATTATTTTCCTGAAATGTTGCAGTTAGGTATGGCTGTAAATTCACAACGCTATTTCGATTATCATCATTCCGCCGCAGATGTTTTTGAAAATGTGAATAAGCGTGAATTGGAATTAGGTGCGGCTGCAATGGCCGCTATGATTTATGTGATGGATCAAAATCTTTGATTTTGCAATTATCAATGCGCCTTGCCGTGCTGAATTTGTCGGAGTATCGAAGGATGCAGATATTTAATTAAAGATGAAGTTTAGGTATTTGTTTTTGTCCATGTTGTGCTTGTTGCTTTTGCAATCGGTTCATTCTGATAAGCAATTAACTTTTACCAGGTTTAATACAATTGCGTCAATTGATACGGTATTTTCTGAAGGATTCTTCAATCCATTTGTTATTGATGGCTTAGCTTATATGAGAACTCATTTAGAGAATGATTCAACATTGGTGCTACAATTTGATCTTGCTGAGCGACACGCTGATAGTTTGTTTTATTCGTATGATTTAATGGATAGTTTAGGTTTTAAAAATAGTGGCGCTAGCTATTTGGATATTCATGCAATTACTAAAAATTCGATTGAAGCGAGCTACTCTTCATTGAATAGGGATTATAATTTCAAGGTGAATACTTCACGTTCTTTAGGGGCTGGAAGCTATTGGATGTATCATGGGACTTTTAGACTTACTTATGCTTCGCAAAAGATTTCAATTATTAGTATTCATGAAGAATTGGGGACGGAACGAAAGGTCTGTGATTATACTATTATTAAAAGGGGCATCTCTAATTAAGACAAAAGACTAAGGGCAAAGGGCAATAAGTGATGTTCAAATGTCATTTATTTTAAAAATCCAAAGAAGAATGTGAACGTCAGTTCAATTTAGATTCAAGAACGCTGAGGCACTCGAAGTGCTCTTGGATCGTAGCAACAACAAGTAGCTAGATTTTAAAACTGTAAAAGGAAAAAGAAAAAATCTAAAGTCCAGCCAATAACATTCCTAAAGAACCCAAATAAAGCAGTTCTAGGTGTCAATTTAGCATTTCGGGCAGTCAGCTCTTCATTTGTTAGTTCTACCAATTCTTTTGCCAGAATATTTGCTTCTTTAACTTCTTCAGAAATCTCTAACTCCCATTTTTTTAAAGTCTTGGAATGCTTTATCGGCTTATCGGTAAATTTTATGGCGTGAAGTCGGTCGTAATGTGCTTTTCGTTTAGGGTTCTTCAATAAATAGAACGCTTCTGTTTGCAATTCAAAATCTGTGGGGCTGTGATCTCCCTTACCTCGATTCTCAATAAAAATATCCGTCAAGTCAACGTGTCTTTGCGCTATTCTGGTGTACTTAGCGTAATTAGGCAGTCCGAGAATTTGATAGTAGTCTTTGAGGTTAGTCATTAGGCAAGAGGCAATAGACAATGTTCAATTTTTCAATTTCAATCCAAAAAAAATATAGAATAAGAAATTTTGAGTTTCAGCAACGTTTAGTCTAAAAGCGAAGCGTTCTAAGTAATAATAACGAAGTGGTCTAACTACTAATGAGCGAAGCTCATTTTATGCTTCTTAAAAAATTCATCCCAATCCCATAAAAAGTTCATCATAATTTCATCCATTCTTTTTAAGAAGAGTGGATTTGGAGTTTGCATATTCTTAAAATACGACTCTTGATGTTCATTGAGCTTGAATTTATGAAAAACCGCTTTAGACATTCCATATAAGGTGTTTTTAGACGGATTATTTACACGTGAAACAAAGGCATCATATTTTTGAATGACTTCCTCAAATTTATGCTCTTCCATTTCGTAAATATGGGCAAATTTACGCACGATTTGCGTTCGGATTTCCTTAGCCTCACTCACTTCAAAGTGATCGTCTAAAAAGCGCAGGTTACCCACAATGATTACCAATATAAACTTATCCATTGAATTCTCGCACACTTCTGGGTTAGAGACAAATGCGCTATCTTCATTTATCATTGCACGCACGTCATCAAACCCATTTTCAGTTGCCTCTAATAATGAATTAACAAAGACATTTGCGAGTTTATTAGCGTTTAATTTTTTCTTGATCAGTCTTCCAATCATAATGTGGGGGTATTGTTTCTTACTTTGCTAAGGTAATTGAATATGGGGTGAGCTTAAAGGGAAGTTTTTATAGTTTTCCACACAAAAACGTTCAGATACGGGCTATTGTCCCCGTTTTTTTGCTTCAATTCCCATCTCTTCAGCCTGTTCTAACATAAACGTATATGCGTCGTTATAATCGTTTCGAATTTTACCTTCTAAAATAGCTTCCTTAATTTCGTTTTTGAGGATTCCTACCTGTTTGCAAGGTTCCATTTGAAAAATTTCCATGATCTCTTTTCCAGAAATTGGTGGTTGAAAATTACGGATATTGTCTTTCTCTTCAACAGATTTTAATTTGCGGCGAACATTCTCAAAGTTGCGGCGGTATTTTTGCACCTTCATTTGATTTTTAGACGTAATATCTGCATTACAAAGCGTCATTAAATCGTCAATATCATCTCCGGCTTCAAATAAAAGGCGACGCACAGCTGTGTCTGTAACACTGCCATTTACCAATGAAATTGGGCGTAAATGTAAACGTACGAGTTTTTCAACATATTTCATTTTAGCATCCAAGGGAAGCTTCAAACGTTTGAAAATTTTGCTAGTCATTCGAGCGCCAAATTCTTCATGTCCATGGAAAGTCCATCCAACGGTTTTATCAAAACGTTTTGTACTTGGCTTTGCAATGTCATGCAAGATAGCTGCCCAACGCAACCACAAGCTGTCCGTGTTTTCTGAAATATTATCCAATACTTCTAAGGTGTGATAAAAATTATCTTTATGTCCTTTATTGTCAATAATTTCTACACCGTGCAAAGCAATCATCTCAGGGAAAAATTCGTGCAATAATTCGGTGTCAAAAAGCTGTTTAAATCCTCTTGATGGTTTGTTGGATAGAATAATCTTATTCAATTCATCCGTGATACGCTCTTGCGAAATAATATCCAATCGCTTGGCGTTTCGTTTTATAGCAGCAAAAGAATCGTTTTCTATCTTAAACCCTAATTGCGACGAAAAGCGTATTGCACGTAACATGCGCAAAGGATCATCTGAATAGGTTGTGTCAGGATTGAGTGGTGTACGAATGATCTTCTTTTTTAAATCTTCTAATCCATCAAAGGGATCAACCACTTCACCATAAGAACTTTTACTTAAACTTATGGCTAATGCATTAATTGTAAAGTCGCGGCGGTTTTGATCATCTGCCAAGGTGCCATTTTCTACAATTGGATTTCTAGAATTTCGCTCGTATGATTCTTTTCGGGCACCTACAAATTCAATTTCTAGTCCATCAAATACAAAAGCAGCAGTTCCAAAATTTTTGTAATAGGCTACTTTTTTAATACCGAGTTTATTTGCAACGAATTCGGCCATTTTTAAACCGCTTCCTAAAACCACGATATCAATATCTTTTGAGGGGCGCTTCAATATTAAATCGCGCACAAATCCACCAATAACGAAAGCTGAAGTACCTTTTTCGGCTGCTACTTCACTAATGGTAGTAAATATTTGATGCGATATATGTTCTTTTAAATTCAAGTTATTTTCTAATTATTGTGACTTCGCTATCTGCTCCAATTCGAATGATTTGAGAAGGTGGCTGTTTGTCATTTTTGAGCGGTAAATTCACAATATAATCAACATTATTTTTAATGTCCGCAGGTAATTTATCAATGTTGTTTTGGTATGTCTCGTTTGAAATATTAGCTGATGTTGATACCAAGCCGTGTTTTAACCTTTGAATCAATTGTACGCAAAAAGGATCTTTCGTAATTCTTATAGCAATGCTATCGTTTGCACCCAATACTTTTTTAGATACGTATTGTCCCTTAGGATAAACAATTGTAAGCGGCCTTTCAGAATAATCAATCAAATCATAACAAACCTCAGGAATATCTTTGACATACCTTTGTAAAAGACCCTCATTGTTAACCAAGATGATTAAACTCTTATCTGCTGCACGTTTTTTTATGCTCATAAGTTTTTCAAGCGCAACCTCATTGTTAGGATCGCAACCTAAGCCCCAAATAGTATCGGTAGGATAGAGGATGACTCCTCCATTTCTAACTACATCTAATGCTTTTTGAATTTCTTCTTTCACGCTACAAAACTAGTTAAATTTTAACCTAAGAATCAATTTTCGAACATAAAAAAAGCGCTCATCCCTTTGAAGGAATGAACGCCAATATTTTGATTAATTCGTTGTGTTTACTTAACAATGAATTTTTCAGTTCTTGTTGCACTTCCTTTAATCGCTTGCACGAAATAAACGCCAGTGTTTAGTTCAGAAACATCAACCTTAACTTGTGTACTAGGGTTGTTGTAAGTTGAAACAACTTGTCCTAATGAGTTTAAGATTGTTAATGATTCAGTTCCTTCAACAGTTGAAATAGTTGTGAAGTTTCCATTTGCAGGATTTGGATATACTGTTAAATCTAATTTTTCAGTAGCCGTTTCTTCAACACCAACAATTTCAGTGATTTCATCAATTGAATATACAGCAGTAAATCCAAAGTCTCCACCAGCACCTAATTCAGCTAAAACAGTTCCATGAATAAAGATCGCCATGTTATCCGCAGCAATATCATAATATACATAGCTCTCACGAGTAATAACTGCCGGAGATCCTAAGATAATTCCTTCAGAAACTTCAATCGTGTGAACACGTAATATATCTGTGTAAGAAGAAGATCCAACTTTTAAAGTACCACTTCCGTCAACCGTAATAGTTGCAGATCCTTCAATCGCAACATCACCTGCTAAAGGTAAAGTAGCTGTTCCTTGAATAGCATCATCATACGTTGTGCCCAATGTCATTGGAAACTTAGCTGAGATTAATGGATTAATATCATATTTAATGATAAAATCATTCGATAATTCTTGAAATACGAAGCCGCTAACGATCACTTCACTTGCTCCAGGATCATTTGTGAAGAAAGTATTGATACTGTTTTCAAAATTTTCAGCATAAACAGCATCTGGAAAATCTTCTCCAAAATCACTTGTTTCTCCAGGAATTACACTGTTGATATTCGGACCAATTCCGTATCCTCCAATGCTCCCATAATCCCATGTTACGTCTGCGCCAGTAAGATCTGCGTACGCAGTTGCATTACTGTCAAGCACATAATATGTTTGAGAATCACCACTAGAAAGTGTGTCTGAAAGGTTAATTGTTTGTGCAGATGCATAAGTTCCTGCAGAAATTACCATTAAAAGTAAAGGTGTTTTCATAAATTTCGTTTTAAATTTGTCAAAATTTTTGATTTGATAAGTTCAAATCTACAATTTGTTAACGAAATAATAGGCAATTAGGTTGGTAAGATTTAAAAAAATTTCTCGAATAGTTCTAATAACACTATCTCTCGTCTCGGCATTCTTTCTTTATCATGTCCAAAATATTGGCTTTGATTATGATTTTGAAGCCTTTTTTGCTGAAGATGATCCGGCTACTGAATTCCTTGCTGAGCATAGACAAAGGTTTGAAACTGATAATGATTTTGTCTTCATTGCACTGGAAAATCAAGGGTCAGTTTTTGAACAAGATTTTTTGGAAAAGACAAGTCGCTTTGTAGATTCCTTGGCAGCAGATAGTTTAGTAGAATCTGTTCAAAGTTTGACGCATATGGACGATTATATCAAAGCGTCATTTTCACCTAAAATCTTTAAACGTCCTTATATAAATATAGCTGATCCGTCTCAATATAGCGCAGACTCTACTCGTATACTTCAAAGACCAGAACTTGCTGGTTTAATGATTCGAGATGATGCGCAGGCACTAATGATTGTGATTAAACACACACCTTATTTGTCTAAGGCAGATTGTGATGTATTAAAAGGCAGTATTGATGATTTGTTGGCAGACTTTGAATATGTGGATTATAAATACGCAGGCAGAGCCATTGGTTTAGGGTTTTACATTGAGGCCATGCAGTATGAAACCATCCTTTTTATCGGCTTATCATTTGTTCTGATCATGATCTTTTTGATTTTCATGTTTCGATCTATATGGGGTGTATTGGTGCCATTAGCTATTGTGTCTACTTCTATGCTATGGATTGTTGGATTTATGGGGTCAATAGGGCAGCCTATAAATTTGGTGTTAACCGTATTGCCTTCCATTATTTTTGTAGTGGCCATGTCAGATGTGATTCATTTGGTGACCAAGTATTTTGACGAGTTGCGTTTAGGAAAGGATAAACTAACAGCAGTAAAAGTGGCTTACCGTGAAATAGGCTTTGCTACTTTATTAACCTCAATTACAACCGCAATAGGCTTTTTAACACTTTTGACGGTTGGAATGAAGCCGATACATGATTTTGGAATTTACATTGCACTTGGGGTTATGGTTGCATTTTTCTTGGCCTATACCATGTTGCCTGCAATGCTAATTTTAACAAAGCCGCCTAAAATTGTTGAAACTAGTTTTATAAAAAATACGTGGTACCCAGTTTTACACGGAAGTTTAAGATGGGTTTTTGCTAATTATAAAAAGGTCGTTGTCATATTTATAGCGGTGTTGGCGCTTAGTATTTTTGGTGCAACAAAGGTAGAAAGCAATTATTTTCTATTGGAAGATTTAAAAGAGACGAGCCAATTAAGACAAGATTACAAATATTTTGACGAAGAATTTATGGGGCTTCGCCCTTTTGAAATGTCGGTTAAAGTTGAAAAAGAGGCTGCTTCAATTTATGATTACGAGGTGTTGGCTCAATTAAATAAATTGGATAGTTTTTTAGTTAATGATTATGGACTTAAACAAGCCGCATCCATTGTACAAATTTTAAAAATAGCCAACAGAACAGAGCATGCTGGAAATGCGGATTATTACACTTTTCCAGACGAGAAAGACGCGAATAGTTATATAAAAAGGTTTGAGAAATACGATAAAACAGGCATGTTACGTTTGTTTGTCGATTCAACACAGCAATATGCGCGCTTTTCAAGTACCTTAGGTGATATCGGTTTATATGCCGTGAACGAAAAAACGGAACGTTTTGAAAAGTTTTTTGAAAGCGAAATGAATACGGAATTATTGTCTTACGAATTTACGGGGACGGGGCATGTATTGGATCGGAACATGAGTAGTTTGGCCAGTAATTTAACACGCGGTTTATTACTTGCGGTGCTGATCGTTTCATTGATAATGGGCTTTTTATATCGTTCCGTAAAAATTGTACTCATTGCCATTATTCCAAATGTTTTACCATTAGTTATGTTGGCAGCAATTTTAGGTTTTACTGGAATTCAATTGAAAGTCTCTACAGCAATTATTTTCACCATTTCGTTTGGGATTGCGGTGGACGACACGATCCATTTTATGAGTAAACTAAAGTTAGAGTTGAATAAAGGTAAACCGTTTTTATATGCGCTAAAGCGCACCTATTTATCAACAGGTCGCGCAATAATTTTAACTACCCTCATTTTATGTTCAGGTTTCCTATTGCTGATGTTCTCTGATTTTATGGGAACTTTCTACGTGGGATTATTGATTAGCTGCACACTATTATTTGCTTTAGTGGCCGATCTGTTTTTCTTGCCAGTATTATTGATGATCTTCTATCGAAAAAATGATCAGGTGAAAATGAAAAAGAAAGCTCGGGTTATTGAGGATCCTCAAGCAAAGCAGGATCAAGCGACTTCATAAGCCGAGTAATCGGATACTTATTATTAGACTGCTCGTAGTTGGGGGACTTTTTATATAAATAATAGAGTTGGGCAAAAGCATTTGAAGCAAAGGTGGAATCTTTCGATTTTTTAAATTCAAAATCTGTTCTTAGGCTTGGGTCATTATTGAGCATTTCCGCCGCCTCATCTTCAAAAACATAAGCCGAAAACCATTCCTTTTGTTGCAATACAGCATCAAAGTAATTCCATGCAAAATAACTGTCTGGTGCATGTGGTTCTAAGGTTTCAATAATAAACCGGATGGATTCGTTTTTTACGGGAACAACAAAATCACCTTTACGATATGTTACGTTTTGTTTAATGGTATTCACCTGGATATTGGAATGTAAATAATGCCCTTCGTATGGTGATTTTTTTGTATCGTAATCCAAAATTTCATACATTTCAACAATTAAATTTGTTTCTTTTTTCAATTTGTAAACGGGAACATTATTGGCGCGTAATCGGTCAACAATAATATCCCAAGTTTGCGGAATGATGTAATATTCAGGTGCCGTAACAAAGGATGTTGGGGTATAGGTGTTGTAATATTTGATATGCTTTTTAAATGGCATGTCCCGGTTATAAAATAAACGATCAACACCAGTGACTTTACTCTTTTTATATTGTGCCGTATAACCCAAAAACGGAATGGTATCATATTGTGTGGTGTCCAATTTCCAGTTCAAAGCAAAGCGTTTTGTTTCAATCATTGTTTGGCGAGATTTTTTGCGCACATCACTTAATTCTTTATGGTTTTTATCCACGTATTCAATCATCTCCGCTAACAAAAGATAGGTTGATTTGACGCGCTCTTCATAGGACTTTAACATATGCGCTTCGGCGACATAACTAATGGTGTTAAATAGGTTCGTGTATCCAGTTGAATAACGCGGGGTTTCCAAATAATCTTTAATTCCGTTATCAGGAATCCCTTTTATTGAATGGACATAAGGTACCATTGGGTAATTTCCTTCTGCCATTTTATTAAATAAATGCGGGTTGAGTTTCTCTTTCGTATAAGCTGCCAATTCTGGATTCATTTTATTTAACTGACTCGTAATTAACGTCATTGTATGTTGATAATCGGCACCGTTAGATGTATGCGTATCTATAAATATTGAAGGGCGTAAATAATGGAATATTTTGTAGAAAGCAAGTGTGTTTTTACTGTCAGCTTTTATGAAATCGCGGTTTAAGTCCAAGTTTTTTGAATTCCCTCTAAAACCATATTCCAAGGGGCCATTTTGATTTGCACGGCTACAGCAATTTCGATTGTGTGCACCTCCAATATTGTAAATAGGTATAATGGCAATAATGACATTTTTAGGCAAACCATTTTTGAGTAAATCTTGCGCTAGTTTGATGGATGCATCTACACCGCAAGGTTCGCCTGGATGGATTGCATTATTAATCAAGATAACATTTTTATTTTCTAATTCTGCAGCAGTAAATAAGCCACTTTCATTGAGTACAAAAAGTGGTACAGGAATGCCATAATCAGAAGAACCAAATTGTTGAAAGCGACATTTTGTGGGGTATTTTTCTGCCATGGCTTTATAGGCACTAAAGGCAGAGGTAAAAGTATGCGTTTCGTTTTTTAAATAAAGATCTGATTCTTGAGCGAAACCAGCGCCTAAGGTGAAACAAAGAATAAGCGATAAAATAGCCTTTTTTAAAGTTGAAAAAATATCCATATGCAATTTATTAGTGGCTAAAGGTATGTAAAATAATAATCGAACTTAAGTTAGTAAGATCCTTAAGTCCCTTTGCCATCTGATTTACCGCATAAAAAAAGGGAAGAGCCAACCAATCATGCTCTTCCCTATTGTTAAAGTAGATGACTCTACTTTTTCATTAGTTAATACTTTTTTTACTTCTAGTAATGTTGAATCCAACGCTGACACCTGCCATTCCGCCATTTTTTTGTGATGAATAAAAAATATTGACAGGGACATTTAACGCACCAGATTGAAATGTGCGGCCAACTGCCCATATCCAGCGTGTATTGATGTCAAGGCGACCTCTAGTGTCTAAGTTACGAGTGAAGTCGTATTCATATTCTGTCCACAGATCGTTTTCTCCAAACGCTGAGGCATTATATTCATCTTCTGTCCAATAAGTCCCTTCATCACCAAATTGGTCTCCACCTTTCGCGAAAAATCCAACAGATGTTTTAGTTAACCCGAATGAAGGACCGAATGCAAATTCCCATCCTTGTTTCCCGAATCGAAATCCATTTAATATTGCGAAACTTGGGAGAAATTTACCTTGTTCTAGCCCTGTGAAATTGATTAAGCCCTCAAAAAGAGCAGAGAATTTATCCGTTCCTACATATACAGCTTCAAATTGATAACCTAGGTTTGATACAAGTGGTGAAATTTCAAGACCTCCCTGAGATTCTGGACGTACCGCTAATTCGTTTAACGTTCCTGTCATATAGGCAAGTCCCATTCTTGGGCCACGGTTGCTCACTCTCCCAACATTGTTTGATGTGATATTTTCGTTATTAAACATCAATTGTTTTTTCAAAAGTGGATCTACATCAATGTCGTGCATTTCTTGAATAACAATTCCAATCATGCGTTGTAACTCAACTTCTTGATTATTGAATTCAGAACTGTGACTTTTTATAATTGTTTCAGACTTGATATCAATTAACTTCAGTGTAACTACGATTTTGTTCCCTAATCCGTCGATATTACCGGAAAGAATGTAATCAACGTTTAACTTCTTACCGTATTCTATTAGACAAGTTTTTCCAAAACAAGATTGGAATGTATCATAATCTTCCAATTCTCTCATGTCGAATCTATCCAGTACTTGATATTTACCAAGCTTCACTAATTCTAATCGTGCGATTGTTGAAGCAGTTTCTGTTTCGGCAAAAATGCCAAAGGTTTTTATGGGCCCAACTCCAATAGATGAAGCAAAGCAATTGCCTGTCAATAATAATAGTAAGGCAAAAAATAGGTTTGTTTTTATAGTTTTCATAATATTTTTTTTTAAAATGCTGAAAGAATTACTACAAAGGCGAAAATTTGTACAAGTGAACCGAGAGCGGTTCCGCCAGCGGTAGCAAAGAACTTTTTATTTTTTACCGTGTTTTTCGTTTTCGTTCTTAATTTTTCGTCATTCACACTGACATATGTTGAATCCGTATTAATTTCTGATTGAATTCTATTTTCTTGTTTAGAGTCTATCAAAACGTATGGGATGTCTGGTACAATACCGAATACATTCAAGAAAAGCCCCGTTGTAAATCCAAAAGCAAAATCATTTCCGCTTTTATATTCATGTGACACTTGTTCCTGTGCCGCTTCAATTAAAGCCCATTCACTTTGTACTGGTTGATTCACTTCAAATTCCACTACCGTTACTGAACTCGAATCTTTTGTGGGTTGAGTAGTGATAGTTTTAACAGAATCCTTTACAGGTTGATTTTTTGTGACTAACACGGAATCTTGCTTATCAGTTGTTTTTACTGAATCTTTTTTTTCAACTTCTTTTTTTTGATTGCCCCATGGATTTACCTTTCCTTTGTTTTCCCAAGGATTTTCTTGAGCAAATGCCGCAGAAGTCAAGAACAGAAATATAAATAAGGCTTTCATAGCTTTTATTTTACGCTTGATTTATTTTTGGTAACGTTGAATCCAACACTTGTTCCAATTGTTCCTCCGAATCTATTATAAGAGTAATAGACGTTAAACGGAATGTTTAATGCACCAGCTTTAAATGTTCGCCCTACAGCCATTAACCATGTTGTATTGATCTTTGTTTCACCTCTTTTGTCCAGATTTTTCGTGAATTCATAGCCATCAGCTTCTAATCTTAGGTTGTCAAATTCTAAGCCTTGGTTATAGTAATCAGATTTTGACCAGTATCTACCCGCTGGTCTTCCATATAGTTCGGATCCAGGCTCTTTTGATGTGAAAAAACCGTCAGACTCTCTTCTAAGTCCAAAGCTTGGTCCAAATGCAAATTCCCAACCTTGTGACCCAAATCTAAAGCCATTTAGTAATGTCATACTTGGTAAAAACTGTCCCTGCTCCATACCACTAAGATTGAATATTAGTTCAGCAAGAGCGGAGAAGTTTTCTGTACCGATATACTGTCCTTCAAATTGGTAACCTAAATTGGTTGTTATCGGGAGAATGTCTAAACCGCCTTGCGTTACATCTCTTCTAAAAAAGTCATATAAGTCACTCTCGTGTACAAAAGCAATTCCCATTCGTGGACCAGAGTTGTTGATTTTAGAGACATTTTCGGAGATGATCACCTCGTTTTTAAATGCAAGACTTTTTTTAACTTCTGCATTTGGTTGGATGTCGTGCATTTCTTGTATTATAATACCTAGCATTCGTTGTAATTCAATCTCTTGGTTATCGAACTCCATTGATCGGGAATCTTTGATTGATTTAGTTTTGACATCTATTAGTTTAATACTAATGACAATTTTATTTCCTAAACCATCTACTGATCCCGAAAGTATCATAGGAATCTTTAGTTTTTCACCGATTTCAATGAGACAGTTTTTACCGTAGCAATTTTCCATATCGCTATCTGATAGAACTTCGCCCATATCAGATTCGTCCATTACAACATATTTGTTGATTTTAATTAATTCAAGCCGCGCTAGTTTGGCAACTATTTCAGGTGTGGCATGTACGCCATTTGTACTGAATTCCGAGACGGCGATCGTCTGTGCGTTTGCTTTTGTAAAGCTTAGCCCCATTATTAGTAGGGTGATAAATAATTTAATTTTCATGATTGGTGTTTTAATTATTACACTACAAATCTACGGGATACATCTGCGGATTTATAATTGAATATCGCGGTGCTGAATTGTTGTTTGCGATTTTCGCAAATTTCAATAAATCTGACGAAGGTTCAATAATGGTTATGTTTAATGAGCACAGTTAATTGACTTTAGTATCCTAAATACAAATGTATTGATAACGTGTTGGGCACTTGTTGATATTACACAAGGACACGTATGAAGTTTGTCATCTAACTGGTTAAGGTAGATGACGGAACTATAGAATAGTGGGGAAAAAAAAAGACCGTCCGCCTGGGGCGGACGGTCTTAGCGTTTTTTGAGAGGGGTTTTACCTTTTATCTAAGGATATTGACTGTTCCTCTAAACTCTAATCTTTTATCAGTTGTATTTTCTTTTGCTTGAACAACCCAAACGTAAGTTCCTTCAGGGGCATTACCAGAACCATAAGTTCCATACCACACTGATGAGGCATCAAATGATTCCCAAACAATTTCTCCCCAACGGTTATATATTTGGCAGTTGAAGTCATAGATATCAATTCCATCAATATAAACACTCCAACCTTCATTGTATTGGTCACCATCTGGTGTAAAAGCATTTGGCGCATAGATAATCACATCTGTTAATATGTTAACCGTGTGAATTTTCGTATTAAAGCATCCGTACTCATTTGTAACAGTTAGTTCAACCTCATAATCATCAGGTACTCCTTCAGGATAAATTACTGTTGGCGTTTCATCTGTTGAAGTTGCAGGTATTCCACCTGGCATGCTCCAATCATACGTATGACCTGTACTTAAGTCAGAAGGTGTTAATTTAATTTTAGTATTGAATATTGTTGTTGGATTAGGATTGATAAAGAAGTCAAAATGTGGTACATCCACAACTTCGAAATAATCAACTGCTGTTATTTCATTCACACAACCCCATTCGTTAGTCACTTCTAAAGTGATATCATAAAATCCAACCTCATCAAACAGATAATTAACATCATCTAAATCCGTATATGTATTTCCGTTAATAGTCCAAACTGGAATATCAGAAGGAACAACTGTCGCTTCAAATAAAACAGTTGAAGGATTACAACCAGCCGTTATATCAGAAGTAAAGATTGGAACTGGTACAGGATGTATAATTGTTTGTGTACATATTGTAACTGGAGTCGTTTCACATCCGTCGTCAACAGTAACACAGTAAACTGTGTTTACATCTGGTGAAGTTGTAATGTTATCTGCAATGTCAGGCATTGCTACGCCGTTTTCTGTCCATGTATAAGTATACGCACCATCACCACCAGCTGCAACTACGTTTGCTCCCGATCCAAAGCTTGGACAAATGGAGTCATTTACAGAAATCACCAATGTAATTGGATCGCGTAATGTAATTTCGATTGTTTCTGGTTCAGACTCACAATCAAATTCATTTGTAGTGGTTACCGTAATTAAATACGGTGAAACAAGTGGAGAAACGGTTTGAACGCCTGTGTCATCTGCTCCAGGGATACTCCAATCAAATGTAAAAAATGCACCACCCGTTGCTGTAGCGGTTACGGTTGCTGTTCCATTTTGGCAAATTAAAGTATCTGAAGATACTGTGATTACAACTTCTGATGGATCAATCAATTCAATATCACTACTAAATTCACATCCGAAGTCGTCTCTCGAAGTAATGGTGTAAATTCCAGCCGGTAAGCCTGTAAAGATATTGGACACTTGCCATGTGGCACCACCGTCAATACTATATTCTGCAGAAGGCATTGTTCCTGTTCCTGTAACTGTGATTGTACCATCAGCGGCACCGAAACATTGCGGTGGCGTGGCAGTTAAATCGTGATCAGCTTCAGAAAATAAGACCGTAATCGTGTCAGTTTGATCTGGGCAATATCCACTTATGTCTTCTGTGTATAGAACAAAATCATATGTCCCAGGCATGCTGACAACTACACCGGCATTTAATACATCATCATCAGGAGAATAGGCAATAAGTGGTACACCACCACCATAAAACTCATCCATTTCCCAATCTATCATTAATCCTCCTTCAGGAACTTCTACCGTGGCAGGAAATACATAAGGAATTCCAATATCGTGACAAGTAGTGTCGTCTAAACCAGCAAACGGATTTGCAGGGTGAACAACATATACATTAATTGGAACGAACCAAGTACTGTCTGGTGAAGTGATTTCACATGTGTAAATTGTTGTGTCTATTGGCCAAACTTCAACAGTTGGTCCAGCAGTAGCATCTTCAATATAAATATCTGGAGTCCAGTTATAAGTAATTGGTCCTGGAGGCATTGTTCCTAAGTCCAATACCACTGAATCACCTTCACAAATTGTTGGGTCACATGTTCCAACCACTACAATATAATCTTCTGTTTCGCCATAAGTTTGATTGTCGCAAGGATTAATTCCTGCACCGGCAGAAGCATATTTAGCTCTTACTCGCATATTGTAAGAACCAGGGGCTGCATCTAAAGGAATAGTAAACGAGCCAGTATAAACTCCATCTCCAAATCCGGGTGAGGCATATACTTTTTCACCTCCGGCAAAAACATCATCAGTATCCCAATCAATCCAGATGGCAAAGCCTTGGTCAAAAGCGTCAACCTCACATTGAACGTTCGTTTCGATTGTTTCTCCGGCACAACCATGTACTTCTAAACCTGTGTACCAATAGTTGTCAGGTAATAAACAGCAATCAGTATCCATATTGGTAATGTCTGTAATACCACCAACGGTCCAAAAGTTGTCAATTAAATCTTCTGTAATAGCACCACCTCCTGTAAAGCAAACTGTAGTGTATGTAGGTATACATACTTGGGATTGTGAGGTGAAAGGGGCGGCAGTTATTAAACCAATAACCGCTAATAATTTATATATGGATCTCATTTTCATTATCTTAAAATGGCTGAATTTCAAATTTACGCTTTTAAAAGTTAAAATGCACGTTCGTATTAAGTGAATCTTAACAATTTATAAACGTACCATTAATGTAGTGGTTGCTTAAATTTAGAGGGAATTCCATGAAAAGTAAGAAAAACGGGGCTAAATGGATTTAGATAGGAGATTAGGCTTCCAATATTGGAGCTAAATTAGGCCTGTTTTTTGGGCTTTCCGACCTTGTCTAAAATAATGATTAAGACAATACCTGCGATTGCTAGCCCAATGCTAATCCATAAGAAATTTTCTTCTGGTAAGTTGTGATTATATTGTAAGTTGAATGCTCTGGCAGCATCAGGATAAGCGCTTGGAGAAATGTTTTGCTCAACTAAGGCGATAAGTTCTTCGTTTGGTTCGCCTTCATGTTTGATAAATGGTGTCACGATATTTTTCCAAGGCCAAATTTTATTTAATGATCCAATTAAGAAACCAGTCAAAATAGCAACGGTAAAATCATGCGCTTTTTTAAAGAGCCAATTTAAAATGCGTGAAAAACTAATTAAGCCAACTACGCAGCCAAGCATAAAGACGCAAAGCAAAAGTCCATTGCTGAAGACAAGGTCCCAATTGGATGCTTTTAGCGCATCAATTAAACCACTTACTGCACCTAAAACGGTAGTGTATGCACCTAGTAAGAGTAAGATAAAGCTACCAGAAATTCCAGGTAAAATCATGGCGCAAATAGCTATTGAACCACAAATAAAAATGTAAAAAAGATGATTACTTTCTTGCGAAGGGCTTATGGTTGTAATGAAGTAAGCTGCCACGGCACCCATAACAACTCCAGCAATATTGCGTACATTCCATTGCTTGACGCTTTTGCCAACTAACCAAACCGAGGCAATTATTAAACCAAAAAAGAAAGCCCATAAGTGAATGGGAAATGTGGCCAACAAATATTTGATGAGCACAGCGAGTGAAGCAATACTAATTAAGATTCCAGTAAAGAGAGCAAATAGAAAACGGAAATTTCCTTCACGCCACATGGCCATGAATCCTTCTTTTCGCCATGTTTTTATTAAGCCTAATTTAAGGCCACTAATGGTTTCTAGTAGTTCTTCGTAAATGCCTGTAATGAATGCAATTGTTCCTCCTGATACGCCGGGGACAACATCAGCAGCTCCCATTCCAATGCCGCGTAAGGCAATTCCAAGAAAGCTTTTTTTCTCTTTTCCGTCCATGTTTACTCCGAAGTTTGCTTGAGTTGTTTTTCAACTTCCTCAGGCAAAAACTCAAAAAATGTATCACCTCTAAGTCCTAAACGGAGACATTCTAGTGGAATCATTTCGTTTGGTGCAATATTTCCAAGATTCACATTTGCACCAAATAAACGGATGAACCAAACTTGCTGCGTTTTTTTAGGAGCTTCCCAAAGTATGCGGTTTGGATCAATTTTGGCTATAATTTTATTGATTAAGTAGGTGTGTGCTGTTCCATTTGGTCTAAAAACACCAACTGTTCCACTTTCACGTCCTTCAGCGATTACTTTCCATGAACCGGCTTCCAATTCAGTACTCATCATTTTAATCCACTTCGCAGGACTAATAATGATTCCTTCATCTTTGGAACCAACTTCTGACATTACCGTACGGCCTTTCGCCAATTCAACAATGTATTTTAATTTTTCTTCGTGCGGTATGATGATTGATCCATCTGAAACCTCACAAAGATCTAAATCGTATTTGTCGATTAGTTTTCTAAAACCGTCAAAATCATTTCTTGCGATAAAAAGCTCGAATAAGGTTCCTCCAAAATAAGGACGGATCCCTGCGCTTTTGTATAATTTGACTTTTTCTTCTAAATTATTTGTAACAAATGCGGTTCCAAATCCGAATTTGGCAATATCAGTTATATCACCACTTGCCTCTATAAAATCTTCAACTTCTCTAAGGCTCAGGCCTTTGTCCATCATCATTGTTACCCCAGCTTCTCTAGGTTTTTCCGGTCTTACGGGAATGTGTGATAGTTCAAAATTTTTACTCATTGTCGGTTTCAATTATTTGCAAGAACTCCGGTATGAATTCTGCTTCTGGTAGGTACAAAAATAAGGTTTTTAATGAACCTTTGTCGATTAAATATTCTTTCTTAAAATGAAGTAGCGCCTCTGTCTTTTGTCCGAGTTTCCAAAATATGAAAACAAGCATAATTCTAACTTCATGATCTAGCTCTGCTAAATTTTCAAAACTCAATATGAATTCTAGTGCTTCATTCAAGCTAAATTCGGCTTTGATTTTTGCCAATAAGACAATTGCATCACTATACTGCGGATCAAGCTGAACGGCTCTTTCCAATTCTGTTTCGGCCTCAGATACGCGCTCGGCCTTATAAAGTGCTTCGCCTAATACTAAGCGATAATTTGAGTTTTCGGGCTGCAATTGAACAGCTTGTTGAATAAAATTAATGGCTTGCGCAGTTTCTCCGCGTAATTCCATAATTATTCCAGTTCCCAACCACGGTTCGGCCAGTTCAGGGTTTATTTCTCTACTTTTTTGGTAACAATCAATGGCCTGATCATAGCGTTCTAAGCGTTCGTAAGCCTCGCCTAAATAACTTAGTGTTAAGGCATCATTAGCATCAATTACCGCACATTTTTGATAAGACTTTAATGCCTTTTCATAATCTTGAATCTGCATGTAAACATTGCCCATATTAAAATGAGCAGATGTAAAGTCATCATTAATTATAGTAGAGTAATCATAAGCCCAAAGAGCTTTTTCAATGTTGTTTTTAAGAAAGTAGATGTTCCCTAAATTATACCAGGCAGTAAAGGAATAAGGATTATTGTCAATGTATTTATTGTAATATTCAATACACTTATCAAAATTCCCTGTACGCTCGTAACAATAAGCAATTTCATAAATAGCAGCTTCATTGTCAGGACTCTTGATTAGAATTTCTTCTAAAACCTTTATGGCTTTGGTATAATTATGCATGCTTTCATGCTCCATTGCCAAGTCAAATCGAATTTCTTCTATTTCTTCAGAATAATTGAACTCTTCTGCTACTTCAATCGCTTTTTCAAAATACTTAATAGCTTTTGCATGATCACGCAGTTGACTAAATACCGTGGCCTTCGTAATATAAATCTCAGGGTTGAACGGCTCTAACTTTTCTAAAGTTTGCAGAATAAGTAAACTTTCTTTCAATTGACCTGTGGTGGAAAGTATTTGGGCTTTTCTTAAGTCAAATATGATATTTGAGGGATGCTGTTTTTTCGCAAAATTAACTGCTTTCAGTCCCTTCTTTAATTGATTGTTAATAATAAAGTGTTCAATAATTTGCTCCAGAATTTCTCCGTCAAAATAGTACGCATTATGCGCTTCAATCATCTCTTCAAAGCGTTTTAGCTCCGAATTGAACTGATCGTCAAACAATCCATCATTATCGTCATTATCCTCTTCGTCAAACATAGCAATCTATTTACGCTTTAAACAAAAATAAAATTATCCTAGGCTACAATCTCATTAACGGCGTAATGTTATTAACAAGTTTTTGAACAATTTATTATCCAAAACCGGATAGGGTTTGGATAAATCACGCGCCATTATTAAAGAATATTGATGCTTTAGGGGTGTTTCGAAACAATTAAAAGCAAAAAAAGGTCGCCCAAGGACGACCTTTTTTTCAACTAATAGTTATTTATTTGTCAAATCTTTTTCGCTCAGTTTCCTTTAAGTAAACTTTTCTGATACGAATTGATTGTGGCGTTACTTCTACGTATTCGTCTTTTTGGATATACTCCAACGCTTCTTCTAGAGAGAACGTTTTTGGTGGAGCGATTTTCATCTTATCATCCGTACCAGACTTACGCATATTTGTTAATTGTTTTGTTTTAGTAACATTAATTACTAAATCTCCTGCTCTTGTATTTTCACCAATTACCTGTCCTTCGTAGATGTCAACATTGCTATTAATGAAGAATTTACCACGCTCTTGTAATTTATGTAATGAGAACGGTACACTTGATCCTTTTTCCATTGAGATTAAAGAACCATTCATACGGCCTTGGATAGCACCTTTGAAAGGCTCATACCCAACAAAACGGTGCGTTACAACAGCTTCACCAGCCGTTTGAGTTAGCATTAAACTTCTCAATCCAATAATTCCTCTTGAAGGAATTTTGAATTTACAAATCATACGTGCTCCTTTCGGCTCCATGCTGATCATTTCACCTTTACGTTTTGTAACATGATCAATTGCTGTTCCTGAATACTCTTCAGGTAAATCAATTGTCAAATCCTCGATAGGTTCAGATTTCTTTCCGTCAATTTCTTTATAGATTACTTGCGGTTGACCAACTTGTACTTCATATCCTTCTCTACGCATTGTTTCTAAAAGAACAGAGATATGCATTACACCACGTCCGTAAACGTCCCATTTATCAGCAGAACCAGTTACACCTACTTTAAGTGCAAGGTTTTTCTCTAATTCTTTTTGTAAACGATCATGAATATGTCTTGACGTTACAAATTTACCTTCTTTACCGAAGAAAGGAGAATCATTAATTGTAAAGAGCATACTCATTGTAGGCTCATCAATATTAATTGTTGGTAAAGGTTCAGGATTTTCGAAATCACAAATTGTATCTCCAATTTCAAAACCTTCGATCCCTGTAAGTGCACAAATATCTCCCGTTTGAACGCTGTCCACTTTTCTTTTTTCTAAGCCTTCAAAAACAAAAACTTCTTTAATTTTTGATTTTACAAGTGTACCATCTCTTTTACTCAACATTACTTGCTGGTTCGGAGTTACTGTTCCTCTTGTTAATCTTCCAATTGCAATTCGGCCTACAAATGAAGAATAGTCCAATGAAGTAATTAACATTTGCGTATTTCCTTCAGGAAACACCTTTGGCGGGAAATAACTCAAAATTTGATCTAAAAGAGGTTCGATTTTGTCTGTTGGTTTTTGCCAATCAGTACTCATCCATCCCATTTTAGCTGAACCATATACAGTGTCAAAGTCAAGTTGATCTTCAGTGGCATCCAATTCAAACATTAAATCAAAAACTTTCTCATGAACTATGTCAGGAGTACAGTTTTCTTTGTCCACTTTGTTAACTACCAATAAAGCTTTTAAACCTAATTCAAGTGCTTTTTGAAGTACAAATCGTGTTTGCGGCATTGGTCCTTCAAAAGCATCAACTAACAAACAAACACCATCAGCCATGTTCAAAACACGTTCAACTTCACCACCGAAATCGGAGTGACCAGGAGTATCAATGATGTTAATTTTTGTCCCCTTGAACGACACAGAAACGTTTTTAGACGTAATCGTGATCCCTCTTTCTTTTTCCTGATCATTACTATCCATGATTAACTCACCATCACTCTTGATTGGTGCGTCTCCTGATTCGATCATTCTGTCTACCAAGGTTGTTTTGCCGTGGTCAACGTGTGCGATAATTGCTATATTTCTTATTTCCATTCTAAACGTGTAAGCTTATTTTTCTAATTGTTATATGATCTTCTTCGGCTACTTCTGTTACCGTCACTTCTTTTTGAACGATCTCGGTCTCCACCGCCGCCACTGCTTCTACGAGCGAATGGTTTTTTATTTCCACCACCTCTGCTGTCTCCACCTCTATTTTCGTCGCGATTTTTCGTTTTTTCAACGTTCATCATGTTTCCTTCAAAGTCAATGCCTTGCATTTTTTGAAGAATCGTTTCCGTTTCTTTTTTATCTGCGTCAAAGAATGAGAATGAATCAAGAATGTCAATTTTTCCAATGTCACCTTTGCTAACTCCTGTGTTATCACAAAGTAAACGCAATAAGGCACCATGGTTGAAACCATCTTTTTTCCCAAGACCTACAAAGAAACGTTGTTTGTCAGCATCATTTCTGTCTCTGCGATCTCTTCCACCATCTCTTCCACCACGTTTTCTAGCGCCATAATCATCACGATCATTTCCACCAGAACGTTGGCTTGCATTTAAATCGCGTGAATTTTCGTAATAGCTTAAAAATTTATTGAATTCAGCTGCTACAAATCTTTTAATCAAATCTTCTTTGGAATAGTCTTCCAACTGTTCCATTAACATTGGCATGTACTTTTCAATACGGCTTGAATCAACTTCAGCGTCAGTAATTCCACTGATCATGCTTGATAATTGCGTTTCAACGATTTCATTAGATGAAGGCACTTTTTTCAAATCAAATTGTGATTTAATAATGCGCTCAATACTTTTGATTTTACGTCCTTCTTTTGTATTGATTAGTGCAATCGAAGTTCCTTTTTTACCAGCTCTTGCTGTACGTCCACTTCTGTGCGTATAATTTTCAACATCTTCAGGTAACTGATAGTGAATTACGTGTGTAATGTCATCTACATCAAGTCCACGAGCGGCTACATCAGTAGCAACAAGAATTTGGAGTGTTTTTGATCTAAACTTTTGCATTACGCGGTCACGTTGTGCTTGCGACAAGTCTCCGTGAAGCGGCTCAGCGTTATAACCACCAGCCATTAATTTATCTGCAACAGCTGCAGTATCTCTTCTGGTTCTGCAAAAGATTAATCCATAAATGTTTGGATTAAAATCAATAATACTTTTTAATGCTTGAAAACGATCACGCTCTTTAACGATATAATAGTGATGCTCAATATTTTTATTTGTTTCGTTTTTACCACCTACAGTGATTTCAAACGGATCATCCATATAGTTCTTAGCAATACGTGCCACTTCTTTAGGCATTGTAGCTGAGAATAACCAAACATTTTTATAATCTGGCGTTTTTTCAAGAATAGAATCAATATCTTCCTTGAATCCCATATTCAGCATTTCATCTGCTTCATCCAAGATCACGGCTTCAACTTCACCTAATTTAATTTTTCTTCTATTGATTAAATCCAATAATCGGCCTGGCGTTGCAACAATAATTTGTGCACTACGCTCGATTTGACGAATTTGTTTTACAATATCAGTTCCACCATAAACAGGAACAACACTTATTCCTCTCATGTTTTTCGAATAGGTAGACAAATCTTTTGAAATTTGAATACATAACTCACGAGTAGGACATATAATTAGTCCTTGTGTATTTTTCGAATCGGTATCGATTTGATTTAAAAGCGGCAAACCAAAGGCGGCCGTTTTACCAGTTCCTGTAGATGCCAAACCAATAAGGTCTCCCTTGTTGTCTAATAAATATGGAATTGCTTGTTGTTGAATCGGTGTGGGTGATTCAAAACCCATTTCTGTAATTGCTGAAAGAATAGTATCTTTCAATCCTAGTTCATTGAACGTCATGTTATATTTTAATTTAGTTATTACCTTTCGCTTAGAGTAGGTTCGAACTAAATTCTCAATTGTTTCGACAATGAACCCTTACCAAGCATTTGCTTCTTACGCAAAATTTTGTGCAAAGGTACATCATTTTTTTTAATCCGTTAATTTTCAAGAGAAATAAAGGGATTTATGCGTTAAATTCTGTTAAAATAAGGTTAATGGGGTTTTGGAAACCTACCATTTACTGATAAATCCGTACTTTTGCACCAACACTGATAAAAACACCATGAAAAATTTCGTATTTATCTCCTTGTTATTCACCAGCATATTTAACGCGGCGGCGCAAGAAACATTTTTTGATCCTATTGACACTGTTGAAACGCCAACTGGAACCATGTTAATCTATGGTGATAGAACTTGGTCTTACTTGGGAGAAGAAAACTTTGAAGGAATAATGAATGCCCGAATTCACGAAATGGTTTGTGATGATACGGTGTATTCTTACAATTCTAAATGGTCACATGAGGATGTAATTACTTGCACGACTAATGACGTTTCTTTAATGAAAGACACGTTATGGATGTGTGTATTGGATACAATGCATGAAAATTATGCAATTCCTTTTGATGGCGCAATGACTTCGAAATATGGATATCGTAGAGGAAGAAGACATAATGGTGTTGATATTGACTTAGAAACAGGAGACACGGTTTGCGCAGCGTTTGACGGGAAAATTCGCTATGCGAAATATCATGAAAATGGATTTGGAAACTTAATAGTGATTCGTCATTACAATGGTTTAGAGACTTATTATGCCCATTGTTCTAAGTTAATGGTTGCACCAAATCAAGATGTAAAAGCGGGTGATCCAATTGGCTTGGGCGGAAATACAGGACATTCAACTGGTTCGCATCTTCATTTTGAAGTACGATTTTATGACAACCCTATTAATCCTGAATTGATTTTTGATTTTAAAGAAAAGGTCGTTAAGGATAACCTATTGGTACATAGTGGTGTTTTTAATCCAAATAGTGGATCATCAAAAAGGAGCTCATCTTCATCAAGTTCATCAACCCCTAGCACGCCTGTTAATAAAAACGCGAAAACGCACCGTGTTCGTAGCGGAGAAAGTCTATGGATTATTTCCAGAAAATACGGAACATCAGTGGCTGCGCTTTGCAAATTGAATGGTTTATCCGAAACGTCCGTGCTTAATATCGGACAAGTGATTCGTTTGAAATGACAATGCGTAAGCGGCTAGTTATTTCAATTGACGGAGGAGGGATTCGGGGAGTTATTCCGCTTATCATTCTAAAACAAATTCAAAGACGCTTTTCACAAGATCTTTTTTTACAAGACATTTCATGGTGGGGCACTTCAACCGGTGCATTAATTTCAGGAGCACTTGGCATTCAGTCTCATGTTAAATTTGAAGAAGCGATTCAAAATGTTTTAGATCTTTATGAATTTAGATCTGCCGCGGCCGTTCATCCGCACGGCGTTTCAATACCTACAAGGGCCTTGAATCAGTTGATTCAGGCAAATTTTTCAAATTTACATTTGGATCAGTTTCCAAATTTAAACATTGTTGTTTCCAATGCGGTTGATTTATCTCCTGTTGTTTTCAATGCTGAAAATAGTTGTCCTTTAGATGAAGCTATAGCTGCGAGTTGTGCATTTCCGGGCGTTTTCCCAGCAGTTAAGATTAATGATGCTTTATATGTTGACGGATTTTTTAATGCTAAAAATCCAACGCGATTGGCGCAACAATATGATTTGCAGTTCTCATCTGAGATTACTTATTTGAGTTTAGGTACTGGAATTATGCGTACGAAGGATGCTATAGAGGAGGAGGTAGCAGCTGTGCATGAGCATATGAGTGATTTGCACATGGACGGCAAACTGAACTATTTCCGATTTAACCCGCAGCTAATCAATGCTGTTGATTCAATGCAAAACACAAGTGCTAAAAATATTTTGGCTTTAAGGAAAGATGCTTTGGCATACATTGCAGAAAGTGAAAATGAAATTCAAAGATTTATTAAGGCAATTAGCTAAACTTCAATTCCCATTAAACAAACATCATCTAATTGTTCAAGATCACCCATCCACTCAAAAAACGCACGCTTTAATTCACCAAGTTGCCCCTCAATTTGAATTTCTTGATTGGATAGAATCAGATTTTTAAGTGCTTTATATTTGAATTTTTTACCTTTTGCTCCACCAAATTGATCTGCGTAACCATCACTAATTAAGTAGATGCGATCACCTTTTTCTAAGTTTCCAGCATGATTTTTAAAAGGAACTTTGTTTTCAAAATAACCAATGGGCTGTTTGTCACCTTTAATTTCAAAGAGGTTAAATTCTCCTAAATCAATATTTGGTTCAATTTCAGCTTCGTTCACAATCAAGTTACCTTTTGTTTTCTCACGGACAATCCAGAGTGGGTTTTGTGCGCCAGCAAATTGGAACGAAGTTTTAGGGCTTGATTTATCCAGGGCTAGTAAGGTAATGTCCATCCCATCTTTAATAATTGTACCAGACTCTTCGTCTGTGAAGGCCTCCAAAACAATCTCATTCGTCTGATCTAGAATATCACTTGGCTTAGTTAATGCACTTTCGCGCACCGCACTATTTAAGGCGCGGGTACCAACTAAACTTACCATGGCACCTGGCACGCCATGACCCGTACAATCTGCCACAGCTACAAAGGTTAAATCCTTTTCGTTTGGCGATAGATCTGCCCAATAAAAATCACCAGATACAATGTCTTTTGGTTTGTAGAATACAAAATAAGACTGCAAGGCATTATTCAATTTTTCTGTACCAGGTAGAATAGAATGTTGAATTCTTCGGGAGTATAAAATTGAGTCAGTAATTTCGCTATTCTTATATTCAAGTTCTTCTTTTTGTCGGCGAATTTCTGTAGTTCTTTCTTTAATGGTGTCCTCTAGATCACGTTGCTTTTTCCGTAATTGGCGCGTTCTTAAACTAATTAAAAAGCTGATAAAAGCTATTGCTAAAATGGCGCCAAGGATTCTTACTAGCCAAGTAGACCACCATGGTTTCTCTATTTTAAAACCGAAGCGTATAGGGTCGCCTGTTATACGGCCGTGCTCATTTGAAGAGCGCAATAAGAATGAATATTTTCCAGGATCGAGGTTGGTATAGATCGCAAAGTTATTTTTTGTTACGGCTTTCCAATCACGGTCAAACCCTTCGAGCATCCAACTATATTTCACGTTTTTCGGAGAAATAAAATTCAATCCAATAAATTCAAAAGAGATATTATTTTCATCATAGGGAAGCGTTAAATTCACTGGTAAGGCAAATACGCCTTTCGTGCCGTCACACCATTTATTAGAATTATTCCAGTCAACATATTTCCCATTTATCTTAATTGATTGGATGTAGTTTATGGAAGGTTTACCTTCTGTAAACTTTTCCATGACATTATTTTTTAAACAAAATAAGCCGTTTACAGTCCCAAACCACAGGTTTCCGTCTGTGTCTTTATACGAAGCATTTTGATTGTTTTGTAAACCAAAAAAACCGCGTTCAGGTCCATATGATTGAATACCGAAGGTTGAGTCTGTCGTAGCAGTAATCAAATCCAAACCGTTTTCATGCCCGGCCCAAATTAAATCATCATCTAGTAGTAAGGAAAAAATATAATTTGAACTTAGATTATCTACTGTTGATAGGTTGTTCAAATCAAAGGTATGCTCTTGAGTATCGTAACTTCCGTAAAACAATCCATTACCATTTGTTCCTATCCAAAATTGATCTGCAGAATCAATACTAAATGAAGTTATTTCTTGGATTGATTCATCCATAATAGGATTGATGAAGCGGTTCTCTTCAAAAAAACTGAAGGTGCCATCTAAGAAACTGACCCAAACATTATTTTTACTATCTACTGCTATTTGTGAAACAACGTTACCCGATAAACCATCACTGTTTTGGAAAAATTCGACTTGAAAGGCTTTATAATCATCCGTTTTTATTTTGGCAACGCCGTCATGCGTTCCAACCCAATAGGTGTCATTAATTTTTTTAAGGACAGTAATTTCAGTGTTTTTTAAGCCTACTTTCTCATCTAAATAGGTGACTTTATTGTTTTGGATCAGTGTAATTCCTTTTTCAGTTCCATACCAATAACAATCGTTTTCATCTTTCAGAATAGAGGTAACGGCATTGTCCATTAATCCTTGGCTGGTTGTTACTGTTTTTGTACGGATTAATTTTTCATTGTAAATTTTCAACTTGGAAACGCCGTCATAAGTTCCAATGATTATATCTCCTTTTTCATCTTCGGTTATGGCTTGTATTTGGTTGCTAATCAAGCCTTCAGCAGGCGTGTACGCAACAAAATCTTGATGATTGAATCGCATAATTCCGCCAAAATACGTGCCTACCCAAATATTATTAAAATTATCTGTTGTCACGCATCTAATGCGTTCGTTCGAAAGCCCGTTTGCGCTTGTTAAGTTTAGAAATGTATGTCCATTAAATACGCTAATTCCATCACCTGTTCCAATCCAAATGTTTCCTTTATAATCTTCTGCAATACTTCTTACTCGATTGCTAATAAGGCCATTTTCTGTTGACCAATGTTGGATCGTATCGCTGGTGATTTTGTTTAAACCATTTTCAGTCCCTACCCATAATTCATTATTTGAATCAACAAATTGGGTTAATATAAGGTCGTCACTCAATCCATCTTCTTGTGTGATAATGGTAGATACATTGCCGTCAATATATTTGCATAGGCCAGCATCAGTACCAATCCACATAATGTCCCCTTGTGTTTGAAGCGACCGAACTTTTTTATGCGGTAAACTGAAGTTGAGTTTCAATTTATGAGAAACCCCTTTTTCGTCAGAATCTATAATTGAAATCCCAGTATTACTCCCGACCCAAATATTGCCTTCATGATCCTGCGCTATTGACCGAATATAATTGTCTGCAATTCCATCCTCTTCCTCAGTTAAACTAATGAAATCTTCCCCATCAAAATAAGTTAAACCGTTTGTGGTACCCAACCATATAATGCCCTCTTTATCTTGAAATATAACCCGTATTTTTTCAGAAGCTAAGCCATTAAAACGTGTGTATGGCTTAAAGGATTTACCGTCAAACTTGCAAAGTCCACCACCTTCGGTTGCAACCCATAAAAAGCCTGTTTTATCTTGCAAAATATCGTATACACCAGAGCGTGAAAGACCTTCTTCTAAGGAATATTGTTTGAAATGGAACTGTTGAGCAAAAGCACCTAGTCCAACAAACACCAATAGTAATATGGTTACTAATTTGCGGGTCATCATCCCAATTTTTATGATTAAAATAGGTTGAATATTTAATCAAATCTACAATTTTAATCTAGATGAGCATGATAAAGACAAACTTATTAGCCTACACGTTTTCAAGATTGATTTCCATGGGATTAACGCAATATTGATTATATTGGATTTTCAATAACCAAGCATATGTCATTTTTAAAAAAATTATTTGGAGGAGGTTCGGAAGAACCAAAGGGCAATGATTCTGCTCCAAAAGTAGCGAACAGTTCAGCAGCAAGCCATAAGACAGTCAAATTTGGAAGATTTACGGATTGTAATAAGGATTCAAATCAAATGGTGCATTGGGATAAGTGCATCAAAGCCTTTCAAGAAAAACGTTACGTTGATTCATACGAGGCATTTTTGAATTACGTTAAGGATCATGAATTAGATAATGTTACGATTTCCAGAAATGGTGATCAACTTAAATTTGAATTGATTCAGGGGTCCAATGTGATTCATGGAATTGGCAGTGGTAAAGATTTTGTGGCTTATACGAACATTGCAAGTATGGACACGCCAAGTATTCCCGTAATGCGGAAATTAATGTCAATTAATTACGGATTAAAATATTCCAAATTTGCCTTAGACGGCACCTCCATTTGTATGAAGTTTAGTTCTCACGCTATAGATGCTTCGCCTAATAAATTGTATGCAGGGCTCAAAGAATTAGCTAAAAAAGCAGATCAACAAGATGATTTACTGATCAGTGAATTTTCTTCACTCAAAGAAATGGGAGGTGAACATGTTGCGGCTAGGGATCAATCGCGCGTGGATATTAAATATAAATATTTGACGAAATGGTTGAATGAAACCAAGGACGAAGTTTCCAAAATGAATTTCCAAAAAGATGCTGGCGGAATCTCTTTTTTACTATTGGATTTGTCCTATAAGATTGACTATTTAATTGCGCCTCAAGGCGTGTTAACCAATTCACTTGAATTAATTCAAGTGGAATTTTTCAAAAAGAGTAAGGCTACAACTGCAGAGCGAAACACGTATATTATAAAAGAGTTTGAAGCAATAATGGCGCAGCCAAAAGAAAAAATTGTAGAAGGATTATATGATGTTGCTTGCACTTTTGGAATTGCAAATGCCGCCAATCATAAAACAGTGATGGATAAAATATCGAAGGAGCGTGAAAAGGTGGCTTGGTATCGCGACAACGGTTTTCCACAAGTGCAACAAGCGGTTTATGGATATATGGTGAGCTATGCGTTTTTTAATTATGGAATGAAATATCCAATCACCGATCTTTTAAACATTGCAATGCACGTTCTTACTCCCGATTACTATCGAGAAATGGGAGATGAAAATCAATTTGTTGGTTCAGATGGTAAGTTGAATGGTGGGCGAATTAAAGCAGCTATTGGTCACATCATGGCCTATTCTAAAAAAGATTACCCCTTCATTCAAATGAATACCGCTACATTGAATTATACGAACCCATCTAATTTTATTGATTCACTTTTACAGTTGGTTGATAAAGTTGATCTTAGAAAAAAATAGAATTAAACGATTAAAAGATGAAAGAGATTATTTCAACCTATAAGGCTATTGTTGTACAAATTCATACACCAACGAGTTCGGGGAGCGGTTTAATAGTGAAGGATAAGAATATTATTGTTACAAACCGGCATGTTGTTTTTGGAAATGATAAGGTAATTGTGCGAGGTGAGAATTTTGAAAAAAAAATGACGGATGTGCTTTATACGGACGCTTTAAATGATCTTGCATTTTTAAGAATTCCGGATGGCTATGATTCTGCTGAACAGGTTGAGATTTCTCAAGTAACTGTTGAAGCCGGGGAATCAATTATCGCAATTGGGCATCCCTTAGGTTTGCGATTTACAGCCACCAAGGGGATTGTATCAAAAGCCGAACGCCGATTCAATAATGTAGATTATATACAGGTTGACGCGGCAATTAATCCAGGTAACAGTGGCGGACCCTTAATTAACGAAAATGGCGAAGTTGTAGGTGTCAATACTTTTATTTATCGGGATAGTGAGAGTTTAGGTTTTGCATTACCGGCCACAAAATTAGATAGTATTATTACTGAATTTGCGGAAAAGGGAATTGAGGAGCGCTCTTCAATGTGTCCGTCTTGTACCAATATCATTGTAAAAAGTAGTTTACAAGATGGCTATTGTGCGCATTGTGGAAATAAGTTTGATTTAACTGAATTTGACGCGCAAGAGTATCAGCCAGAGGGCGTTTCTAAAATTGTTGAGGCCATTTTAAAGGGAATAGGAAAAGATGTGCGTTTGGCTCGCTTAGGTAAGGTGAGTTGGGAGATAGAAGAGGGGAGTGCGTTAGTGAAAATCACTCACAATACGAAAAACGGATTCGTATATGCGGATGCAACTTTAGGTGCTTTGCCTAAGGCTAACATTGGTGATTTATATGCTTATTTATTGAAAGAAAATTTTGATTTAGAATGTTTAACCTTTAGTATTACTGGCCAAAACATTGTACTTGGAACGATTATTTATGATCGTGATTTGAATGAGGAATCGGGTAAGATAATATTTTCTGAGCTGTTTCAAAAAGCGGATGAGTATGATGATTTATTGCATGAAAAATATGGAATGTTGTTGGCGGAGAAGGTTTAAGGTCAATTATCAATGCGCCGCGCTGAGCTCGTCGAAGTGTTCAATTGGATATTTTTTATTTAAATTGCCAATTGCCCTATAAAGTGTAGAACTGGCTCCATTTTTCTTTAACCGTTTCTTCCCCAAATTTTAAATTGACTTCCGTGCTTATTTTCTCCGAATCATATGCTTTAAACGTATGGGTCATTTTTAGCATGGCTTCTGCCAATTCCTGATGCTCACTATTATCTTGTGGCGGACTTGGTGAGACGAGGATGCTGTTTGCTTCAGATAGAAATTCTTCTGGTCCTCCGCATTTAGTAGAAACAACTGGTTTACCTGATAATAACGCTTCTGCTACGGTCATTCCAAATGTTTCAAATCTAGAATTACAGACGTAAATATCACAGTTATTCATGGCGTTTAAAACAAATTCATGATTTTGTCTATTGGTGAAAATTAGTGCACCTTCTGGAAATTTAAGGTCATGCGCCAAGTTTACAATCATTTCATAATCAGGTCCACCACCAATTAACGTTAATTGGGTTTTTGGATGGCTGGCATTGACAACTTTAAAGGCATGTAATAAGCCGCTAAAATTCTTAGTTTCATTATGAAAATCGCCAACAGAAAGAAAGTTAATTTTTCCGGAATTTGATTTTTCAACCTTTGGTCTTCGTTCTATAATGTTAGGGATGACTGTCGAGTCGAATCCCGTGTTTTTCTTGAAGGCAATTTGCAAGGCTTTACTAACGGTACTTATCTTTTTCGCTTTTTTCAAAACCCGTTTATAAAAGAGTTTATCCAGGATGTTTTTGCGCTGATAATTATTATTTAAATGCCCCGACCAATGTTCTGTTACTAAAAAAGGAATTCCCTTTTTTAGTAATTCAAATGCTAAAAGGGCAGGTCTATAAGGTACATGAATGTGGCAAATATCTATTGTTCCACTCACTTGTTTCAAACCCAGTTGTTGCGCTTTCTTATACCGCTTAAGGTTAATTAATTTTTTTAAAAAACCTTTGCCACTTTTAAAATATACAATATGCTCTTCAAAGCCATTTTCATGACTTGAAATGAGTTCATAGTCTTGTTTCAAGTCTGGCATTGCTTGGGCATAAACTACCTGCAATTGAAATTCATTTTGCATTAAAGCTACTTGACGTTGAATGAAAATCCCCAGCTGAATATCCGTTTTATTCGGATACCACCTAGGCAAGACTAAGATGCTAGTCTTCTTCTTGCTCGTCTGGTTCTTCTTCAGTTCGTCCATCTAGTATCTTATCAATTAGTTCATCACCATTTGTGACAAATGTCTTGTATAAATTGTAATCTCCAGACCCTTTTTTGTAAAAATTTGTTCTTAAACTGATCCATTCCGTTCCCTCATAATGAGTTGCGTAGGGGATAGGTTCGTCATCAAGATGTCTTAAAACACGATCTATATTTTCCCCGAATTTAACTATTTTCCCACGTGGAACAAGAATTTCAACCCGAACATATTGTGCACGCAACTTATCTTCCTTTGGCATTTTAAGGTATGGACTTAAGAAAAGTTTATTGCCTTTGCTTATAATAGGGTAATCAATGCGTTCAATATTATTAATCGCCTCACTAGTTGTTGCACCGTGACTTTCTTTAATTATAGATACACGGAAGTCACCAGTATCCTGAATTGCAATAATTTTCAACTGTGGCAATCCAAAGTAAATAAACTCCTCATCCACTTTCACCAATTCGGCAGCTCCCCAGTTATCATAGGGATCGATATGATTAGAGAATTGATCATCTTCCATTACACTAATGATTAATTCATCTGACCCTGCATTTTCTAATGGCATTGAATAGCGAATTTGTTTATCACTCTTGAAATTAGAGGCCAATTGTACGTTGTATGCAAACAAGATTCCAATTGCAACTGACCATACAATTGCAAATGTCCAGGCCACAATCTTGATGTTCTGGCGGTAGTTAAATAAGATTCTAACGCCCAATGTAACTAAGGCAATAATAGGAATTGTTAATACTAGAATGAGTGAAATAAAGATCAGCAAACTTGGCTCTTGGCCTGGGTAAATGATTTCGATTAACATTGGAATTCCGTCAATTCGATCTGGGCCAATAAATGGTATAATTCCTGAATTCCCAAATAGTATAATCATTAAAAACACGAACATAAAAATGCCTCCAATTGTAAAGCCAACACCAAACACCTTGGATACGGCTTGGAAAACAGAAAGACCAACAACAACACTTTTATCTACAACCCCGCGCACTTTTTCACTCACATTGGCCGATTTACTTTTATCGGAAATGGTTTGCTTAATATTTGAAACATGTTCTTTAATGCTTTCAACATTGACCGCGCCCCCCTTCATTTCAATTTTATCAGAGGTCGTTTTTGCCTCAGGTACAACTAACCAAAGAATGATATAGAGCAATACTCCTGTTCCAAAAAGGATAAAAAGTAAGATAAATATTATTCTAAAGACCACGCGATCCACATTAAAATAATAACCAAGTCCACTACAGATTCCAGCAAATGTTGCGTTGTCTGTGTCGCGGAATAGGCGCTTTGATTTAGTCGTTTGGTTTTGATCGTTCGTTGTTTTTTCGTCGCTTTCGGTGTGATACTTTTCATCTTCATCAGAAGCAAAATCCTCAGGCAATCCTAAAATATCTTGAATTTGTACAATGTCTTCATCAACGATTACTTCTTTATTTGGCGCAATCTTTTCTTGAAATAATTCGGCAATACGTAATTCTATATCCGCCATAATTTCATCACGTTCTTCTTCGTTATTGAAATTGTTGCGAATTTTATCCAGATACTGCTTCAAATGCTCGTATGCTTGTTCTTCAATATTGAAAACAAAGCCTGAAATATTTATAGATATCGTTTTATTCATTTTTGGTGTGTTTTGGAAATTTGTTGAACGGCAGTGAGTAATTCTGTCCAGGTATTTTTTAGTTCTTTTAAAAATTCAGCACCTGCTTCGGTGAGCGAATAATATTTTCTCGGAGGCCCAGATACCGACTCGACCCATTTATAATGCAAAAGTTCTGCATTTTTAAGTCTCGTTAACAAGGGGTAAAGTGTTCCTTCTACCACAATGAGTTTTGCTTCTTTCATTTCAGAAATTATCTCAGATGGATAGGCTTCTTTGTTTGAAAGAATTGTCAGGATGCAATATTCCAAAATTCCTTTGCGCATTTGCGCTTTTGTATTTTCTACTTTCATCTGTTATTGCTTCAATAATTTATATTGACAGGACAAATATATGTAATTTATATAGTACTATGCAATACAAAGTACTGTATATTTTTTTATTTGAATCTAAAAAGGATTTTTAAAGCGCTCTGAATGCCTTGTTTTAACTCAGTTTGTCAAGAGTTAAAAAAAAGCAAAAAATAAATAAATTAATTTTGATAGGATTGTGTTTTATCCAAGAATTGTATGTGATATTTTTTTTTGAACGCAAAAATGAGCTAGCAAATCACAAAACAAAGATGGTGAAATTGGTATTAGGGAATAGGAAAAAGTAAATGATTTTAGGCAATAGTATTTCTAGTTTTTGCTACTATCCAACATCAAACCATCAAACCATCAAACCACCAAACCATCAGACCATCAAATGTTCAAAATATCACCCATTCAACCGCTCAATAATTCGATCCGCAACGCGGAAAGAGTTGGCATAAATTGTAAACGTATACGGAACGCTGCCACCAGTAGGCATAAAACTTCCGTCTGTTACGTATAAATTATCCACTTCATGTGCTTTA
Organism: Crocinitomix sp.; assembly: GCA_013138735.1. Taxonomy (GTDB): domain Bacteria; phylum Bacteroidota; class Bacteroidia; order Flavobacteriales_D; family Crocinitomicaceae; genus Crocinitomix. The sequence goes on along the minus strand of WTCE01000027.1, from coordinate 14,055 downwards.
CAATTAGCGTCTAAAACACTTGTCGCTGGGTCATTTCCAAAACGGCATCCACCAGCCATTAAGTTTGTAGGGGGACTACCGTTTATCGAAGATTTAATGCTTACCGCACCAATGTTCTTCATAACTTTCATTGCTTTTTCGGCCAAGTAATTTCCAACCTTTATATCTTGTTCATGAAAGCCAAATTTCACACGTCCAACAGGATCTCCCCATTTGTCCGTTACCTCTTCATCTAGCGTTACATTACAATCATCATTGGGAAGCCAATCACAGAATATTTCAAAACGTAAGCGTTTTTGATTGGTGAAATAGTCTTTTAAATTTTCTTTTAGGTCAGAGCCGTATAGCAGTGTTCCGTCTCTATATTTCGCACGTGCAACTTTGGGCATTGGCGCCGAGTGTTCAATTAAAAAGTCGATTGTTCCTCCTTTGGCTTTTCCTCCAAATTCGGCATCCTCAATCTCGTAAAAATCTAATAAAGCCTGATTAACGAAAGTCAATGGTACGTCTATTTTCTTTCGATCTTCTTCTGAAATACTATCAAAACGAATGATTCCTGAACCTGCGCCACCACCTGCAAATAGAAAGTTTTTCCCCACTTGACCGCTATTATTGGCAATGCCATTTGGAAATTGTGGGCCTTTACTCATCAATAACAACCGCGAAGTTTCGACGGCTTGGGCGGCGACAACGAATAGCTTAGCTGTTACACTTTGTTTTTTTTTATGTTTGTCATAATACCATGCTTTAGTCACAACTTTATTGTCGTCTGTTTCTAAGAGGTATACTTTTGAATCTGGTCGAATTTCACAATTTCCAGTTTCCAGTGCGATATTAATTAAAGCGGCTCTTGAACTTCCTTTACCGTCTGAGGAGCATCCGAAACTTCCGCAGTAGTTTGAATGATAACAAGCGCCTCTTTTGCCTAATGGTTGAGAAATTATTCCACGGGCTGCAGGAACAATGTTATAACCTTCTTTCTTTCCGCCAGCAACAAACCATTCTGCAACCGGATTAGTATTCAATGGTGGAAATGGATAATCGGGAGTTGATCGCGGCTCAGCATGTTTGTGAGGAACCACCTTACCTGATACTCCAATTACTTCTTCAACTTTTGCATAGTATGGTTCTAGATCATCATAATTGATAGGCCAGTCCGCAATATTAGCACCTTCAATTTCACCATATTCCGTTTTTAAGCGAAAATCTTTAGGTTTTAACCGGTGGAAATAAGCACTCATGAAATTTGAAGAACCACCAACGCAGTTTCCATTCCATAAACTACCTGAATCGTATGTAGATTTCGCCGACCAAGAACCATTGGATTTTGGTCTTTCAATAACGTGGCGTTCGTCTTTTAAGTTTGGTCGATAAGCATCTCGACGGGTCACGGTCATCTCATCTTTAGTAAAGTCCGCAGATTTTAACCATGGCCCTTTTTCTAAGACTAATACATTGAAACCAGCCTTGGAAAGTTCATAGATGATAGGGCCTGCTCCGGCGCCACTTCCAACAATGCATATATCGTATTTTTTTTCAGTCATTAGTTTCTAGTCAATAGTCATTAGTACTCAGTGCTTGGTGAGAACACTAAGCCTGCACGCAGTGCAGAAAACTCGAAATGTCATACTTTGCACAATTCAAGAACACTGAGGCTGCATGTAGTGCAGAAAACTCGAAGTGTCATATCACAATTTTCATTTGTTTCTCCATGATGCGTTCATAGCGTAATTCTTCTGTTGGTCTTGGGAAGCCTGGCGTATGATTCAGCCATTCCCATCCTACTTCATTCGTGTTTCCTCCGTAAAGAGGATCTAACAATACTGCTTCGCAAATCAATGTAATTAAAACAGATGACCAATTTTTACCCCAATTCAGTTCTGTAAATTTACCCACCAAAGCTTCTTTCTGCTTTTGATCCAATTCTACAAATGGGGTGAAATAAATTTCCTCGGCGGTTTCATTGGCCCAGTCAATTCCCTCAATAATATAATCGTTTTCTGAAGTTTTGCGGTTGAGTGTATCTTGTAAAACCCACATGATATAACCAAAAGCATTAATCTCTTCAATACTTGGTCCATTTCCATCATCTGGAAAGAAGATGTTCAAGACATCAAAAAGAATGGTTGATTGTTCTGCCGTGAGAATTTCATTGCCCTCACGCAATTGTTTTGAGCAAGAAGTAAAAGCTGTAATTTGGGTAAGTGCTCCTGCAATTAGCGCGCCTCTTAAAAATGTTCTTCGATTAGTTTCCCATTTTTCAATGTTTTGAAAAGTAGAAGGGATTGTTTTTTTTCGGATGCGTTTAGAGTCTTCCATATACGTGCCTTGTAAAGTTACTCAAAAGGAAAGTAAACGCAGTGTTGAATTCAGAAAAATTTGGGCATAAAAAAAACCGCTAGAAAGGCATTTCGAGTTTCCTCAATGTCCATCTAGCGGTTTTAATATTTTTTTGAAGATTACTCTCCGTGATCGCAAGCGTGATCTTCAGCACCGTCACAAGCATCTTCGCCACCTCCACAAGAGCCGTCACAAGCCATGTCAGTAGTATCGTCTCCAGCGTCACAAGCGTCAGTACCGTCAGCACCATCACATGCAGCATCAACAACGTCATCAGCTACATCAGTAGCGTCATCTACTGCGTTTTCTACTGCGTCAGTTGCATCTTCGACAGCTTCTTCGCCACCACAACTAAATGCAAGCATTCCACTTGCAGCAACAAGAACGAATCCCATTTTTCTTAAATTAAGGATAGTCTTTTTCATAATCTGATTTTTTAAAATTAACAATTGATATAATGTTTGAATTGCTTCACAACGCAGCAAAAATAGGTAAATTTTTTTATTATCCTACTTTATTCGTCTAATATCAAGCATTTATGGTCAATTCAAACGAGATTTCGCTTAACTAAGTTCATTTTATTTTGACGGAAAACATCAGATTCCCATTCAAATACCCACTTAATTCATCACCTATTTGGACAGGACCTACGCCTTCTGGTGTTCCTGTATAAATAAGATCTCCAGTTTTTAATGTGACAAATTTAGAGACGTGACTAATCAGCTCATCAATATGAAAGAGCATATCTGCTGAGTTTCCCGATTGAATTGTCGTATTGTTTTTGGATAGACTAAAGTTGATATTCCCCAAATCTAATTCCTCCTTAGAGATGAATTGTTGCGAGATTACGGCGCTATTGTCAAATGCTTTAGCTTTCTCCCATGGCAATCCTTGCGCTTTACATTGTTTTTGAAGGTCTCGGGCAGTAAAATCTATCCCTAATCCAATCGCACTATAATAGTTGGGTGCATTTTTAACGGAAATATGTTTCCCTACTTTTGATATTTTAACAACCAACTCAACTTCATGATGCAAGTCAGAAGTGAATTCAGGATAATAGAAGTTTGTTTCACGAAACAAAGCCGTGTCTGGTTTCATAAAGAAAAGCGGCTCTTCAGGAATGGGTGAATTCATTTCTTTGGCGTGATCACTATAATTCCGTCCAATACAAATTATTTTCATGCTACGCGCTTAACTAAATTTATTCTTAAGTTGATCCAACTTATTAGACATCTCATTGGCTTTTGCATTTTTTATGGCTGCACGTTTTGCACGATCATTTTTAATCAATGTGTCAACTGTCTTTTTCAAAATGCTTTTAGTGATTCTAGGAAAATCATTGTCAAGAATCCAACGGTGGTAGCCTGGTTCTTTCTCATAAACTTCTTGAATAGTTTTGCCATTGTGTTTGCCAAAATTATACATCACTTCTCCTTCGTCGCTTAATGCGAGACGCCCAACAAAATCAATTTTTCTATTCTTGCCAGTTTGCGTAAACTCGAACAAGAAATCCATGTCATTTTCAATTTCTGGATAACGATCTAGCTGTGCTTTTAATACTTCGTAAGTTGCACGAGTATCCGCTTCAGCACTATGCGCATTTACAATGTCTTTATCGCAATAAAATTTATAAGCCGCAACTAAAGTGCGTTGCTCCATTTTATGAAATACAGTTTGTACATCAATAAAACGGCGATTTTCCATGTCAAGTTCAACCCCAGCATTCAATAATTCTTCCAATAAAAAAGGAATGTCAAAACGGTTTGAATTATAACCGGCCAAATCTGCATCACCAATAAATTCGAGGATGGCTTCCGCATAAGCGGCAAATAGCTTACAGGCCTCTACATCCGCATCAGTAATTCCATGAATTTCTGTTGATTCTGCAGGAATAGGGAAGCCTGGGTTAATTTTTTCAACAAAAGTAGTTTCCGATTGATCCGGATTTATTTTGATGATAGCAATTTCAATGATTTTGTCTTTAGAAATATTCAGTCCCGTTGCTTCTAAATCGAAGAAGACAATTGGCTTAGTTAGGTTAAGATTCATTCAGTTGGTTTATCTGTGTGAACTACAAAGATAAATATAAGTCTGCCATTTCAGGTATCTCGACTTTAATTTCTACACGACGATTCAATTGTCTGTTCTCTGCGTTGTCAGATCCGTCTGCGTTTGTGTTTGATACTGAGGGGGTGTTCTCGCCAAACCAAGCATTATCAATTCGGTCAGGATCAATGCCCGCATCAATCAAATATTTATGCGCTTTAAGTGTTCTTTTTTCTGATAGATCCTCGTTGTATTCATCCGTTCCAATCCAATCCGTATGCCCGTCTAATTTAATTTGTACGGACGGGTTTTCTTTCATGAAAAGGTAAAGTGTTTGTAGTATATCTTCGCTTTTTTGGCGTAAAAAGAATTTATCAAAATCAAATAAGATGTTGGCGAACTCTTGCATTTGCAAATCCGTTTCTGTCATTTTTTGTAAAGACACTAAATCAATATGCTCTGTATAAGAAATGCTTTCATCATCCGGGTCAATTGTAGTTAAAAGCGCCGAGTATAATATTTCGCCATCTGTTTGATCCAAATTATAGGTGATGGTTGTATTGTCATTCAATTCTTCAATTACAGCAAGCGGGGTAGTAGGATTTAAAAATTCAAATTCACCTTCAATATCCGTAATAGACATGTCGGATAAAATTTTATCTGCTTTTGCCAAATATATGGTCATATCAGGTCTTGGAATATTGTCTTTTTCAGTATAATTGTATACTACGCCTTGCATGAAAAATTGCGAAGGATGACTTTGGTCCCAATTGTTGTAAGATATTATTGCGTCATCTTCATTGATCATGATTTTATAAGTGATTGAAGTGTCCAGTTTTTCAAATACAAAATCACCCAATTCATCTGTCCGTGTTACGCGAACGATTTGATCTTTTTCATTTAACAATAACATTTCAATATTTTTGCCATCCCATGTATCGCTGTGGGCAACATTACCTTTTATTCCAGCGATATTAGTGTTGGTATCTTGCTGATAAGTGAAATCAACATCAAACTCTTTCTTTAATAGGTCAGACATGTCGAACAATGCGTTTTTGAATGTTGCTTCTTGACTTACTGGATTTCCATTTTCATCTTTTTGGACAGAAATATTAATTTGTTGGAATAAATTAAAGGCTTCACATTGTCTTGGAATATAAAATTCTTCAAAGTGTGGACGCTCTTGGGCGTATCCAGGTGATGGGATTACTAATTCAAGTTGATATGTATTGTCTGGAGGCAAAACCATTTGATATTTCCCCGTTTTAGGATCAATATTAAAAGTTCCCATGGATTCACCAGTAGTGGCGTTTGTAACCTTTATTATACCATTTACTGGGCGGTGATTTTCGCTGTAAATAGCATATCCTTTCACTTCTGTAGTTGGAATGTTTTTACAATCATACTTGGCCGTGTAAATATCTAAGTAACCGTATGATCCTGGACGCATAGAAGCATAATAGGCGAGTGTTCCTTCTTCGTTTTCAACATAATAAATGTCATCTCCCGCAGAGTTTACTGGTGTGCCAATGTTTCGTGGATCACCCCATTCTCCGTTGTCATCACGGGTTACTCTAAAAATATCAAACCCACCCATTGAATTATGACCTTGCGAGGCAAAATATAGTGACTTTCCATCCTTAGAAAGGTAAGGAGCATCTTCTTTATAAGGTGTATTAATTTTTGGCCCCATATTAACAGGTTTTTTCCAATTCCCATCTGCGCCTTTAACAGAATAGTACAAATCAAGTTCGCCAAAACCATCTTTTACGCCAGTAGAGGCAATAAACATTTCCGTTTCATCAGGTGTGATGAAAATACTAGGATTAGCTTCACCAATATTTACATTTTGGTTCATTCGAATTGGAATAGCCCATTTACCGTCCTTATCCTTTGTGCTTTTCCAAATGCTATTTTCCTTATAAATATAAAGCGTATTGCCGTCAGGAGATACACTAATAGGTGCCTCGTGGGCCTTTCCCCCATTAATTTCTTTAGCTACATAACCTGAGGATTTATCAATAATTTCAGCTTCCGACCATTGATTTTCGCCAACTCGAGCTGTTGAGTAAAAAATATCTTCAAAATAAAGGCCATCAACGTGCTTCTTTTTACCGGGTGGACGGCGAGAACAGAATAAGAGTAATTCTTCTTGAACCGATATTACAGGGGCATAGTCCAGGTATTCAGAATTGACTTTCTCATCTAGCTTTATGAGTTCCTGAACTTCATATAGATGAACGTCCCGTAAATCAATTCCGTTATTACAAATTTCAATTTCGCGGATTATACTTTGGCGTGTTTCTTGGCCTTTTTTGTTTGCAACAGTGCTGCCTAAGAACATGTTATAGTATTCTATTGCTTTTTCAAATTCACCGTTAAAGTGATATGTTTTCGCGGCGTAATAAAGAATTTCTGGAATAGTATCTACAACCGATAGTTCAAGCGCTTTTTCGAAATAGACAATTGCATCTTCACGTTTTACCTGTGAATCATAATAGGCTAATCCAGCTTCGAACCAATACTGCGCTTTATCCGTATTTGCATCTGTAACTTTATCGTAATATGATTTTGCTTTCCAATACTCTTCTTTGCGATAAGCTTTTCGCCCTTTTTTTACAAACTTCTTAATTTTACCTTTGCTCAATTCTTGGGCATTCGCGTTTGGAACTCCAATAAAGAGAAAGCAGACAATGCTAAACAATATGTTAAGTGAACGCTTATGCATTAAAATTCAAGATCAAATTTGATGTATTGGAATTTTTGGTAGATGTATCGGTTTTCCTTCGCATCATTTTTATATTCAGGTCCATTTACGGAAGCTTCCTGCAATACAATATTGATTTGGGTCAAGTCTACTCCAAACTCTTCCAGTAATGTTGTTAATGTGCTTTTTCCATTATTTAAACGGTGAACGGCAAGATCTTGATTGTCTTTATATGCTCTTGTTGGCACGTGAGATGCACTTGATCTAATAATGACGGTTACAGGCAAGCCTTTGTCTATAATTTCTTTGATTCCTTGAACAAATACTCTGAAATTATCATTTTTATAATCGAATTTGTCTTTGTTGTAGCCAAAGAAATGCTGGTAATATGGTCCTTTAATCAAGTCCGTATATGTTGCAAGCGAATCTACATGCGATTGTACTTTTGGATATAAACTTTCATCACATTCAATTACGCCATTTTCAAGATCTCTAGCTGTGGAAGTTGGAATTCTAACTGCATTCAAATAAGCAACTACAAATGCATCAGCATATTTGTCCAACACTTCTTGTCTCACCTTTTCTGCCAAAATATATTCATCAAAGGCACCTAACATATAACGTGTAATGTTTTTACCTAATAGTTCGGTGGTAATAGGATTGTATTTTTTATAGTATGATACAGGTAAGTCTTTTTTGAATGCCCCCACTTGAATTTTGTAAACTAAGTTACAAGTCATCCCCTTTTCTTGGCGTTCAACAATCACAGAATCCTCTTCGGTTAATACTTGTGTGGCGGTTAAATCGACCATGTCTAAAAAAAGCTCATGCTGAATCTCCTGATAAGATGAGTTACATGGAACGTATAATTCCGTTTGATGAAATGTATTGGTGTCATCCAAGATATAATCAATTTGATAAGTGTGACAAGGGATTAATGTTAGCACATAACCACCGTCACGTCGTCGAGGTGAATATTTTTTTATGCCTGTATTCTCGGATAGATCTTGTACTTCTATTGAAATTCCCGGTGGAATTCTTGAATCATCTGACGTTAAAATAAACCCAATTAAAACAGCAACGTTTTGAATATAATTATTGTCACCATAAACAGAATAAATATCCTTATCTCCTTGCCCGTCTAATTTCTCAGAGCTATAGTAGCCCGTTCTTCCATCCGCAGTTGTAGTATAGAAAATATCATCATCAACCGTGTTTAATGGATAGCCCATATTCACAGGTTCGCTCCAATGATCTTCCTCATCAATTTGTGTTACAAATATGTCAAAACCACCCATACTGCGCGGGCCGTTTGAACTATAGTACATGGTTTTATTATCTACTCCTAAAAACGGAGATTCCTCGTCAAACTCTGAGTTAATTGTAGGTCCTAAATTAAAGGCCTTACTCCATTCACCATTCGGTAATTTTTTTAAACGATAAATATCTCTACCACCCAAACCGCCTGGCCTGTCAGAAACGAAGTATAAATAATTTTCGTCGTTGCTCATTGTTGCATGACTTTCCCAATGCTCGGTGTTTAATTCTTCAGCTGGAAATTCTTGCAGGTTATTAAATGACGTGTCTGTGTTTGTTGAGTAATAGACGTCTCCACCATTTATATCCTGATAAACGAATACAGTTTGTCCGTCTGCTGAAGCTGAGATGGAAGCGTCATTTCTTCTTGGGCGACAGAATCCTAAATATTCAGGTGTTGTCCAATTTCCGTCTCGGTCGCGATAACAAACGTAGATATCTTCATAATGCAATCCGTTTTCATAACTGATTTGCTCAAAATTGGTGCTGTCTGATCGCATTCTTTTGGAAGTAAAGAATAATGTGGTTCCATCAACAGAGATTACAGGGCTATATTCAGGTGTAGTTTTGTTTACAACTGAACCTATATTTTTAATGATATAAGGACGGGGAGAAGCGATAAGGCGTTTTGCATTCGCACATTGTTTTTTTCCCAAAACCCCTCGGTTATATTTATCGTGTTTCTTATGGGTGTTGTCTACAAAAAATGAATATTGTGACGAGGCCGAATCAATTCGTCCATTCACGTGATTGGATTTTGCAAGATAGTAAAGTACCTCTGGCGGTGCATTTCTTTCGAGATATGAGGATGGATTATAGTTTTTATCGACCGAATACTGTGCTTTTTCAAAGTACGGAAGTGCTTCTGCTTCTTTATTCAGAGAAATGTAACACATCCCTGCCTTATATAAAAGATTGGCATTTTTAGGGTCTTCTTCTAATAAGATTTCCCATACGTAAAGTGCATCTATGTATACTTTATCGTAATATAAATTGACTCCTACTTCAAACTTCTGGCTAAAGTTAGCATCCTTAAGCTTTACCCGTAACGCTTCCTTTTCAGGTTGGGCGTAAGCGACACTAAAAGTTGTTAGTGCTGCAATCAGAAATGTAAATTTCACGAGTCTAGACATAATCAACCTCAAAGAAAAAAAATAAAGCCGCACCTTATAGGGTGTGGCTTTTAAACTTTTTTACGCTCAATTGTTTATAACCTGAGTTTGCTTTTATTCAAACACTCGCAGTAGATTTTAGTTTTCTTAGGCAAGGCATGGGTTTGAAGGATAATGCGTGATTCAAAAAATCCGTTCTAAGAATTAGTGATTTAAATCTCCTCGTAGCAATCGGAACCAGAAAGTATTTGAAACAGCAGCCTTTCCACAGGAAAAACTTCAAATTAACTCGTTAATCCTTTCGCGTATCTCCGCATTTTTAGCGATTTCGCACAATTATTTTGCCGTTTACGAAACGAAAGAGCGTGTTTTTTTAATTAAAACTCTCACATTTTAAGGACTTCTGCGGAAATTCGGATTAAGTTAAACGAAGGTTTTACAATTCTCGATTAATATCGAACTGTTCTAAATAATCTGCAACTCTTCTAACAAACATTCCACCTAATGCACCATCTACAACTCTGTGGTCATATGAATGAGATAAGAACATTTTATGTCTAATTGCGATAGCGTCGCCTTGTGGCGTTTCTATTACAGCTGGAACCTTACGAATCGCTCCTACTGCCATAATTGCAACTTGAGGTTGATTAATAATAGGTGTTCCCATCACATTTCCAAATGTTCCAACATTGGTAACTGTATATGTGCCTCCCGAAATATCGTCAGAGTTTAATTTGTTATTTCTTGCCTTGTTCGCTAATGAATTTACTTGTTTTGTTAAGCCAGTCAAGTTTAAATTATCGGCTTTCTTAATTACAGGTACAATTAAATTTCCTGAAGGAAGGGCGGTTGCCATTCCGATATTAATATCCTTCCGTTTAATAATGTTATTCCCGCTAACGGAAACATTTACCATAGGGAAATCTTTAATAGCCTTAATAATAGCTTCTATAAAGATTGGTGTGAAGGTGATTTTTTCTCCTTCGTTTTTTAGGAAATCATTTTTCACTTTATTACGCCACATAACTAAATTCGTGACATCAGCTTCAACATAAGATGTAACATGCGGTGAAGTTTGAACCGACATAACCATATGGTCAGCGATTAACCTACGCATTCTGTCCATCTCAATAATTTCATCTCCCTCATGAACTGGCAGCGCTGGGGCCTCAGTTTTTGTAATATGAGTTGAAGTTGTTTTCGTTGGAGCAACAGCTTTTGCCGTTTTATTTTCAGTTGGAGCTGCTACAGCTGCTTTTGTTGCTACCGCAACGCCACCATCTTTAATAAAATTCAGCATGTCTTTCTTAGTCACGCGGTTGTTTTCTCCAGATCCAACTAATGTTTCAAGTTGTTCCATTGAAATTCCTTCTTCCTTCGCTATACTTCTTACTAAAGGTGAGTAGAAACGACCAGATGGTCCAGCTTTACTTAATTCAACTACTGCAACTCCATTAGATACAACTGGAGCAGCTACTGCAACTGCAGCTTCCGCTACAACTTGTTCTGTAACTGTTTCAGATCCACCGGTAGAAGTGTCTGGTGCGCTATCTCCATCAGTAGAAATGACCGCAATCACATCTCCAACTTGAACTACGTCATCTTTTTCAAAAAGTCGCTTTACTAATACACCTTCTGCTTCAGAAGGTAATTCGTTATCTACCTTATCGGTTGCAACCTCTACAAGAGGCTCGTCCATTTCTACGGTATCGCCAACTTCTTTCAACCAATTGGTGATGGTTGCTTCTGTTACGCTTTCCCCCATTTTCGGAAGTCTGATTTCAATTTCAGCCATTTCTAATTCTTAATAATTGAGTGACAAATTTAATCGAAATTTTCTGTTTTACCTTGATTTAAGTCAAGAATTAAAGCAAAAAAAATGTGTAGATTCTGACAGAACTAATCAAAGCGAATTGCTTTGATAGGGTCAATTTTGGTAACTAAATAGCTTGGAATGATAAGAATTAAGAAGCAGACCAAAATTGTTAACAGATTGATGTAGAGGATATGCAATACATTAAAATCAACTGGAATAGTGTCTAATGAGTAGACGGCGGCGTTCAATGAAAAGAAACCTGTGAAATACTGGAAAGCAAGCAAACCTAGTCCTAAAACATTACCCCATAATAGGCCGCGTGACAGCAAGAACAAGGCATTGAAGATGAATATTTTCCGAATACTTGAATTATAGCCCCCCATTGATTTGAGGATCCCAATCATATTTGTTTTTTCAAGAATAAGGACCAATAATGAGGTAATCATGTTAATGAGTGATACGACTAGAATGAGTATAATGATTATCAATATATTCATATCCAACAGGTCTAACCAAGCAAAAATATCACGGTGCATTTCTGTAATTTCTGTGGTTTTTAAATCGTATGGAATTTCGTCTAGAATAAGATCATTCATGTTTTCTAAGTCCTTCCATTCATTAATTAGAACCTCAAAACCACCCGTGTATAAATGATGCGTGCCCTTACCGTTTTTAATGTATATGGTGCCAAATGGTGCACTAATTTCATTGGCGCTTGTATATTCAATCAAAGCCAAGTTCTTTTCATTGCAAGGGCAAAGTGAATCAATTTCTATTTTGATAAAAGCGGTGTCAGGAATTGATTGTGGACTTTGACGAGAAGCTAAAGGGTTGAGCGAAAAATCGGTTGAAATTAAACGCAGCTTTCCCGATTTATTTAAAATTGGATAATATTTGTTAGGAAAATAACCACGTCCCCAATCATATTCATAAACTTTGGAACCTCCAGAGGTTATGCCTTTTAATACAAACTGATCATTAATGCAGGTGTCCGCGAGTGTTACAAAAGTTTGAACCCCCCAATCATTTAATTTTTGAATGTGGTGAATTTGGGTGAAAATCAATTTTTTATCAAAATCAGCGAAACCAGAATTGTAAATACCGACAATTTCAAACTTCTGTTTTTTAGGGCCAGAATTATCACGAATAAAAAAGGCATCACATTTATCACCAATCGCATATCCCATTAAAGTGGCAATGTGCTCCGAAATCATGACTTCCTTATTAATGCTGTCAAAATTGATTAAGCGGCCTTCAATAACTTTGTCCTCAAAAAAGGACCAATCATAATTTTGATCAATCCCTTTAAATACAACCCCTAAAATGTCCAAACTGGAGCGACTCGTATCTCTATTTTGAATATTAAACGAAACAGAATCTCTATAGGATTGTAAAATGGCTGGCTTGTAGCCGAAAATTTGAATTTTTTTGATCGAAGGTTTTTCCTCTAAAGAAGGATAAAAATCTTGCTCAATTAGGATGGGAGTAGACTCCATACTACTACTTAAACCTTGTTCTGTAATTTGAATATGTGACCCGAATCCAATCACCTTATCCCTAATTCCTTCTTGGAATCCAGAAATCACTGAAACAGTGATGAGCATAATGGCGACTCCTAAAATGATACTGGTGAGAGAGATAACAACAATTGGCCTTGAAAGCTTGCTTTTATCTTTCCCTCCGCTCATTATTCGTCTTGCTATGAATAATTCGGTTTTCAAAATGACTACATTTACGGCACAAATGTAAGATTTATAATGATGATAAAATTTAATATTTGCCTATTCACATTGCTCTTAGTTAGCTGTTCTGCTGGTAGTCAAAACGATACGGTTACTGAGGCGTCAGAAAATATGACGGAAATAGAAGATACACTTGTTGTTGTCGAAAAATTATATTGCAATGAAGATGTTAAGGTAGGCGCCGAAATGACCGAAGCCTATTTCCCTATGATGGAAGGCATGACTATCGCAGTTGTTGGGAATCAATCTTCAATGGTTGGTAACGCGCATTTAGTAGATACCTTATTAGGTGCTGGATTAAATGTTGTCCGTGTGTTTTCGCCAGAGCATGGATTTAGAGGTACTGCTGATGCTGGCGAAAAAGTAAATAGTGAAATTGATGAAAAGACAGGTATTCCTATCTTTTCACTTTATGGAACCAATCGCAAGCCATCTGCCAGTCAATTGGCTGGAATTAATGTTGTGATTTTTGATATACAAGATGTAGGTGTTCGTTTTTATACTTACATATCTACTTTACATAATGTAATGGAAGCTGTGGCCGAGGAAGGGATTAAACTAATGATTTTAGATCGTCCAAATCCGAATGGACATTATGTTGATGGCCCAATTTTGAAAGACGACTTTTCATCTTTTGTAGGCATGCATGAGGTGCCTGTTGTTCATGGAATGACAGTTGGTGAATATGCCCAAATGATTAATGGCCAGGAATGGTTAGCAGGTGGCGTTCAATGTCAAATGATGATTATTCCATGCGAGGGCTGGGATCACACAAAGTATTATGAATTGCCAATTGCTCCGTCACCAAACTTGCCAGATATGGCTTCGGTTTATATGTATCCAAGTCTTTGCTTTTTTGAAGGCACTGAGGTAAGTATTGGGCGTGGAACAGAGACTCCTTTTCAAGTGGTAGGTCATCCCGATTATAAAATAGATTCATTGGGTGTGAATTTTAGCTTTATTCCGCAACCAAAC
>WTCE01000145.1 GCA_013138735.1 Crocinitomix sp. | reverse complement strand
GAGCTTCCTTCAGATTCCTGCTCACGCAGGACACCCTTGCTATTGGCTAACACTTCCTGCTATAAAGGCGTGCTCGGGACTTGAACCCTATAATCATTGCCCATGCTGGGCACACAACAAAAAATCCTGCTAATTACTAGAATTAGCAGGACTTGTGCGCAAACGCTATTTTTATTCGTTTCTGGTTCCTCTGTATCTTGACACACGTAGACGTATGGTATTAACTACCTCAGTACCACCTTTAATTGCAGATCCATTGTTAACTGTTTTGTTTTCAAATTTGCCAATTGATTTTGAATTCTTTTTAATTGCTTTCATAATATTGTTTTTTTAAGTGTTGATCAAATGTAATGCGCAAAAAAGGAATGTAATTAGTGAAGTTCATTAACTGTTCGGTTTTCTTCATTAACTGCATTAAAGTTGCTTTTTTGCCATCTATTTGCCTGGTTTAGCATAGTTTGCAACCATGACACTTAGTTTTCGGAACCTTTCTAAACTATGAAGTCAGGGTTACTCAATAGAACGCGGATGATGCTGATCACATTGATTTTTTTTCTTATGGAGGTTACAAACCTTAAAGAATATCCATGCTTTATGAAAGCACGCGATTAGAACTATGACGAAGATGGTTGATGCTTTGACGACGGAAATTATAAATAATTAAACCCCTTGCAACTTAAAATTAATTTCATACACAACACCATTGCTATTATAGAAATCAAAATTGCCATTTATTTGATCTGTCAAGCTTTGAATTAATTCTAAGCCCAGCGTTTCTAAATTGTCTAAATCTAAATCCACCGGGTATTGTGTGCCGCTATCGCTACATTTAATGTGGTAGTTGTTTTCCGTATCTATTGAAGCATGAAGCCGGCAAGTGCGTTTTTCTCCATTAACCGAATGGCAATGTTTGAAAAAATTTGTTGCCATTTCATTAATAATCAAACCCAAAGGAATCGCAGTTTCTATATCTAACTTAATCTCCTTAGCAATGTCAAGGTCAAAGGTTGCTGGCTCGCCTTGATATACATGTTGAATGCGACTAATCAACTCCTGAGCATATTCTTTTAATATTATTTCAGTAAAGTTTGATGAATCTTTAATGCGGTGATGCACAAGCGACATAGACATAACCCTACCTTGCGTTTCTTTCAAAGCCACCTCTATTTCTTTGTTCCCTGCCTTCATTATTTGCAAATTGATAAGGCTTACAATAATTTGAAGGTTGTTTTTGACCCTATGATGTACTTCTCTTAATAGCGCTTCTTTTTCCTGCTCAATAACTTCACTTTGTTTCTTAATTGTAAGACTTTGAATATATGCCACACGATTATTCCCTTCGGCCACCCTACCAGCAAGAATGGCAAAAATTAGCGTCATCCAAGCGACAAAAGCATAAAGGAGTACTTCTTGCGTGGACAAACCTGAATAAATCGAGATATAAATATGATAGCCCAAAACATAGGTTAAAGCTGCTATAAATCCTGCTATCCAGCGCAAACGAATCATATAAGATCCAAAAAATATGATGAAAATTAACACAGGTAAGGTTAAGCTTTCTCCTCCAGGAAACTGATCGCAAAAATAGATCGCAAATAAACCTCCCCAGGCATTAGAAAAGGCCCCAATGGTATGGTAATAACCTTGAAAACGCGCTTTATAAGTAGTGTAAACAATAAATCCAAAAGCGACACCAATATTAATGATTGTGAGCGGAGCCAACCATGAAAATTGATCAGGAATTATGGCATAAACAAGATACAAGCCACTATACCATGAAAGTATTGATATAATAATTCCATAGCGCAAGGGCAGCTTTACACTTTTATCATAAGAATTTCTAAATTCTCGCTCTAAATCTTTATCCTCAAAAACAAGGGTAAACTTGTTCTGAGTAGGGAAGTCATTTTGCAGTGACATAGTAACAACGCAAGTTAAATAAGTCAGTATCTTTACTCTTGTAAGTTAGTAAAAATAACGTTGCTCGATTAAAATTCTTCAACTGCCTGATATCCAATATCCATGAAAAAGTTTTTAGTGTTTATCCTACTTTTAGCGCTAGCTGGAGGCGGAATTTATTTCTATTTGATCAGAAACGGTCATAATATGGAATCGATTTTAAATACACCTGATAAAATTGGATTAAGCGTCAACTGTTCTGCCGTTGAATCTTTAATTTTGACATCAACAGTTGAAATAACAGTCAATAATTCTACGTCAAGAAACCACAAAAATGTTACGGTGCATGTAACGGCTTACGACAAAAAAGGAAATATCATTAAACAAAAGGACACTGTTTTTGCACGCAGTTTGGGTCCAAATGCCTCACTCTCAAAAACCATTACTTTACCCGCCAAAACGGTTGAGTGCGATTGTGTTATTTTGGACTCTGATCCGGAATAAGTGAAGACTATAACTTACCTCACAATAATTAGTTTAGCTGACTCAATTAGCGTACAATTTAATATAGGAAATGATTCTAAACCTTACTTTGCCTATTTGTCCTTAATGTTTTCATAACTTGTATGAATTAACGCATTGATTTAGAATCATTAACTCATGAATAAAATTGCTTTTGACAAAAAAGTCTTGCTCATACTATTCGCGGCGTTATTCGCTGTTGTATCACTCAGTTTATTCGTTAATAATTCGCTCCAATCAATTGTTGATAAGGTCAGTGAAGAATCTAAGTTAGACGAAAAAGTAGTCTTGCTTAAAGGATTAATGGTGAATATTTCTGATGCTGAAAACGCCGTAAAATCTTATAGTTTAACAAAAGACACCACTTATCTGAGTGATTACAATAATCAAATCAATAGCGTGGATGACAAGCTTTTTGATTTAGGTGCATTGGTTGAGTTTGGAACCATATTTGAACAGAATTTACCGAAAATTGATTCACTCGTCACCAAAAAATTCATCATTCTAGATGAACTGTTAATGGTTCAAAGTCAGCGCTCGTCGGATTTAATTCTGAATAAAGTCTTGGAGAAAGTAGAAGACGTGAATAAGGCCACTGAGGGGAGTTCAACTCGGACTGAAAATGAGACCGTAACAACAGATTCTGCTGAAGAAGAAAAGTTTTTCAAACGTCTTTTAGGCAACAGAAAAAAGAAGAAAGAAGAAAAAAACGAAGCTTTAGCGGACACATTAGGAATGCAAGATGTTGAAGCTGTAGTGGATAGGTCTTTTACGAAAATTGATACTGAAATTGAGGCCTTAAGAGAGCAACAATCGGAGGTTGAAATTGGGCTTAAAATGAAAGAGTTGACCTTAATCCAAGCTGATAAAGAAATAATGGACGAAATTTCTGCCCTTGTAAACACATTAGAGCAGGAAGATAAAAAAGAGCGTGCCGCCAAAATTCAATTTGCCGAATCGCAACGTTCATCAACCAAAACACTGATCATTCTATTTTGCATAGTTGCCTGCTTATTATTACTTATTGCGGGTTATGTCATCTATCTTTATGTAAAAAGGAATGACGCTTATAAAAAAGCATTACGTGCCGCTAAAAATATAACAGATTTTAAAAATACGCAGATCACCGAAAGCATTAATTACGCGAAAAGAATTCAGACAGCCATTATGCCTGATACCGAAAAAATTGCCTTGGCTTTTCCAAATTCATTTATTTTTTATCGACCTAAGGATATAGTTGCGGGCGATTTTTATTGGATGATTGAAACGGAACAGGAAGTTTTTATTGCGGTAGCCGACTGCACAGGACATGGCGTTCCGGGAGCAATGGTAAGTGTTGCTTCTTCGGCTGCTCTAAATAGATCAGTCAAAGAATTTGGTTTAAGAAAACCATCAGAAATTTTAGACAAGAGTAGAGAAATCATTATCGAGACTTTTGACAAAGGCAGTCAAACCTTATATGATGGTATGGATATTTCACTGGTCCGGGTTGATAAAAATTCGAATCAAATGCAATATGCTGGCGCCAATAACTCCTTGTATATCATCAGAAATAAAGAATTAATTGAAATAAAAGCAGATAAACAACCTGTAGCTCGTTTTTACAAAGCAGTACCCTTTACGAATCACATTATTTCTGTAGAAAAAAATGATTTTATTTGTTTGTTTACGGATGGCCTTCCTGATCAATTTGGTGGACCTAGGCGGAAAAAGTATTTGTACAAACGCTTTAGAGATCTTTTGATAGCTAGTTCTGATCAAAGTCCGGCCGAGCAAGAAGCGGCTATTGATGCTGCCTTTAAAACTTGGAAAGGTGGCCTGGAGCAAATTGATGATATTTGCATCATTGGGATTCGGTTTTAGGGGGGCTACTAGAGGATAAATAGGCCTGCTAATATGGCGTATTTTATTTTAGTCAAAAATGGTAACTTGGGCTTCTTTGGAATTACAAACTTCATATGTTAGATTGTTGCGCTAAGATGTATCCCGACAGGGATCGGGACCAGCGGAGCGAAGAATATATGTATAGTAGTGCTATTGATTATTCTGGAGAAAAAAGCTTGCTAGGTGGTGCTGTGTTCGTGGCGATTTGACTTTACCACGAGATGCAATCTCGCGGCAGCGTTGGGGGAATTAAGGGTTTAGGGCAAAGGTGGGTTGATGAAGCCTTTGAAATTTTACAGGGAAAGTTTTCTGGAATTAAAACTGACTGGAGAAAAAACCCAGATTACCCAGATGGCGAGTCGTTAGGTTTAAAAGAATTTAAAAAGGGCTTAATTGAATTTCATGGAGACAAGACAAAAGCTGTTAAAAGCACAAGATTTTACGATACAATGAGTAGTAAAGGGTTTAAAACTGTTCATGACATCTGGAGACTTGATAAAAACAATGTAATTGTAGTACTAAAAAAATAACGTATGATATTTATAGATTTCTTAGATACAAATGAGCAATCCGTTGGAGGTTGCAGCGCAAATTACTTTTTTGAAAGGTATTTCAAAGATTTAGATTTAAATGCAGAGTTAAAAGAATCGCTTAGAGAAAGAATTGATTCGGGATCACACTTTAACCTTTTTATTGATGAATTGGAAGAAATAAATAAAGGCTTAAAGCAGCGAATTGATGAAATCATTGCGCATCAACATTTTAATGCTTTTAAGACTGATTTGAGACAAAAATATCCTCATTTCGGTGACTACCCATTCGAATATGACAATGAAGTGTATTACCCGTACACAAAAGGTGGTGAATTTCCCTTAGATATAGCTTTTATATCCCTTGCCGTTTATAAACAACAAGTTGAAAACCATATGATGGAAAATAAGGAAATGAAGCATTTAGTGACAGAATAATTTGTGTGAGATTTATAACCAACGCTGCCAAGAGTCCCGATAGTGGTGGAAGTCTTGCGTTATGAAGTTGAAATGCGCCTGTTTCGCGAATAGATATTGAAGGAAATACCCACAAGATTTTGATGTTCTTCATCCATTAGACGCTCTAAAGATTTCTAAAGAATATTCTCTAAAACAATTATTAAAATATGACAAGGACGCGTTTGATGTAAGATTAAGCACAAGAGATGGAAAAGTTACACTACAGCCTGGTTTTGCTGTCTACGCGGACCTTGATTTAGGTTATATTGGATTTAATATTTATCAGGTATTCAATGATTCCAAACTATATACTGGCAAAACTCCAGATCAACTGACAAACCTCTCAGGGGCTGATCTCTTTGCCTTGAGTAAGAAACAATTTGCAAACAAAGTTCTAGCAATTCACCTCGAGACGGAAATTGAAGAAAAATTTGTTAATCTTATGAGCCTTCTCGCCCCCGAAATCAAAATAGAAGAAAAACTCCTTGAAGCGTTTAACAACATTCGCTTAATGGATGTAAAACGAGCCTCAAACCCCATCAATGCCCTAAGGTCTTTCTATGAAATAGTACCGATAAAGTATTTGAAAAAAATGGATGATGAAGCACTCTTCGAAGACCTTAAAACCTTGGTTGTTGTTGACAATATTGATCATTTTTGGGATGCAAGTACATCTATTATTAATTTTTTAGGAGCGTTCGACAGTGATCAATTTATTTATGACAAACTTTATGCAAACCCAGCAATTACTAGAAAAATATATGATGTTCTTAATGATGACAAAGACAAACAAACATATTGTAGTTTTCTAACGGCCCTTTCTGTAGGTTTTAATATTGATCCAGACTTTACGGAATTTCCAGACATTATAGAACTTGGAGGTAGACATGAAATTGATAGCGATTTATTCTTTGGGGAGAAGGATAGTATTAGAATTAAAAATGAACTCGTTCATTATATAACACCTGTTTGGGAATTTCAAATTGGCCAATATGATGCGGAGTACGCCTTTGATGAAGAAGAAGATTACAGAGATCTTTTATTGGATAAACAATATAATCCGCTAGACATAGTAATTATTCGAAACGATAAAAGTGTGCATTTTGTGTCTGCATTGCAAGTAAAATTAATGGCTGATACAAAAGAGTGGGGGAATATTGTTGAATGGATTCATTTTGGAATTAACCTACTACTTGTAGCGCTTCCTTTTGGAATATATGCCGCTGGGGTAAGAGGTTTTTTCCTAACCCTTAGCATAATTGACGCAAGTATTGTTCTTGTAGATTATGGAATAAATTCCTTTGAAGATCTAATAAAAACTCTTCCCGGAGGAGAAGAGTTTTTCAAACTATGGAAGGATATTTCTGCATTACTTATGCTTGGTACGGGTGTTCTAGCTTTACCTTCATTGATCACCGCCATTGGCAAATTATTAATAAAAGGAGCCTTTATTATATTGGTATCATCTGGCCAAGTATTAAAACAAACAATACTTATTTTAAGGTATGCGTTAATAAATTCAGGAATTTTAAAATTCCTTGGAACAAGTTTCAGAATAGTAATAAATGCAGTGAAATATTCGAAAATTGCTGGCTTCGCTTCGCAATTAGAAAGACTTCAACGTGCGGGCGTTCTAATAGTTAGAGTTCCAAGTAAAAACCGAAATGTAAAGGGTGGGGAAACTTACCATCTTATTTATGACGGTACACCTATTGCTAGTGGAAAAACAGCAAAAGAATTAAAAGAAGCAACTAAACGATTTTTTGGCAAAAATGGTGAGATTATTTTAAAAGCGTTGAAAGAATCATCTCAATCCGCAAAAATTCAACGGCTAATTTCATTCTTGAATAGAATCAATAAAAATATGACAATTAGTGATTTAACTGATTTTGGTATAAAGGTTTTATTTAGAGGCACAACAACTAATCCTGACGGAAGTATTTATATCGGGAATCCAAATTCACAAGCTAATGGACTATCAACTTCAACAGACCCATTAAGAGCCATCATTTTTGCTATAGAAAGTGCTACAAAACAAAATAAAAAAGGCATTATTCAAGTATTAATCACAGATAGATTACCTAAATTCAAATTGAATTCACCGAACCATTTTTCACATTATGAATTAGAAGTTGTTCTTAACATACGCGCATCTGAATTATCTGCACACGTGGTAAAAGAAATTCCTGTTGAAAAAGTAAGAGAACTTGCAAATAAATTTTTTAAATTACCAGAAAGTTTACCTACGCGATTAAATGTGGAAACAAGTGAATCTCGCTGGCTAATGAGAGATGTATTACCCAAATCTACCTTGGAAGATTCTTATAAATTTTATGAAGAACTAATTAAATTATAAATTATGAAACATGTTTTTAACGCAATTGTTTTAGCTCAAGAAGAGTTTAAAAATGCTGGAAATAATGAAAATGTAGTATTGAGTTTACTTGAGAAAATAAGTAAAGAAAACATACCGCTTATAAAAAATTTAAATATTAATGCCCCAAGTTCGTCTGGATGTTTTTCTGCAAGAGGCGGAATGTTCGACGAAAAAATTGGTAAAAATTATACTGTTGCCTTTAGCCTATCTGCTCCCTTTGAGTACATTAAAATTGACGCTACGCTCAAATTGGCTCACTATTATTCGATAACAGACAAAACTGCATTACCTAGTGGGATATCGGGAATCTGTTTAATTAATTTCATTCATGGCATTCCAAATTTATTTGATGCTCTTCCAGAGTATGGCTCCAATGATAAGGGGGAAGTAAGGTTGGTATATTTAACAACTGAACCTATTATGGAAAGAATAATTCATTTTTTATCTTGACCAAGACAATTTGAATCTTAGAAAAAAATGGAGCAACACGCGACCCGACCCATCAGCGAGTGCTGCTAAATTGGCAAAATCGAAAATTCCTATTAAAAGGCTCACGCAATTTCCAGAAAGGGATCTTTACGAAAAATTCCTTACAATAAAGTCTGTCAAAGGTGAAGGAACGAGAAGAGTCCGTGTAAAGAGTATTCTAAACGCTGATGCATTAGCTGAATTATTCGAAAAAGTAAAACCGCTTCGATATGAAATTATTTTCTTTATGGAAGATAATAGTCGCGACATACATTCAACCCCAACTTATTTTGTGAGAACTGGGCATGACGTGCAAGTGAATCAATTACTTGATCCAAAATTCTTGAACATCATAAGAATTACAAAACTAATTAGAGATCATGGAATTCCTTGCCATCAAATTAATCCACCAAAAGTAAAAGAGCTATTAGATATAGCCACAAAAAAGAGCGCCTTCGCATATAAGGACGTTAGTCTGAAAGAGTTTGTGTGGGCCATGTTTACTCCTGTTATACAGGGAACTGCTGATATTTTTGGGGGCATGGCAGACGGGATTAATTCGGCAATTGAATCTTTAGATCACATCAAGATTAGCTCCGAAGGATGGAATTATGCAATCGGAGACAAAAGTATGGACCTATTCTTTTTTCCATTTTATGAGAGCCACGCGCAACCTGTTAACTCGGATGATGTGAAAAAAATGTTAACCAAACTTAAAGCGGATGTTGAAAGAAATTTTAATCCAACCAAAGGCAGCTCTCTCAAATTAAACTTCACAGGAGGACCAGTTTCAGATTTAGCATCTGATTATTTCCAAAATGATGTAATGGTTACTGTATATGAAGAGTTTTCAGATTTATTGGGTGAATTAGAAGTTGCAATTGACAGAATGGTAGAGGGGGGTGTCTTATTTGTAAATGCCTTCATTTGTGGTTTTTGGAATAGTATCGTGTCTTGTATACAAGGAATCCTTTTTATTTTTTACTTGGTTTTCGAAATTGCGAGTGCCTTATTAAAAGTCCATGCAAGACCTGAAACTTATGACAGCTTTATTCAAATGTTAGAGGACTTTGATTTTCGAACCTTCATAAGAGAAATTACAGCTCTATTTCGAAAGGTGTGGGACGTCTTTCTAAATTTAGATTGGCTTGAAATTGCATCCGAAATCAAAGTTGCTCAAATTGGATATTTCGTTGGAGCCTTAGTAGAATTCGCACTCGAAATTCTTGTAGGTGGATTAGTTCCAGGGTTAGGTCTTGCCGTTACTATTGTTGCTAAGTCAGCCAAGCTTTTTGGAACTCTATTAAGTGCTTTAATAAAGGTTTTCAGGAAAGTTGTACCAAAGAAATGGATCAAGACTCCTGATTTATCTGAGCTTACCTTTCAAATCTTTAAAACAAAAACTCCTGAAATGATTCTGGCGATTAGTGAAGCAAAAAAGCTCATTGTTTTATGGTTAGAAAACCTTCGCCTTATTATCAAAGGTGTAAGTTTTGAAGATATACAAAAACTCGAAAAATTAGGGCTTAGAATTGGTGGAAATCCTGATGTTTATATTCAAGGGGTTAGTTTCAGTAGACGATCAACACAAAGAGGCGTTTGGGAAATTCTACGAGATGGGCGCGTAGTCTTTAAACGAAAGGGCACGAAAGGGGAAGTTGATGATGTTTTGGAAATGATAACTAAATTGTCGGATGATGAAATTGAAAGACTCAGAAAATTATCTGATGAAGATTTTGGGAGGTATTTGGATGGAGTCTTGGAAGCTTTGACTAAAGAACTTAAAATAAGTTCGGCTTCACTAAAAGTTTTATTAAAAATGGCCGACGAAGCCTTGTTATTATCCTCAAAAAAAAGACCTAAAGCTTGCGCTGTATTGGAGGCATTTGGGAAAAAAATGTTTAATTTCAGTTTCAAACGAAAACTTCCCCCAGGAGTTTATCCAGACAGTCTTCATCCTTTAGTCCGTAAATGGTTGGATGATATGTGGTTAAAATATAAGCTGGGACAAATAAAAATTCCCGAGCACCATGGCAAATGCGCGGAAGTCGTAAACATATCCGATTGGTTAAAGAGTGTAGACCCTAAACTCAAAATGTCAATTGATGAAGCACGCGAAATGTTTGATGGCGTAAAAAGTCATGCCAGACAAATAGGCGATATGAAAGGTGGGGAGAAACTCAAACACGGCGATTATAAAAAAGCCTGTGATAGTTGTAACCCTTTGTTAGAATATTTTAACATTACCGAAGTAAAATAATAGAATTATGGAGTTCACAATAAATGCAAAAAAATTATTAGAAAAGGCCGGGTGGTTCGAAGGAAGAAATATTTCGAAGGAAGAGTTAAAACTTCCTTATGACGATTATCCCCAATTTGTAATCGATTTTTTAAGAGAATATGGCAATCTATCTGGAGAGTGCGAAAAACAAGGTTATACACCGGTTATAAATGAATTTGATTTGGAGCCTGCTATGCCGCAGAACAAATTAATGGGTGACAATGATTATCCTGTATATTCAGAAATGCTTGGTAGGAAATTATTTCCGTTAGGGGGATATTACCCTGATGGCTACTACATCTGTTGTGACGCAGATGGTAGAGTCTATAAAATGGGAGAATATTGTTTTCATGTAGGGACAAACCTGTACGTTGGTGTAGAAAATATTATTTTGTTAAATACATTAAGTTCTTTGCAGCTTGACGAAGATAGCGGTAAATGGTGGAACATGGATGCTGAATACTCGGAGCTGCCTGCTTTATAATTCATTGCGTGGTGCTGAGGCGATTTAACTTTATCACGAGATTGGCTCGCGCGGCAGCGTTGTGTAAATAAACTATACTAAAATGAGACAAAAAATAATTCTATCAAAAACCCCATTTATAAAAGAGTCGTTTATTCTTTTTTTGTAACTATTCAGTCCAGAAATATCTCTGATGGTTAGTGCTTTACCGAAGGAGTTTAATGTAGAAATTTCACCAAATTTCTACCTCATTTTTACAACGTATTGAAAACAAGTGATTTAAATACCAGTGACAAATTTCTGTGAAAAACGGTAAAGAACGATTAACATACTGTCATTTAGATAATTAAGTTTGTCTTCTTTGACTGAATAGTTACCTTTTTTTAGAAAAATAGGTGATGAACTTAGGTATAAAGCGGAGCGAAAAACCCTGATGGCCTGCATCCTTTACTAGAAAGTTGGTTGAAAAGAGAACTAAAAAAAAATGAAAGATGGAATCGTTGGATATGTTAATCAACATGGAAAATATGCCGAAGTTAACAGCCTCTCTGAATTAATGTGGAAAATTGACCCCTCGGATAAAATGGCTTTTGAAAAGATTAAAGCGCATCCGTTAAACTTAGTGTTAATACAAGAACGAAATGAGATCGGATTTTTAGTTTTAAGAACCACTTCGGCAATTTATGTAAAAGAAAATGGGTTTACGATATTTTCTGTACGTAACATAGAAATTGACATAACACCCAATTCAGTACTTATAAAATTTTTAAAACCTAGATTATGAACACAATTAAATTAAGTAATATTAAAGTTGAGAATTTAAGCCCCTTAGATTTTTACAGAAATGAATCATACCTGCAGTTTGGAGTTAATAACGGCTCAAGTACTTTAGTCCCTTTTTATATTGATATTCTTCGAGAAGCAATAGGAGAAAAAGTAGACAGTGTGCAGAATGATCTTCCTTTAAGCAAAGAAGAAATAACAACCATTAAAAACCTATTCATAGATCTAATAGATGAAACATTACACTTAAAAGAAACTTTAACACCATATCATTTCAAACTATTCTGGAAAGAAGAAGAATATGATTTAAATCTCAGTCTTACCAGCCCGCATAATCGTAGAATTCGAGATTTTCATTCGATTGTTACAATATGTGAACAATGCTTGAATGAAAATAAACCAATGTATTTAAGTATAGAATAATTATATTCAGGTGATTCAAGAAAATGAATTATAGAAAAAAATTAAACCCACTGCGGAGTAGCTAGGAATCATAAAATGAAAGAACAAATCGAAAAAATAATCCCCCGCTCCCGCGAGATTGCATCTCGTGGTTTTTCAACATTAATCTTTATATTTAAGCATAAACATTAACCCAAATGTCTCGTAACTACAAATTCCACAACCCTGAGTCTGCCTATTTTGTCAGTTTTGCCGTTGTCGAATGGGCAGACGTTTTTACCCGTAATATTTACAAAAATAT
>WTCE01000139.1 GCA_013138735.1 Crocinitomix sp. | reverse complement strand
CGCCGACAGCTAGATTTTTTCTTTCTTTTGTAGCAATGACAAAAGGAAAAGGCTTCTATTTAAAAAGAATGGCCTCTGTTTAGGAAAATTGCGGATTAGCATGTTAAACAATCGGTCTCCCCCTAGTTTTTAATGTGACCCCTAATTTCCTCCTTATACGATCCAATTCTGCCTTGTATATTCGAATGATAATATTCATGATTCCCTGCAATCCAATAAACAAATTTGAATTTATCCGCAACATAATCAAAGAAATCTTGATGTTTATCCATTTCAGAAAAAGGAATAATATCTCCTGCTAAGATCAATATTTCACCAATAGGCATAATTGGATTGTTTTCCATGAATTCTTTATTCTCTGGAAATTCTAAGTGTAAATCCGAACAGTATTGAATTTTCATATAGCTACTATCATTGTGTTGCTCATTAAATTTGACGAATTTAAAATCCATTTCTATGAAATACAAACTGTTAGTTCTTTTTTTTTGCCTAAAATTTTGGACAAGAAATCTGTATTGCGTTTATCAAAACACACCCAACTTTAACATGCCAAAAAAACCTTACTCCCCCCCCCCGATCCCAACATTTCCCAAATCAAACATTATTTTTTATTAAATTGCGAATAAGTAAAAACTACTCACGCTAAACGCAAAATAAACCCAGATGAAAAATAAATTACTAATTGGATTAGTATTGGCCTTAATTGTCAGTTCATGTACAATTGAAAAACGTCACTATTTGCCTGGGTATCATGTTCAGTCGAAATACAAGGTTAAAGGAACTCAACAAGAATCCTCAGAACTCGAAGTTGCTTTGCATAATTTGGACAAGAATCAAGTTATTGAAAAACTGGAAATAAAAGATAGAGAATCTATTATCAAAGATTTATTATCGAATATTATTTCAGAACAAGACGACGTTGAGCTTATAGCGTACCCTGATAATCCCGAAGGAGAATCAGAGAATGTTGAGCATTCACCAATAAATTTAAACACTTTCACATCACCTTCTGAAAACCTTATTACCAAAAAAGAGCCAGCGCCTGCCGACTCATGTGATGTTATTATGTTAACGGATGGGACTGAAATATTTGCTAAAGTTTTAGGGATAGGTGGAGAGGAAATTAAATATAAAAGATGTGATAATCTAAGTGGGCCAATTATCGTAATAAAGAAGAGTTCAGTCTTTATAATTAAATATCCCAACGGTACCAAAGATGTTATAACGACTATTGATGATGTTGAATCGGATAACGCTAAGACTGAAGAGTTGAAGGCTAATCCTACTCTTTTAAGTATTGGATGGTCCTTTTTGATATCGGGAATCGTGACATTATTATTATTGAGTATACTTATCGGACTAATTTTAGGTTTAGTTGGCTTTATAATTCTAATCGCAGCAATGGCTTCGCGGAAATAATAAATGCGCTTTCAAAACCTGAACGCCACTATTTATAAAAAGTAGAAGTATTCCAAACATATTATCTTAATTTTATGAGCTGAATGAAAATTTGCTCTCTTAACCTACTCGTCTTACTCCTTTTAATGGGCTCACGCTCCAACGCATGGTCTGAAGATAGCATCCCCCAATTTTTTCTAGAAAAAGTTATCGTTCCCAATACATTCGAGTTTTACACCGTCATTACCAATGATTCAGCTAAAACGATCAACCGATCAGAGGCGCTGGATGCAAGAGACATTCGCGGCGGACTAAAGGATGCCCTGTTTGAAAACGAATTTATTCATGGCAACAATCGAAAACTAGCCAAAATTTTTTATTTGAAAATTGAGCTCGAAGAGTTGAGCATCTATAAAAGTACTTGGGGAACCAAAGCACTAAAAAAAACGATTATTAGCGGCACGGTTGAGTTAACAAACCACACCGGAAAAGTCGTCTTAACCAAACCTTTGCAAGACATTGTTAAGAACCCTTTGCCTAAAAGTAGCGCTTATGAAAGAAGCACACCAAGCTGGGTTTTTGCGTTTAAAGAGGACTTTATAAGCACATTGACCAAAGCGCTTTCTAAAGAAATTTCTACCTTTTTAACTGAAGTTGATCCAACCTTATTGGACGTTAAGTCAGAAGATCAAAAAGTTGCTCCCATTCAGTTGAAAAATAAAATTATCACCGATTCCGCAACTTTAGCCAATAACTTAAGCAAGACTTTAACGCCGTGGGATGCAGAGAATGATAAATCCATTATTGGTGTTTTTGGCAAAAAAGGATTGACCACAGGCTTATTGCTAGACCACACAGGTTATTTTGTTTGCGATATGAAATCAATCCCTGAAAACAGGAAACCGAAAATCATTGATTATAATGGAGACACGTTGCAAGCTGAGATTATTGCGGTAGATAAAAGATTGGAATTGGCCATTGGTTTAGTTAAAGGTGAAATGATCACCAATAATCCGCGCCCAATTATTGCTGAAAAAATTGGAGTAGGAACTGAAATTTATTTTAGAGGTTATTCGGGGATTCCATATCTTCCAATAATTTGTGGTAAAGGAAAAACAACAGGTGAAATTGAAAACTGGGGTTATTCAGGCTACCTATTTAACTCTAATTATTCTGATAATATGAGTGGCTCACCCATCTTTAATTCTACAGGAAATGTGATCGGAATTGCCGTGTCAAATTCGTATAGTAATAAATACAAAAAGCCCGTTTTTCTATGTTATTCCATTGCCGATATTTATGCTGTTTTTAATATTGAACCCGTTCAAATAAATGCTGAGTTAGAATGAGATTTTTGTTTTTCATAGCGCTATTTTCATGTTCACAATTGTTTGCGGCAGATGTATATACTTTTATTGGATCTGCTAATGCCGATACAAAAGTTTATTTATCAAATGGGGAACCATTATTCTATCACGACACCTTAATTTTTGATGAAGATATAATAGTGCTCTTAGGGCAAGGAACTTTTAAGCGAAAATTGACTTTTCCAACAGGAACGCCATTTAAAGATTATACGCTCATATTTGAACATCCCCAAGATGGTTATTTGAGTTATAATGCGACCTTTTTCTTAAATAAAGCGGATCGTGTTTTTATGATTGACTTGGAAAACGAGCCAGAAACATCACTGCCAAGTACAGGTTTGCCAATTACAATTAATATCGGTGACGTCAATCTCAATTTGTTGAATTCAAGCTCAGGTTCAGGAAGACAGCACTTAGGTTTGCAATATCATACAGGATATAGCGCAAGTGAAAAATCATCTTTTAATTATTTTGAGGCTTATCTCTCTAGCCAAATGGAATTTGTGTTAGATGAATTTGGATCAAATGCACCCGAGAATGAAAAATATGATGTAATTCCTGACTTAACTTTAGATTGTTCAATTATTGAGGAGTCGTCTGCTAGTGGCTATTACAGGTCGTATCATTACGATTTAATATTGAATCTTCTGGATAGTGATAGCATCATTTTGACGAAAATTTATCCCGAAAATGAATTTGCAAGGTTTGATACAGATTATTTGAAAAACCGCTACTGGTTTATCTCAAAAATCAGGTCATTTATTGGACGTGTAAACCTGGAGGAGCTAAGAGAAAAATACAGTGCCGCATTTGCCAAAACACAGCAAGAATGGCCGGTTAAAAAAATGCTACCTGTTAAGAATACGAGCATGAAAAACACGGTCGTAACGATTAAAGGTGAGTACGGCCATGGATCAGGTGTTGTTATTTCAAAGGATGGATATATTTTAACAAATCACCATGTAATCAATAACGAAAGTACGCTTACCGTTATTACCAATGATAAAGTAGAGATTTTGGCAGAAGTGGTGCGGTTCAATAAACAATATGACATTGCTTTAATTAAAGCGACAAATCATGATTTTCTGCATGTAGCGGAGGTTGATCAGGCCAAAGAACGAAATGAAGGAACCTCTGTGGTTTGTATTGGCAGTCCCTTAAGTGAATTTTTAGACGGAAGCATTTCAGAGGGTTTTATTAGTGGCAAATATCAAAAAAGAGAATATTTACATTATATCGTAAGTGCCAACATCAACCCCGGTAATTCTGGAGGAGGTTTATTTACAATAGATGGCAAATTAATTGGAATTGTAAACGCAAAAATTGTAGGTTATTCCAACCATAATATTGGATTCGTAATTCCTATTGAAGTAATAAAAAATGAATTGAAAATTAGCTTTTAAATGAAAGTACTTAGGTCCCGATATTTCATCATACTTTGCACCGCATTCTTCTGTGTTTCATGCGGAAAATTGTTCAGAAAAACTTGGTTTGAAGCGCCAAAGGATGGTCTTGTGGCTATTGATCATACTGTTAGATGCGAGGATGGCAAAAGGGCTAATTTGAAAATGTATGGTCCCCAACAAGTAGAGACGCAACGCAAAGGATATAAAACACAATATGGTGTTTGGTATTGTGATAAAAGAAATTATTGGACATTCATTGAATTATTCGTAATACCTGTTGGAGCAGGAACAGCCGCTCAAATAGCAGATGATAGCTTTTTCTTTGGTGTTGCTATGACTTGGTCGGTAATATTAGCCGGACTTATTGATGCAGCAAATGGACCAATCACAAGTATGAATTGGAAATATGACCTGGTAAAATTGCCAGATTATACATTGGCCGAATCAAATATTACTGTGATGGATGTTGAACATTGTACTGCCGTTGCTGAGTATGAAGATAGCACGGCTAAATGGATGAGCTCATTTTGCGAAGAAGTTGGTTTTACAGATGAAGATGATTTAGACATTTCTGGTTATAGCGATTTCCATATCTATGGAAACGTGAAGTCTTACAACTTACAGTTAACCCAAATGCCAAGACGAAAAGGGACCTATAAAGAAATGACATTAGGCGTTAATTATAAGATTATAGATAAATTTGGTGCGCAAGTAATTGATACGACAATTGTGGCTTCTTCAGGACAGTTTTTGAACTCAATGTCAGAAAAATACTGCTACCGTGACGCCTTAGATTATACAATGCTCTATCTTTTATCGAGCCCTACAGTAAAGTCAGCCCTTCAAAATAAGGAAGAGAATCAAGCGGTTTCTGAATATTTTCAAGATTCCGAAGAAGTGAATAATTTGAGCTATGATAATTTAACCGCATCCGTTTATAAAGTACATACAGAATTTGGCTTGGCACCCTTAATTCCAATCGCAAAAAATGGACTCGCTGCACTTTCGCATCATGCTTATGATTTAGCTGAAGATTCCTTAATCATTATCTCTCCGAAAGGTGACACAATTAAAGACTACGAAATTTTAGAAGAATCATTCACACAAGATTATGTGCTCGTCAAAACGAACGAGACCTTTGAAAAGTTCTTTTCTGTCAATAATGCAAGCACAATGAAAACCGATAAAATGGCAAGATTCGGCGTCACCTCAGTTGGCTTTAATCAATATCTTGATATCCTCCAAGGGATTGAAGGAAAAGTAAATGGAGAACGAATAGAAGACAATTATACCATGTATCAGTTAGATTTAAATGTCTCCGATTTATTATACCCAGCCATTTTTTCTAATGAAGGTCAATTATTAGGATTTGTCTCCAGAACCATAGATACCAGAACCGTAGAAGGTGTCTCCTTTTTCCGACCTTTGATTATTAATTAAGGATAAGCTCCAGCATTTTTCACTTCATAATTCAGCATTCCCTGTTCGAAATTCGACATTCTTTCAGCAGCATACTATGTCTCTTTTTTCCGACCTTTGA
>WTCE01000097.1 GCA_013138735.1 Crocinitomix sp. | reverse complement strand
TTTTAATGCCAAAATAAAGGAGTTTAGAAGAGTTTTTAGAGGGGTTAGAGATACACCGTTTTTTCTATTTAGATTAACTCAAATTTTTGCTTAAATAAGTTACGACCCAAGTTTAGCGTTTGATCCAAAATAAGCCTCCTCATTTTTTTGAAATTCAGCTTCACCACTTTCGTTAAACTCATATGTATTCCAAGATTGTATGCCCCAGGTTTTACCAGATTGTTCTCCACTGGTAAAGGACATTCGGCCATCAAATGATTTTGGAACATAGCTCAGTTCAAAAGTTGTTAATGAATCTGAATATGGATTGGCTTTTTTGCCGATTTTACCATAGAATTGATCCTCAAATTCAACAGTGTACGTAGTCATATTGTCCCAGTTCTGGATGCCATGTGCGGCTCCCATTTCTTTCAGCAGTAGTTTTGCCTTCGCTTCGTCTGTGCTCTTTTTAGCGGCTTTAGTGCGCAGGTCGGCGCAACTTGTTATGATAAAACCAATTAATATAAAGTATACTAGGCGCATATAATGGACTTAATTTTTTTGTTATTTATCTCGTTGGACAAAGATAAGTAGGAATCATTACAAATTTTCATATCTTCGAGAATAGTCTGACAAGCTATACAGTATCAATTGAGCAGTACTTATGTTTGAAAACCTGTAAGGAAAAATGCTTCGGAACTACTAAATAAACTATGCAAAAGGGCATCACCTTATTTTTCGTGTTTTTAGGAAGCTTTTGTACTACTTATGGGCAATCTGACTCTTTAGTCACAGACACTACGGCTTATAATCCGAAGGATGATTTCAGCATTTCTGCTTTTCCTCTGGTTTTCTATTTACCTGAAACAGGTTTAGCTTTCGGAGGAGTAGGGATTACAGTTTTTAATATTGGCAAAGAAAAAGCTTGGCGAAAATCTAGTGTGCAGTTGGGGTTAGCTTATACTTTAAAGAAACAAATTCTCATTTTTACGCCCTATGAACTTTATTTTAAACAAAAATGGAAGTTAAACGGGGAGTTGGGTTACTATCGCTATTTTTATAATTATTACGGCATTGGTGTAGACAGTGATGAAGAAGATTTGGAGACTTATGATGCTAATTTCCCGCGTATTTTAAGCACATTGTCTTATCGCGTAACGCCTTCTTTTTTATTAGGCGTTCAGTATCGTTTTGATCATTTTGACATTCCCAGAACAGATAGTTTATTATCGGCAAATAATCCTGTTGGCATAGACGGTGGAACGTTGAGTACAATTGGGATTTCGGCCTCCTATGACACGCGGGATGATATTTTTTATCCTAGAAAGGGAGTCTTGGCCAATTTTACCGCTGAAAAATCTGCTAATTATACGGGGGCAAGTTTCGATTATGCTTTGATTCAACTGGATGTAAATTATTACCAAACAATTAAAGGAAATCATATTTTAGCGACTAATTTTTTCACAGGTTCAACCATTGGGGATTCGCCATTTTTTAGTTATTATTATTTCTCATCTGGTAAACGCGGACGTGGATTTAATGATCGACGATTTATAGATAAAAACATCAGTATGCTGCAAGTAGAATATCGTTTTCCAATTTATAAACGGTTTCGGGGAGCCGCATTCTCTTCAATTGGTTCTGTAGGAAATACGTATGGAGAATCATTTACGAACCGTAAATTATGGTCCTATGGCGGTGGTTTAAGATTTCAATTGAGTAAAAAACAAATGAGTCATGTCCGTTTAGATGTTGCCAGAAGTTACGAAGGTTTTCAATTTTATGTAACAATTGGAGAGGCTTTTTAAGCTATTAGAAATAATCGGTCAAAAATAGCAAAGCACCTTGACCAAACGATAAACTTTCAACCATTGAATGGCCGTTTTTCTCTTTCATTTCAATGCGACCACTGGCCTTTACTAAATCATCATCCGTCCCGATAATTTGAAATACGATAGATTCCATTTTAGCAAAATCACGAATGTTTTCGACCATATTATAACCAATGGCAATACCAAAAGTTTGTTCTAGGGCACTGGGTGGATTTTCTGTATCAACTTTAAAAACTACATTATCTAACATAGGGTCTAATTTTAATTGCAAATCAAAATACAGTTTAGCCTCCTCAGACGGAGATAAATTGACGCCGTTTTGCGTCATTTCAAAGAGCTTTTCTCCCCGAACATAGTGAATAGAAGCTCCTTCAATTGTGGTAATCTTATGTTCAATTGTGTCTATTTTAATTCCATCAATTACCTGGAGTGAATCGAAAAAATTATCCCAAAGGTTTTGATTAATAATATCGAAATGCAAATCAGCATCTGGGTAACTTATAAAGGGCGTTGTATATCCTTGATTTCTATGAACCAATAACATTTCTGCTCCGTCATAGTCTAAAGCCAATTGGCTGTATTCTGGTAAGTTTTTAATTTTTTCATCTTTAAACCAATAAATACTGTGGAATAAATTCAATGAACTCCGCATACTAAATGCTTTGTCCTCATTCACAGCGTATGCTATTGGAGTAGTTTCATTAAATCCGGGAACTGGAGTAAACGAGCCTTCTATTGCAATGTGGTCATCTAAAAAATCAAACGATAAACTCCCTTCAATTAATTGATTGTGTGCAGTTATTTTTGGAATGATATAACAATTAACCTCTTTATCCGGACTAAATACTTCTGTCAGATTAACCCGCTCCGTAAATCCTTTTATTTCTTTCGTACTAATTTTTTTCAAATGCTCATCTAAATTTTCTTGATTGGAAGACGGCGACATTTGAATCACCATATATTCATTATCATACTCAAATCGCGCATCTGGCATATATTCCAGAAAGTATTTTTTAACTTGATCTATATTCTTGTATTTGACTAATGCCAACCAGATACTTTCATCTGCCCACTGTTCTCTAAATAAAATGACTTTGCTAAAAAAATCTATTCCAGAATCAACATATTTCTCCTCCGGTTTTTCGTCTTCTTCTGTTGGATACACCTTATCCATAAAATAAGTTTCCTCAAATAAACGGTGATAGCCAATTTCAGCTATGAAGTTCTTCGTGTTTATCTCTATAATAAAATCACTTTCTTGGGGGATGTACGCATAGATATCAGTACTTGCTTCTAAAACAAGGTTATTCGCAATAAATCGAGCGATAGGGAACGCCAATAATAAGATGAGGATGGCCCCGTATTTTTTCAAATGGTGCATGCGGCATAAAAATAGATATAAATGATGGGCTTCAAAACGGATATAAAAAAAAAGTACGATAAATATTTTTATAGTTAGGAATCCTTACTATATTTGCAGTGACAATTTTGTCTTCTTAATCTAATCTATTAATTATGAGTAAATCAATTTTTTATCACGCAGGATGTTCCGTTTGTGTTAGTGCAGAACATGAAATCGTAAGTTTATTGGGCAATGAAAATGTGGAATTGGTTCACCTTGGTGAGTCACGTGACCGAATTTCGGAAGCTGAAAACGCAGGAGTGAAATCTGTGCCAGCATTATTAACACCAAGCAACAATGTATTACATCTTAATTTTGGAGCATCTATGGCTGATGTAAAAGGCTAGTATATTTTTAACCTTAAATAGTTAGGAGTCCTAATCTCATGAATTGAATTGGGACTCCTTTTAAAAAAAATGAGACATGAAAACTAAATTAATTATAGTAATGCTTTTAACTGGTCTTACCAGTATAGCGCAAGATTTTTCAATTACAGACGTTAGAGTGGAAGAGGATAAAACCTTAAAGCAATTGGTGTTTAAAATTGAGGTAGAAGGAATGGCAGGCGATTCAGTACCAACAGCAATTGGCGATTTAGACGGAGCACCTGTACTCGGATATGTTATTCCAACAACTTTGATCTCTACTGACGTAGGTTTCGGAACAACAGATGGTATAGTTGCACTAGCACTTACATCTCACCCTGATTTTGATGATACTCCTTTATGGGATGAAAATTTAGATTCAGATTATGCAAATGACGGAGTAGTATGGCATGCACATTGGGTAATGTTAGAACCAAATCTAGATGTTCCAGGCGGCTTGGCAGTTAAGGCTACAGACGAGTTCAGTATTTTACCGCCAACAAATCCAGGAATGCCTATGTACATGGATAGTCCTGGGTTTTCTGTGGTTTGGGATGAACATGTGATTTCGTGTATTGTGCCATTAACTCGTTTGAATAATCAATCGGATTTCAATTATGATGGTGTTACTGCTCTAATGAACGTAAATACATCAGATCCAGATTTACCAATGCTTGGCGTTTATGAAGTGTATTCAATCGCATCTGGCGATCTTAGTTTACCGTATTCTGTTGGGAACTATACATGCGATACGCTAATTATAGATGTATCTTCGGAAGGAGGTCTAGGTTTAATTGATCCATTAACCGTGAAGGTTTATCCTAATCCTGCATCAACTCAAGTAACATTAGAAATGAGTGTAGATTTTGATTTTACGGCATTTGAAGTTCAAATTACAAACCTCATTGGTGAAGAAGTGTTTATTATGGATTTGAATTCACCAGTTCAAACAATTCCAGTAGCTGATATTGGTGCTGATGGTATTTATATTCTAAATATTCTGGACAAGGATACTGAAGAGATAAAAGGGAGTAAAAAACTAGTACTGAATTAAGTTAATGAATATCAATATATCCCGTAACGCTGGATCCATTTATATGGTCCAGCGTTATTGCTGTTTACAAAAGCGGGAAGTTGAATATTCTTATCTTTATAAAAAATGATGAATAATGGAACATTCCGTATTTGGGCTAGATGAACAAAATGCCAATCTTTCAAGTAAGATTGTCGTTTCTTTAGAAAAAATTTCTGAAGTATTCCGTGTTTTACTATGGGAACAGGCCAAAACTTTCGGATTAAGCCCAATTCAAATTCAAATCCTCATTTTTATTCAAACCCACGCCTCACAATTCAATAAAGTCAGTTACTTAGCCAAAGAATTTAATTTAACCAAAGCGACTATTAGTGATGCCGTGCGCGTTTTGGAGCAAAAAGAATTAATCAATAAATTAAGAAATGAAGCGGACAGTCGAAGCTTCTCCATAGCGCTTACACCAAAAGGAATAGAGGTTTCAAAACAAGTAGCCCTATTTTCAAACAGTTTAAAAACAAA
This sequence comes from Crocinitomix sp., assembly GCA_013138735.1. Classification (GTDB taxonomy): domain Bacteria; phylum Bacteroidota; class Bacteroidia; order Flavobacteriales_D; family Crocinitomicaceae; genus Crocinitomix. Next base: position 44,242 of record WTCE01000097.1, on the reverse strand, counting down.
AATCGAAGGCTTCTCTTTGGAAAAACAGTCGGATTTATGGGGCAGCCTATTTTCTATTTTAACCGATTTTCAAAATCAAGGTGTGCTTTCTTTGGAGCGCATGTGTTTGAATTGCAAATTTCATAGCACTGATGATGCTACAGGACATTATTGTGAATTTCTAAAAAAATCATTAGCGCAAAATGAACTCAGAATTGATTGTGCTGAGCACGAAATTATTCAATAGTTTTATCCTAGAGCTAGGTTTCATCAAAGCGACGAAGACTTATGATTTATAATACAAATGGCAATTCTGAACTTTCAATGTTTTATGATGGAGATTCTAGTTGGTTAAAAATAAGTGGTTCTTTAATTGCGATTAACGTTAGAGGACCCCACCAAAACTTTCCAAATTCATATCTTGTTAAATGTAATTTCAAAAGCAACAGAGTAAATGAAATTCTAAAGAAACTCGATTTTGAATTTACTTCATCAATTAACTTTTTCGAAAACAATGCTGAAAAATTTGAGCGTTTATTATCATTTTTTGAGCCTGGTCAATACTATATTGCTACGCCAGTTTATAATATCTTTGGGTTAAATTGTTTTGTCGAAGAAGAGTTTAAATTAATCATAGGAAACTTTGAAACAGGTTTAGCACCTTTCTTATGTGTCAGAGATAAATTGGATTTAGACATAGACGTAATTGAGTCATACAAACAAAATATATTAAATGGAATTAATCCCATTATAATATCCTACAGAAAAGACTATGGTTCTGAAACAGGAGATAGTTATATAATAGATGGTCATCATAAACTCATAGCTTATCATGAATTAAAAATTGAACCAAAAATTTGGGAGATTGTGAAGCTTCATGATGAAGTCTATGATGAAACAGACCAAGAGCTATGTAAGTTTTTAAATCACAAAGAAATTAAGGATACTTCTTTAAAGTATTTTTATAAAACTACCGAAGATCATAATGGATTATTGACAAAAATAAGTATCAAATAAAACGTAGCTAACAAAACCTATATTTCATAGCTGCTTCGCAGAGACTGCAATAAAATGATTTTTTACACCGCCGTCAAGTGTTTGAGTTATAAAAGTTCGAGTTCAAGGCTTGTAAACAATCAATTTATGGGCAAGCGTAACGCGGAAATCGGATTTTATAGACAAATACTAAATACTAATTATATTCCCAAGCACTGCGGTACGTCCCGTGCTTTTCAATATAATCTAACAAACTCTCATAAAACGTATCGTTGCCAATCGTTGCCGAGTCACCAATTATGATGAGTTTCTTTTTGGCTCGTGTCATGGCGACATTCATTCTTCGATAGTCTTTTAAAAAACCAATAATTCCCTTCTCATTTGAACGCACCAATGAAACAATTATGAGTTCCTTTTCTTGTCCTTGAAAGCTGTCTATGGTTTGCGCTTGATTACCTTGCTCTGAAATGGTTTCTTCCAAAAGCGCTATTTGTCTTCGATACGGAGATATAATGCCGACTGAAATATTTTCTAAGTTAATTTCTGCCAATCGTTTTTGAACGATTTCAATTTCTCCTGGATTGGAAATTCCGCCAGAACTATCTTTTTGTTCATTGAATCCGCATCCAGCCGTGTCAATAAATTCAATTGGTTCATATTCCTCGGCGATTAAAGTTTGCTCGGTAACACTTTCGTGCGCCCTTAGTTTTCCTTCATAAAATTGCGCATTGGAAAACTGCATAATTTTATGATTCATGCGGTATTGAATATCCAATAAAGTGGTTGGAATCTCTAATTTAATTCCCTGCTCAATTAAGGAAATCCCTAAACCTAATGCCTTTGCTTTATTCGTGAATAGTGTAGGAGGTAACTGCAAAGGATCGCCAGCCATGAAAAGTTGTGGAGCGTAATGCGCCACTGTCCAAATAGAAGGTTCAACAGCTTGCCCCGCCTCGTCAATAAAAACGGCGTCAACTTGTAAATGGCGCAATTTTTTATCCTGCAAGCCAATAAATGTTCCAGTAATAATTTGTGCGCCATTAATAAATCCAAGCGACATGTCTTGCTCCATTTTCCGAATGTCTCGCCGAATTTCTTTCAACTCATAACGCAACCTTTTTCGCTCTGCATAAGCTTCTTTGTCAAAGTTTCTTTTGTATTTAAACGCCTTTTTCCGTATGGACTCGGCATCTTTTTTTAAGCGTTTTATCACATCCATAAATGGACTGTTTAAAACCTGCGACTTTAATGTAAAAGGTAAAGCCTTTTCTGAAATTTTGAAAGAATTTCCCATGCGCACAAGCGCCGAGTTCTCCTGAGCGATTGCATGCGTAATATGATCTACCGCCGCATTAGAAGGAGCTGCAACCATTATTTTTTTACCACTTGCCGCTAATTGAACAATTGCCTGAACCAAAGTTTTTGTCTTCCCTGTACCAGGTGGGCCGTGTATAATATGAAATGGATTTTTGGACATTAGCTGATTGATAGCCATGTTTTGTGATGGATTGAAACCATCAAATTCAAGCGAGTCAACAGCATATTCTTGTTTAGAACCAATGCTATAAAAAAGATTGGCTAGTCGCAACTCACCCGCTTCAATTGTTTTTAAGGTAGCCAGTTGAATGTCTGCAGTCCTTGTATCTGGCAAAGCATTTAATCCCAATTTGCCAGATTTTATCCAATCTGGTTTTTCACTCTGTCCTAATTGTATTGAAAGCACGCCGTGTTTGAAACTGGCAACTACCCCTTCAACGCTCTCTGAATTATTTTCGGAAAAAAGACTCACTTTTCCATTGGATGAAAATTGATAAGGGTCTTGATTCTCATTGATTTTAAACTCAAGCAGTAAATCTTCAAAAGCCGTGTACTTCTCATTGGTGAACTCAACGGGATAAAGCGTTATTCCGGCCGAAATCCGTTCTTTAATCGTCTGTTCGTTAATGAGGTCAGCAAAACGGTCCAATTCTTCTTGGCGTTCAAATTCAATGGCTTTTTTGAGGTTCTTAATGCGTTCTTGCATGAATTGCTGAAAGTTTTTCTGAATGCAAGATAAGGATTCATAGAATACAGGTTAATAATAAACGGCTTTTTAAAACAATTCCTATTTAACATTTGTTATGATTATACTTGTAATTGAACAAAGGCTTAAACGACTATAAAGTATCTCCTTTTAATAATTAATTACATAAATTAAGAAGATTATGAAGACCTTAGTAATGACATTTGCAACCGCCTTGCTTTTATTTTCGAGTTGCGGACAAGCACAGAATCAAACCTCCACATCTAATAATCCAGACCAGACATTCAATAATAATGTGATGTTCTCATCAGATATGGTTCAAAATGAGATAGAAGATAGTACTGCTTGGAATAAATTAACTGCAGCAGAGGCAAATGTTATTGTCTATAAAGGAACAGAATATCCTGGGACGGGATTATATGTAGACAATCATGCCGACGGAGTTTACCAATGCAAACGCTGTAATGCACATCTCTTTACTTCTGATAGTAAATTTGAATCGGGAACAGGTTGGCCTTCTTTTGATGACTTTATTGAAGGGTCGGTTGAGTTGGTTAAAGATGCGGATGGACAAAGAGAAGAGATAGTTTGCAATAATTGTAAAGGACATTTAGGACATGCCTTTTATGGCGAAGGATTTACAAAAAAGAGTACAAGGCATTGTGTGAATTCAATTTCCCTAAATTTTCTAACAGAGGCCCAACTAAAAAATAATAATCAAACAGAAACAAATCAAACGATAGAAACGGAAATAGCAATATTTGCTTCAGGCTGTTTTTGGGGTACTGAGTATTTTCTCGAAAAAGAGGCGGGTGTGATTTCAACCCAAGTTGGCTATATCGGCGGAACAAAAGAAAATCCAACCTATGCAGAAGTGTGTGCGCATACCACAGGACATGCAGAAGCGGTGAAAGTAGTATACGATCCTTCAAAAACCGATTATGAAACCTTGTGTAAGCTATTTTTTGAAACACACGACCCAACCCAGGTCAATCGACAAGGACCAGATATTGGAGATCAGTATAGAACGGAAATTTTTTATTTAAATGAGGATCAAAAAGTAATTGCAGAAAAATTAAAGGCCACTTTAGAGGAGAAAGGACTCAAAGTTGCCACTAACATTACCAAAGCCACAAAGTTTTGGGATGGAGAAGATTACCACGAACATTATTATACAAATAAAGGAGGGACTCCTTATTGTCACGGATATACAAAACGTTTCTAAAAGAAGTTGAATTGACGTCACATAATTGGTGTAGAATTATGTGGCGTTTTTTACTTCAAATCACTAAATTTATAGTCTATTGATGATCAATAAATAAACAATGAAAATTATACTTTCCCCAGCAAAGTCATTAAACGAAGAAGTAATTTATGGCGATATTTCGCTAACATCAATCCCTTTTAAAGAAGATACCTTTCGTTTGGCTAAAAAATTGAAGAAACTATCGGCAAGGCAAATTTCCAAATTAATGGGAGTGAGCAATGATATTGCGGCTTTGAATTATGACCGTTTTCAAAATTTTTCAGAGGCGTTTAACACAGAGAATAGTATACCTGCAGGATTCATTTTTAGTGGGGCTGCCTATCAAGGATTAAGGTTTGCGGAACTTTCTAAGGCCGAGCAAGAAGAAGGACAAAATCGCTTAAGAATTCTATCTGGACTATATGGTTTATTAAAACCTTTTGATTTAATTCAGCCGTACAGACTAGAAATGGGAACCTCATTTAAAGTAACGCCAAAAGTGACGAATCTTTATAAGTTTTGGGGAGATAAAATTCATAATCAATTGGCAGCTGAGTTAAAAGAAGAAGGCAGTAATTTATTGGTAAATGTTGCTTCGGCTGAATATTTTAAAGCCGCTAAATTGAATAACCTTAAGGACATTGAAATTATTACGCCCGTTTTTAAAGACATCAATAAAGATGGTGAGTTCAAAGTAAATATGACTTTCGCAAAAATGTCTCGCGGCAGAATGACGCGATTCATCATCCAAAATAAAATTGAAAAGGCCGAACATCTAAAAGCGTTTGATGGCGAAGGATATGAATTTTCACCAAATGATAGTTCGGATGCTGAGTTTGTGTATTTAAGAAGTAAAAGGCCTTAATATTATCAAGTGTAATTGAACGTTTTGTTATAGTCGAGTTCAGGTTATTAAATAGTTACACTTAAGATCTTTGCATCTTCCTTTCTACAAAAAAAGAGTCCATTTTATTCAAAAAAAGTGTTTGCAAATGCTTAGTTATTGATGTAGCGTATACAATTCATAGACAAGTGCCTTAAAACTTAATTTCTTATTTCATTCTCTCATGTAATTGCTTTAGCTTTAAAATGAACTCAAGCAATAGTTATTGACATGTACAGCGAATCTAAAAAAGATCAAAATAAGACTACCCATCAACCCATTGGACATCAAAGGAACGTTTCAAAAGCGAAAGCACTCGTAGATAATCGATCAATAACCCAATTGCAGAAGAAAAATGCGGTTCTGATTAAAAGCACAGTGAAAAATGGAATAGTGCAACGCATATTGGATAGAAAAGTAGAAGATAAACTGGTGGGAGCAATTAGAGCGAATGACAAAAAGAAATTCAAGAGGATCTTTCATTATATCGATCCAGGAAAAGATGAAATGATTAGCTGTGAGGTGACGTTTCAAGAATGTAGACTCCTATTAAACCGTGAGCGAAGCATGCGTAATTTATTAAGGCAATCTCATAAAACGAGACATTCCACTCATGGCATGGGACATATGGTTAAAGATAAAAAAGGAAAGGTTTTAGAATTTGCACATCCGACATCTGTAAGCAGAAATGTTTATGCCCGGCATAGAACTCCAAAAGGGAATCCGAGTTGGAGAGGACATGGAACCTTTGATCGTGAGCGGTCTAAATATGTTAGAAAATCAAGGAGCATAAGAGGTAAGAGGGATCGATCAATCGCATACTCTTATAATGTTGGTGCTCAACCTCCCTACGCGAGCAATAGTTTAGCGATACCGCTAAAAAAGAGTAGAAAATCCAGAAAGATGCATAATGAAAGAGAGAGGATGAAAAGAAAACACAGGAGATACGACCCCTTGATTATGCAAGATTACCGCACACCTTGGTATCCCGATAAAAGAAAACGAGGTGTTAGTCCAGATCGCGGAGATTTGTAAAATTTTGTTTAAAGTACTATTTGAATTTTAACAGCCACATCCCATCCAAACGCCGCAAGTTTTTGCATAGGCATCATCATAATATTGCTGTGCTTCTTCCAAAGCTTCTTGAATAACAGGATCACCCTTTTCGCCACTTGCGACCACCACAATATAATAGCCGGGATTAAATCCGTCAAATCCGTTTGAATATTCTACGGAAACGTATTTCGAATCACCATAATCACTTCGTGGCAAGTATTGCGGATATTCTACAGCTCCGCCTCCACAAATCGATTCGCAAACTAGAACTGGTAAAGACAGTCCAGATTCGTCATTTTGATGTAAGTCTCGAAGATTTAATGGATAATTTAATTTCGTTGCGGCGTCTTTGGCTCTTTCAAGAGCTGCGTCATAACTCTTTGTGGAAATTATAATTACGAATGAAAAATCTTTGGTCATATCATCCATGTAATTATCCCAGTCAGCGATTTCATATTCTGCCGTTTCAACCGTGTTAAATTCAGCAGCTATTGGTTCTTCAACGGGTGGTTCTTCGTAAATAATTTCTTCTTCGATAGGGTTTTCTCCCCCCTCTTCTGAGCTTAAATTCGTATTGTTAATTTCTTCTGTTGCAGATTCTGATGAAGGTGAACAAGCAAATAGGGCTAAAACAATGAATATTGAAAGGATTTTCATAATTGGTTTTTTTTAATGGAGATTTGAATTTAATCAAGTTCACGAATAATCACTTCATTTTTGCTGGATTTTTTTAATCCAATCTATTATTCTTGACTTTTATAGCTAAATTGTTTTGCGTTCTTAAAATGGTTAAAATGAAACAAAAAAATATCGTCTTTATTGCCAAAAGTATTGACGGCTTTATCGCGGGAAAAAATGGTGAATTAGATTGGTTGCATGCAATTCCGAACCCAGAAAACAATGATATGGGCTATTTCAACTTAATGGAAGAAATAGACGCCATTGTAATGGGTAAAACTACGTTTGAAACTGTATTAGGATTTGATGGAGATTGGCCTTATAGCAAGCCTGTTTTTGTCTTGAGTCATTCATTAAAAGAAATTCCTGAAGGTCTGAAAGCTAAAGTGACATTATTGTATGGTTCCGAAATTGAACTCGTGAAAAAAATTCATGACTTGGGTTATTTCAAATTATATGTTGACGGCGGTAGGGTCGTGCAAAACTTTTTGAAAGCGGATTTAATTGATGAATTGAGAATTACAACCATGCCAATTGTATTGGGAGGAGGATTCTCTTTGTTTGACATTTTGCCAAATTCATTACAATTTAAACACTTGAAAACAGAAGTGTTTTTGGAGGAAGTTGTGCAAAGCCATTATGAGCGGGTTAAATAAATTGTTCCAATCAAACTTTTAGCATTCAGGTTAAAAGCAAAAGTCGTATAAACCATAACAGTTTACACGACCTCTGTGTTGTGTGCAAAAAAAAATCAATTATCCCTGATTCGCTTCATTCCAATACGCAACCGTTTGGCCGTATTGAAAGTGAATAGGAGCATGCGCAGGATCCCTCTTGAATAAATACAAGTCTGGGGCTTTTTGAAATAAGAGAATGATATCAGAACCACCAAATTTAAACTTCCCAAATTCTTGCCCTTTAATTACGTTTTGACCTTTAAGTTCTGTATTCATTTTTACTCCTGAAACTTGTGCCATTCCAATGGGTAATACAGCCACTTTTCCAACAACAGGGCCAGCATCCATAATCACCAAGCCACGTGCTTGAGAAAATTCATAACCATCTCCAGCACCGTCAGGAGCATGCCATTGTCCGCCTGACATTCGAACATTTAAAAACACTTCGCCTGGAACAGCTTCTATTTCTAAAACAGTTCCAGCAACTGGCGTATGAAAGCGGTGGTAATCAAATGGGCTCAAGAAATAATGAACGAATGTTCCGCCGTAAAAATCCTTTGCGTATTCGCTTCCTGCCAATAATTCATCAACTGTGCCAATTGAGTGGGTTCCTTTTAAAGAAACATTTGTTGGACTATAATCCTTGCCTAAAACATTCCCAGATTCATCAATTGCATAGTTTTCTTTAAAAGTACAATCCGCTCCAGCAACAATCGTTTGATTATTATTAGGTTCTGCAATAGGACGCAATGGTGTAATGCCAGTGTTTGGATCGGCTTGATTGAATTCGCGATAAAAAAACTGGTTAAAGGTATGCCAAGATGTTGCTCCGTCTGAATACAGATTGAAATTATACATGATGTCATACTTAAACGAGTTCAACGTTTCATGCGTTAATGAAGGAGGTGTGTCTAAAAATGTTCCCCAAGCTTTTGCAAACTTAACTAGCCAATCAGAAAAATCTGCATTGCTTTGCAAAGTGTTAGCTGAACCTTGTTCGCTCTGATCTACTAACCAATAAAACTGACATAATAGGTCATATACTTTTTGATTATAGCCATTTTTACCTGGGGAACTCTTCCATGCATCCGGATAGCATGGGTCATTCTCCTCGTTTGGAACTAAACGCACATACAAATCTAAATAATTGAAATAAGCTTCAATTGTAATCGGCCATCCATTTCCTTTAAAGACACGGTCGATCGCAGAATATAGCTCGTTGTCTAAATCGGTTTTTGCTTTTGATCCGGCAATCTTTAAAGAATCCAAAAGGGCTGCTTCCAAAATTGGTTCGCTGTTTATTAAGTCTCTAAGTTCTTGAACAATGTGTGTATGTTCATGAATATTGCTGCTGTCATTTGTCATAATACTATAGTTTTAATTTTCTTACTCTATTTTGTTCAGCTTTTCAGAATCCGCTGGTGAAATTCAAATAAATAGCACAATGAGAAAGATGTAGACCTTTCAATTGTGACTTTTGATAAAGCTCTTGATTTTCAACTGTTTATTTTAGGTAGGAAATACCTGTTTCAAACAATCATGAATAAATACGTGAACAGTACATCCTAAAAATTGTTATTTTTAATTCTTTGTAAAAATTCAAAACAGTATAAATGGTATATAGAATTAAAGAGAAATTTTGGTCATGGGGCGGCGATTTTTGTATTGAAGATGAGCAGAAAAACCCACGTTTTTATGTTAAAGGCAAGGCGTTTTCTTGGGGTAACAAACTTTCTTTTATGGATGAGAACAAGAATGAATTGGCTTTCATAAGCCAAAAACTCATGTCTTGGAAACCGCAATACCAAATCATGATTGATGGAAATTTATTTGCCGAAGTGATTAAAGAATGGAGTTGGTTTAATAAAAAATTCACCCTAGATGTTCCTGGACCAAATGATTATACCATTGAAGGTTCATTTTGGGCACACGAATTTACCTTTATGCGGGGTGGAGTTGAGGTAGCAAAAATCAGTAAGAAACATTGGACTTGGACGGATAGTTACGGGGTTGATATTTTGGATTCAGAAGATCATGTTTCAATTCTTTGCGCCTGCATTGTTATCGACCAAGTATTGCATGATGGTGGAGATTGAAATCATGAAAGATTCCCCCTACCTAAATTTTACAAATTTCTAAATTTTGTAACCCATCTTAATAATCGTCGTAATAAGATGACACAACGAAACAATTATTAAGATGAAAAAGCTAACCACATTTTCTGTAATCTTATTCTTTGCCTTGTCTGCAAGCGCCGAGAATAAATTGACTAGCGAGGAATATATCGTACAATGGAAGATTACTGCAATAGAACAAATGAATGAGCATGCCATTCCGGCAAGCATTACTTTAGCACAAGGAATTTTAGAAAGCGGCAATGGAAATAGTCGCTTAGCTCAAAATGCTAATAACCATTTTGGTATTAAATGCCATAAGGCATGGGATGGCAAAACATTTTATCAAGATGATGATGAGAAAGATGAATGCTTTCGAAGTTACGATAATGCCGCTTTATCCTATGATGATCATTCGCTCTTTTTAACGGGGCGCGAACGATACTCAGGTTTATTTGAATTGACTTTAACCGACTATAAAGGTTGGGCAAAAGGTCTAAAGAAAGCTGGGTATGCAACAAACCCCAAATATGCCGATCTATTGATCACCATTATTGAGCGTCATGATTTAGGTCAGTATGATTTGATGCCTTATTTGCCCATGGAAATGGAAAAAGAGCGCGAACAAGCTGAATTGACAACAACTGCTGATAAAGATGCGCCTGTAACTGTAATAACGGGAGAAGAAGAAAAAGAAATTGAAGTAATCGCGGTGAGCAAGCATCAAGTCGCTTTAAACAAATACCGTACACGCTATGTAACCGTTAGTCAAGGAGATACTTTTTATACCATTTCAAAAGAATTTGATATTTCATTATGGCAATTATATAAGTATAATGAATTGGGTAAACGAGATGTATTGAAGGTTGGCGAAATCATTTATTTGGATCCCAAAAGAGGGAAGTCTAAAAAAGGATCGAACGTCTTTATCTGCACAGAGGATATGTCATTACGCCAAGTGGCACAGGCCGAAGGACTCAAATTAAAAAAACTGCTGAAGTATAATTTCAGCGAAGAACCAGACAAAGTATTACCGAAAGGTACAAAAGTTATTCTCCGATAATTTCAATGACGGTTGTAAACACAATTTGTTAAAGAATTAATGTCAATTGGATAGCAATATCCTGTTGGAGAATTTTGGTTTGTTGTTAGAAAAAGGGCTGTGGTGGCCCTTTTTCGCTTTTCAAAAAGCTTTTTATTGTCAATTATCTGTATTGCGGTCAGTTCGGCCCTATAGTTAGCGGGAGACTTCAAGAACACTGAGGTTAGCCGAACCTGCCGAACTATCGAAGTGTTCTTAGGTTATTGTATCGCTTTGCTATACTGAGTCCTTCGCCAAAGGCTACGGCCGTTGTTGAAAGCTTCGCGAAAGCACAGAGAACACCCCGCACTCTTGAAGTTTTAGGTGCCATAACCTGATTTATAGTTTCCAATAAAGAATGATTTAAAATCTATTGAATAGGTAGAGCTTTAATATTAAATTCATACAGTCAATCCTTGATGCCGTTGAGTCAACAGAAGTCCCGTTTTTTGATGGTGCAACATCTAGTTCTAAAAAATATACTATCTTTATTTCAAGATATAATTGTAATCCCACCGCGCCAACTTTACGAATTTTTCACCAAATACCTCAAAGAATGAAGCCTTCAACGGAGCTACACAGTCTGATTAAGTCCTTAACAAAGTCTGAAAAGCGTTTTTTTAAATTAAATTCTTCCTTGCAATCAGGGGATAAGAACTATCTGAAAATATTTGATTTTGTAGAGAAACAAAAAAAGTATAATGAAGAAGAATTAAAAGAGCATTTTAAAGCAGAGACTTTTATTAAGCACTTACCCTCTGAGAAAAATCATTTATACCGGCTTATTTTAAAAAGTTTGCGGGCCTATTATTCAGATCAATCCGTCAGTTCTCAATTAAAGCAAGAGATTAAGAATATTGATATTTTGAATCGAAAGGCATTGTACAAAGAATGTAGCAAATTTGTAAAACGCGCTAAACAATTGGCAGAGGAGTATGAGAAGTTTTATTACTGGTTTGAATTAATTAATTGGGAGAAAAGATTGCTAGAAGAGGCTTATGAGTCGGGCATTTTCACAATAAACTTAGATGATTTAATTAACGAAGAGCAAGGCGTTGTTGACAAATTGAGAAACTTGGCAGAATATCATGTTTTGTATTCACGGATCAATTATATTTTCCGAAGTGGAGGTTTTACGCGAAACGAGCAAGAACGGGAAGTGGTGAATGAAATTGAAGATTATCATTTGATAAAAGGAAAAAACACAGCACTTTCTACTCGGGCGACTACCATTTGTTATTATATCAAAGGCGTATGTAGTGCCAGTAAGCGGGATTATGAAAGTGCGCTTATCTTTTTTCGCAAGGCAAAATCTGTCATGGAACGCAAATCAAAAATTAGAGATGATTTGCAACAAAGATATATTGCAACACTTAACTTTTTAATGCTGTGTTATATTGATACCTACGATTTTAAAAATGCCGAATCAATTGTATCTGAAATAAAAGCTCTAAAAGGTAAAAAGGCCTTTAGTGCGTTAGACTCTAAAGTGCGTTTATTTACCGCTACGTTAATCGGCGAATTATCTCTAAATAACAGAAAAGGTCAATTCGAAAGATCGATAGAGCTAGTTCCAGATGTCGAGTCGGGTCTAGAACTTTACGAAGAGAAAATCAATAAAGAAAAACAATTGCTTTTCACTTATAATATGGCCTATGCCTATTTTGGAATTGGTGATTATAGAACTGCCTTGCGCTATATCAACGAGGTATTAAATGACAACGAAAAGCAATTGCGTCAAGATATTTATTCCTTTGCACGGATCTTTAACCTCATCATACATTTCGAATTGCAAAACATGGACTTTTTAGAATATGATTTGAAGTCTGCCGCACGCTATTTAAACAAGTATGATAAAGATTATCAAGTAGAAAAACTCTTTATCACACACATCAAATTATTGTCTAGAGAAGAGGAAATAGATGCGCAAAAAGCAATTTTTGTCAAGTTCAACGAAAAACTGAAAGAGCTCTTAAAAATTGATCGAGAAAATGTAATTCTAGAGTATTTCGACATTTTGGCCTGGACCAATTCAAAAATGGATGAAATGTCCTTTGCAGAGGCCATTCAAAAAAGAATTACAGCTAAGAAGTAAAGTCATTGAATCTCATTAAGGATTTGGACAAAGCTTTCACGCGCTATTAAACATCTTCAGTGCTGCTCTTAAAGCCCCGTAGTCGCAGGCTGACAGAAGCAACGCAGCTTGCTTAATAAAATGCGCTTCGCAGTGTTTTGTAATCCTACGATAGTACGATTATTCTAGTTAAACGGAACAGTTTTCACAATCTCTAAACCATAAGCCTGCACAACAGACGTGTTCATATTCGTATTGTTCGTAATTAACGACAATTTTTGTATGTCCAAGTCACGCAAAATTTGAGCGCCAATCCCATAATCCTTTTTATCCGAATTTGGTTGGTCATTTTCACCGTTGCTATATGCCTCTAGTCTTTCAATTAAACCAATTTGCTTCTCCTCTTGTTGAATAAATACTAAAGCTCCGCGTCCGTTTGCTTCAATCATTTTTAACGCTGCACTTAACTGTGATTGTTTGTCAGAACGGATCGCATCTAATAAATTGTGCGTAAATGAAGACGATTCTACCCGAACCAATACTTCATCACTTTTTTTCCACTCACCTTTATAAATAGCCAAGTGTTCGTCATCAGTAGTAGTTTGTTTGTAGGCTACCATTTTAAAATTACCCCAAACCGTGTTAAAATCCACTTCAACCGAACGTTCAATTAAAGATTCATGCTTCATTCTGTAAGCAATCATGTCTGCAATAGAAATAATCTTAAGGTCAAACTTTTTACCAACTTCAATTAATTCAGGCAAACGTGCCATGGTACCATCTTCATTCAAAATCTCAACCAAAATTCCAGCCGGTTGTAGACCAGCCAAACGCGCTAAATCAATAGCCGCTTCAGTATGTCCTGCTCTGCGCAAAACCCCACCAGTTTTGGCCTTTAGCGGAAAAATGTGCCCTGGTCGTCCTAAATGGACAGATAAAGTGTCTTTTTCAGTCAACGCTTTAATCGTTTTTGATCTATCGTGTGTTGATATTCCTGTAGTACAACCTTGCCCAATCAAATCAACCGAAACAGTAAATTGCGTATTGTGCAAAACCGTATTATTGTTCACCATCATGTCTAATTCAAGCGTCTTGCAACGATCCTCCGTCAAAGGTGCGCAAATGAGCCCACGTCCGTTAGTCGCCATAAAATTAATCATGTCAGGGGTCACCATTTCAGCGGCAGCAATAAAGTCGCCCTCGTTCTCTCTGTCCTCGTCGTCAACAACAATAATAATTTTCCCTGCTTTAATGTCAGCAATGGCTTCTTCAATCGTATCTAGCTTAAAACTCATAATAAAATTTTACGGTGCAAAATTAACGTTTATTATCCCTTTCAGCAACATTTAAAGGGCTTTATATACCTCATAAAACACATCTATCTTAAATTGGTTGTTGCTGGGGCTCTTTTATTTTTTTTAGGCTGCCTTTTTGCCACTGCGTGCCGTAAATCAGGCTTTCCGCTAAAGTCTCCAATGCATTGGAGAGCTACCGCTGCAATCCTTGGCAGGACAAGTGTCACCACACAATATAAAATTGGATTAATAGAAAAGTATAAAGAATGTAATATGTGATTTGGAATTGCTGTTAATTCTTAGAATTGAGTTTATCTGTTTATAGTTGCCACATTCGTTCCGCAACTTGTATAAATAGAATCGCGCCATAAAGTGGTATCTAGGTCATGCACAACTTTATAGTCAAAATATACGTAGCCCGCTCCGTATCTATATAAACTCAATGAATCTCTTTGGTAGACTAAACATGTGTCCGCCCAATGGTCGTAAACATTACATTGATTGAATTCAGCATAATGATGATCACTCGCACCTACTAATTCAACATGAAGTGTTGCTTTATTTAGATTGCTAATCGTAAAATCAATAATGTCTTGATTATATGTGCTTGTGTGTGGTGTAGTAGCACTGGGGCTGTAATTCGTTATAAAATCATAAGGTTGCTCCGCATTTTTTGAGGTGTTAACCCAATAATAGCTTGGGTGCATGGCCTGGTCCGGGTTTAAGTAAATAGAATCTATAAAATTCACCTCGTAATAGCCATAAGAGTTGGTGGTTACAGAACCCATAAAGCCATGATGATCTCTCCCATAATTCAAAATAATGTTTTCAGCAGGATCGCCACAGCCAGACAGTTTCGCATGCCCTTTAATTAAAATATGTTGCGTCCAAAGCAGCTTTTCATCAGGCTCTTCCATATTTGTTTGACCTGTATTAGTATAATCGACATCCTTTCGACACTGCGTAAAAAGTGTGACAGTTAAAAAAAGGAAAAGGAAATATTTCATGGGTCTATTTTAATTATTAACGCAAAAAAAGTAATTAGGGTTGGAATAGGTTAATTGTAACCTAACCGTCCAGCTTCTTATCTTCTTTATATTCGCATTTACGCTTATAAAAATAGCAAAACAATTTTTTATGCCTATAAAAGTTAGGATTCACTTTTCAGATGTTTCTATAATTAAAGCGTGAACCCGAGCATGAAATTCATCTATGGTTTTGTGATGAAAGCGTGGGTAAAATTTATCTCTTAACCCCGAGTTGCTTTTAAAATAGGCCGTGTGATTAATGATTGTCATTCCGTTTTCTGATGTGAACGAAATTCGTTGAAGACCGCTTGTAACATTATGCGTGCCATATTTCATCTCAATAATGTGGTTTTCATCATCAATTTTGGAAATATCAAAGAGTGCTTTATATGATTTGTTTTTGAATAAATTAACCCGAACAAGAACTACGTTACCTTCTTCAAATGTGTCAGCTGAATTGAACTTACCTGCAGCATAAATAATTATTAACTTACTAATTGACCTTGCCATGCTTCCTCTGGGCGAATATTCCTGTAAGCGTTCCATGAAGATTCAATTGAAGCGTCCAAATAGTAATTTTTTGAATCAACATGAAATGAAGACATGTCAGTGTCATCTGTGACTGATGGCTCAAATTTCATTACTCTCAGGCTATCCTGTACGCTTTCATTATCATCTTCAACGCCATTCTTGGAAAAAGATAAAAAAATCATTCCTAGTATAACTATAGCAGGAATTCCGGTGACAAAAAATTGTTTCACAGTGTAATTTAATTAAAAGATAGCAGTCAAAAAATGAGTTTTGTCAGGTGGTTGTGCATTCTGTCTTGTTTTGGTCGCTTTAATTGTTTTGTTTGTTGCGGGTAGATCTGCAATCCATTTTTCGCTGAATGCTTCAAACTCATAATCGCCTAATTCAATCGTTTTTTTAGAAAGTTCATGCAAGAAAAGCTTAAGTGATTTTGAATTCTAATTTTTGAGTTTCAAGTTCATGGATTAACTAATTTATCAATTATCCATGGGCTATTTACGCTCCATCAACCTTTCCAACTTCTCAACAGATTTTGCCCAGTCAAATTTATTATTTACAAATGTTCGGCCATTTTCAGAGATACGTTTCCATTTTGCTTCATCCTCCAATAAATCAATAACAGCAGCTGCAAATTCCTCAGCCTTATTCGCAATTATTGCCGTTTCTTCATGCACGGCTTCAAGCGCATTATTGGCAAGTGGAGTAGTAATGGCAGGTAAGCCCATTGCCATGGCTTCTAACAATTTGTTTTGCAAACCTGTCCCTATGAAAAGCGGAGCTAAAAATAATTTTCCTTTAGCGTAACTGTCTCTAATGTCTTCAACCCAACCGGTTACTACAATCTTATCCGTTTCAGCCAAGTCACTTACCCTTTGGTGCGGACTAGCGCCCGATAATAAAATCCGTGTATTTGGTCGTTTTTTTAATAGAATTGGATAAATTTCCTTCACAATATATTCTGCACATTCAACATTGGGCGGGTAATTCATATTGCCCGTAAATACAATGTCAAATTCGCGTTCAATGGCTTTGTCATACGTGCTAAAATCACTCGAAATACCATTTTCAATCACAGCAATTTGCTCTTTTTGCGGATGATTAATAAACTTTTTATCCTGCTCAGAAATTATTGTATGATGATTGAAATAATCAAAAATCCTATTTTCATATTCGGCCAGCCTTCTGCCCTCCAATAAAAATAATTTCTTTTTAATTCCGCTCGTAATTTCTGCCCGTCTGTACATACCTTTACTCAAGGCGTCCATATAATCTAACGTTTTCGGTATATCATGAATGTTTTTCACATATTCAGTCGTTCTAATCAATTGGCAATAAATATGATCAGGTTTTGCGGCTTCGATAATCCTACCAATTTTTTGTTGAATTCCGCGTTGGAAAAAATAACCTGTCTGGTAAGGCTTATTCGTAAACAACTGTTTAATCGTATTCCAATAAATCAGTGGTTTCTTCAACTTAAAAACATGCAATTCAGCGCAAAAACTTTCAACTTCATCAATCCAAGCTTGTTGTAAAGGTGTATCCGTTAAAGAACATAGAATAATCTCATGCCTGCGTGATAATTCTTTTAATTGGTGGTAAGCCCTTAATTTATCCCCTTTTTCAAGAGGGTAAGGAAAGCGCGATAAGAGAACAACTATTTTCATTCAGATGCAAAATTAGCCATTAACTTAAAAGCGTTCGGTAAAAATCAATGAGGTTATCCATGATTTTATCATTATCGTAATCGGTTTCAATTAATTTTCGAGCATTATCACCAATTTTTCTTACCAAAGCGGGGTTTTTAATTACGTTTTTAATTGCATCCACAATCTCCTCAGCAGTGTCGGCAATAATTATATTAACACCGTGCTTATAACTAATGCCCTCGGCTCCAATTTTAGTGGTAATAACCGCTTTGCCCATTCCCATGGCTTCAATTATTTTTACACGCATTCCGCTACCAGAAAGTAGCGGAGCAATCATAATTTCATGAGCGGACATAAATTGCACAGCGCTATCAACTTCTCCATGCACAATTAATTTGGCGTTGCCTTGTTGACTAATATAGCCAGGCATTTTTCTACCAGCCAAGTGTAAAGTCACATCCAACTGTTCCAATTGTGGCCAAATTTCATCCAATAACCAGTTAATCGCCTCTTTATTTGGCTCCCAATCCATTGACCCAATATGAAACAATGAGTTTGCTACGGTTTTGGTGTTTTCTCCAAAAGGATATTTGTCTAAATCAATTCCAAATGGAATCGTTTTTAGAGGAGGTTCACAATTTAAGAGTTCATAACGATAGGTGTCTTCAAAACTAATTGCGGCAATCGCATCTACTTCATTAATAGTTTGATATTCGTATTTCTTTAGTTTAGATGCTAAATGTTTTAAGTAAAGACGCTTTGCCGTATTGCCTGTCGAATTCGCTAAACGATCCCAAATTAAATGCTCCAAATTATGACTTCGTAAAACTATTTTTGCTTCACTGTATTTACGGATAGTGTTAATATAGGGCGTCATGAAAAGACTTTCTAAATGCACTATTTCAAATTCACCTTCTTCTAATAATTGAATTAATCTTTTATTAAAATCGGGCGAAAAAAATCGACTTATATTATAAGAGTCAGAAGTAACCAATGCAGAAAAAGCATCAATAATATTTACTCGCGTATCCACAAAAACACTTTCTATTTTAGTTGCGGCTAAAAATTCGGGAGTAAAATGACTTTCGTCAAAAGGATGCTTTTGTGTTGCAACCGTCAATATTTTTAAGTCAATATCTTTTTCAAGCAGTCCTGTTGCAATGTTATTTATTGCAATGCAACCACCATCTATGATAGGTTGCGGGGGTTTATTGCTGAGCTGTAAAACTTTCATTTTGGCAACAAATGCTTTAAAAGATTAGACCCTCGAAAGTTACTATTTATTTTGAGTCAATTGGCTTATCATTCGTTTTCTTTTCCAATTAATTTTCTGAAAAATTTCTTATAGACATCACGGTCAAATAAGGCCGAATCATTAGCAGCTTTATAGGTGAGGAAAATACCAATTGGTGTTAAAATAAATGCGCTTAACCACATGCCTTTCCACACAGTTAAGAAGCCCGATTCTACTACGTTTTCGCCCGATATCATCAATACATAGTACAATAAAAAGAATAAGGTTGCAAAAATTAGAGGTGCTCCTAGGCCGCCCTTTCGAATTATCGCACCCAACGGCGCTCCAATAAAAAACAAGACCAAAATAGCAAAAGACAAGGTGAATTTTTTGTGCCAAGCCGCCTTATAATCACGCAAGGAACCTTCTCTACTTTTCCGAATTATTGTTTGTGTATAAATAAGATCTTTAGTGGCGCGTATTTTATTTTGTGCGGCGGTCAATGCAGCACTATATTCCATTTGCTTTAAATCGCTTAAAACTATAATGGTGTCTATTTTAAGCATTGATTCTTCCTGACCTAACAGTGTGGTGTCAGTAGCGTTCCCCCTTGCAATTAAATCTGGATTGACAATGGTTATTTGCCGTTGAATATTTTTTTCAAATTGTACTGCCAGTGTATCATTTATTCCTTCAAGTGAATCTAAAGCAATACCTAATTGCACAAAATTCATCATTTCAAAATCGCGCTTAAAAAGGTCCTCACTTTCCTCTTGCATGTCAAATCCACTCAAGTCAAACTTGATAATGGCTTCTGTGAAAAATGATTTTTGATAAGGTGCTCCAGTGGCATTTTTAATGGTTGGTCCAATCTGCTCATACATGGATCCATTAATTAATTTCAAGAGTAGAAAATTTGTGGTAACTGTCGTGTCTTCTGAGTCGGCAGATTTTAGCATTTCACCCCTTTCAGCAATGATTGTTTTTCCCTGGCCATTCTTACCCACCTCATAAATCAAAATATCAACTAATTCCCCCGTATTATCATTCTTTTCTTCAACCTTAATACTGTAGCCCTTAATGTCGCTATAAAAAATGCCCTCAGTTATTCCAAAAGTTGGTTTTTTCTGTTGAATATTATAAATAATGGTACGCCACTTTAAATTGGCAACTGGTAGTATGTAATTAGAGAAATAAAAGGCCCCCATACTTAGGAATATAATAAAAACTAGCATGGGCCGCATCACTCTAAATAATGAGAGTCCTGAAGATTTTAAAGCTGTTAATTCGTTTTTTTCAGACAAGTTTC
Source organism: Crocinitomix sp. (assembly GCA_013138735.1). Taxonomy (GTDB): domain Bacteria; phylum Bacteroidota; class Bacteroidia; order Flavobacteriales_D; family Crocinitomicaceae; genus Crocinitomix. The sequence continues at coordinate 24,392 of WTCE01000097.1, read as the reverse complement.
CAAATGTCATTATGGATGAGAATAAAACAGCCAAAGGCAATGCTAGGGGAATAAGTGTAGCCGAAACATAAAAAAGAAGTTCCAATAAAACAGAAATTTCTAATCCCTTTCCCATCAAATCATCAACATACTTCCAAAAAAATTGCATCACCAAAAAAAACATGGCAATAAAGAAGGTGATCATGAATGGACCAACAAAAGATTTGATGATGAAAATATTTAGCTTTTTCATCTGTTAACTGTTCATATTGAGCATGAGAAATTCGCTTCTAATCATTTCTTATAATTAATAAACCAATTTATGAATGGCTCATTTTAAAATGTTTTACATTTTAAGAACGAATAGATTTATGAAATCGTATTCCTTAGGTAAGGAATATTATCCTCCAATTGTTTGTTTCAGCGTCTCGATTTGATTTCGCCATAATAGTTTTGATTCTTCCAACTCATCTTCCTCAGCGAAATCAGTAATTATCACGGCTACATCATTTGTCAATTCATCAACTCTAATTGCTATTTCGAAATAGGTTTTTTCTCCTTCTTCAAAATCTTCCATCCACTGGAATTTAATCGACTCACCTTTGCGCTTTGTTAAGAGTTTTGCCTCCTCTTCACTTCCGTCCCAGATGAACATGAAAATATCATCTTTTATGTTCACATCATCCGCAAACCACTCACTCATACCGCTTGGCGTACTAATCATATTATACAAAACCTTTGTAGATGATTTTACTTCAATTTCAAGTTGGTATTTAATTTTTTCTGACATACTTTTTTCTTACACTTGTAGAGCGTGAAATATACTAAAAAATTAATGATTAAAAATCATAATTGTGAATTATATAGATAGAATGTCATCTTGCAACGATAGTTCAACAGAAAATAGCGATTACTGACAGGCTTATTCTCCAATTTATACGGTTTTAGACGTTTTTTCTATTCATTAGATTTATGAACAGCATTTGAGAATAAAATAAAGGACTCAAAAATTTCGACTTAAAGGTTAACTTTGCGGCATGGGAGCAAAAAAAACGGAAGAAGATATTTTAAAGAAATTGGGGATTGAAAAGTTAAACCCAATGCAGGTGGCCGCGAAAGAAGCGATTTTATCGGAATCTGAAATACTTTTACTATCGCCAACAGGTACAGGTAAAACCTTGGCATTTTTACTCCCGATCATAGCCAAATTAAATCCAGATCTTCGAAAAATACAAGCTTTAATTATTGTGCCATCTCGCGAATTAGCAATACAAATTGAGCAGGTGATAAGAGAAATGGGGTCTGGTTACAAAGCCAATGCTTTTTATGGTGGACGTTCAGGATCAAAAGATAAATTTGATTTAAATCATCCTCCAGCAATATTAGTAGGCACGCCTGGAAGAATTGCTTCGCACATGTATAGAGAGACCTTTGATTTGGCTGAGATTAAAACATTAGTGCTAGATGAGTTTGATAAGTCTTTAGAAATTGGTTTTGATGACGAAATGATTGAGATTTTAGAAGCCTTACCAGCTGTAGAAAAGAAGATTTTAACCTCAGCAACTTACGGTGTTGACATTCCAGACTTTGCTGAGTTTGAATCGCCCAAAGAAGTGAACTTTTTAACTGAAGAAAAGGCGCAACTTGAAATTAAACTGATTGAGTCCCCAACAAAAAATAAGGACGATACTTTAATTCGAATGATAAGCAATATGGGCAATCAGCCCGGAATTATATTTTGCAATTTTAAAGAAACCATAGCCGAAGTAAGTGACCTTTTGCATGAACATCAAATTAGTCATGGCTGTTTTCATGGTGGAATGGAGCAGCGCGATAGAGAGCGAGCTTTAATTCAATTTAGAAATGGTACGCATCAACTTTTGGTAGCAACCGATTTGGCTTCAAGAGGAATTGATATTCCAGATTTGAAATTCATTCTCCATTTTCAATTACCGCATAGAGCAGAGGAATTTACACACCGTAATGGGCGTACGGCTCGGATGCATGCAGCAGGAACAGCTTATGTCTTAAAAAGCAAAACGGAACAGTGGCCTGATTTTATTCCAAATTCAGATCTGGTTGAATTTGCTAAAAGTGAATTACCTCAACCTTCTAAATGGAAAACACTCTTCATTTCAGGTGGACGAAAGGACAAGATATCGAAGGGAGATTTGGCCGGATTGTTTTTTAAGCAAGGCAAATTAGGGAAAACTGAATTGGGTATTATTGAATTAAAAACCGATTGCGCTTTTGTTGCTGTTGCTGCGGATAAAGTGGATGACGCAATTCGGCTATGCAATAATACGCGGCTTAAAAAGAAAAAAGTGCGTGTTTCACTTATATAAGTAGATTTGAAATTGATCAAATAATTGTTTAAATTTATCCTTAAACAAACGATAGTTACGAACCCAATCGGAGGATATGAAATTCAGCTACAGATCAATTTTCGCGCTCATTTTACTGTTGATAATAACGAGTTCTTGTATAAAGAATCACCGTTGTATTAGACAAAATGAAAAGGCGAAACATGTCGTTAAGCTGAGCGAACTTCCTGCCCAAGAATTACGGGATACACTTGAGAAATACGACAACTTAACGGTAACTCGCGTACTTGATAATGAGTTTTCAAAGGGGATACATTGCAATGTCTATTATAAAGGCTTCCTAATTATTGCAGATAAATACCGACTCTTTAAAGGAACTAATTCAGGCAATATTTGGAGTCCCGATACAATTCCAACCTATATTGATGTTGTATTAGAAAATGAATTATCTCGAAAAGAAGCCTTACGAATTGCGCAAGAGTTAGAAGATTATGGAGCGCAATGTATTCGTGCACAATTGGGCATTTTGGATATAAGCAATTTTACATCTGCCAAGGAAGAGGAATATAAAATGGTTTGGGATATTACTGGCTGGTCGGGTGGTCCTAGAGTGATGATAGATGCTAACAGCTCCAAAGTTTATTATCATTATTAAAAATAAATCGAAATATGTTTTTAAAAAAAGGAATTGAAGCTATACTTTTGGTCTGCACCGTTGCCGTTTTCATGAGCTGTTCTTCAAATAGTCAATTAACCGAAGAAACTGCAGTTGAAACCAATGTGAATGCGGCAGACTTGCCCTTGCAAGGAACGACAGAAGAGTCTATCAGAGAAACAACTTGGCAAGAATTTAAAGCGGCGATAAAATCGAAAGATGAAGAAAAATTGAAGGCCTGTTGTACACCAGAAATAACCGATTATGAAGCATTATTTTTTATGCTGAACGAATTGTATGTGATGCGTAAAATGGATGAAACACAATGTAAAGATTTAGAATATGTAGAGGTGGACGGTAAAGAGTATTTGCAATTTTACGCAGAGGAAATAGGAGAAGACGAATATGGTTACGAATATGCAACGGCCATTACACTTCATTTTATTGTCGTTGAGGAAAGTTTATTCTTGGATCATTATTCGGCAGCTGGGTAAAGTATGATGAAGTAGGATTTACGCATACTGGTTTGTGGACGAAGATGCGCCATCCGAATTACGCCGCCGAACAAGGTGTTAGGATTGTATCTTTTTTTTTCTGTAATATCACCTCGTAATTGGATTAATTGGTCAATCGCTGGTAGTTTACTACTAGTTTTATAATTTAAGTTAATTCTGACTTTTCTGAGTCAATTATCGAAGAAAAACGCCCTATATATGAGCGCTATGTCAAAGAAGTTGGGCGTTTCATTCCATTTAAAAGGAAATTTAAAGCGAATAAAACGGATTGAGAGAATGCTGATTGTTCATCATGTCAATTCGTACCTTCATCTGCGTACAATAATTTTTGGTCTAAAAACAAGCGTATTTCTACGCATTTCTTACTCGATTCATGCATTGTTTAGTACCTTTCTGTACCACTAATAACCAATTGTAGGTCTTTATACGGACTCTTTACAGCTTAACTAGAAACGCAGTTTTACAATTTTTAATTGACCAATATAAAGCGATTAAAATTTGAAATGCACGTTTTAAGTTAGTTAATAAACAGAGAAGTTAAGGCTACAATAGTTTAAAAACTATTAATATGAGCAATTTAATCCTGAATGCTTCGGCTAAAACGCCTTATTTTAAATTAAAAGATGACGGTAATTTTTCATTCGGAGGAATTTCTATGCCGGAAGATGCTGCCTCTTTTTATTTTAATATCATTGACTGGTTGACGGACTATTATCGAAATCCAAAGAAAGAGACTGTTATAACCGTTGGTTTTCGCTATTTAAATTCCTCAAGTTCAAGAATGATACTAAAAATGTTTCAAGCATTCAAAAGCTACCAAGAAAGTGGGAAAACTAAAATTAAATGTACTTGGTATTATGAAGAAGATGATTTAGATATGCGTGATTATGTTAATCAAGTTAAAAAGCATGCAGATAATATCGAATTCGAAATTTTACCAATTGATCAAATTTCATTGACCTAAAATGCATTCAAATTAAAAACTAAAGCCCAATGTAATCCCGGCCCATGTGTGCCATCTACTGCTGTATTTCTTGAATTCTTTAGAACGTGCTTGGAAAACATAGCTTAAATGAAAATGGTTATAATTTAAATTAAACCCACATTCTAATGCCACCACATGTCTGTTGATATAATAATTGTCAACCGTATATGGGCTGTAAATCCATGGGAGGCTTTGCAATGTGGTATTGTGAAAAACAAATTCAATTTTTGGTGAAAAATAAGTAGTCAGTCTGAGTTTTTTCTTCTTTCCGGAATTGTTTCTTTCCAGCAGACTTGTATTAAAGGCATAGGTTGAGCTGCTTTTAGATTTGTAGTTAAAACTTGAAACTTTGAATCCGCCAATAAGATTATTACGAAATAGTCCTGCATTCAATTCGAACACGCTGCTCAGCTGAATCCACCTCATTATAGTATTGCGTAAGCTTCCTATTTTAAAAATGTTCGCTTGATAATTGATTTTTAGGTTGGGGATAAATACTTCGCTTTCCGCAAGTCTATTGCCCCAACCATAAGCGGGTGGACTGTCTCCAATGGTGTGAATGCTATCTTGGATGCGACCGGGTAAGGCAGACCCCATGAACCCCATATATAGGGTAGTGCTGAGTCTTTTTTGTCGATTTTTAGAATAAGCCGTATAACCTAAAGATCCAAAAATGTAAGAGCTAAATGGCCTGTCATTCAGTATGATTGAAGAGTCTGAGACGTTATAAGGTGTGTATAAATAGGAGCCAAAAGTGTAATTCCAATATCTGTCTCCGCTACTAAATGGATTAAGAATGTTCCTTTTTTCTTTGGTTTTTTGAGATTTCCGAATGTATTCAATCTCTACGCCACCAGTGTATTGTTCATCTCTATTTCCCAAAAACAGAAAATCATCATCAAAATGAAAACCCAAATAATTATTGTGCTCAATTGGCTCATATTGCCCTTTTTTTTGTCCCAAACTATTGAGGGCAATTAAAAGAAAAAGGGAAGAAAATAAGAGCTTCATTCTGTTTTGAAATACAATAGGTTGAAAGAATTGATTTTATAAAGATTCATCTATTTCCTATCAAACACTAAATATAACGGATTTTCTACAATTTCATTACGCTTTAGTCTTTCAAGGTTTTCTATGTATAAAATTAGAATTCCGAGCAAAACGCTAACGATCCAAAACATCATCATTATCTATTTTCTTTTTATCTGAAAAAAAAGTAGTAACCACGGCGTAAATAACAGTAACGGGTATGTAAACAATAACAAGAGTTATTAAAATTGTCTCAAGCGTTAGAAAGGCATCACCATAGATAAAATAACCTATAATCGCAATAACAGATGCCAAGGCAAACGAGAATCCGATTCTTTTTCCAATTGAATTTAAAAATGCGATTTTCATTTGGGTTAAGATAATAAAATTAGTCTGTGCTGTCTTTAGTCACCTTTGTCAAAAATGGTTTTCAAACGCGCTTTCCTTAGGTCCTTTGCCTTTTGCTCCTTTGTTTTTTTTTGCTGTATGAGTTTGCTGTGCAGCTTTTTATTTTTGCCGTTTTTAAGCACACCTTTTTTTGCCATAGTAAAACAAAGTTAAAACCTAAGCTCGACTATTCCAAACGCTCACAGTTGATTTCAGTTTTCTTAGTCAAGACATTGGTTTGAAGGAGTATTCACTTCGAGAAACCATAACGCAGAATAAGGCAATTGAAAACAATCCTTCGGAAAGCCTGAAAACGTTGACCTTTCGACAGAAAAAGCTTTAAATTGACCAGTTAGTATTTCATTTTCTCTACTCTAACGTTTGGTCTTCAAAAGCTGCGCTTTTTCTTTTGAAAATCTCGCCAATTTCAAGGCTTCTGTGGAAATTTGGAATAGTCGAGCTCAGGTTTAAAACAAATGCTTAAATTGAATCTATGAAAATCATATTGCCGTTCTTACTTTTGATCTTCTTTTCTGCTTGTGATAATCCATCAACTGAAAATTGTCATGGCGGTTTGTCACTTGAAGATTCTCTTCATGTGGATTCACTCATTCAAAATTTGAATGAATCGCCTGATGTCTCGATTGCCTCTGAAGAAAGACAACTACTTATTGATTTACTCGCAAATCCTATCGATCTCGAAAACTACAAAGCAGAATACGGTACATCCAATAGTGGCAATGCTATTCAAGAGGAGAGTTATTTCCAACCTGATACCGTAGGTTTTTACTATCAATATATGCTATTTCATAAATTACGGAATCTCTTAGAATCACATCCTTCTGAAAGTGATTTGTTTCAGAACTTCCGAATTATCACCTATAAATATGGCGAAACCGTAGGCAATTTTTATGATACCAATGAGGAATTTATCGCCATTGAATGCGCTATGAAAAATGAAACCTTGGGAGAATTAGATTTGGTTGGTATGGAATTAAATGAAGTTGAAGATAAGTTTGGCGTGCCTGATCGGATTGGCACAATGCAGTCATTCTACTTTGCAAATCAAACTGTTTTGGCCTTGAATTTTGGGGCAGCAATAGACAGTCAAAATAATAGAAGCGAAGTAACTTGGTTTAAAATAGTACACGTTAATGAAGCCTTTAATTTAGATGACCCTATTCCAACCTATTTACTGAATTATGAATAGGGCCGAGTAACTAACAAAACTCGACCCATTCATGCGTGAAATTAGTTGCTTGGCGCTCCCGCATCCAACCAACATTTCACCTGTCCTAATGCTGTACTTGTTAATGGTGTACCAATTGGCATAGATCGGGATGATAATACTTCGTCTTTTAATTTACCGTTATCTGCATAAATCTTAGTTTCAGCATAATTACTTAATGCGCCATCTGGCGAATTAGTGTTATGGCATGAAACACAATTTGCGTCAAAAAGAGGTTTAATAGTTTCAGTATAACTTACTGTTGCACAATCAACCGTGCCAATTGGAATTTCGGTTGTTGTACTCTTTTTACAAGCCGCTAATGCACATAGCATTAGGGCAGGAATGATTACCTTGCGTTTGTTCATGATCTCGTTTTTTGAAGTGTGTATGTACTAGTTTGAACTCTAAACGCCATTTTTTTATTGTGTTATTGGAGCAGCCGTTTAACTAACTGTAGTGGATGCCAATTAAACTGTTTAATTGATTCAAAAAAGGGATCCAGAGAACTTTTGGAAACTTAGCTTCGCTGGTCTCGATCTCTATGGGGATGTAATCCTGCGATTAGACAATTATGATATTTCGCACAACAAAAAAAAATCAGCGAAAATCAGCTTTATCTGCGCCATCAGCGTTCCATTGACTAAACTTCAAAATGTTCTGCTATCTCGTACCAATAAAGCCTAATTCAAAGAATAACTCCCTTAAACTTTAAAACAATAGGCGCTACACTTCCCGTATGATATACAACAATTGTTCGGTTAAAAGGCCCAATTTTATTCGTTGGATAAGTGATTTGAAAAGCACCTCTTTGCCCACCGCCCATAGTTGTAACTAAGTATTGGACCTGACCTCCGTCATCAGCAATAACTTTGCTTATTTGTACAAGAGCATTGCCAAAATTGTAACAGTCAAATCTTATGACAACCTTTTCATTTAATTGAAAATTTCGTTCAACAAAAGGCGTCTCAAAACTAAGATTGGCTTCATTTTGAACTAAAAGGGTGTCCGAATTAATTTGTGGATCTATTAGTATAGTGTCTATTTCCTTGGTAACACTTCCTACAAACGTCAATTTTGATCTTCCGTCTCCAGCATTATGATTAACTGTAATTGTTTTACGAAATGGGCCATATCTTCTGGTGTTATACTTAACGAAAATCACACCAATTTCACATGGTTTTATTGCTTCTCGAGTGCAATGTGCCACCATGCTTCCGCTCGGCTTTAGTAATGTAATAAACAAATCGGCATCTCCAGTATTCGTGAATGTATGATTCCCATCTCCTGAGAATTCCATTTCTCTATAAATTGAATCTGTTTCAAATGTAATTTGTGGACCTTTTAAGGTCTCATAGTTCACCTCTTTTCCCTTAACAATAGGTTTTCTCAAATCGGTTCCTTTAATCCTCAATGTATGGAGCGAATTGGAGGCGTTATGTATAAGGGTAATGGTGTAGTTAAAATTGTGTGAACGTTTCAAATTATGCTTCAAAATAACTACACCGTGCTCTCCTGGTAGCGTTGGGTCAGTGTGAAACTCAATTACTGGAATGCAGGATATTACTTTAGAGATTATGAGTGGTTCATCTCCAATATTCGTATAATGGAAGATGAATGTAGCATCCGCTCCGTTTTCTATAACCGTGTCAACTTTTGTTCTATCAAATGAAATAATTGGGCCCAGGTGAATGGATTCATTTTCATCCCCAACAACGCCGCTCAATTCCAAAAAGTCGCTATAATAAACTCCATTTATACCAACGGTGATATTTCGTGTAAATTCGCCAATTCTTTTTGAGTCATATTTAACCGAAATCCATCCTCTTCCACCTCGAGGAATGCTGTTTTCTGAATGCCTGACGATTGTCGCTCCAGGAAAACGTGGAATATGAATTTTCACAGGATCAACACCTTCATTTGTAAATTTGAAAACTGCGGATTTCTGCTCATTAAAGCGGTAGTCAATCGTTAGTTTTTTTGAATCAAATTTTAAGTTATGACCTTGTCCTTGTATTTGATTAGGCGCTGGATTTCCCGTTGGTCTAGTCGCAACGCTCCCTGTAACACGCAATACAATTCGCTTCGTTACCGCATTAGATGTAACGGTCACACTTTTGTTAATTGGGCCAACCCGTTTGCTGTCATATTTTACCTTAACTACTGCGCTGTCGCCAGGTGCTAAAGGTTCTCTTGAGCAACTTGGAACTAGGCATCCGCAGCTGCCTTTACACATACTAATAATTAAAGGCATGTCTCCCGTATTATAGTACCAAAAATTATAAACAGCTGGCCCGCCATACTTCAAGTCAAGTCTTAAAGTTTTTTTTGGGAAATAGATGTCTGGTCGATTTGGCGCAAGCACTTCGCCTTTGATAGGAATACTCATGACATACTTGTCATTTACATTCGTTTTTAAGTGAATTTTTTCATCATATCGGTTTGAAAATGAATTTGTATTCACTTCAAAATTCAGCGTATGACGAGACATTGGTGCTAATTTAATAGGATATTGATCTAAATAATTGGTAAAACTGCTGTCATCAGGAATATTTAGCGTCACCGTATCTGATCCTGTGTTTTTAACAGTAGTTGAAAAAGTGATTTCTTCACCAATATCAACAGTTGGTAAAGCAACTGTATCCATTACAACTTCTCCCTTGTTTTCTTTTAGAATACAAAAAATGTTTAAATGCTGCTTAACATCAGAATTCGCAAATTCAATAGTGAAACTTAAATCATAATTGCCCAATTTAGGGGTTGAATAACTAAAATACCGTTTAAAAAAGATGGTATCCCGTTGGCCAGGTTTTATGACATGGTTCGTATCAATTTTGACAAGACGAAACGGAGCGTTATAGGAACCATTATTCGCTTTTACAGCTTTAATTCGAACATTATGCTGAGTTCTATTTACAAAAGCAAAATAAGGAGAAACTTCATCACCAATATAAAGTGTTCCTGCATCAAAATTTGTAGCATCAAAATCTAATAGTTTTCCATTGTCTGCATGAGGACTTGAGAAGTCGCTTGCCAGTATATCGCTGTTGAATAAGTTGCTGATTAACAGGAGGATAGTCCAACTAGATAAACGCATAAGTATCATTTTAAACGTAATGATATAAAAGTATTTAGCGGGTTTTCCAACAATAACAGAATGATAACAGATCGATAACAGAACTTTAACAATTGCGAGGTAAATGATTCAAAAAGGGTGAATGATATATTCGTTCAAGTTGATTCATGAATTTTGGAATGGAACTTATAGAAACCATTTTAGAACAAATTGAAGGGAAGTTGGAAAAAGTCAACGACCCTGTTTGGAGTACACACCTGAAAATTCATTTTTGATCAGAATCCGTATTTACCTAAAATTAGTTTAACTTTGCAAACTTTAATTTGATAATTTCTGAATATGTTAATGATAATCCAATTAATTCTAGGACTAGGTTTACTTGTATTCCTGCATGAATTAGGTCACTTTTTAGCGGCACGTATCTTTGGTATGCGAGTTGAAAAGTTCGTCATTTTTATGGATATTTTTGATTTTAAACTGTTCAAGTTTACAAAAGGAGATACTGAATATTCAATCGGTTGGTTGCCAATTGGTGGATATGTGAAGATTGCGGGGATGATAGATGAGTCTTTGGACAAGGATCAGATGAAAGAAGAGCCAAAACCAGATGAATTTAGATCTTTTGCAGCTTGGAAAAGAATCATTGTTTTGCTTGGTGGGGTGATTGTTAATTTAATTGTAGGATTGATCATTTTTACGTGCGTGCTTTATTTTGGAGAAAAGGAATACGTTCCAGCTACTGAGGTGACAGAGGGAATGTACGTTTATGAAGAAGGAGAAGCTTTCGGTTTGGAAACAGGTGACAAAATCACCCACATTAATGGTAATGAAGTTGTTCGAATTCAAGACTCTTTTAACAAAAATATTTTTGCAGAGACTGTTTTAACGATAGATCGAGACGGAAAAGAAGTGGAAGTTGTGATTCCTCCAACTTATAAAAATCGTGACATATTGTTGTACTCGCAGTCAAATTTTGAAGCGCTAGTAGATCAAGTTGTCGATACTTCTGCTGCGGATAAGGGAGGCATGTTAGCCGGTGATAAAATTACGGCTATTAATGAGTACCCAGTGGCTGTTTTTGGCGACGTTAAAAATATTGTTTTCAACTTAACAGATGCCGACACCCTGAATATTGAGGTCATGAGAAATGGTCAAATTAATGATTTGACATGTATTACCGATTCAACTCGTGCTTTAGGATTTATAGTTCTAAATCCAGTAAAACCAACTGAGCCTTATGGCGTAGGAAGTTCAATTGCATATGGCTATAAAGAGAGTATTGACATGTTAAATGTTAATATTGCGGGTCTTGCAGCATTATTCACAGGTAAACTTGATTTTAGAAAATCGGTAACTGGACCAATTGGGATTGCAAAGATTTACGGATCTAAATTTGATGCCATGCGTTTTTGGAAAATCACGGCTTTAATTTCCCTGATTTTGGCAATTACCAACCTGATTCCAATCCCAGCACTAGATGGTGGACAAATTGTAATCATTATGGCCGAAACTATCATTGGGCGTGAGTTATCTTACCGCGTTAAAATGATTGTCCAAATTGTTGGAATCGTATTAGTGCTAGGGCTGATGCTCTTCACCGTCGTCAACGATATTATAAATTTCTAGCGGTTATAATTTTTCTAGATTTTCTTAAAATTTTAGAAGTCCCATGTAATCCGTCATAGTATTTTGCGCAAAAAATGCTTAATTCAGCGCGTAATTTCAATAAATTTCATGTTAAATATTAAACGATTTAGATTTTTTTCAACATCCTGTCTTATCGTTGATTACCAGTAGAATTAAGAGTTTTTGCATGGTTTAATTAAAATCGGTTTGAATTGCGCTCTTCTTTCAAGAACTAAAACACAACTGAGTGTGTTATAATTGCGTATAATGAATTATATTTGACTAGTAAACTAACCAATTATTAAAACGCTATGAGCAAGCTTATGCGTCGCTCCATCAAGATGAACAAAAGGCTTCGTATTCTACGATTGTCTGCTGTTGTAATCTTGTTAATGATTTCTGATGCGAGTTTTGCGCAGTTAGATAATATTCATTATTGTCCACCAATTCATAGTAGACAGAACGGTCAAATAGCTGAGCAATATGTTTATTTGAGTACGCCAGAAGCCGTGCCTTTCACAGTAACTTTAGTTGATGGCGCTGACAATTTTATTGCGTCAGCGATCATTTCAAATGGTTCACCTGCAGATATTTATATTGGATCAGGACAATTTCCTGGAACAGATGTTGCCGTGCCTAAAGATAGTTGTGGAGCGGTTATCAAAGCCAGTGGATTTATTGCCACTGCGCCAAATGATTTTTATTGCAACGTGCGTATTAAAGCACCCTACCAGGCAACTTCAATTGCTTGTAAAGGTCAGGCAGCTTTGGGTTACGAATTTTATGCGGGAAGTATGCCTCAAGTAGTAAATAATTCTAATCGAAATTTTTGTACTTCCATAATGGCCACCGAAGATGGCACCGTTGTGAACGTTAGTGATTATAATACAAGCGTTGTTTTTGAAACTTCAGGAGGTGGAATTGGGGCCGACGCATTGACATTTTTCATGAATGCCGGAGACTGTATGGTATTAACGGGATATACAACCACGAACCCCGCAAATATGGCTGGTTTTATTGGGGCACATATTACATCAAATGAACTCATTGCTGTCAATACAGGTAATTATATGGGATCTATTCACTCAGAAGGATACCAAGATGGTGGAATGGTTCAAATTGTGCCCGTTAACTTATTAGGAACTGAACACGTTGTGGTTGAAGGGCAAGGCGGAGATGTTATGGAACGCCCAATGGTTGTAGCAGTTGCTGATGGAACAGACATCTTTATCAATGATATAGGACCAGCAGTTGCGACTATAGACGAAGGAGAGTACTACTTAATTCCTTCTTCTTATTATGATGATGGTTTGCATAATAATATGTCCATTATAACGAATATACCAGCCTATGTTTATCAATGTACGGCAGCTAATACAAGTTCTGCAACGAGCGAGTTTAACTATATTCCACCACTCGAGTGTTATTTAACCAGCGAAATTAATGAGATTCCCAATATCAACGAAATTGGAGGGACGACTTTTGAAGGGATTCTATACATTGTAACGGCATCTGGAGCAACAGTTCTTGTTAACGGTGCGCCCTTAGATCCCGGAACTGGACCTAAACCCGCAGAAGGATTACCCGGTTGGGAAACGTATAAACTATTAGATGTTTCAGGCAATATTGCCATTTCATCAACTGCGGCAATGTCGGCTGGTTTTGTATCTGTGAATGGATACGCAGCAGCTGGTGCTTTCTATGCTGGTTTTACCTTTGAATTTGTAATTGATGGTGGTCCCGACCTAGAAGTGTGCAATGGAGAAGAAGTATTGTTATATGGAACAGGAGCTGGTGTAGATGGTGTTTATACTTGGGACGGTGGACTTATAGATAGTGTCGCATTTATTCCTGGTGCAACAATGACTTATAACCTTGCAGGAACACGGCTAGATGGCTGTGAAAATTATGACTCGGTGAAAGTAACCGTGCACGAATTTTCTGAAAGCGACGCAGGTCCTGATCAGGAATTGTGCGATACAAATGCCACAACATTTGATGGAAATGCCTTGTTAGAATTTGGAGCAGGAGAGTGGACAATGGCAAGTGGACCAAGTCCTGTAACTTATGCAGATTCAAGTGATGCTGCTACTGAAGTTTATGATTTGGTTGAAGGAACCTATGAATTTGTATGGGAGGTAACCAACGGAACCTGTCCACCAGAAACGGATACAATGATGGTTACAGTTTATGATATACCGAATAGTAATGCCGGTTCCGATCAAGATTTATGCAATGAATATGACACAGGTTTGAATGGAAATATTGCAGTAGGAACAGCTGCAGGAATGTGGTCAATGGAGTATGGACCTTCAGTCCCAACATTCTCTGACCCATCTAACCCTATTACTCCTATTTCAGACCTTGTAGAAGGAACTTATTCACTGATATGGACAATTAGTAATGGAACTTGTCCAGACGATACAGATACACTCGTGATTAATGTTTATGATGAACCAACGAGTAGCGCAGATATTGATCAATATCTTTGTGCTGAATATACAGCTGCCTTATCAGGTAATGCACCAGTTGGAACTGCTAGCGGAATGTGGAGCTTTGAATCGGGACCTGGCGTTCCAACATTTGATGATCCAACAGGTCCACTCACCAATGTGAACGACTTAGAAGAAGGAACTTACTTTTTAATTTGGACAGTGAGCAATGGTACTTGCCCTCCTGCTGAAGATACCATGACCATTAATGTTTATGATATGCCAGTGAGTATGGCTGGAATAGATCAGCAATTATGTGATATGGATGCAACAACCTTAATAGGAAATATTCCTGATGGGTCTGCAACGGGCGAATGGTCACATTTATCTGGTCCAACAACTGCTGTTTTTGACGATATTACTGATCCGGGAACAATTGCTTCAGGACTTGTAATAGGAACTTATAACCTAATTTGGACTGTTTCCAATGGGATTTGTGATCCTGTTACAGATACCGTAACTGTTATTGTTTATCCATACCCAACTATTGCCTTTACAGCAAGTCAGGTTGCAGGATGCGAGCCGCTAGGTGTTGCATTTACAAATTTGTCTAGCCCATTAGGTGATGATTGTTTATGGGAGTTTGGTGATGGTTCAATTGAATATGGTTGTGGAGATGTATATCACGATTATCCGAACGGAACTTTTGATGTTACTTTAACTGTTACTGCTAATGGATGTTCAACAACTGAAACAATTGTAGATTATATCACATCAATTCCTTATCCAGAAGCGAACATGGGTGTCTTCCCTGAAGTTATAAATATTACAAATACCACCGTTTCATTCAGCAATTATTCAGAAGATGCAATAAGCTATACTTGGAGTTTTGGAGATTCTAGTCCAAACTCAAATGAATTTGAACCTTCGCATGATTATCCTGAAGTAATTGATGGACTTTACGAAGTAATGTTAATCGCCGAAAATGAATTTGGTTGTGCTGATACAGCTTATGGACAAGTGGCTTTCGAAGATTTATTAATCTTCTATATCCCGAATGCCTTTACACCAGATGCATCTGGTATGAATGATATGTTCAGTCCTGTGTTCACTTCTCGCGTTGATCCTTATGACTTTAATATGAAAATATTTAACCGTTGGGGAGAATTAATGTTCGAAACATTTGACATGAATGTCGGATGGGATGGATCTTACGCAGGCGAAATGGTGCAAGATGGAGTTTACGTCTGGTCGATTTCTTTCGGAGACACAATTTCTGATGATCGCCATTATTACAAAGGGCATATAACGCTGTTGCGATAGTTCGTGGACTGAATACTAATTCAGCAATTCAATTTAATCCAGTATCTTCTCAAGACAATTATTTCTTCTTTATCAAGAACATTTCTAGAACTTTAATAGGCCTTAGATCCCACCGCTACCGCACGAAATACAATTCGACGAAGTTAATCCTTTCATGTGAGTACACACACACACACACACCGCACATACCACGCACTCCGTCGAACGAAATTTTTTAATTCCGATTTTTGATGCGATCAAACACTAAAAACAGAAGAAAAAACAAGAGCAAAATTATTGCAATGAAAATTAGAAACTGATAAGCTGAAATAGCAGCTAATTGGTCACTACGTGCATATTTGTTTTTAGGCCCAGAAATTAGCCCACTTTCATTTGAAATTAACAAATGAAATTTATATCCTAACAATAAAGCTAAGCTCAAAACACTAATGTATACAAATTTGGACGCGCCTAATTTCGCTTTATCAAACCGTTGAATTGTAAAATAGCCAAGCGCAATTATAGAAGCGATAAACCAAACCCTCATACCAAAGAGTAAGGCATAGCCATTTCCTAAAGCGCGTAAACCATTATTCGCTAATGTTTCAAACGGCATTAAAATAAAGAGTGTAAATAATACGTGTTGTCGTTTTAGTTTAAAGGACATTATTTAATAGATTTTATCTTTTAAAGAAAGAAGAAACTCCTATTTTAAGAATCGATTAATTAGCGGTAAATCTGTTGTATGTATTGGACGTGTTGCTGATGCCTCCATTCTTGACGCTGCATTTGCTCCATATGATGAAAATAAGCCATATCAAAACGTGCGTCACCTTTAGAATAATTGTAATTACTTGGGTCTGTGTCAAGATCAGGATAAGCTAAATAAATCCTTAACTTTGATTTTGCTCTTATTCGGTAGAGATTTTTTTCCATTTCCTTCGTTTTGGGCGAATTTATAATAAGGAGTTCTAAATTGCGACAATAATATAATGTTCGAGGGATTTCAGTAATAAGTGTTTCATATAAATCAAGCTCAGTTAGCGCATCTAAAAAAGTGATATCTGATGAAATGTGGCTAATCTGCGTATAGCTCAAATTCAATTCTTTCAAATTTGTCATCAAGTATAAGCGCGTTGGTATCTCAGAAATATTACTGTGAGAAAGGTTTAAGGAAGTGATTCCTTTCATTTGAAAAATTGAACTATCAATTTTTTCTATCCCACAAGAAAGTTGTAGTCTTTTAAGTTGAGACAGTTCTTGAAAATTCTGAGGAAGTATCTTTAGTTCAGGACTCTGATGTATTTCTAAAACTTCTAAATTCTCAAGAAAGATGATGGAGTCTGGTAAATGCTGCATTTTTTCAGCATACAAAGTGAGTTTTACGAGAGATTTGTTCTGTGAAATGGCTTCTGGTAGTTCAAAGTCACCAGTTGTATAAATGCTGAGTTCTTCTAAATGATCAAATTCATGCAACGATTTTTTAATTTCCCCCCACTCTTCACCGTTTAGGTCAGTAATGGATAAATGCGTGACCTTCTCTGGCGCTCGAAGTGCCGTTTCTGCATCCGAAAAATAACCGAGCTTGTTAATTCGTGCTTGTTGAATGATATAATCAGTCGGATCCATGTCTAATTCTTGTGTTGAATCATTGAGCGAAACAAATTCAATTGGGCTTATAGTTGAAATGGATAAGTGTTTCACTTTCTGAACACCTGTATCAAACGAAAAGGTCATTCCAGGTTTGGTTAACGTATCTTGAAAAGTGTATTTATTTCCCAGACCAATTTGACAGAGTGTGGATTGAGCCAGGATTATAAATAGAATGGACAATAATCTAATGTTCATTTTTTATTAAAATTTTCCTTGTATAACAATTATTTTTTATGTTCAGTTTCAAATCCTCATTTCAAATCAATAAGAGAACTGTAAGACTTGGATAAGATGCTACAACTATAAATGTACAGAAAATAAAATTTCCTGCATTGAAAAGTAACTTTGTGTTTTAATAGAGCATAACCAATCAAAAATCATTAGGATGAAAAATCACTTTGAGCTTATGTATTTTGTTTGAATATGGCTTCCGTGAGATAGATAAGAAAACAGCTACTTTCTATCTCCTCAAAAAAGCCACTTTAAGTTTAAATCAGACTCTTCTGATCTTAACTAATTGACATGAAATCGCTGGTTTTATTTCCTTTTATCACGTTTGAATTATAGTGCTTAGCTCAAAAAAAATCGATAAAAATAAGGGTGATAACTGTGTGAAAAATAGTAGTCAACGACGAATGTATTGGAGATGAATGCAACTTCTAAGCAGTAAAGCGAGAATTATTTACTGTATAATTCGGCTACATAGCTTTTAATACTTTATTATTTTTAAATAAGTTGATATGTAATGAATAAAATATTACCTTTGTGCCCAAATTATACCTAAAACAAGAGTAAAATGAGATTGACCCAAAGCGCATTCATCCCCAGTAGGGGAGTCTTAATGCTATGTTTAATATTGACAATTTTCAGCCTAAAATCAAATGGGCAGAGTGCATATAATATTACAGCTAAAGTAGTAAATCAAGCAGATAGTTCATTATTTGGAAATGCTTTAATATTAAAAGCTTCAGATTCTTCATTAATTAACGGAGTTTATTTTGAAGATGGTGAATTGTTGATGGAGGACGTTAGCGAAAAGTCTATTTTGGTTAAAGTTCGCTGTTACGGATTTGATGATCAGTTCATCCCTGTTAATAATCCAGACTTAAAAGATGTTGATTTTGGTAAGTTAACAATGACCCCCCGTAATGATACGATTGGAACGGTTGAAATTTTTGGTACGATTCCATTGTTTGAACCAAGTCCTACGGGCTCCGTTGTGGTGAATGTGAAGGAAACCATGCTTTCGGCTAGTACCTCAGTCTTAGATATTCTTGCTAAATCGCCAGGAGTGCTTGTTACTGATGGTGGCGTTACTGTGGTAGGTAAAGGAGTAGCTCTCTTGTATTTAAATGGTAAACAAATAACCATAGACAGGCTGAAATCTATTCCAGTAAATCAAGTTAAAAATATCGAAATAATTACAAATCCTTCCGCAAAGTATGATGCTTCCGGAATGGCTGTCATTAATATTACTACCGTAGTTAATTATAGTGAGGGTTTTCAGGGACAAATCGTTCAGAATTTTACATTTGCCAAGTTTTTCTTGAGTTATACTGAATTAAACTTGAACTATCAGAAAGGAAAATGGTCGTTTATTGGAAATTATGGACTAGACCTTGGGAAGGATTGGTCGGAATTAGAACTCACGAATACATTAAACAATGTTGATGGCGTTTTTCAATCACACACGAACTCAACGAATATTGAGAAATATGGAAATATATCAAATTATTTATTTGGTGTAGGTTATCGCTTAAATGATCATTCAAATCTATCCGTTCAATATGACGGTATTTATAACGTCTTTGACAACATTAATACAGGTTTGAATAGAATAGAATCTCCCTTTCTTGATAATGATATTTATATAGATGTAGAGAACAACGGTACTCGGAGTAACATTAACAATTCATTTTCAGTCAACTATGATAATACGGTTGATACTTTAGGGAGTTCGGTTTTCTTTGGAGGACAATATTCCATATTTGAAAACGTTACTGTAGATGATATTAATGAAACTTTTACCCAAGAAGAAGCAATACTATCACAATCGGATAAGCGCAATGAAGGAGGCAATTCAATAAGTCTTTTTTCTGCCCAAGCAGATTATAACAAGATTTTTAAAAATGAATCATCAATGGAAGTTGGACTTAAATACTTACAATCCAAAAATGTTGGAAATGTATTGTTTTCCGTCCGACAAGAAGGCACATCAGATTATATTGTTGACCCTGATTTTACGAACGGATTTGATTATAAAGAAGACATTTTGGCTGGATATTCACAGTATAATGGTTCCATAGGGGAGACTGTTAACTATTCTGTCGGTCTTAGAGCTGAACAAACAATCGTAAAAGGTTACTCTGTAGTATTAGAGCAAACTGTAGTAGATAGTAGTTACTTAAACTTTTTTCCCAATGTCCAAATCGGAAAAACATTTGGAGAAAAGTGGTCGGCTAATCTATCATATTCTTCCAGAATAATGCGTCCAGTCTATCAATGGTTAGATCCATTTGTATGGTACAAGGATTCTTTGACTTCTTCACAGGGAAATCCTCTTTTGGTGCCTGCAAAATCAAAATCGCTTGAAGCAAATGTTGTATTTAAAGGGTATAGCCTTAAACTCGGTTATACGAATACGCAAGATGCCTTTAGGAGAATTGTAATCCCAGGAGATAATGGTTCAAATAGTGTCATTCAAAAGTTCTATAATGTGCAACAGTTAAATTCTGCATATGCTGCTTTGACAATTCCTGTGAGCGTCAAAAGAGTTTGGACTTCATATAACACGATTAGTTTAAGATACGATAAAATCATTGACGATAGACCTATATTTAAGACTACAAATAGTATTCCGCAGCTCTATTTTTATTCATATAATCGCGTTAAGCTCAAAGAAATTGTAAGCTTAGAACTTATAGCTGAATATGAAGGCGAATACAAAGAAGGGATCAACCATATCAACCCAACATATATGATCACGCTAGGAGCTTCAAAAAATTTCTTCAACGGAAAATTACGTACGAGAATTGTTGTCAGTGATGTCTTTAAATCTTATAAGAGATCTGGTTCTGGTTCTGTTGGTACAATTGAACTTAATTATGCGAATCAACTAAATACACATTATTATCGTTTTTCTGTAACTTATAAATTCGGTAAACTTAAAAATGTTAATTATACAAATACGACCGTAGGAGATGATGGTACGAATAGAATTGATCAATAAATACTTCCCAAAATATAAGTGAAAATTTAATTAAGCTACTACCCAAAATAAACACGAAAAATAAACACGAAAAATAAACACGAAAAACAAACACCCAAAATAGAGCGTGTACTCTAAATAAACACACCCAAAAAATAAACACCCAAAAAGAAACGCCCAAAAAAGAAACACCCAAAAAGGAGTGTGTGTTTTAAATAAACGCACCATAAAAAGAAATACCCGAAACAAGTACCCGAAACAAATACCCGAAACGAACACGCAAAAATAGGATTAGCGTAATAAATAAAAACACCCAAAACAAACTCATACATTGTGAAGAACCTCATTGAAGGACTGTCAGAAATGGCATTGTCCAATGCGAATAAATGCGCATTTGTTCTACTTAAGAAAGAAAAGCGCACCATTACTTATGGTGAATTATATGCTAGATCAAAGCGTATGGCCTCAATAATCCAACCCCAAGTGGATAAGGAACCAGTGCTGCTATTGTTTGATAATTCACTCGATTTTTTGGTCGCCTTTTTGGCATGTCAAATGTCAGGAGCAATTGCAATACCAATGTTTTACCCAAAAAACAAACGGTACTTCGAAAGGTTGAACATTATTATTATAGATTCAGATTGCCGACTTGTTTTGTGCGAAGAATTGACTAAAAATAAGATTCAAAGAGGTTTTTTAGAGCAAGATATCAATGTTAAGTTATTGGGATTAGACTTCAATTATTCAGATACAGAATCAATTGAATTTGAGCATAAGGTTAATCCAATTTCCTTTATTCAATACACTTCTGGTTCAACCGGTGATCCAAAAGGTGTAATAGTTTCGCAAAAAAATATAATTCATAATCAAAAATTAATTAGTGAAACTTTTGAGTGTGATCGTAATTCGGTAATCTTATCATGGTTACCCTTTTATCATGATATGGGTTTAATAGGGAATTTGTTACACAGCATTTATGTAGGATCTACTTGCGTGATAATTCCGCCAGTAGACGTGTTACAAACTCCTTTAGTATGGATGAAAGCTATAGAGGAATATGGCGTAACCCATTCGGGAGGTCCAAACTTTATTTATGATCATTGTATTGAGAAAATTAATGACGAAGCGATTCAAGATTTGAATTTATCCTCTTGGAAAGTGGCTTATAATGGTTCTGAAACCGTAAAGAAAAAGACCGTTGAACAATTTGTGCGAAAATTTAGTAAAGCAAAATTTTCAAAAGATGCATTTAAAGCATGTTATGGATTAGCTGAAGCAACACTAATTGTTTCAGGAGGAGCTCCCAAAATGAATGGCGAATTTCTTAGTTCTGGTAAGATTTGTAATGATCTAGATGTTGTTTTTTACAATGAAAGAACAGGTGATTTAAATAAAACTGAAGGGGAGATATGTGTCTCTGGCGATAGTATCACAGATGGTTATTGGAGAAAAGATAGCTCGGATTTCTTCATAGTCCATGAGGCCAAAAAATATCTTCGTACCGGAGATACAGGTCGCCTTTTGGAGGGTGAATTAATGGTGACTGGAAGATTGAAAGAGTTAGTCATAATCAATGGGCGTAATTTTTATCCTTATGATTTAGAAAGTGAAATTGCTAGTCAATTAAATGAAATAAGTGAAAACGGTGTAGTCGTGTCATATATTTCAAATGAAAAAGAAGAGCCACTTATATTTGCAGAAGTTAATAGAGCTTATCTAAACACAAATTTAGATGACATTGTTAGAAAAATAGATCGATTAATCATTGAGAATGTTGGTGTACCAGCATACGATATTGTATTGCTATTGCCAAGAAAATTAGCCCGTACTTCAAGTGGTAAATTGCAACGTTTAAAGGTAAAACAAGAATACCTTGAAAATCAATTAGAATTTCTATCCAATAAAAGAAAGGAAGTATCAGCTTGTCTAGAAAAGGAGAATGAAATGTTTAGATTGATTCAGGAAGGCGATCATTCACCTGAATTAATGGAAGAGTTTCTACTTAAATTAATTGCTAGGAAATTAGCGATAAATGAAAAGGATGCCTACTTAATCAAGGAAGGTACTTTAATGGATCACGGTGTTAGTTCCTTAATGGCTGTTGAGCTAGTTAACGAAATCAATTATCATTTAAACATTTATTTAGAAGTATCTGACCTGATGCAACTCAATTATTTTGATGCGATCAAAGATCATGTTTTGAATTTAATTTGGATGAGTACCAAACCAAAAGATTTGCAAGAAGAAATTACAATATGACCGTTTCAGAAGTTATAGCAGAACTCAGAAAGAACAAAATTCATCTGAGAATTGAGGAGGGGAATCTTAAACTTAGTGGTGATGTAAAAAACTTGCCCAAGTCATTATTGGTTGAGATCAAAAGTAATAAAACTGAGATTCTCAATTTCTTGGAACAAAAAGAAGCTGTTCCAGAAAATGAAGTGATTTTAGCAATTGAAAGAACGAGGAAATACCCCCTGTCAAATGCGCAAAAACGGATTTGGGTTTTAGCTCAATTTGAGGGAGGAAATGTCGCCTATAATATTGCAAGTCAAATGCACTTAAGAGGTGTGTTGATAGCAGAAAACCTTGAAGAAGCGTTTCGTTTGGCAATAAAAAGACACGAAAGTTTACGAACTTCTTTTAGAATTGATAATGGTGAACCTTATCAGTTTATAAATAATGACCTGGAATTCGAAATAGAACAGGCAGATTATAGCGGAGACAAAAATATAAAAGAGAAGTTGAAGCAAGAAGTGTTGGAATTAAACAACATGAATCTTGATTTAGTGAATGGTCCTTTAATGGCTGTTAAACTTGTCAGAATTAGTGAGGATCAATGGGCCTTGTTATTTGTGATTCATCATATTATTAGTGACGGTTGGTCAATTGCAGTCTTGATTCAAGAGGTAATGGCGAATTACAAGAGAATCTGTCTTGAGAGCAACACAAATTCTGAGGAACTTTCGATTCAATACCTAGATTTTTCGAACTGGCTTCAGCAACGAATTAATGGGAAATTTGGTATTGCTGCTAGAAAATATTGGAGTCAAAAGAATCTGGGGGAAGTAGCACCAATAAACCTTCCTGTTGATTTTGAAAGATCGGCGATTAACAGTTTTGAAGGTTCTCGAAAAAAGTTTTATTTCGATTCTGAATTCCACAGTAGACTGGATCAATTCGCAAGAAAAAATCAAACAACAGTCTTTAATCTTTATCGTGCAGTATTAAGTTGCTATTTTCATAAAATAAGTACTGCCTCTAAACTTATATTGGGTACACCGGCAGCAGGACGATCACATGTCCAACTCGGAGATCAAATAGGACTTTATGTGAATACAATTCCATTAGTCTCTAATTATAATCCCACACAAACTTTTCAGGAATACCTGCAGTTGATTTCAGCCGATTCTTTAGAATCTTTAAGATTTCAAGATTATCCATTAGATTTAGTATTAGAGGCCGAAAACATTACAAGAGACCCAGCGAGAAATCCTTTATTTGATGTACTAATCGTTGTTCAAAATACAGCAATTGGAGATGGTTCCATGGACCTCAAAAATCAGCATGGGTTTATCATGGAAGAGTTAGATGCTTTTCTGTCGGATAGCGTTCAAACAGAAAAAGACGGTGTTGCCTCTAAATTTGATTTGACTTTTAATTTTGCTGTTGAGCCTGATAGTAAGTACTTCTTAGAAATTGAATATAAAACTAAACTATTCAAGAAGGAAAGCATTCTTCAACTATTTGAAACTTTTTTATCTCTTCTCGAAGAAGTGATGAAAAACGATCAAGTTTTAATGCAAGACATTTCAATAGTACCAGCTTTGGAAAAAGAGCAGTTACTGTTTGAATTTAACCGTCCGTTTGAAGCTTTATCGCAAGCGCAAAGCATTAGTGGTCTATTAAAGGATTCTTTTGAGCGGAATGCAAACCAAATGGCACTTCTGGTTGATGATCGTTCAATTACTTATAAAGAACTCGACGAACAAT
>WTCE01000057.1 GCA_013138735.1 Crocinitomix sp. | reverse complement strand
TTAATTCAAAAATTAAAGCTTTTAGATCTCAATTTAGAGGCGTTAGAGATGTCAATTATTTCCTTTTTAGATTAGAGAAAATTTTTGCTTAACACTCAGATAACAACAACAATTGTACTTGATCCGTATTTTACCACTTCTAAGCTTCCAAAGTGATTGCAATCAATAGATCTGATAGAAATAAAATAATCCCGATCACTTTGGCGAATGACCGGGATTCCATGAAAAAATCTACTATTTTACTTACGCTTACTTAAAAAAATAATAGCTTCTTGTGGAGTTTAAACTCCAATTTCTTTTGTTTTTAGGTGCTTTGTTCGCAGCCTCTATTAGTAAGACACATAAAGTCAAAAAAAGTTACAGGAAAAATTGAATTTAAATTATTTAGATTGTTTTTAGCTTTTTCTCACCGACAACAAAACGCTTCTAATCGACTTAAAATCAAACCATATCAACCTAAGTAAAAAAAATAAATTTATTCAACTGTGCACTGAAATCGATAAACAGATTTGCGTCTTTTTTGATCTGAATATTTCTTAGGCTTATAAAGCTTTACTTCTTGATATTCATCCTTCTTTTTTGTGAGAATGTGAACTGTACCTTTACCAATTGGACTGAAAATAGGTTCTAAATAAATTTCATATTCCGAACAAGTAGAATCTAACGCTATTTCAATAAAATTACGTGATGTCAAATAAACTTTAAATGGTAAGCCGCGTGAAGCGATTTTAATTTTTTCAGAATCTAAGCATAAAAATGTCGTGTCCTCCACGATAAAATATTCATGCCGTGCTGAATCTATTGCATCATAGACGAAAAGACTAATCGAATCTCTCTTATTATAATTAATACAATTTACTGAGCTTTTTGAAGAGATTATGGTATCGAATTCGAATTTTAATTTACGCCCAAGATCACCATAAACACCATTGCCTCTAGACGATCCCCCGGTGCAATGACACCTTGTCCAGTATTTAAATGTCCCATTATCATTCAACACATAGGTTTGATCATATCCAAATTGATACCCGTTGATTTGCTTCAAGGTATCTTGGGCATTCGTAGAGACGGATACTAATATAATTAGTGTAAGAGAGAATGCTTTCATGCTACGCAATAGATGCGGAAATGAAAGGTATTCCATAAAAAACGGCCTAGCGTTTTACAAACTGCTGCACACTTACGCCGTCAACACTTGAGAAACGAATTAAATATTGACCCGCTTTTAAGTCAGAAATATTCAATTGCTGCACAGCAACATTAGAAGCGATAACCGTTTGCCCTTGCAGGTTAATGATTTCAACACGATCATAAGTTTTACCTTTCGTAAAGATGTTTAGTTGATCCTTAGCAGGATTTGGAAATACAATAAAATCATTCACTTCTATTTCTTGTTCAGCTAAACCTACAACTTCTCCTTTATACATAATGTTAAATACAGGGGCAA
This sequence comes from Crocinitomix sp., assembly GCA_013138735.1. Lineage (GTDB taxonomy): Bacteria > Bacteroidota > Bacteroidia > Flavobacteriales_D > Crocinitomicaceae > Crocinitomix. Next base: position 6,880 of record WTCE01000057.1, on the reverse strand, counting down.
ATTCAGAATCAGCACCATTTGTAAACGAGATGAATCCGTCAGGTCCATCCGCAGCACCAATAGAAAACTCGATTATACCAAATGATGTCTCAATTAGCGGTAAAAATGATTCAGGTAAGTCTATTCTAATCCAGTCAGTATCTTCTTCATTCATTCCAAAAACACAAGCTGTTTCAGAAATATCACCGGCATCTGAAAAATCGTCTGCATCAACTCCACTTTCCGAACCTAACTCCCCGATCTTCATGGTCAACAAGACCTCCGTTCCAAGAGGATTGTCCAAATATATGCCTTCACGGCGTAAGAAAATGTTTGCGGCTGTAATCACGGTATCGGCCAATTCGTCTGTGTCAAATGATAGAATTATTTTTTGTTCCAATAAACCAACGCTGCCCATGATCAATGCAGGACCTACTTCTCCTTCTGAATCAACAGTTCCGTTTCTATCATCTAATTCAGCTAAGTAATAAATGTCATCCATAAAAAATTTATGGTAGAATTTTTGAAACTGATAATCAATCATTTTATAATATCCATCAACAGATAAGTGAAAACAATCACGCACTAAACCATAATCACGCATGGCAACTTTTGGTGAAGGATAAGTTATATCACCATACGGCAATGGTTGAAAGAACGGCGCATAAGTTCCACCTGGATCAACTCCTAAAGGTTCTTCTTGTCCATAAATATGTTGCATTAAACCGGGTACATGAATAAAATCAATTTGTGCATCTAATAAAGAAGCATCATATAAACGATCTGAAAAATCATTCAATAAAGTATTGAGTTGAGCAAATGTTGGAAAGCCCATTCCTTCCCATGTCCCATAAAACGGATGACTTGCTTCCAAAGGTGCAGCATCATCAATGACTTCGGCAAAATTGGCATACATATAACCGCTAAATACAATTTGAATATCTGGTCGAACACTTTTAATAAAGTCTATTACTGCAAATACTTCATCATACGTTTCATCACTCAAGGCTTCTGTTTCAGCCGGAGTTAAATCTACATTCCAGGCCCCTAAAAAATCATTACCGCCTAAACTAACATGTACGGCTTCAATACTTGGTTGAGAATCTAGTTGATTTTCAATTTCTGTCATTTTAGCTTCAACTAAAAAATCCTGTGTCTCTGCACCATTTACGGCCAAAACTGCATTACTAAAGAAATTCATGTTGGACTGGCCCCAATGTTCAAAAACATTGTCAAAAGTGCCGTCTGTATTCATAAAAAAGGCCCAACTGTCGCCAATCAGCAATACTTTTGGTTCTACATCCTCGGCGCATTGGCCAAAAGCTGTAAATGTCGTTGAAAATAAGAAAGTTGTTAATAGTAGTAGATTTTTCATTTGATCGTTTTTTTCGTGCAGTAAATATAAGCAAAATGGCTGACTAGCTATCCATACAGGCAATCTATAATCTACTAAATCGACCTATTAACCTGAATTGGTTGAATGGCATCTGAATTATTTATTCCATTCAGCTTTATAGATTCCATACATATTAATTGGCATGCCCATAAAATCATCAATTGATTTTATAACAGACATTCCATTACGCCGCGCAACAGTTGCAGAGCCTTCGTTTTCAATATGTACAATGGAGATGATGAGATCTGCATAGTCACGCTCAAAAGCTTCGTTTTTCACCTTGATAGCAGCTTCGGTGGCATAGCCCATACCCCAATATGCGGGAAGTATGGAATAACCGATTTCTAAATAATTCTCGTTCCCCACGGTTTGAACGAGTAAACCGCATTGTCCAATGAATTTGCCTGTTTGTTTATCTATGAGTACATTGAGTCCTCCCAAATCATTTTCATACCTATGCAAAACCTTGTCAAACCATTTTTGACACAATTCTTTAGGAGTCAAGGAAGAATCTAAACCAAGAAAACGCCCTACGTCTTTTTCATAAAAAAGCGGCAACCATGTTTCAAAATCTTCTGCTTCTAACAATCTAAACTGTAGTCGTTCTGTTTCTAAACCATCTAATAAATACTTGCTCATTTTATTATTTTATTAAGGCAAAATCCATACGTAATAATAAGCCGATTTTCCAGTATAAATTGGGTGTTGTAGTGGATATTTCTTCAATTGAACTCGCCTGCCCAAAGCCCGATTGACGAATTGTATAATTATTCACTCTATTGGCATAACCTATTTCAGTGGTTATCGCAGCTAAATCATATTCACTAAACAACACAGTAAAACCTGCACCAAAATAGGGGCTCCAATCTGTCTTGCTTGTAAGTCCAAAATTCGTATAATAATTAGTTTCCGATTCTCTTATGGTATAATTGTACCGCTGAGCAAACGACGTTATCCATCCTGCTATTAATTGCGGATACATACCAACTCCCTTATATCGAAAGAGATATGAAAGTCCTATTTTCATATTTCCATTGGCCGTTCCAGTTATATAATCCTTATCCTTTAAAGTGTTTTGTTCATAAATCACGTCGTAATTTGAATAATATGAATCAAATTCTGTAATGAAACGCTTTTTATAACGTGTGGCAAACATTAATGCTGCATCCGCATGGAAACCTAAATTATTTTTCATGCGATATTCAAAACCAATTCCCAGATATGGACCAACTCCTAAGGTACTTTCCAAAAGATTAATGCCATAATTGGTTTCTGTAGACGAATTATTTGAGCCCCCGTTAATTCCGAGATTCCAATTAATGAAAAAAGTCGAATCCTTAGGTCCGCTATTTTTGCCTTGTGCATAATTAATGCTAGAATAGATCAATAACGCTATTAAAATTGCTTTATTCATCTATAAATTCGAATGATTTCAGTTGTTTTACTATAACTCGCTCCATCCATCAATTCCATTTCAACTGTGAAAATAAAATCGTCACTATGCTCAGGCAATTGCATTAGTAGTAAATCGGCATATTTGGGCATTGGTTCTTCGTAAAACAAATGGGCGTATCGATTAGTAATGTAGGGGTCATCTAAGGGGCTGGTGTGCATATAACTGTGGTTAAATATGACAAAATAATTGTTAAGCGAACTTCCCGCAGGGTGTGCTAGATCAAAGTCAATATTTGCAGAAACTTTTATGGATGTTGGCCGATTAACATTATTGGGGGGTGTTTCTGTATCAAAATATCGTCCTCTACTTCGGGATACTTCAACTGGAAATAAATTCATACGAATGACATAAGCCGCAGCAGGAATGGAGTCTAAGCTGTTTACAACTGGTTGTTCTCCCATGTTTTCAGCATTTTCTAATGTCAAATCCGAGAATTCATAATCTAAAGAAATATCACCTTCACAGCTAAAAATTAATGTAATTAATAATCCAATATATATGATTTGTTTGCTCATAAGAACGCTTACATTTGTATGAGAGATAATGGCTTTGGAGCTTTCGTATAACTTTCCAATATTTCATTTATTTCTCCGATTGACAAAAATTCAAATTCATTTTTTCCAATTACATCTTCATTACTCATAAGTGAGCGCAATAAAACAACCTTATATGCCTCAGATTTCTGATCTTGACTTAGTTCATGATTAGAGGTAAATGCATTGTAAGCAATTGCCATGTTCGTCCAAACTTCAATTTCGACACTTGGATTCAAATCTAATTCAAAACCATCTTCCCACTCAATTAAAGAATTTGAATTGACCGCTATAAAAGATTCATGAATAAACCCAATTTGCTCTTTATCGGCTTCTGAGAGTTCGCTTAATGGAACACTACTTGTTACAATTTCATTAAAATCAATCCATTGAACCGAATCTTCTTCTACTGAATTATCACTAGATTTCACTTGGTTTTGGCAGGCTAAAACTGTAAATCCTAGCAACAGAATAATTATACCTCGTCTGATCATATTATAAATCTTGTGCCATTCTATAATTGGTTTCACTATACCCAGTTGTAAAATATTCTTCAAAAACACCTACCGATTTATAGCCCAAACGTTCATAAAAACGAATGGCATTTTTATTTTCTAATAGTACCAATAACTCTAATCGATTGCATTGCTTTTCAATTGCATATGACTTTAACCAGTGCATTACTTGTTCTCCTATACCCTGCCCTCTTACATCCAAATTTAGATAAAGCTTGCTTAATTTTAGCGATTTCCCGTCCACTTCAAAACCTATATAACCACTCACTTTTTCTCCATCTTGAATGATAAAATAATCGTAACCATTCTTCAATTGCTCGGCAATTGCCGTTTCACTTTGATACTTGTCTAAAAAATACTGAATGTGTTTTTTACGCACATATCCACCATAATCTAGTGGGAAAAGTAAATAAGCCAAGTCTGAAATAATTTTAATCTCCTCAGATGTTGTGACGCGTGTATAATCCATTTACCTTAATTTGCTTTGCCTTTGAACTGTGTAAATAGCAATAGTTCATCTACACATTTCATTTTAAGGTTAACATAGTCTGTCCCTTCAAGGCTTTTTAAACTTAGCGTTGTATCTTTAATAATATCATTGGCATTAAAACCATAATCAACGTCTAGGGCTCTAATTTCTACAAAATCCTCAGGGCTTAAGTGATAGATAGCCACTTTATGTTTTTGTAAATACTCATAACTGTTTTTGGTATATTCATACAAGACGCTATTTCCGTTATACAATACTAGAATACCAGTTTCAGGCGCACCATTACTAAAATCATTATCGCCTAAGACTTTACGCGTTTCTTCTTTATTGAGTCGTAATGATTTAAACGAGAGCACTGTTTTATACAATTGAGGGACCTCAAAGTTGAATGATACCTTGGCGGTAACAGGTTTAACTTTTGATCGAATATCGAAAAATGATGTTAGTGTTGTGCGGATTTCGAGGGTATATTCCATGTTGCCTGCCCGAAAATCTTTAAAATCTTTTAATTGTAGCACGGCATCAAAGTTCCCCAAGCCATTGCTAGAAATACTCACATTATCGGTTAATTTTATTTTTTTTGAGTTTTGATTATTTCGAAAAACCAATTCGACATGTAAATAATCAGCTTCATCATTTTCATTGAATTTATAATCGTAGACGATTGGAAAAGGTTGCAATGATTCCAGATCGAACTTTAAATCAATGTATATACCATCAACGGCCTTTTTAATAAAAAAATTAAACATGGAATTGTCGCGAAAATGCTCACCTTCTATCCATTGGTAGCCCGATTCATATCCCCAATGAGCTATATTGTTTTTTAAGGAATACCCTGCGTCACAGCCAACTGCAAAATCTCTAATTTCCCATAGACGTAGAATATTGTTCTTCTCAATCGACTCAGCGGTCCCTTCTTCCCGACCTTCTTCTAATTCAGCATCTCCATAACCATCTAAATTGCAGCTGTACATCAATCCCATGATTAGAATTGATAAACAAATTAACAGTTTGCCTTTTAGAAATAACATTGGATGAAAATACGCATTTTTACGGACAGAAGACGATTTTGACTTTGCTCATTTTTGGAACACTCTAAATCAATAATTTGAATATGTTTCAACGGCGCTGAAACCCCATCATTGAATAATTAATGATATAGGTATATTCTTTCCGTATAGGATACAAATCAAACTCATCAGCAAAGGCCTTATGGCAATAAATTCGAACTTTATAGGTGCCTGTTTCTGAGTTAGAACCGATATTTTCCAATTCAAAATCAGTGGTTTTATACTTTTTTGTAATTGCCTTTTCCACTTCCACCAATGCTTTTTTACGGTCGCGTAGTTTAGTATTTGTGTAGGTTACTTCAAAATAACCAACATACTTTTCCCAAACATATCCGCCATTATCTACGACAAATACATTTTTATCTGCCCGCATTCCTTCTACATACTCTATTGCAAGGTCTTGTCCATAAAAGACAACTCGAACATGCGCTATCGAATCTGTTTCCCCATATAAACTGGCAATTTTATCTCGCTCAAGCCTATAACCTACGTCATCTATCACGATACTTTCACAAAGAATATTAACAAATGATATTGAAACGATAGAATCACCTTTGGCCAAATAGAGTTTATAATCATATCCACACTCGTAATGTGGGTGAGATTCTAATTTCCAATTGTTCTTTAATTTATTAAGCAGAACAGTATCCTTAATCGAAAAAGTACCAATGCTGTCGGCTAGAGAATTTCGTTGAAAGTCTGACCAATACACACCGAATAATTCATATTCCCCCGAATTGAAATCATAATCGTTAAAAACTTGAACAGTATCAACCTTTATAGGATCTGTGGCAAGTTGTTCATGAAATTTGCGCTGGCATCCAGCAATAATGCTAATTACTAGAAATCCGAAAATGATATGTTTTAATAGATTTGACATTTGCGTTCGAAGATAAGAAAATCATTTATTATTAGCCATTCCAAAGGATGCCAAAAAAGAAGACTATGCAGGACTTATATTTATAGGAGCTCGGAACCTTCTAAACTTTAAAAGAAAAGCTAGTCAATGGATCGCAGGTTCCCCGTCGGCAGAAGCTTATGGCGAGGGCCTAACGCAGATTTAGGCCCACCTAAGGCGGACTGATTTTTTTTTAATTCATTCAATCAATCCTAAAATGAGCTTCGCAGGTCGCGATCGGGATGTAACCCAGAGCGTTCGGAACAAGGGAAACTGTAATTTTGAAGTTTAGTCTATGGAACACTGATGACGCAGATTTGGCAGGTTTACGCATGTTTTTTTTTAATTCATTCAACCAATCCTAAGATGGGCTTCGCTGGGTTTGTAACCCTGCGACAGAATAATTCCCACAGTTTGGGATCAAACGCTAAACTTGGGTCGTAACTTATTTAAGCAAAAATTTGAGTTAATCTAAATAGAAAAAACGGTGTATCTCTAACCCCTCTAAAAACTCTTCTAAACTCCTTTATTTTGGCATTAAAA
>WTCE01000020.1 GCA_013138735.1 Crocinitomix sp. | reverse complement strand
AAAGGAATGACGTTAATTTCTCGATAACAGTGTACTTTTCGTCACTTAGAACAATCCATAACTGTCATTCCCCTCATCAAGTTTGTTTCGTTTAATTTATATAAAAACAAACATAGGAGAACAAGTGGTATAAAGTCTTTGCGCTTTAATCTAAAAGCGAGTGAAATGAGCGGTCTAGGTACTAACAGCGCAGCGGTCTAAGTACTAGAAACAATAATTCCATCCCTCATTTCCAAAGTTCTGTCCGACATTTCTGCCAATTCACGATTATGCGTTACAATTACAAATGTTTGCTCCATTTCATCTTTTAATCTAAAAAAGAGTTCATGCAACTCGCGAGAATTTACTGAATCTAGATTTCCAGAAGGTTCATCTGCAAAAATGATATCGGGATCATTAATCAATGCTCTTGCAACTGCCACACGCTGTTGTTCGCCGCCTGATAATTCTGAAGGCTTATGTTTTAAGCGATCACCAAGTCCTAAAAAGGTTAGTAATTCACTTCCCTTTTCCATGGACAAGCCTTTAGAACGATTGCCAAGTAGTGCGGGAATGATCACATTTTCCAAAGCCGTGAATTCTGGTAACAATTGATGAAATTGAAAAATAAACCCCAAACGATCATTTCTAAAACGGGCCAAATTATTTCCTCTCATCCCAATTACATTTTGCCCGCCAATGGTAAGCTCACCTCGGTCTGGCGTATCTAAGGTTCCTAAAATCTGCAAAAGCGTTGTTTTACCAGCTCCAGAAGCCCCAACAATAGAAACCACTTCTTGTTTTGCAATGCTTAAATCAATCCCCTTTAAAATTGGTAGATCGCCATAATTTTTATATATTCCTTTTGCTGTCAACATAGGTCGATAAAAATAAGTAGTTTTGACTATTAAAACAGCATTTTTGTACAAGTGTTTGAAGAAAACGAAAATATTTACCCTGTAAAACCCGAACTACTAGCTGGTTCGGCCGGAAGAAATCGAAACGGAATCATTCTGTTTGGCTTGGTTATACTATTTATTGCAGTAAACTATCTGTCAGACTCTTTCATGATCCTAATTGAAGTATTACTTATACTCGCGTTGCATGAATTAGGGCATTTTATAATGATGCGCATTTATAGAGTTAAAGCTCAAGGAATGTTCATTATGTCTTATTTTGGAAATTCTACTACAAGCTTAAGATTTAGCGATTCACAAAGACAACAAACGTTTATTAACTTAATGGGACCCTTACCGGGCATTATATTAGGGTCGGCAATTTTTCTTTATGCGCTTTATAGTGAGCCTAGTATTTTTGTGATTGAAATAGGCGTATTGCTCTTAGTTGTTAATGTGCTTAACCTTGTTCCTATTGATCCATTTGATGGAGGGAGGATAGTAGGTGGTTTTTTCTTCAACAAAAATGACCAACTCAAAATGATCTTTACATTAATTTCATCTGTCACAATGATTGTGATTGGTGTTTATTACGGCTTTATTCCACTGACAGTATTTGGTTTTTTAATGGGCTTAAAAGTGCGGGCTTTTCAAAAAAGCAAAGATTTGCATGAGCAAATGGAGGAAACTAATGTCAACTATAAAAAGGAATACGGAGATTTGACAGATAAGGAATACTGGAAAATTAGAACCATATTTCTTTTGAACAATCCCAAATTAAAAGAAATGATTCCTTCTGGATACACACTATGGGACAATGAGCGTTTATTAGTAGAACAAGTGAGGCAAGTATTACGAATTGACATGAAACCTGACTTGAGTATTGTCAGTAAAATCGCAATCCTATGCTTGGTCCTAGTCCTTATTGTTAGCCCAATTGTATTGGTGCTTTCAAATTTCGAATTGATTGAATGGTATTTTGAGAATGCAAACATTTAAGATAGGAGATAAGGTGGCCGTTCTGCACGACACCATTAAAGGGGAAATAGTTGAATTGAGCACGGCATCAGTCAAAATGGAAGATGAGGATGGTTTTATAAGATCATACCCATTGCACAAAATTGTCTTGCAGCAATCCAATACGGCCTATAAAATTGAATCTAAATTTACGCCAAAAGACAAAGTAATTCAACCCATTTCAAAACCGCACGCAAGAAAGAAAACGGTAGTTAAAAATGTTGCAGTCGTTCGAACTGAAATTGACTTGCATATTGAAGAGCTGATGGATTATACCACACATTTGGCCAATTATGAAATTGTTCAAATACAAATGACGGCTTGCAGGGCTTTTGTTCAAGATGCACTTGCTGCCCGTCTGAAAAAAATTGTAGTTATACATGGTAAAGGTGAGGGTGTTCTAAAATCTGAAATTCACCACTATTTAGATCGTCTTGCAAACAATAACGGCATTCAGCTTGACTATTATGATGCGCCTTATAATCAATACGGTATGGGTGGTGCCACAACAATTTCTTTTTATGGTTAGCAGATATCTCATTTTTATTTTTGCCCTGCTTTGCGGCGGGTCTAATTTTGCGCAAGAAGCAGATTCGACCATTGTTTTGAATCATTTCAACAAAATTTTGGACACCGACGGCCCAAGAGACTATATGAACACAAGGGCTTTAAATAAAGTTGCAGCCTATATTTACGAAGTTTTTGAGCAATATGCAGACACTACAAGCTATCAAAATTATGAAGTAGGAGAGAAGACCTACAAAAACGTAATTGGCTCTTTTGGAACCGAACATGAAAACAGAATTATAATTGGCGCGCATTATGACGTCTGTGGAAATCAAGACGGAGCAGATGATAACGCTTCGGGTGTGGTTGGCTTGCTAGAATTAGCCAGGCTTTTGAAAGGTCAAAAATTGAATGCGCGGATAGACTTGGTGGGATACTCCTTAGAGGAACCACCATATTTTCGATCAAAGAATATGGGGAGTTATGTTCATGCTAAATGGCTGCATGATAATGAAATTAAGGTAGACGGAATGATTTGTTTGGAAATGATCGGCTATTTTAATGATGCTAAAAAAAGTCAGGATTACCCAATTGGAATATTAAAAATGTTCTATGGTGGAAAAGGCAATTACATTACCGTAGTAAGTAAATTCAGTCGCGGCAAATTCGCAAGGCAGTATAAGCGGAAAATGAAGAAAAGTAAAAACATAAAAACCAAGGCATTTCAAGCCCCAGGAAAATTACCCGGCATTGACTTTTCAGATCATTTAAATTATTGGAAGTTTGGCTATAGCGCTGTTATGATTACAAATACGGGGTTTTATCGGAATAAAAACTATCATCATGGAACTGACAAGCTAGAGACTCTTGACATAACCCGCATGACAGCAGTAATCCAATCGGTTTATGAAACGGTTAGTGAAATGACAGAGCCTGAAGAACAGTAGTCGTTAACTTGAGTTCGATTATTACGTAGAAGTACTGAATTCCCACCAATTCCCCCACAAGAAAGCGTGCGTTAACCACTTATATGTCAATGTGATAGTGTGATTATTGACAATGAATTGTTACCTACCCAAGACCATACATAAATCAAGGTCTCATTTTTTTCGTATTTTAGCGTAAAAACTATGTCCAATTAACTGAATTATTGACTTTTAATATGATTCAATCACGGATAGCTAAAGCTTGATTAAAAATGAAAAAACATCAAATTACGAACTCCTCTTTGCTACTTATATTTCTTTTAAGTTTTAGCAACGTTGGACTTTCTCAGCATTGGTCAATAATGAATATTGCAGGGAATGGCGAGACTGTATTTGAAGTGGGAGATTCTCCACTAGACAATGGTTTTGTTTCTCCAAAAGCAATAGCTAAGGGGCCAAATAGCGACATTTATTTTACGACCGTTAGTGGATTTAGTGAACCTGTTGATGGATCAATCTATAAACTAAGCGCAGACTATACGGAACTTCAAGAAGTATTGTCGGACGTTTACTCATTGACAGGAGTTGCTGTAGACAAAAACGGGAATATTTATTTTTCGAAAGGATTTAATGCATTAGATGATGGTTATTCCTTGGAAAATATTTGGGTAATTCCAGCAGGCTCTGACACACCAATTGTTTTTGCTGGAAATGGTTATGATGATGCGGCTGTGCCAATTTATCCTGAAAATGGGGATTACGCGATAGGTGTGCCAATTGGAAATGCAGGATCACTAGAAGTAATTGCGGATGAAGATGGCAATGAATATTTATACTACTCTGCAGTATTAGAGGATAATCATTTCATTCAAAAAATTAATATAACAACCGGAAAAACTTATCGCGTAGCTGGTATTCCAAGTGAATTTGACCCTGATACATATTCGGCATTTGATAGTGGATCGGATGCTACTGACGTCAAGTTAAGTCTGTCTCTTGGTTTGGGTTCAGACAGTAAGGGGAATGTATACTATTTAACAGGTGCTTCTGGAGAAGACGCTTATAGTGTAAAGAAAATTGTTGATGGAAAGATCTATCATGTTGCTGGTAATGGTGCTGCTGGTTATTCTGGGAATGAGGACTTAGCAAAATTTGCGGGCTTAAGAACAAATGTATCTGGGTTTTCAATTGTAAATGACACCATGTACCTATGCGATTTTGGGAATTATGTCATTCGACGCATCCCTTTATCTACCACTTCAGAAGATGATGGCATTATTACTCAGGTCGCTGGTACTACCTTTAATGAAGGGGATCCAGATGCGGAAATGGTAAATGATATAACAGGAACTGAGAAACAGTACTCCAACAACACTAACATGTATCCAATTGATATGATATATATAGATGGTTCATTCATAATTACTGATATTAACTCCCGCATTAGGAAAATGTTTTGGTGTATTAACCCAGTAATAACTAATGTGACAGCAGATATAGATGTGTTTTGTTTAGGCGATACAGCAATCTTAACACTTTCTAAAGGCGCAACCACAGATGAGGATTTTATTTGGGGTTGGCAAATAGGTGACTGTGATATTGATGCAGAATCAGAAACTCCAAGCCCATACATTGAAGCTCCTGTAACCGCAGAAAGTGTTACATACTACGCATACGGTTACGGTGGGTGCGCCTACAAACAAGAATGTTTCCCGTTTGAAGTAAAATCAAATTGCAAAGATTTCTACAATGCCATCACCCCCAATTCTGATGGCCTAAATGAATTTGTAGATATTCCTGTTTTAAATAATTTCCCAACAAATACGGTTATTTTTTATAATCGTTGGGGAGGTGTTTTAGAGCAAATTGAGAATTATGACAATAACACAGTGGTTTGGAAAGGCACTAACGGAAACGGAGATCCCGTTGACTCTGGCACCTATTATTTCACCGCAGAATCAGGAGGTGAACTAATCACGTCAGGTTGGATTCAAGTAATTAGAGAACAATAAATTTAAGGCATGAAAAAGAGTATTCTAATTCTGACTGTATTACTGACTTTCCAGAGCTTTGCGCAACAAGACGCGGTTTATAGTCAATATATGTACAACCAGTTCGTGATAAACCCAGCTTATGCAGGTTCACGAAACGCCATGAGTGCAGTTTTAATGCACCGCACACGGTGGATGGGGATGGACGGTGCTCCAACAACATCTACTTTCTCATTTCACTCTAACCGAAACAATAAAGGTTTAGCATGGGGCGCTAATTTTGCGGCAGATCGACTTGGTCCTCAAGCTTATGTTCAATTTGCTTTAGCCGGCGCTTACCACGCAAGACTTCGTAAGGGGAAACTTTCATTTGCACTTAGAGCAGGAATATTTAATAGTTCCTTAAATCGTAATAAGTTAGACTTTAGAGATACAGGAGACTTTTTAGCTGTTGGCACACGGCACACTGCTATTGCACCAAGTATTGATTTTGGAGTATTTTATTATACACGAAAATTTTATGTAGGATTATCATTAAACCACTTAGGTAATCAAACCTTTGACTATAGCGATATACCAACAGCCGAGTATCACTTACGCAGTTTTAATACGTTGGGTGCAGGCTATGCTTTCGAAATTAGTGAGAAGTTAACCCTTAAACCGTCCTTTTTAGTGAAGCAGTCTGACGGGTTTGACGCCAATATGGATTTAAACTTAAGCGCCTTGTTTTATAAAAGAATTTGGTTCGGTATTTCATTGAGAAACAAAACCAGTGTTAACTTCTTATTAGATGTTAACATAACTGACTACATGCGTGTTGGATATGCTTATGATCTGTTCATTAACAACTTAAATTCGGCCTCATCTGGGGCACACGAAATTTTTATCGGATTTGATTTCAATCCTAAAAAGACTAAAACTACTTCAACAAGATATTTATAAGCATGATGAAATTAAAAAACATCCTATTAAGTTTTTCGCTGCTCTCGGTCTTATTGAGTTATTCGCAAACTTATGAAGTAATTAAGGTTGATATAAAATGCACGGCACATAGCCTTACCAGCAATTTAAATTCAGCCGCGAATGATTTTTCACCCTACGTACATAATAACATTCTGTATTTTGCGTCGGACCGGAGTCCTGATATTTTAATTGATGGCGAAAACAATTGGTCAAAATCTGAAGCAATTAACCTTTTTCAAGGCGACCTTAAAGGGGATATTAATGCGGATGCAAAGATTAAGAATATTCGACTAGTATCAGAAAGATTTGAAGCTGGCAGTCACACTGGTCCCGCTTGTTTTTCTGTTACCGGAGATACAATGTTTGTATCTCAAGTTCAAATCAATAAAAAATCTGGTACATTTCATCCGCAATTGTATTATGCTGTTCGTTTAAATAAAAAATTCACGAAACTAACGCCATTGTCATTTAACAACCCTGATTATTCTTACGGACATCCATTTTATGATTCACGCGCGCAACGGCTATATTTTGCTTCAAATAACGCAGGCGGTAAGGGAGGTAAAGATATTTATTATTCGGATTTGACCGATACTGGCTGGTCTTCGCCAAAAGGTTTAACTGAAGTTAATTCCGCAGAAGATGAAGTTTTCCCTTTTTTGGTAGACAATGTTTTTTTCTATGCCACAAATATGGATGGTAAAAGTGGTGGATTGGATATTTATTGGAAATTATTGAATGGCATTCCAAACTCATCAAAACCTTTAGAAGGCGCAAATTCAGATATGGATGACTTTGGCATTTACATTTTCCCAGGCATGACTAAAGGGTACTTTTCAACCAATCGGTTAGGGAATGATGACCTTATGTATATTGACGTTGAAAGATCAATTACTATCAGGAACGAAATGGTGGGTGAATTCAGGTTTAAAACATTAAAAGGCTTGCCTGCTGATGTGACGATTCAAATAATTGATGAAGACGACTTTGTTTTGTATGAAACTACGACTGATAAAGATGGTAAGTTTATTTTTAAAGAAATAGATACCGACAAATCGTATTCTATTCGTGCAATTTCTGAAGAGGACTTAGATTTGACCTTGCAAAGTTTGAATGGCGAAGGAGCTGTTGAGTTGGCGGGTGATGAAAGTAACGTTTTCACCTATCGTAAACTAGGAACTGATAAAAGCGGAACATTATCATTGATTCCTGACGATATGATTGATTTCAACCTAAATGAAGGGCGCCTGTCTGGGCAACTGATATACGAGGATCGTCCAAATGAATTTCCAAAAGATCTGAAGGTTGTGTTGATAGATGAGAATGGAAAAGAATCCTTTTCCACACTTACAGATGATAATGGGAATTTTGACTTTAAGAAGTTGTCAATGGCAAAAAACTATATCTTAAAAGTGCCTGAATCTGATAATGATTTGGTTTTATTAATTTATGATTTGAAAGGAAACGTTGTTGCACAGTTAAAAACAAATGAAAATGGCGAATTCACCTTTCGTAAAATCGCGCCAGACTATAGCAATAATTTAGAATTGCTTGAAGAAGATGATGGTGCATTTGATTATAACACGCAAACCATTTGGGGGTATTTTGAATATGAAAACAATAGCAAATTAAGTCGTTCTGGGTTAATTGTTAGCGCATACAATGCAGACGGCTCAATACTTGAAGAAGAGTTGACAGACAAAGATGGCGTTTTTAGATTTAAAAACTTACCTGTTGAAAAAAGCCTCTTATTCAAACTGGAAGAAAATGGAGACAGTTTTATTTTAGACGATTTCACGCTTTATATCTATGACCGTGACGGGCAAAAAATTGCAGGCCTTAAAAGAGGACAAGATGGCTTTTTCACCTACAGACCACTTGGCTATGAGGTAGACAATGAGTTGAGTCAAATTGAAGAAGATAATTTAGAGTTTATCCTGGCCGGACAAAGTAATAAGGATCGAATTCTTGTTTATTTTGATTCCAACCAAAGCCAAGTAAAGAGTAATGATATAAACGTTCTGAAAAACATTTCTCAAGTACTAAAAGATAATAACCAAGCTAGAGTAGAAATTAATGCCTATGCTGATGCGAAGTCTTCAGATGATTATAATTTAATTCTCTCGAAAAAAAGAGGGGACTGGATTGTAAACTATTTAGTTAAACGTGGTATTTCAATAGATCGCATCATTGTGAATGCCTATGGAGAATCTCGATTGGTTGATCAGCAGAATGATGCCTTGAATAGAAGAGCTGAAATTCATTTATACTAGATATATAAATGGAAAAAAAAAACCAACCCATGCCGAAAAAGCGCAACTCGTTGTCTACTTAATTCGGATACTTTGTATCATTCTTTTTGCTTTAACTCTTGCGGATGCGATACAATCTAAAGTCCCAACAGGTTTAGAGTCTTTGATTGGGGCGAGTTTAATTTGTTTTACATTAACCTATCTGAAATATTTTAAATAGTAAGATTTATAGACTCAAGCATGAAGGATAGAAAAACAGAAGAGAATGATTATTGGTTGACTAAGTTGTTCCTACTAAGGACTTTTTTATTGGCGACATTTGGAATATCAACATATGCTGCATCCCTTTCAACTCATAATAGTGGGGGCGAGGAATGGATCCTGCCTACCGCAATTAGTCTTATTAGCTTCTTTTTTTTTATAAACACATTTCAATCACTTTATAAAAAATAAGTATTACATGCTATTCAGGATTCTAATTTGCGCATTACTTTTCGCTAATTCCCCATTTACTTTTGCACAAAAAAACGACCCCATTCGCATGGCGGATATTGAAGGCACTTGGTTTGTCAATATGTCAAACTTCCCCATGTGGCTTAAAGGTAAAAAGCAAAACCCTCGCTTTAAATACACCGTATTGAGTGACAATAAAATGTTAGACGAAGTCACTTTTGAAAAAAAAGGAAAAACAAAACAAATTATTGGCTATGATGAGCGTTCTGCAGAATATAAGGAAGGATTTATATGGCAGGGTAAAGGTTTGAAATCGCTTATTACCAGTAAATGGAAAATCATTCATTATAATAAAGAATATCAAGTGGCAGTTCTTGCTTTTGAAAAAACGCTATTTACTCCCTCAGGTTATGATGTCATTTCAAGGAAAAAGAAGCTTTCACCAAAATTATTGGATATCATTCAAAAATTGCTTCCTAAAATTGGTGTTAAGGAAAAATTGACAGAAATTGAGCAGCATTAAAGGTCAGTTCAAATTTATCTTCAACAAAAAAACATTCTAAAAAAAATTATTAAAACCCGCTACTTAAGCTGTGTTGGTCGTTAATTATAGGTTCGCAATTTGAGGTGAAAATTTAAGGTTAACAATAAATGAAAATCTATTTCGTTTTTGCTAATGATTGTTCACCAAAGAATTTCAACTAAATCACTAACCTTCAACCCCAAATAAATGACGAAAAAAATACATAATCTTAAAATTATCAAATATGAAACGTATATTTTTTTGCGCATTAATTCTAACGGCAACTAACAGCGCAATAGCCCAACATCAATTCGGCTTTTCTGCAGGTGCAGGTATAAGTCAGTTAAAATCGAAGTCTCTAAAAATAGACAATGATCGCGGAGTAAATGTAACATCAAGACCTCAGTTTTCTACTGGAGCAGCCTTTGTTTATCGGTATGATTTTGGCGATCAGTTTATAGAAACAGGACTTAATTATAATTACATGAACGGGGTGAATTGGCAAGAATTCGACAAAGAAAAGCACCCCACTCATGGCATAGGTCTAGCATTAAGAGATGCGCATTACATAAACATTCCGGTGACGCTTAATTTCAGGCTTGCTGACTTCACCTTAGGAGTCGGAGCGTCAGCTGGATTTGCAGTATTTGAACAATACGGATTTTCAGCTAGTAGTGAATTATTTGCCGACTACTTTTATTATGATGAAAAGACGATAGAACGATTTGATTTTGGCTTGAATGGACAAATTGGCTATGATATAACCAATAACTTCACTATTCAATGTAAAGGTTATTTCGGACTTCAAGATATAGGCAGTGATGTTGAAGAAACGCAAATGTCGAGTGTTTTTGAGTTGGAAAAAGTCAATAGACCGCAGCGAAACAGACAATTGACAATTGGTGTAAAATATATGTTTGGCGGTTGATTTAAATAGCAAAAGCAATAAAACGGGGGCTCTTATTTAAAGCGATCCCCGTTTTATTGCTTACATTTTTTCTTCTGCTTCTTCTGCATCCGCAGGTTCGCCTTCTGCATCAGCATCATCATCTTCAACCCCTTTTAGCAAAACGTCCTTATAGATAGATTGATCCTCACCAGCGTCATAGAGTTCTGGATGGATATAAGTTCCAGGTTCTACTTTTGGCACCTCTGGAATAACACGATTTGCTTCGGACCAATTGTCGTTTCTAACACCAGTTACTTGCCTAGACACTTCAATATTGGCGTCATTGGTTTGTATTACAAACATATTTCCACTTATTTTCTCTTTTACAATGGCTTGCGCAAATGACCCCATTACGGTTAACTGATAGCGAAAATCTTTATTGGCCGCCTCAAAATATGCTGGAAGTTGAACGGTTGCATAACCCAATGAATCTGTTGTAATATTGCCACTATAAATATTCATCATTTCTGGTGACTCTACAAATGAATGAACAAGGTATTTATTGGCAGGATCAAGCGGATGATCAATTTTAAAAGTTCCGCCACCTTTTGATAAATTACCAGTAATAGCTAAATCACCTGTAATTACAACATCACCGCTAAAGAACCCCGAATAGTTATTTGTTCCATTTGACGCCGTTCCATAAACACCGTAGTTATTCGTGCCAGTTCCGTATGAACGACCATAAGTTCCTATATTGAATGTTCCTCCGTCATCAGTTGATCCTGCGGAACCATAATTTTCGATTGTAGAGCCTGATGCTGTACCTCGAACACCAAAATTATCGGCATCAGTAATTCCAACCGAATTCCCCCGTAATCCGGCATTAGCCGTAGTACCTGTGCCATCAGTAAAGCCAAAAACACCATAATTAATGGCTGTATTTCCAGATGCACTGCCAAAAACACCTAAATTTCTTCCGGTACTAGCCGCACTCGAAAAGCCAGCAACTCCAGCATTCGATATTCCGGCCGTACCTAATGCACTTCCTTGAATCCCTCTATTATATGAAGGACTACCTTCCGCCAAGCCAAAAACACCTCTAGCAAAAGTGCTATTGGAAGTAATCAAATTGGCCTGTATGGCTTGAGATGCCGCGGCATTATCTGCATCTAGCACAACAAATAAACCCGCCGTCGCTTCAACACCATCAGGGTTTTCAAATATCATTCGTGTACCAACAATGACGTCATCACTCAAAGAATCCTCAACATGTAATTTACTTATCGGATCAGTAAGTCCAATACCAACAAAGTCTGAATTTGGATTGTAAATATTATTTCCACTCACAATCCAATCTCCGTTCGATAAACTATCAAGCGGAATCGAATAAATTATTCCGGCCTCCGTTATTTTTAAACTATCATCCACAATTTCAAATGCCGTAATCAACTCGTTTTCCGAATCCGCATCAGCATCTTCAATCAAACTACTCAAGTCTGTTGTCAATGTCCCAGCAGCGTCTGTTATTTCCAAATCGCTTCCTGATAAATTCAAGCCAGAATTCAACTCATTTGCAGGGTCGGAATCTGCGTCATCCACGTTCTCGGCATTCTTAGCATACATGGCGTATGGAACAGAGAGTAATTCACTCGTTCCCATTTCAGAATATGAGGCTCCACCCGTTTCATCAATGGCAATTTTAATGAAGTAGGGGCCGTCTCCCCAATCTATGGTTATAAAATCTCCAGAAACTACTGTTCCATTTCCAATATCAAGACTCACTAAACCGTAAGAATTGCTTGTTGGATCATGGGTTTCTTGGTAAGCATTTATTCCTCCTGGACTATCTTTTAAAATTGTAATCTCAAATCCAACGTTTTGATCAGCTAAAATAAGTCCAGAACCATCTCTAACAACAGCTTGGTATTTAAATCCGTCAGGTGCTTGACCCCATGAAGCAGTGCTTAGAATAAATGCAAATAGTATTAAGGCTAACTTTTTCATATTAGTGTTTTATAAGTTTGAATGATTTTTCGCTCGAATCTGAATAAATTCTTAAATAATAAATTCCGTCGGCAATTTCACTTAGGGTTAATTGGGTTTGAGCTGATCCAATTTCCCCAGCAAGTACTGTTTGACCGGTTGCAGCATAAATCGCGAATTGATATTGTTCTCCGTTAGAATTAACAGTAAATACATCCTGAAAAGGATTAGGATAGATGCTTACATCCGTCATGTCCTTGGATTCAACAATACTACTGTAGTTGAATGAACTTTGTTGTTCACCTTGTGTTAAGTGAACACTAGCTGTCTCAAACGTAGCTGTCATTAATTCGCCAATAGTCCAACTCACTTGCACATCTGTGGATTCAAAAAAATCTCCAGTACTCGTCACAACTTCTTGTGCTTCCATGTTAAATGGTGCGATCACAATCCAAGCAATCAGCAATAATTTGGGTTTCATACATTTTATTTTAGTGAATAAAAAATTACAACGGATTCAATCAACCCTTTTTTTTACGAAATAGGAGTAGGAGCCTTAAATCAATAAACAGAAAGAATTCGGGTGAATTGAATCTTAAATCAAAGTTCGACCAAAAAAACTAAAAAAAAAAGCGTGTTTCTACCTGATTCCAGATCTAAAACCTTGGAAATCTGACAAGTAAAAAGTTGTCAGCGTTAATTTGGGTGATTTTCCGACCAGACGCTATATAGGGAACCCTAAACCAATCCCCGTTTGATAAAAAGGCTTAATTAAACTTTTTGGATTCCAAGCAGAAGAATTAACCCTTAGGATATGTGGCGCATGCTGCCGTGCAACTCCAATTAAGCTGTTGATTTCAATGAACAATTTACCATTGGGCAAAGTCCAGCGTGGGTTCACTTTTAAATAATAAGATTGGCGAGGGTCACGGAAAGGATAACCTTTAGTTGTGCTCGCTGAAGACTGTTTTTTGAAATTTAATAAAAGATCAGTTTGAGCACCAATCCCAATAAATAATTGAATTCTTTTTAAATCTAGCACACGACCCATATTTAACTTAGGTTGTAACGTCGTATAATTATAAGTGTATTTATGCCAAAAATCGTACTTTTGTAATTCACCTGAACCTCCTCCCGTATAGTAATAGCCTGAATGCAAAAACTCCTGCTTGTACCGTTGCAAAACTCCAATTCCTAATTCAAAAAAGAAATCACCCTTTTGGAACGTTACATTAAATGTTGTGGCAGTATTAACTTTTATCCTTTCACGGATCGAAGAATAGACATTCCCCGTTTGTTCCTTTTCAATTCTTGGTGCGATTATCATTGAAAGACTAGTTTGCGCATAAGCATTGCCTAGAAACACAGCTAAAAACAAGATTAAAATAATGGGCTTTTGCATACTTAAAGAGACGGATTTAAACTAACATTGGTTGGGTTGAAGAAAAAAAAGATCTCGGATTAAATTTCTGATGCTTAAAACTTATAGCCTATTCCGATACCTGTTTCAAAGAAGAATTTCGCTGAGCTATGATTATCTATACTTAGATTCATTTTTCGCAAATGTGATTTTTGATTAGGTGAAATACCAATTAGATTATTTAATTCAATAAAAACATTGCTATCAAAAGACCAACGTGGATTTATTTTTCAATAAAAAGAGGTATTTGTTTGCTTGAATGGCTCGGTTTTCTCATCCAAATTATGATAAATTGGACCGCTGAACGATTTTAAATTAAAACCAACGAGATATTCTGTTTGCAAACCGAGTCCAATTGCCAATGACAGATGATTCTTCTCTATTATGCCACCAAAATTAACTTTTGATTGTACGTTAGTGTAATCGAATTCAGTCTTGTAATTGAAATAGTCCCCAGTTAACTCACCTGACCCTCCACCTGTATAAACTACTCCAGCTCGTGTCAAACTTTGATCAATTTTGTGCAATAAACCAAATCCAACCTCGATAAAAAACTTTCCTTTTTGGTATGCTCCGTTTATCGTTGCATAGGTATTGACTTTTGTTTTGTATTGAGGCGCCATTTGAATAACACTTGTAGCCTCGCTCTCAATTCGTGGTGTAACAAATGTTGAGACACTCAACTGGGCATAGCTACTTGCTTGAAGCGTAAATACGAATAGTATTGAAAGGGATTGTCTCAGCATATCCTTATAGACGCGTCCTCCTCGCAAAAGGTTTGGATAATGGGAATAATTTTTTATTTTTTTCAGGAATGTGTTTAAAAAACTACATTTGGAATATAAATTCAAAATATCAAAGTAAAGCGCACAAAAAAACCACCGTACTTTAATGCTCTCGCCAATGCACGGTGGTTTAATATTATATTTCGAAAAAAAATCTATTCTTCCTTCTTCGTTTCTTTTTTCTTTGGCGGTTTCTTGCCCTTTTCAATCTTAATGGCAATCTCCTCTTTTTTCTTATCAAAGCTAATTGCGATTGTATCGCCTTCAGCCAGGTTAGCGTTAATGATTTCTTCTGCTAAAGGATCTTCAACATATTTCTGGATAGCCCTGTTTAAAGGTCTTGCTCCATACTTCTCGTCATATCCTTTATCAGCGATATAATCCTTCGCCTCATTCGTCATCTTAATTGAATAGCCTAATTCATGGATTCTTCCATATAATTTTTCTAACTCAATATCAATGATTTTATGAATATTATCCTTTGTCAATGAATTAAAGATGATCATATCATCAATACGA
Organism: Crocinitomix sp.; assembly: GCA_013138735.1. GTDB lineage: Bacteria > Bacteroidota > Bacteroidia > Flavobacteriales_D > Crocinitomicaceae > Crocinitomix. Next base: position 14,577 of record WTCE01000020.1, on the reverse strand, counting down.
TTCAAGAATTCTGGAGAGAATGCCTTTTTCAATGCTTTTTGAATGATCAACTGAGAATTCACGTCTGCCTGGTCCGTTTGCGATTTTGTTCCAAAACCAACTCCTGTTCCAAAATCTTGCAGCTGTCGCACACCAATATTTGATGTCATGATAATTACAGTGTTTTTGAAGTCAATTTTACGACCCAATCCATCCGTCATATGTCCATCATCTAATACTTGTAATAAGATATTAAACACATCTGGATGCGCTTTTTCAATCTCATCTAACAAAATAATAGAGTAGGGCTTACGTCTAACTTTCTCCGTTAATTGTCCCCCTTCTTCATATCCAACATATCCTGGAGGCGCTCCTACCAATCTTGAGATGGAGAACTTTTCCATGTATTCAGACATGTCTACACGAATAAGTGCTTCTTCCGAATCAAACATTGTTCTAGCCAATACTTTAGCCAATTGCGTTTTTCCAACACCAGTTGGCCCGAGGAAGAAAAATGATCCAATTGGCTTATTCGGATCTTTTAATCCTGCACGGTTACGCTGAATTGCTTTCACAACTTTAGCGACAGCCGCATCTTGTCCAATTACATGTCCTTTAATGGTTTCTCCTAATGTTTGAATTTTACCATTTTCAGATTCAGATACTTTACGTAACGGAATCCCTGTCATCATTGAAACAACTTCTGCAACATTATCTTCCGTAACCATTATACGGTTTTCCTTCGCATCAGCTTCCCAACGTGCCTGAGCATTCTCTAATTCGGTTTGTAAATTCTTTTCAGTGTCTCTTAATTCAGCCGCTTTTTCATATTGCTGACTTTTAATTACATTTCCTTTCTCGTCCTTAATCGCTTCAATCTTCTTCTCTAAATCTGTAATTTCTTTTGGCACATTAATATTCGTAATGTGAACACGAGAACCTACTTCGTCCAAAGCATCAATTGCCTTATCTGGTAAGTTTCTGTCAGACATATAACGCTCCGTCAACTTGACACAAGCATGAATTGCTTCTTCTGAATACGTTACATTATGGTGATCTTCATAACGCTCCTTAATATTATTCAAAATCTCAATTGACTCTTCAATATTAGTTGGCTCAATCAATACCTTTTGAAAACGACGTTCTAAAGCGCCATCTTTTTCTACATACTGTCTAAACTCATCCAAAGTAGTGGCTCCAATTACTTGAATTTCACCTCTTGCCAATGCAGGCTTAAACATATTAGATGCATCTAAAGAGCCAGATGCACCACCAGCACCAATTATGGTATGAATCTCATCTATAAACAATATAATGTCTCTAGACTTCTCTAATTCATTCATAACGGCCTTCATGCGCTCTTCAAACTGTCCTCTATATTTGGTCCCAGCAACTAAAGAAGCCAAGTCCAACGAGATAATTCGTTTACCGAATAAAACACGAGAAACTTTCTTTTGAACAATTCTTAAAGCTAATCCTTCTGCAATTGCTGATTTCCCAACTCCGGGTTCACCAATTAATATTGGATTGTTTTTCTTTCTTCTAGAAAGAATTTGAGACACACGCTCAATTTCTAATTTACGTCCAACAATCGGATCCAGTTTATTCTCTTCCGCCATAGCGGTTAAGTCTCTACCAAAATTGTCCAATACTGGAGTTTTCGATTTACCATCAGATGAGCGCTTAGCTCCTGAATCGCCCTTGTTACTGTAGCCAGAACCCTCATTACCCTGCTCGTCGTTATCATCTGTGTTCCCTGGAAATTCGGCTTTTGGGTAATTTTGTTCTTCAATCATTGCTTCTAATTCTTCTTTGATGTTTTCGTAAATAACGCCATATTTATTTAGTATGCGCGTGGCTAAATTATTTTCTTCTCTTAAAATTGCCAATAAAATATGCTCTGTTCCAACCTTACTACTCTTAAAAAGCTTTGCTTCTAAATAAGTGATTTTCAACACCTTTTCAGCTTGCCTAACAAGGGGAATATTATTCGCGGTAATACTCTTTACCCTATTCTCCTTTAATGTTTTTTCCAATTCCAATCGAATGCGTTGCAAATCAACTTGGAATTCTAATAGTAATTTAATGGCCAACCCTTCGCCTTCGCGGAGTATGCCTAAAAGAATGTGTTCAACACCCAAATAGTCATTTCCTAGGCGCAAGGCCTCCTCTCGACTGAACGACAGGACATCTTTTGCTCTTGCAGAAAAATTTGCATCCATAGTTTTTAATATTCTTTTATCAGTTTTAACAAACAAACCGATAGATAGTTTTTTATTTAAATGAGAATTTGTGCCATTAATTTACTCAAAAATTAACAAATCGTATATTAATAAGACGCACAAATTTGCCCAAAATTTTAATTTTCTAATTTATTCTTCTAGCTCATTCCAAAATAACCCAATAAATTCGAATTGTCAAAATACAAACAACAATTTTCGTACCGATTGTTAATAAACAATATTTTCCTGCCATTTTTGTTAATAAGTCGCCATTCTGACATGGATTTCGTAGGGAAAAATTGCCTATTTTCGACCTTTAAAACTAAACAAGAAATATAGTATATGGCCGAAGGAGAAAATATCATCAAAATAAACATTGATGAGGAGATGAGATCAGCTTACATTGATTATTCAATGTCAGTAATTGTATCAAGAGCTCTACCAGATGTCCGTGACGGTTTAAAGCCGGTTCACAGAAGGGTTTTGTACGGAATGCAGGATTTGGGAGTGTATTCAAATAGACCACATAAAAAGTCTGCCAGAATTGTTGGGGATGTATTGGGTAAGTATCACCCGCACGGAGATTCATCAGTATATGACACAATGGTGCGTATGGCGCAACCATGGTCTTTACGATACCCAATGGTAGATGGACAAGGAAACTTTGGATCAGTTGATGGTGACAGTCCCGCAGCAATGCGTTATACGGAGTCACGTTTGCAAAAAATTGCAGAAGAGCTATTAGCTGATTTAGATAAAGAAACGGTAGATTTTTCATTAAACTTTGATGACTCCTTAATGGAGCCAACAGTTTTACCTACAAAAATACCTAACCTTTTATGTAACGGTGCCAGCGGTATTGCTGTTGGTATGGCGACTAATATGCCACCGCATAACTTAACAGAGGTGGTTGATGGTATTAAGGCATATATTGACAATAGGGATATTGACATTGATGGTTTAATGGAATACATTAAAGCTCCAGATTTTCCAACTGGAGGTATTATATATGGATACGAAGGAGTGAAGGATGCTTTCCGCACTGGTCGTGGTCGTGTAATGATGCGAGCAAAAGCTGTTATTGAGGAAATAAGAGAAGGAAGAGAAGCGATTATCGTGACGGAAATACCTTATCAAGTGAATAAGGCTGACATGATTAAGAAGACAGCTGACTTGGTGAATGATGGGAAGATTTCTGGAATCTCAGATTTAAGAGATGAGTCTGATAGAAACGGGATGCGTATCGTTTATGAATTAAAGAGAGACGCGATACCAAATGTTGTATTAAATAAATTATTTAAGTACACAGCACTACAGACCTCATTTTCAGTAAATAACATTGCGTTAGTAAAAGGTCGTCCTGAAGTTTTGAACTTGAAGGATATGATTGTACACTTTGTAGAACATAGACATGAAGTTGTTACAAGAAGAACTCAGTTTGAATTGCGCAAAGCTGAAGAGCGCGCACATATCTTAGAAGGTTTAATTATTGCGTCTGATAATATTGATGAAGTCATCAAATTAATTAGAGCATCTAAAAGCCCGGAAGAAGCAAGAGAGAAATTGATGGTTCGTTTCGAATTAAGCGATATTCAGTCTAGAGCGATTGTAGAAATGCGATTGAGACAATTAACTGGTCTAGAACAAGACAAGTTAAGAACTGAATATGATGCCTTAATGATCACTATTAATGACTTAAGAGATATTTTAGCAGACGAAGGTCGTAGAATGCAAATCATTAAAGATGAGTTGCAATATGTAAGAGATAAGTATGGTGATGAGCGTCGTTCTATCATAGAATACTCTGCGAATGAAATGAGTATTGAGGATTTAATTCCTGATACTGAAGTAGTAATTACAATTTCACACGCTGGTTATATTAAACGTACATCACTAGACGAATACAGAGTTCAAAGTAGAGGAGGAGTTGGAGCAAAAGGATCTGCAACAAGGGATAAAGATTTCTTAGAGCACTTATTTGTTGCAACGAATCATAACTGGTTGTTGATCTTTACTGAAAAAGGAAAATGTTTCTGGATGAGAATTTTTGAAGTTCCAGAAGGAAGTAAAGGAGCTAAAGGTAGAGCATTACAAAACTTAATCAATATTGAACAAGATGATTCGATTAAGGCCTTTATTAATGTGAAGGATATTAAAGATCCTGAATACGTTACTGACAAGTATATTGTAATGTGTACTAAGAAAGGTGTCATTAAGAAAACGAAGCTAGAAGCTTATTCAAGACCACGAACAAATGGTATTAATGCTATTGGAATTCGTGAAGGAGATGAGCTATTAGAAGCAAAGTTGACAAATGGTACTAACGAAATCATGTTGTCTTTGAAATCTGGTAAAGCAATCCGATTCAATGAAGAGAAAGTTCGATTCATGGGACGTACGGCATCAGGTGTTCGTGGAATTACGTTACAGAGTGACAAGGATGAAGTGGTTGGAATGATTGCTGTTGAGAATGACGAAGCGAATGTATTAGTTGTATCTAGCAATGGTTACGGTAAACGTTCATCAGTTTCTGACTACAGAATCACTAATCGTGGCGGTAAAGGTGTTAAAACCATTAACGTTACTGATAAAACTGGTTCATTAATCTCCATGAAAAACGTAACGGATGATGATGATTTAATGATCATAACTCGAAAAGGAATTACAATTAGAATGCATGTTGATGTTCTAAGAGTAATGGGACGTGCAACACAAGGAGTGAAGTTAATTAGCTTACGTGGTGGTGATGAAATTGCAGCTGTTGCAAAAGTTTATCGCGATAGAGAAGCAGAAGAGGAAGAAGTAGAACTAGATGAAGATGGAAATCCGATTGTAAAATTAGACGAAGATGGAAATCCAATCATTGTTGAAAACGCTGAAGGTGAAGATGTGACTGGTGAAGCTGAAGGAACTGCGGATGATGCAGGTTCTGAAGAGGAGTAGATTTTATACTGAATGAAAAATCATGAAGGAGTGCCGTTTTGGTGCTCCTTTTTTTTGTGAAAAAAATTATTGTCCTAATTCTATCTGAAGGAGGAATAAACTATTGCTCCATTTTGTAAATAATCAAACTATCCACCCATTTTCTTCCGAGCTCATCATTTTTTAATTTTTGAATTTTCCTCAAAGAATAGTAAACCTCATTTGGCTTGCTCTTATTGTCAAGAATTCGAGGAATTATATTCTTGACATAGGCTTGACTCGATTGATATTCAAATGAGGGCTTTTTTCTCAAATCAACGGCCTTGGATTGAACTGCGGCTACCTGACTATTCTCAAACACCTCAAAATCGTGCTTATCTTCTGAATGTAGCACATCTATTATGATTCGGTTACCATCTAAATAAAACGAAACAACTTTTTTTCCATAAACAAAATTAGTTGTATTTGCTCTTCCGATTTCAAAAATCTGGCTCGTTATCAATTGACCCTTTTTGTTATATTTCATAAATAAAAAGTCCTTATTCCTTGTCCTTAATGAGTCTAATCGACTTCGAACCTCATAACCCTTTAAATATTTGTGCGTGTAGTGGTCAGCTCCAATCACCCTAACAGTACGTTGATTACACAATTGGGTGCCGACTACATAATAATCTCTTGTTTTGAAGCATCCAATTGTATTTAAGTATACATCATCCAAATAATCTTCTTTATGATTACCGTCTTTTTCATTTGGATGGAAATCATATATCTCATCAAAAGGTGTAAATTGAAGATTTAACTGTGCTAATTTAGAATTATTTTTTTCAATTTGACAGGAATATATTCCTTCATCAAAGTCTCGATCTCCTATTGAGTATGTCCCATGCAACAAAAAGGTGTTTTCAGTCAATTGCACAGAATAAAGATTGTTAATATTACCATTGTCTACCTGAATCTTCATTTGAAATTTGAAATTACTATTTTTATCAAGATGATAAATAACAACAGAACGACGTCTGCCTTTATCCCTTCTACCTTCAATCTTTTCTATTAAAGGCATTGAAATGAATAGACCACCACTATCCACATCAATTATTTTTCTAGAAACCTTATCACCAAGAAACATACTTCGCGAACGATCGAATGGAATTACATCATCTTTTTCAAACAACGTTTGGTTTTCAGCGTGTAAATCAATAGCAATTATCTTCGCCTGCTTACTCTCATAATCTTCAAAAGCAAGTTTGTAAATTTGTGTGGGGTAACCTTGCTTTTTATTAAAAAATTTACTCCTTCCAATAACATATATCTCATCATTTGAGTAAAAGAAAGTGCGGTCGCAAAGCATAGCTCCAACATCCAAACGACAATCTCGAATATTTAGCCCATCCTTCTTAATCTGAATTTGGTATACTTTATCTCCTTCAAAACTGCATGAATAAATTAAATAATCATTTTGCTCCTTTCTAAAATGAATTGATTCGTAAGCACTTTTCGAACTTATCTTGAGGTGATCCACTAAAAATTCATCTTCATTATACAAAAAGAATTTCCATGTGTACAAATCATAGTCATCACTATCTTCGCTCTCCTTGAATTCAAGCAAAACAACCTTATATTGTTCGAAGATTAATAATTCAAAACGATCAGCATAACCATTTTCCAATGCAATTTGTGAGAATAAGCCGTTGCTTAACAATAATATGAAAAGAATAATCAAATGCTTCATGGGCCTAAAATCAAAAATAATTTAGTAAACAAAGTTATCAATTAATCAATTAGTACCTTCACATCTTTGAAATTCTCATTGTCTTTAAGTATTTTTGTAATATGGCACAACTTTTGGATTGTGTTGTGTGGAATCGAATTAGATTCTGCATCTATTAAAAAAATGATAAACAAAAATAAAATGAAACAAATCGTATTAATACTAAGTCTTGTTTTAATCTCGGCAGCTGGATTTGGCCAAACGGGTAAAACTGTAAATGCTGCATTAGCTTATAATGACTTTGAGGCTAATCTTGCAAAAGATCAAGAACAAGCTATAAAAGACATTAAAGACGCGAAAGAAATTATTGATAGAGTTCCTGTACAGGAATCTTCAAAAGAGGAGGCGAAACGCTTAATGTATGTTGGTAAAATCAATTTTGGTGTACTTATCGCATATGGAATGGATTCTACAATGTTCGCTGGTTTAGATGTTGAAAAAATAACTGAGGCGATTTTCCCTGCTTTAATTAAATCAAAAGAGGTTGATGTAAAAGAACGTTATACTGATCAGGTTGATGAATTTGCAAATTATTGGAGAGCAATGATGGCAAACCAAGGAATTACTGCTTATGGCGAACAAAAATATGAAATGGCAATGGCTGGACTCTTAGGAGCAGCTAAGTTTGGTGAAGTTGTTGGTGTTAAAGATTCAATGTACTATTTCTTTGGTGGTCAAGCGGCTTTAATGGAAGAAGAGCATGAAGCTGCAGAAAAGGCATTTAAAGAATGTATTGCTTTAAACTACAATACTGGAGAAAGTGTTGGATTTCTTTCTGAAGCAATGAAAGCACAAGGTAAGATGGCAGAAGCGGAGAAAGAATTGGCAGATGCAGTAGCAAAATACCCTGATAACTTAGACCTTTTAATTCGTAGCATCAATTTCTATATTGATCAAGGCAAGAATGAAGAAGCAGGAAAAGCATTGTCGGCTGCTATTAAATTAGCGCCAGATAATACAGCTTTATTATACACTTCTGGAATTATTTACGAAAAAATGGGGAGAATGGAAGACGCCGAGGCAGCATATAACAAAACCTTAGCGCTGGAACCTGATCACACAAATGCAAAGTATTCTTTAGGTGTATTCTTCTTTAATAAAGGAGCAGATGCTAATAACGAAGCGAATACGTTTGATTTTAACGATCCAAAATACAATGAAATGTATGATGCGAAAATTGCAGAGTCTAAAGAAAGCTTTAAAAAAGCGGTATCTTTTTTAGAAAATGCTGAAAAGGAAGAGCCATGTGATATTCAAATTTTAGAAGCACTTAAATCAGCTTACGGTAAAGCCGGAATGGTTGATGAATTCAAAGCAACTAAAGCTAAAATTGCTGAATGTGAAAATGGAACGGAAATTAACGGAAAGTCGATTCGCATAGGAATGACAGAGTCAAATGTTATTTCATTATTGGGAGAACCAGAATCAGATAATGAAACTATTGTGGAAGGATCTAAAAGTAAACAAATGGTATACTCCAATAATGTATATATCTATATTGTAAACGGGGTAGTTTCTGCGATACAAAAATAGCCCATTTATAATAGATTAATGAGATGTCTGATTTTAAGTATATAGTATCCGTTTAAATCGCATCTTGAGTTAGAAAAAGTTGTAATATCTAATTAAATTAAAACCTTGTTATACCATTGTATAACAAGGTTTTTTTATGCGTTTAAGTTTTATGATGTTAGGTTTAAAACAGCAAACGCTTCGTTCCAAAAAACTGGTTTTGAAGCGCTTATTGAAATCACCTCATTACTTACAGGATGTTCAAATTCGATTGCGGCAGCATGTAAGAACATATTTGCAAAACCTAATTCTTCTGCAAACATTTTATTATGATGACGGTTACCATATTTATGATCGCCAATGATAGGGTGGCTGATCTTATTCATGTGTTTACGCAATTGATGCATCCGCCCTGTTTGCGGAAATAGTTCAACCCAAGAATATCTGCTTTTAGGATATGGCTTTACAGGAATATCAACTTCTGTATACAATAAGGCATTGAAATTCGTTTTTGCTTCCTTATAAACACCAGTATCCGGATTTTTCACTGGTGTTTCGACAGTTCCAGATTCTTTTATACGTCCACGAACCAATGCCATATATCGCTTTTTAATGGTATTGCTTGCAAACTGTTCTTGAATTTCTGCTGCTCCTGCAGATGATTTTGCCAAAACAATGACACCTGAGGTTTTATAATCTAGACGGTGAACAGGATAGAGCTTAACAGGAATTGATTCTTTTAAACGGGCTAATAAGGACGGTTCCTTAATGTTTCGCGCGTAATATGAAGCGTGCACCAGCATGTTATTGGGCTTATTGATAACAACCAAGTCGTCATCTTCATATAGAATTTCAATTTGCATGTGGCGCAAAGATAAGTGATTTAAATGTTGACTTCCATAATTCAAACTTGAAATTGACGCATTGAACAAATATTAGTCTGCTTTCTTTTATTCACTTAAATCGAATGGACATTCCGAATTAATTTCAATCTTTGCCCAAAGGTTCTAAATGTCCATGGTTCTATTGTCTTCACCACTTCAAAGCTTTACCGAATTTCGGTTTAGAAATGCTTTTGATAAATATTTCGGTGGAATTGATACGTACTACGCGCCCTACATCCGTTTAAACGGCAAGATGCTCATCAAACCAAATTACGAAAGGGATTTATTGCCGAAGAATAATTCAGTTAAAGAATTAATTCCGCAAGTAATGACCAATGATGCAGATGAATTTTTATTTGTCTCTAAATATGTGCAAAGTCTCGGATACAATGAACTCAATTGGAATTTGGGTTGTCCCTATCCAATGGTTACTAAACGGTGCATGGGATCAGGTTTAATTAATGATCCAGCCCGAATTGATGCAGTTTTGCAACGAGTTCACAATGAATCAGACATTATAGTTTCCATGAAAATGCGAATGGGGTATGAGCATGCTGCTGAAATATTAGATGTACTGCCCGTTTTAGATAAATATCCCATTAAAAACATTGCAATTCATGCAAGAATTGGCAAACAATTGTACAAAGGTGGTGTTGATTTAGATTCCTTTACTAATTGCTTTGACACACGGCATAAAATCTATTATAACGGTGACATTACAACTGTTGAAGGATTTAGAAAAATGCAGTCCCTATTTCCAGAAATTGACCATTGGATGATTGGCCGCGGATTAATTGCTGATCCCTTTTTACCCGCTATGATTAAAGCAAACTCAACGGATTATCCAGTCGATAGGGTAGCGGTATTTCAAAAATTCATTGATACTATTTTCGAAGATTATGCGAGTGCTTTATCTGGCAAAAGCCATGTTCTTACTAAAATGACCTCTTTTTGGGAATATTTTGCGGAAACTTTTCCAAATCCACATAAAACGTTTAAAAAGATTAAAAAAGCGAAGACAATTGAGGCCTATCATGCGGCCGTGGCTGAAATTATGGCTGGTGGATTTTCTTAGCTTGATGTCTTTAGGGATCAAGTCTTTTTTATGGGTCATTTTAAAATTTGATTTTATTTTCATGCTTTGGAATAATTTAATGCTTGACGATTTATATAGAGTTAGCAGAACTACCTATTACCCTACGCTCTATTGACATATTTCTGGTTCAAAGTCAAATCTTGTGTAGAGATTTGACTTTGAGATAAATTGAAACCTAGCTAGTATTTGAAGTGAATATTGAACCAATAATCTATTTTAGAGAAATTCTACAGTAAATAAACCTTAGTGTTTATTCCTTTTGCTCGAACAAAACGAACCCAAAAGTTCTCCTAGCAGGGCTTGGTATCTTCAAGGCGCATTCTCAAATCAATTTTTTCTTCACAGATTATAAGTGCGGTCGGTTGATCTTACTGCGCTGCGACGCGAGCTTCCCCATCTTTCTAATAATCCGCTTTGAAAAAATCAATCCTCCGACGAACGCCGATAAACATTTGAACTTATTATAAACGTTTCTTAAAAAATCAATAAAAAAAAATGGCAAATGACCCAAAAATTTTTCTATATCCGTATTTAGTGTATAGTTCTGTTATAAAGCATAAAAAACCCGTCTTAGATAAACTAAGACGGGTTTAAGAATTTTAAAGTCTGTGTAAAGAGACTTTATTATTTTTTAATAATCAATAATCGTGAATTATGAACTGCCGTTTCGCTTGATAATTTTACTATGTAAACACCAATGGCAAGTTCTGCCAAATCAATTTGATTATTTAGATCTGTTAATTGAGTCGTATAAATGATTTGACCCAATTCGTTCACAATTTCCAAATCAAGTGGCATTTCCGTTCCTGATAAATCAATATTAAATTGCCCAGTTGCTGGATTTGGATAGATTGAAACATTGCCCTCAAATGACAATTCAGCTACACCAGAATCGTCAATCTCGTCGCTACAGGTCCAATCAATTTCAAATCCTTCATGAACAAGTACGTCATCCGAATGGAAAACAACTGTCACGGCTCCTCCAGTAGAGGTAAGCGTTGCAGGTGGTAAGTTATCATTACAAAATTGTCCTAAAGAAGGATCAGTCACATCAGGTCCATCAAAAACTTCTAACCAATCAAATGTACAATCCGCTTCGCCTTCAACGTCAAAATCAACAAAAGTCAATTCAACTGATGTTGCACCCGTTGGTGCAATGGTAATTTGTGCATCTTCTGATATGCCATATTCGCCTAGAGATCCGCCACTATCAAATAAAGTTCCTTCGCAATCAATTTGGGTTGGACCAGTTCCATCAGTTGGCATAGTTAATTCATCTCCTGGATCTTCAATCTCACATTCCCAGAATACTTCGAAGCCACTTAACACAGCAGCTGCATCAGAATGGAAAACGATTGTTACCGAACCGCCTGTAGAAGAAAGTAAAGCTGGAGGTGGATTGTCATTACAATAAAGACCCAATAATGGATCAGTCAAATCATCTCCGTCATAAACGGCCATCCAATCCAAAACACAATCAGTAGCGCCGTCAACATTAAATTCAGCAAAATCTAAATGAACCACAGATGCTCCGGTTGGAGAAATCGTTATTTGTGCATCTTCAGACACTCCATAATCGCCTAGAGATCCACCACTATCAAATAAAGTTCCTTCGCAATCAGTTTGAGTTGGACCAGCTCCATCAGTTGGCATAGTTAATTCATCTCCTGGATCTTCAATCTCACATTCCCAAAATACTTCGAAGCCACTTAATACATCAGCTGCATCAGAATGGAAAACTATTGTTACCGAACCGCCTGTAGAAGAAAGTATAGCTGGAGGTGGATTGTCATCACAATAAAGACCCAATAATGGATCAGTAATATCATCTCCGTCATAAACGGCCATCCAATCCAAAACACAATCAGTACCACCATTAACATTAAATTCAGCAAAATCTAAATGAACCACAGATGCTCCAGTTGGAGAAATCGTTATTTGAGAATCTTCACCGTCCGTATAATTACCACCTGATCCACCACTATCTAACAAACGTCCATCACAAGATGTTTGAGTAGTAGCAGTACCTTCTGTTGGCAAAATTACGGCATCACCGTCGTCTCCATAAACAAAGCAATCAGAAGTATCAATACAACCCAATTCGTTTTCAACAATTACTAAATATGTACCATCAACTTCCGGTTCGAAGGTGAAAAACGGTTCAAATGGGATTATTTCAAATGGATCGCAAATCGCCCATTGGAAATAAACTCCGCCTTCAGCTGTAGCCTCTAAGACACCGCCTCCTGCATCTATAATTTCATTATCTGGAATTCCGTCCAAGACAATTAAATTTGTTTCAACAATACTATCACATCCAGCATCTGTAGCAAAAATGTCGGTATAAATTCCTGTTTCGTCATATTCAGAATCACCAACTTCGTAAACTTCACCTGCGCAAATTTCTATGGTATAAACAAATGGTTCGTCTGTAATAACAGTTAAATATGTTGTCACAATACTATCACACCCGTCAATAGATGTTAAGGTATTGCTATACGTTCCAGTTTCATCATAAACATCACCGTCTACCACAAAAGTCTCGCCGTCACAAATACTTGGTGATTGTGAAGAGAAGACAGTAGGGCAGGCTTCGTCTTCCAAATCTTTAAAGAAATAAGCAGCTCCGGCATCTTCAAAATAAGCAGCTCCGTCTGCGTTATAATCTTGTTGGAAAGCACCTACTAGTATTGTTCTATCTGAAATAGAAATCGAAATTCCCATTTGATCTTCAATTTCACGATCGGAAAGGTCAATTTTATCATATTGGGCATAGGTATCACCAACCAACTTATAGATATAACATGAACCGGCATTTTCCAAATCATTGTCTGTCGTTTTATCATGATTGTCTTGATGCGCTCCGGCTACAATATAATTGTCGTCAACCGATACGCTAATACCTACGTGATCACCAGCACTTCTATCTCCTGCCACCAATTTTTGCAAGAAAGTCCATTCTCCTGGACCTGTTCGCGTAAATACGGCAACACCGCCAGCGTTTTTTAAATAATTATCTCCAAATTCATCTGTATCTTCCGTAGACGCACCTAAGGCACATGTTGTTCCGTCTATAGAAACTGGTGCAGCTCGGTCTAACCAAGAAATTCCAGGAAAAGTTAATAGATCAACTTCATCCCAAACATCACCATCACGTTCAAACATATAAGCTTTAGATGCAAATGGCCCACCAACAATAAGGTAATCATTCCAAATGCCGACTGATTCGCCAAAGCGATCGTTCCAATCTTCATGCTCCGGGGCAAATTCAAAACCAGGACTTCTATCTGAAGCTACAATCTTTTGAGTTTCGGTCCATTCACCGTCAACATCACGATCAAATACATAAGCAGAACCTGCGTGATACATATAACCGAGTCCGTCTTCATCTTTATCATCATTATGCGCTCCAACAACGACTGTTGTTCCGTGCACGGCTACTGACCAACCAAATTCGTCTCCAGCTGCCCGATCGGAAGCCACAAGTTTTTGCACTTCTACCCAAACGCCGTCATCACCACGTTCAAAAACATAGGCTGAACCAGCTTTAGAAAGGTTCACCTCTCCATCAGCGTCATCATCCTCACCATATGAACCGACAACTGCTGTTTCACCATCTATTGCTACAGACCAACCAAAACGGTCATAATTCTCTTGATCCGAATTGAAAAGTTTCTGAACAAAGGTCCATTCATCTTCTCCTGTGTTTTGATAGATATGTGCCGATCCCATATTTGGGCTTCCTCCATAATCATCTGCATAAGCACCGACAATGGCAAATTCACCACTAATATCAACGGACCATCCGTAGCGATCTTCAGTATCGCGATCTTCGGCGGCTATTTTTAGAAATTCAAGTATGGGTTGAGAGGAACCCGTTGTTGCTATTAATAGCAAGATAATAAAGAGGAGATTTTTTTTCATAATTTGTATTATTAGGCTTAAAATTATTCTATTTCTAAATGGGCTATAATGCTCATATTCCACATGTTAGAAACATAATCTATAAATTTAGTTAAATAAAGATTGGATTCAAAATTAATGGGGGAAAATTGACGGGGTAAGTGGGGATCAAACGCTAAACTTGGGTCGTAACTTATTTAAGCAAAAATTTGAGTTAATCTAAATAGAAAAAACGGTGTATCTCTAACCCCTCTAAAAACTCTTCTAAACTCCTTTATTTTGGCATTAAAA
>WTCE01000090.1 GCA_013138735.1 Crocinitomix sp. | reverse complement strand
TATTTGCAAAATTATTTGAATGAATTTTGCTACAAACTTAACCGCAGATACTTCGGGGAAAGGCTCTTTGATAGATTAACATTAGCCGTGGCTAAATCTTACTGGTAAGAAAGCGACGAATCAAATTTTGGTAAAATTCGAATGCGGATACTATAGAACGAACGGGAAAAATAGCATTTTATGATTTTATATTCATTTTTTCGTATACGTCTTTTTTGAATGATTTCCCAATTGGCACGGTGTCATCTGTCTTTAAATGAACAATTTGATCACGTTCATCAATGAATAGAATATAGTCAATATTTACGCCGTAACTGTGATGTGTTCGAATGAAAGAATCTGGTAAAATGGCGTTAATTACATGTTTTAACGAATCTCTTATTACAAATGGGCGATTATTGACATCCATTAAAGTAACATAGTTCTTCGTGTCAACTTTTATGAATTTAATGTCTTTAAATTGTAATACTTGGAGTTTTTCACCTGTACGAACTGTTAAAAACTCCTCTCCAAATTTAATTTCAGGTTCATTTGAAGATTTTATATTTTGGGCTTTTTGGGCATTTTTAAAGAGCGCAAGTTCTATGTTTGCTTTCAAATCTGCGGGTTCAACAGGTTTAACCAAATAACCGTCGGGTTCTACAGCCACTGCTTCTGAAATAACTTTGCTTTCACTTTGAGAGGTAACAAACAATACAGCAGCATCCGTATTTTCTTTGATGGACTTTGCCAATTGAATTCCATCATTTTCGCCCTGAATATTAATATCGACCAATACAACGGCGGGTTGTGTTTTCTGAATAGCGGGCAAAGTCCCATGAATGGTTTGACTTGTGCCAACAACTTGATATCCCAAAGATGTAACCTTTGCCTGCATTAGCTTAAGGTGACTTGTATTATCCTCTACAATGAATATCCTCATAAGACTATGAATTTACAAAACATATTCTACAATTACAGACAGATTCTACTACAGGTTGTCTAACGCACATTTTAAGTCATTTGTATATTATGAGTGCACAGTTCTGTGCAATTTTTTAGCGGTCTGCGTTATCGATAAGAGCAAAATGCTTAAGCTGTTATAAGTAGGACAAACTAATACCCGTATTTGTTATATTAATCAGCTATAGAAACCTCGCGCTTGCCAAAGAAAGATAGAGGCTCAAAAGGAATTTACGAAATTTTCCAGATACGTTTAACCTACCTTAGGGCACTGCCTTATTACTGTAATTAGTGGGTGCAAGGGTTTGCCCAATCCAAATAATTTATTGATTTCAGAAATGCTTTTTATGTGATAAAATTCAGCCATTTACCTTCTTTAATTCTTTGTTTGCGAGATAGGCAAAAACAACTGTTATTACCCCTCTTATGCTATCACCCAATAAACCTCCTGTTTCCCCTGTTTTAAAGAAACTCATTACTCCGAAAAGAAAAAGAAAAACGCCAATTATAATCCCTAAAGTTATTCCAGAAAAATTTCTTTTTATCGTCCATACAATACTCAAAATCATAAGGCCAGTTAAAAGTAATAAATATAGTCCTAGCGCTAAGCCAATAATATCGAAATCACTTGTGTGTGTAATACCAAAACCAGCTTTTAAGGTGGCAGGTAAGTCAATCAATAAACTACCACCTATTACCAATTCGAATATAGCCTGCAAAGTCAATATTATAATAAAAATGCGTCTTCCAATTTTTCTTTCTTTCATAGCCTTTGGTTTATTTAAGAACAAAGTTATGCTGGAATTGTTTGAGCGACGTACGCATATCGCAGAAGCTTGAATACAATTCGCAGATATAAGGTTTAATTACAAGTTCATGTGTAATTAGTATCTGGTCGGAAATACAGTGAAATTAATTCCGGGCGCTAACGCTTGTCTTCACGAGCTTATTTTTCAGCAGCCTCAGTAATGCAATTAAGATAAGAATAATTATAAGGCCGAAAATACTCCATTTTAGGAGTTTAAATATTTCGCAAAGGTGTACTGTTTTTGAGATGATGATTGGGGTGTTTTCTAGCAAGTAAATAATACTAATATTCTCTAGGAAATCAAAAATCATTGCAATAAAAGGAAGCATTCTTATCCATAATAACTCCTTTTTTTTGTAAAGAAGCGACAAGATTATCCCATAAAAAAAAGCATAGATCACAGGGTAAATGGCATCTGTAAACATTTCCGAATTAATGTAGTAAGCGGCCGATTCTGGGCCATAACCGTTAATCATCTGGACTGTTCTGTCTGGGTTATAACCAAATGTTAAATCAACAACACCGATCTCTTTATGGGCAAGGCGATTAATTTCGGACTCGGAATTTGGTAAAATAACTGCATTAAAGAGCATGTAAAATCCTAAAAACAAAAACATTGTTTTTAAACTGGATATTCGAGTAATAAATGCATCAAACTTTTTGAAAATCATGGGTTAAACGATTTTGGTGGCTTAAAAACCGCAATGTAGAAAGAAAGGTTTAAAAGACGGATATAATCTTTATTAATGCTTGGGGCCTGGTTTTTTTTATAGTGATAGTCTAAAGCTTAACCAATTTCAATCTATAATTCTCTGCCCTCACAAAATAGACACCTTGAGCATAATTTGAAAGATCAATCATGAGGTCGGATTGTCTCACAATGAATTTCCCCGCTTGGTCATAAATTACATATTCTCCAATCGCTTGTGAGAGTTGAAAAACATTATTCGACGGATTTGGATAAGCGAATATTTGATTCGTTTTGGCCTCATGTGAAGGCAAATTGGCATACGTTTTAGAAATCGCGTCTGTTCGCCAATAACCTCTTCCGTAGGTTCCAATTCGAACCGTAGTGTCAGGCCCATAAAAATGCAAATCTTCCACCACAATTGCTGCTGGTAGTCCTGCACTAAACACCTCATAATTGATACCGCCATCCAAACTTATCCACACACCTAAATCATTACCAACGTACACTTCTTGATTATTGTAACTTGAAACTGCAACGGTATTTGTTGGAACATTTGGCAAATTATTTGAAATATTGGACCATGTTAATCCCGCATTTTCTGACAGATACAGTTGATTATTCTCTCCATAGCTACCCACCGTCACGTAAACTTTTCCTGTTTCCAAAGGATCAGATGCAATATCAGTAATTGGCCCCAATGGCGAACTGTCTAATATTGCCCATGTATTACCGCCATCTATGCTGCGATACATATCACTTCCAAAAAGATCGCAGGCGTATACTAAGTCAGGATTTTGTTCATCAAATTCGAGTGTACCAATTGGACCAACCGCAGCTACAGGTGACCATACTAAACCGCCGTTAACTGATTTATATATAAAGTCATTGTCTGAAGTGAGTAAAACATTGTGGAATATTGGGTGCATTTCAAGTGGCATTCTCCATTGGTCGCCGCTTGTTCCTTCGTTAATGGTGAACCAATCTACACCCGCATTCGTTGTTTTGAAACGTTGTAAGTTAATATAGCTTGTGCCATACCAAACATCCGCGTCTGTATGCGAAATCATATGCCCAAAACCATCACCAGAAAGAGGGTTGATCCAATGCCCCTCATGTGCATTAGTCGAGATAAAAGTGCCAACGTCTTGGGCGCCTCCAATTACCACGTCAGGATCCGTTTCTGCAAATGCAATGGAGTAAAATTGATGGGTTACCAATCCATTTGAAATACTGGTCCAAGTTTCACCGCCATCACCTGAATAATTGACGCCACCGTCGTTGCAGTCAAATAAATCTCCCGTTATGGGATGGAAAATGGTTTGGTGATGATCTGCATGTATAGCATAGGCTGTTTCTTCTGGATTAAGATCAATATTCTCCCAATCAATACCGCCGTTTATGCTTTTCCACATGCGTGTTCCGCCTGCATATAAAATGTTTGGATCTTCTGGATCCATCAATATTGTATTATCATACCAACCTTGACAGATATAATCGTAAGGAGCAGGATAACAAAATATATCTTGTGTTGATGGAATCTCGTCAAAACTAGCGCCAGAATCAACAGATTTAAACAACCCTTTCATGGGGCCAGAACCCTCAACGGCGCTTTGCGATACTGCCAAATAAATAATGTTTGTGGCTATTGGGTGAATGGCAATTGAGGTATAACCGAATAAACTAGGAATTGGCAAACCGCTTCCAGAAAGTGCCCACGATTCACCGGAATCATCTGAGATATATAAGCCTCCAGGGAAATCAGCACTATAATAACGCGCTGTAAAATAAACGCGGTTTGGATCAGATGGATCTGCCATCATGCGACCTCCAATGCGATCTAACGTATAGACATAATTATATCCACCATCTTCTGAAAAATATTGCCCAAAGGATGACGCCACAGCAATTTTGCTCGTGTCAACCGGATTCCAATAAATGTCCATTCCTGCAAAGGATTGGTCAAATTCGGCAACTATTACCGTCTCATTCCAAGTATTGCCGCCATCATGACTGATATAAACGCCAAAACCTTGTGTAAATTCACTACCAAATCCATAACCTTCGCCACTGGCAATTAAAATTGAATTCGGATTTTGTGGATTATAGGCCACAGCTCCAATTCCCATGGTCAAAAAAGCATCCGTAATCGGAAACCATGTCTCCCCATAATTTTCTGTTTTCCACAATCCTCCTGATGCGGAACCCACTAAAAAAGTATTGGCATCTGTTGGATGAAAAGCGATTGAGATAATGCGACCACTCACCGTATCTGGGCCAAAGTTTTGCCAAGGCTCCATATCAATTCGTTTGGAATTGGCTAAAACTTCATTCCAGGCTTGTTGTTTTAACCAATCGCCATTTTGTCCGTCTGTGTGTCGTTTTGCATGATAGTCGTCTATCCGTTTATACTGCTTTGATTGCAGCAAAGCGTCATCCAATTCAGGCTCACCAAAATCCACTTGGGCAAAGCTTGTTGCGTTAAATCCAATTAGGGTTATGATAAGCAATAATCGATTCATGCCTAAAAGTTAAGAATTTTGAAGGGGATATGCTAATAAAGGGTTTGTCAGGGTGCTTGTTTTAATGAGATTTTTCTCTGTCGTATAGAATCATGTGATTGGGTGATATCTGTTACTTAATAAAGTGTCTCAAATTATTAACTTGTAGTTTACAAAACTGTTTTAGAGATGGGTTATAATGAATTCTTAAAATATACATTTTGCCTTTTATTATTAACAGTGCTGGTTGGCTGCAATAAAAATTCACCAGGTGAACTTAAAAAGGAGCTTCCACCTCTGACGCATGAAGGGAAAAATTTATTCGCATGCAAAGTAAACGACGAAGTATGGGTTGCTCGTACTTCATTTTCAATTGGAGGGTCAATTCCATTAGAAGGGGAGTATAATGAGGTATTGGGGACTTTGTGGTTAAAGGGTGTAATTAACACAAATAGCGATAGTGTTTTTCAGTTTATTCGATTCTACGGAATTGATATTTATTCTACTGACTCTTACCAAATGGATGTGTTGAGTAACGAAATAACTGGGTTCAGAAATTATAGGGGAGATATGTCATGTGGAGCATACTTTCACGACGAGAATAATAAAGGAACAATAACCATTACACATCTAGATACGCTAAATGATATAATATCTGGAACATTCGAAATGGATTTACTCAGTCATGAATCGTGCGCAACTGAGGTTTTAAAAATAACCAATGGACGCTTTGATATGGGCTATTAAAAAATGTCTAATCGGGTAAATATTGCAGAGCAAAATCCAATTAAGGTGATGATAAGCAATAATCGATTCATGCCTAAAAGTTAAGGGTTTTGAAGGGGGAATGCTAATAAAGAGTTTTTAAGAGGGCACTAATTCTATAAGACGTTTTTCGTCTACCTAAATTGTTTTGGCTTTAAATTTTCACCTGCATTTTCCGCTACTTCAATAATTCTTTTTTGTCTTGTTTCAGTTCTCTTAGCAGAAACAATCCAGTACAATAAAATCTTTTTAGCAGAATTACTTAGACTATCAAAGTGTTCCATTGCCCCTTTGAAATTTATAAATTCTGCTTTTAAGTCTTCAGGAACTATAAGTGCCTCAACTTCATCTAAAAATGTCCAGGAACCATTTTTCTTTGCGATTTCAATGCTCTTGTAACCGTCTTCTTTCATAAGTTCTTGTTCAATTAAGGTTTGCACTTTATCCTTATTTATCTTTGACCAATTACTTTTTGCTTTTCGTTTACTGAAATACTGTATGTATTTTTCAGTATCTATCGTTTTTTTGGTGCTATCAATCCAACCAAAACAAAGCGCTTCATCAACTGATTCACTCCAACTTAGGTTATAATTAGGCGATTTTTTCTTATAAAAAATGAGCCAAACCGCTTCTTTCTTTTGATGGTTTAATTCGAGCCATTTTCTCCACTCCCGTTTGTCTGATGGACAAAAATCTTCAACGTCTTTCATACTCTTGTTAGTGTTTTTTAATGGCTTATTTTTCCTTTCAAAAATAGGGATTCTTAATTTCTATTTATGCAAATAATTGATTCGTTAGAAATTGCTAAAACAACATTCTTTAGTTCGTTGGCATTTTTTCCAACTTTGCCAGATTTTGTGTTAGTGTTTTAAATTTAATTGAGTTTGCAACTACTTTCTTTAACTCGAGGTGATGCCATTGAATATATGTATCATATTTGAGATCAGTTTTAGGATACATTGTTTTTTGTAAGCTTTTCCATGATTTCTTATCGCGCTGAGGAGGAACTTCAAAATCATAATGCACCTGCAACATAAGATTTTTACAATTTGGACAAACCACTTTCAACTTCTGATATGATGCTTTAATGTATTTCACAATGTCTTGTTGCGTTCCAGAGGTATAATATTCATTCATTAAATCCGATAGATCCTTCGATTTAGGATGCTTCATGTCTTCTTCAGAAGGCCGTTTAAATCCTTTCTGACATGTCAAACAAACATAATGTCTTTTGTAGTTTTTTAGAGTTACCCATTCAAAACCCATATCTAATAAATTTGTCGCAAAGGTTATAAATAATTCTTCTTTTTTATAATATCGCACAATGGTTTTTGCGCAACCATTAGCAGTATTCATGGCTCCATTGCTCATAGGTTTTGTTGAGCGTTGGTTCAATTCATTTTCAAGTTTATATCATCTAACACATCACTCATTTTTTCAAATCCAATATCCGAAAGTGAACCATCCAATACATTTTCATTCCATGACTCAAAACTCCATTGAGAATAGCCACATCCCATTTCAATGATTCCTTTAATGGTATCGTTTTGAGTAAAGATAAACCCACCGTTTAAAGCAAAATTTCCGCATTCTCCTCTACTAAAATTTGAGCTATCTAAAATGATTTCAGTTAAGTTGGTCTGGTCAATGTTGTCTAAAATGTAAATGCTGTCTTTATAAATGAATTCTTCAATTCCATGCCCTGCAATTTCTTCATCAAGAAAAGGGCTAAAGTTCAATTGAACGTATAATACTTCATATTTTTCCAGTTCATTTCGATTAGTCCAATCAATACTGATAGCCTTAGTTAATTCAATTTTTTCAGGATTTGCACAAGAAAAAATTAAAAATGTTATTGTCAGCAATATTATATATCTCGTTTTCATAATAAAGCACAACGGTTTATTTTTTCTTAATTTCTGCGTTGTCTACTTTGAATCTTAAAAAGATTCATTTGTTTTATTTTTGCAAGTTGGTCGCAATTCTGAATCCCAAGTCGTCTATTTTGAATGAAAATGGATGACTTCTTCTTCTGGTTGTAGCCATCACACTCCTTTCCTGATCGCACCAACCACCGCCACGAAAAACGCGATATGATCCATAAGCAGTTTCATCATATATATCTGAACACCATTCCCAAACATTCCCCAACATATCGTAAAGTCCCCATTCGTTCGGTTTCTTTAATCCAACTTCTTGAGTTTGATTAAAGGAGTTTTTTTTATGCCAAGCAATTTGACTCAACTCTCCGTATCTGATTTTTTTTGTTCCAGCTTGACAAGCATATTGCCATTCAGCTTCTGTAGGTAACCGAAATCCATTTGTTTTTGAATTTAAAGTTATTTTTTCAGTCTCTAAATCAATAGTATAGCATTTTACTTTTTCTAAAGAGTCAGATAATCTATTACAAAAAATTACGGCTTCAATCCAAGAAACTGTTTCAACGGGTAATTTATCACCTTTGAAAGACGAAGGGCTCTCATTAGTTACTGCTTTATATAATTCTTGCGTTATTGGGTATTTAGAGAATTCGAAGCAATTAATATCAACAGACCAAGATTCTTTTGTTCGGTCGTCTCTCATATCAACAGTTCCTGCAGGGATTGAGACAAACAACTCGTCAATCACTTCTTTATCTATTTTCTTTATCGTCTCCACGTTATTTTTTATAGCAGCTAATATATGGCTAAAACCCATCCGTCAGCTGACTGATCGTCGCACTAAGTTAGCTAATGAATCGGATAGACAAAGATACTGCAGTGAATCACATTTCAAAGAATTGTGGGCTTAACGTACTTCATTATTGCGCCTCGTTTTTTATTCTCCAAGGTGGATTTAATCTGTTTTCTCCACCATAAAATAATATCAGTTGATTTCCATCAATATCTTTTAATCTTGCTTCTTTCCACAACCAGTTTTGGTCAGTTGGTTCTTGGTCAAACTTAATTCCGTTTTCTTTTATTTTCTCAACTTGTTCGTCTAAATTTTCACATTCGAAGTATACATATACACCGTCACCTTTTGGCAATACCTTCGTTTGATGAATTGAAAAAGTTGAGCTTCCGTTAGGGCATTCAAATCGTGCATAATGAGGTAGTGATTTTACAATCAATTTTAATCCTAATTTTTCATAAAAAGGGATTGATTTTGTCAAATCCAATGATGGAACTGTAATTTGGTTTAAATTCATATTCTTTCTATCGATTTACAATATACGCAACGTCTAACAGATGGTTTATTCTAATATAACAGGGTTTTAATCAATATTCTGTTTTATCATTTTTTTCCGCCCAATCATTAAAAACTTCCAAGGCTTCATCTCTCAATACCTGATTGAATTCAATTTTTCGATTCTCAATACTGACATCAAGTTCGTTGTAGATAAATTGATCATCAAATTCGATTTTTGCAGCATCAATTCGGTTGCAAGCATAATACACCTTATCAGGTCTAGCCCAATAAATTGCTCCAAGACACATTGGGCAAGGTTCGCAAGAAGTATAAAGCGTACAGCCAGTTAATTGGAATGATCCAAGTTTGTCGCATGCATTTCTTATTGCTACAACTTCTGCATGAGCAGTTGGGTCATTTTTAGAAGTAACCAAATTGTATCCCTCGGCAATGATTTTGCCGTCTTTAACAACCACAGCACCAAAAGGACCTCCAGCATTGTTTTTCATTCCATGTTTTGCGAGTGCTATTGCTCTTCGCATAAAATCTTTGTCTTCAGGAGTCATAATATGTTGCTTTCGTTTTTTAGTCTGATTAATTTACTTTTAGGATGGAACTTTTTCCAAGAAAACCAATATTCATCAGATATTGCAATGTTTTCTAAATCCGCTTTAACTGGTCCGTCTAGATGTTTTCCTGTAACATCCCAATTCGTTTGGCTTATGGTGTCTTCAATTATTTGATTGTCTTTAAGTCTTAAATTGATATTCTCGGTTCTGAACCCATTTATTGTATTGCCAATTGATATTAAAGTGAAATTTAAGTTTTCATTTATTACAACTTTCTGTTCTAAGACTTCTGTTTTTAAATAAAATACCTGTTCACTTATTGTAATGTCTATGATGCCCACAATGCGCGTCTTAGATGGAAATGTTTTGTCTTTATTCGATAGCCCAGGAGTTAATTCAGAGGACATGACTTTTTTCCAAACGCCGGGCATTGGAAGTTTAAAAGGTCTAAGATCTTCTTTTTTAATAATCACAACTTGAGGCTGATTTTTTAAATTCTTAACTGTCCCCCACGGTAAAACCTGAAATGGAATCATTTTCAGAGATAGGGGATGTAATTTCCCTATAATTGAAGTGAAGGATGCTTGTTGAAAGAATGTGCCTGTTTTTTTATCAGCCACAATCATATTGGCATTTTTAAATGAAGCAACAAATAAGGGGCCTATGTCTGTAACATCAAAGGGGATAATACTTCTACACATTGCACAATAAGTGAGTGCTATTGTTTTGTCTTTGAATGTATCATTTACGATATGATGATGAATGACATAATCCAAAGGGTATGCTTTTGTTATGCCTTCATATTCAATAACAGCCATTTCTTGGTCATCTGATAATGGAAGAGAATCAAAATCATCCGTCAGTTTTGGAAAATAGACAGCCTTAAACCAATTCGATTGATGCACCTTATAGGTAAGAATTATCGCAAAACCCATAATTACAAAAGGGGCTATTGCACCTGTAGGGAATCCATCCGTTGAATTAAAAATTTGATAGGTTAGAGTACCAATAAAAATACTCCAAATAAGAGGTTTCCTGAAATGAAAATGATAGTAAAGCAGTTTAACTGGAAATTTTTCGACCAAAGTAAAAATGGCTCCCATTCCTATAATCAATGACACAAAAGCAATTATATATAGCATAATTATTCTTTAATGAAGTATAAACCCGGATAAAACCCATCCGTCAGCTGACGGATTATCACACTAAGTTAACGAATCAAAGGGACTTTTCAAATTTTGAATATGTTTTAGCGAGACGCACAAAATTTAGAGATTTCTCAAAGAAAACACTAATAAACAACCTCCACAGCCTCACTCATCTTCGAACTCTTACCAGATTGATAAGTCACTTTTACTTTATAATGGTAAACATTATTTGGCGACAATTTCAAATCTTCATAGGTTGTAACATCCTCGCGAATGGTTTGGAGCAATTTAAATTTGCCCTCATTTTTTGCGCGATAAATTTGAATGGAATAAATAGGTTCTGTTGCGTTTAAATTCCATGCCAGTGAAATCACTTTGGTCTCTCGATTCACGTCTCCAGAAAGGTTGGTTGGTGCAGCACGAAAACCTGTTTCATAAGTAACCGAAAGCGGTGCAGAAAAACTTTGATTATTGGAACGATCAACTGTCAGAATTTGATATTCGTATTTCCCTCCAATTTGGCATGTTGTATCTAAGATTTGGTCTTGCTCAGTTTGAAATTTTAATAAGGTGTCAAGCTTTGAAGCTCCTTTGCGCAATAAGTATTGTCCTGCTAAATCTGTACTTTGAGAATTGGCCCATTCTAAATAAATGCCCTTGGGTTCCACTTTATATTTTTTAATAACGCAAGGAACGGGAGCAATGGTATCTGGCTTCATGACTAAAATTGCTGCGGTTGATTTTGAATTATTATAGTTGAGGTCAACCGTTCGGATTCTATAATACACTTCGGAGGTCAGGTTGTCCAATCTCAAGGTATCTTGATAGGTTAGTTCTGGCGAAAGACGTTTGGTAACTTCTATAAATTCCTCTTTCAATGAATTTGCCCTAAAAATCCGATAACCTTGAATGTCCTTATCTGCAGGAGCGGTCCACGATAAATGTGCAATTCCTTTTTCATTTATTTCACAATTAAATGCTGTAGGTTTTTTTGGTGGTTCTTGATCCAATGAGAAATGATAATAAGGAAAAGAGAGGACGGTATCAGCATCAGGTGAAATTGCTGCAACTTTAAAATAATGTCTATCTCCAGAAAGTAGGTTGGTTTCGTATGCAAATTCAAAGCTATTGGACGTTGACTTTATTTTGTCAATCACTTTAAAAGTAGAATCTATTTTGTCACCACGCAATAGGACGTATGCACTAATTTCATCTGCGCTAACTTCAGTTCTATATTTCCCTACAATCAACCTAGTCAGGTTGTTCGAACGCACCGTGTCGATATTACAGATTCCGTTTAAACGTCTTTGGATATATACTTCTGCGACATTTGAAAGTTCACCTTGTTCGGCAAAATGATTAATTGGCGCTACTTTGTAGTAATAGGTTTCTCCTTCTGTAACGGCGGTGTCAATAAAATCAATAATTGTTTTATAGGGTTCATATTGTGAGGTGAAATAATAAAGTGGTGTGGTATTTAGACGCTTGAAATTTTTACCATCCTCTGATTTGAGCAACCAATAACCGCCATACGCCTTGTTTAAAGACTTGGCCTCCCATATTAGATAGGCTTCTTTTAAATCAACTCTGGAAGTTCCAATTAATTCAGAGCAGGGTATGTTTTTACTTTTTTGCTTAGCATTAATTGTCATTTTATCAGCAATGCTTGTCGAACCTGCAAATTGTATGGTATAAGTAAACGTATTGTTTCCTGCATTTAAATCTTCCCAATAAACACCCAATACATTTGCAATTGACCGGTTGGTACTTGCCGAAAGACTAAACATAAAATAAGGCGATTGCCTTTGCGCCTCATTTGCTGCTTTATTCGATAAAAATTCTTCAATAAAGCTGGCCGTAAATGCAGTAATTGTATCTGTCGATTCTAGCAAACTCTTTTTACGATCTGAAAACGGCAAAATTTCGAATTCAGTTTTTTCACTTGTTTCGGCATTGGTTCTTGTAATCAAATAGCCTTCATTTAAACCACGAATAAATAAATTGGGAGACGTAGCCGCCCACCGCAATTGAACAGTATCAGGCTTGACAAAATATTGCAAATAGATTTCCTTATCCTGTGAAAAAGAAAAGCTTCCACAAAAACACAAGATGAAAAGTAATAGTCTTTTTTTCATTAATCAATTATCGTACAGTCTTCACCAGCATCAAAATCTAGTGTCAAATCCAAATTAAACAAACCAAATAGTGTTGCTTCTAAATACAAACCGCCATAAACATAAACGGGTTTAGGCATTTTGCCTTGTAGCAACATAGCCATTGATGCGGAAATAACTGTGAAATCAAATGGAGAGCCAGCAAAATTCCCAGCAACACCTGCGTTAATTCCACCGTAAGCATAAAGTTGTCCTTGTAAATACCATGAATTGGCCCCAAATTCATCTCCCGTTTCAGAACAATAAGCAGTTGGTGCATATTTATAAAAGGTCATATCAAATCCAGCTCCTATTGAACCGTTTGCATAAACGGAAAAAGCATTCCACGCAAGGGACTGATCAAAGCCCACATTTAAACTCATTCCAGTTCCAATTCCATCTCCCAAAGCAATGGCGTCTTCGTTTCGTCCATCTAACATGCCTCCTAATACTCCTGCAACTTGCGGTGGCGGTGCTGGCATTGGTGGCAAATCTTGTCCAAACATTAAATAGGCCGTGGCGGTTGCAAAATTTAACAGGTTAACTGAACAAGGAACTGAAGGGGTTCCTAAATGGAAAAACCATAAATCAGGACTGATATAAATCTGTGACCAAATGTCTGCAAATAGGGCATGTTCAAATCTTGCTGCAGCTGTTAACCTTGTATCTAAAATATGTTCCACATTATCATAGGCAATAACAACCGTCCCACTCACCACATTTGTAGCTGTGGCGCGTTCAGACTTTTTCGCCATCATAAACGCACTCCCCATGAGTGTTATTGTTTCTAAACCGCCATTGGCATTAAATGCGATAGCAAATGAAACTTCGCCATTTAATGTTTTTTCGGAAGCAACATTTTGGTATCCAACTCCGGCTCGAAATCCTACTCCCATATCCTCATTTGGAATATAGTATTCAGCCATTTGATCAACTAAGCTGTCAATTACACCCGTCACGCTATTCACCAAATCATCAACTGTTTGCGTGTTTTCCATGCGATAAGATAAGCCGCCGGACAATTGAACGATTGAAATTCCAGTTGTACCCAAGGCGATATTTGTTGGAGCTGTAACATCCACCGCAAAGTATTTATAGGTTGGCAATTTTCCAAAGACACACCACATGCCGATCTCTGAAATAACGTCCCCAATAGAGATGTTTATTGCTCCAGCAAAACCATCACCATAAATAGGATCATCTTGTCTAAAATCTACAAATCCATCCATTGCGAATGCATTCACACTCACATCAAAAACAATTGTGGTCACAGAAAATTTGTCTATTTCCCATTCTTGCTTATCAGTAATTGCATTTCTGCTCACGTCTGCAGTAATTCTAAATCCACCACCTACACTGATATTCGTTCCCCCGTCCGCGCCTTCTTCGTCGCCACCCGTATTGGTGAAATTCAAACCAACTTCAGTGGCAATGGTCGGTTGCCCTTGATAAACTCCCAAGGAAAGATGGTCAATTGAAATCCCGAATGTGGCTAATTCATTCGGATCTTCTGCTTCTTCGCCAGACTCAGGTTCTCCCTGTACCAATGAAAATAGACCCGAACTGACATAAGGTGCTTCGGTGATGACTACTAATTCTTGAAAAGCCATTCCTCTCAATTGTGCGTTTTCACGATCCAATGTCCAATCACCATTTAAGGTTAACTGTGGCGAGAATTTTTCATCCTTTATGGTCATGTCCAATCGGGTGGTTGGGAAGAGCTCAATGGTTGAACTAAAGCAAGAAACGTCCATAGATTCCTCAGCGTTAATTCCAAAATTATAAATGGCACTTCCGCGTTCACTCTTAGTTACGGCAGCCACATATTCAAGCGAATTATTGTCCATAAGTGGAACCTGCATATTACCTGTCATTAAACCTGATGTTAATTCATTAGTGGTTAAACCTAGCTCAAGAGAATCGACAGAAAATCCCCAACCCCCATCTGTTTCTCCTTGATTTAAACTGAGGACATTTGACGCTCCTAAATAACCAGTGACTCCTGCATCATCAATGAACATATTTCTGGCATAAAGTGTTGTACGTACTTCGTCGTCGGAGATGCTTCTGGGTAAGGTTACCGTAAAATTTTCTAAAAAGAATCCTCTCCAAAGACTAATATCTTCTGGATACATCTCGTTATAACAAGTCGGCATTGTAACGCCTACTGGATTCACATAATCACTCATATCCACATAGGCGTTGGACACACTAAAATCAAAATCATCTAACCCTGAAACGCTAAAGGGTGAAAAACTAACAGTAGTAAGCATATTGTTTACATCCTGCACATTTACTGTGAACTCAGCGCTCACACAGGTGTCTTCATTTGCGGGTTCCAATAAATTACCAGAGAATAAAAATGAACCATGTAGGTTGACAGATTGAAATCCATTACAATTCCAATTGACATAATTACTGCCATCACCTTTGAGCTCTAATTTTGTATTAGGTCCCATTTCAATCATATGATCGCTAACCAACATGAGTTTGGCCAAATCGCCACCAACTACACCTTCTGGATTAAACTGAATGTCTTTTGCTGCAAAAGCTATTTTTCTATCAGCCCCTGGAAATTCAATCGCCATATAGGCTGAGAAATAAGCCGCATCATTAAGGAAGTAAGCACTGTCTATTGCAATTACATATTGAGTTTCACTAATAGTTTTAACCAAGCCAATTGGAAGCGAAGCTGATCTGCTTGGGTCAAATTCACCCACTTGACGGTCAGGATCGTCAACAGCTTCAGTGAGATCCATGACGCGCTGATACATGGTGTTATGTTCCAAACTATCTTGAGCGAAGCTAATTTTTTGACATAGAAATAGTCCTAATATCAAAAATATTTGCAATATTTGTTTCTTAAGGATTAACCCTCTCACTATTTTTTCATTTTTTGGATTAACGAAGTATCGTGTTAACGAATATACTAAAATATCTCAGTATTTTGTGTTTGTTCAGTTTTGGGCAAAGCATTTTTGCGCAGTCATTAATTTTGACTGAGCTTGATTTAAATGAAGGTGGAGTTATTCATGATGTGGCTTATGATAAGTACAATGGATTGTTCATTGTAGTTGGAGATTTTACGTCAATTGGTGGTGAGTTAGCTAATAATATCGCTTTCATCAATGACAGTAATTTTACGGTAAACGAGAATCCATTCTTTAATATAGTTACTTCAGTTAACGGCCCCATTTATTCAGTTGAATTTTACTCGAATTTAGTTTTTGAACCTGGACCAACCCATAAATATTATATTTATTTGGGCGGTGCGTTTACAAATGTAAATGGCTTCTCTAAAAATGGCTGTGCTAAGTTAAATTATAGTAAATCTGGTTTTTACAGTCCTTGCGACCATTATTTCAATTTGGACTTTTGGAATCCCGACATATCCGAAGAAATGTCTTTGCTTGTCCCTGCCGTTTTTGACCTAAAATTGAAAGGTGACACGATTGTGATCGGTGGATCTTTTGGTTATACGAATGAGGGCGAAATAGATGTGGTGTATGGTCCGCTTGTTTCGTATAATGTTTTAACAAATACAACTTTACCAAGTTATCCAAACCTGCCTATTGACTTTTTAGATGTTGTTACCCATTTGCATTTTTTTAATGGAAACCTCTATGTTTCCACATTACCAGATGATTTTTATGTTGTAGAAACAGGAGAAATTCACTACGGGGGGAGCGGTCAATTAATTAAGTCCTTAACTGATGGAAGTATAGATCCGTCTTTTTCGGGTTTGGGCGGGTCAGTATCTGGTCATTTTCAAATGATAGGTTTTGATGAAACTGAGCTTATGGTGCAAACAGGATTGATCGGAGGAGGTGATAGCCGAGGTGTAGAAGTGTATGTTCGAAATGCTGAAACGGGTGACTATATTGATGCCCATACTTTCAATTTTCCAGATGGACCAACACCAGCGCGATATGCCATGGAAATGTACAAAGGAGATATGCTACTTTTTAATACAGCGACAGAAGCACTAGTTATGTATGCGCCAAATGGTTTAGGAGAAAATCCAAGTGTAAAATGGTCTATACCATTTACAAATAATGACTTAGGTGACGAGCTTGAATTTACCGAAAAAGATCATCTTTTCATTGAGAGAAATGTGTTATTTGCATCCACAAGCGACTTAGATGAGACTGATGGAGAACCAAGAACAGGCTTAGCCGTTTATTGTTTAGAACCAGCAGATATTCAAAATTTCACCATTTTTGACACTACAATATGCCAGAGTGATACCTTAACCTACACGGTTGCACAGGTGGACTATGCGGATGGTTATATTTGGGAATATACTGGGAATGGAATAAATATTGGGGCAACGGGAGCACCTGAAAACTTAAGCGATACTTTGCACAATATGGATGTCGACGCATGGACGCGTCAAATTAGTTTTTCGGCCGAGTTTACTCCTGGTGAATTAAAGGTAACACCATTTTCAAACTGTAATAATAATTTGACGGACGGTATTATCATATCTTCAAATACTATAAGTATAAATATCGATACGAATCCTCTTCCAAACGCATTTGCGGGAAATGACACAACCTTAACGTGTGACCGAACGGAAGTATTATTGCACGGTCATTCTGACACATTAGATGTAGTTTATGAATGGAATAAATTGGGAGGGCATCCTGTATTAGATTTACACCCTTTTCAAGACTCGATAGTAGATTCTGCGCAAACCTACATCTTAACAGTAATCAATGACATAGGTTGTCTTAATACAGATACTGTTATTGTCACTATGGACACGCTGCGACCAAACTTTGATCCGATATTGGGTCCCTTTGATTTAACCTGTTCAGATACGGTAAGAACCTATTTAGGATTCTGCAACAACTTAACAGACACTACCTCTTATTGGAGACAATTAAGTACGGGTGACACATTGGATAATCCGATAGATGTAACACTACCGGGACAATATCAATTTTATACTGTTAATAATGAAAATGGCTGTATAGATAGTTTGAACATGCCAATTTTTGTTTACCTCAATCAACCCAGTCCTAATATTGTAATTACAGGTTATGATGATATTCCTGTTGATGAACCGCTAGATACAATCAATTGTTATATGCCTAGTTTAACACTCGAATGTTATTCGGACACTGCCAGTACTATTTTGAATTGGGTGGAGGCGGACAGTACGGATCCAATCGGTACAATTATCGATATTACTGAAGGAGGAAACTATTATATTTTGGCGCAGAATACAGAAAATGGATGCTTTAATTATGTTGGATTAAATATTGCAGCAGATTTTGCAAAACCAAATGTAATTTTACCTGAGATTACCGCCCTAAATTGCTCAAATGATTCTTTGGTTTTGGATGGGAGCACTATTTTCATTGACACCTTAATGGAGTGGACAGGGGACGGAATTTCGCCTAGCCCAAATCCCTTGATCATTTTTGATGCTGGATTATATTATTTAACCGTTACCAAAAATGTTAACGGTTGTTCTGAGGTGGATTCGCTTGATGTTATTTCTGACAGTAGCATTGATGTTTTTGCAGGAAATGATACCATTGGCTGTGATGAGAGTCTCCTATTTTTGGATGTTATTTATGGGGGAACGATTTCGGGAATTTCCTATTTATGGGATAACGGAACGACTGACGCTGCAGCTGTGTATACTGCGGGAATAGATGACTATGCCGTGGTAGAAGTTTTTGGAGATGATGATTGTTATGGTTTTGACACTGTTTATATTGCCATTCCTCCAGTACCCGCAATTGAATTTGAGGCCTTTCAACCTTGCGGAGATGGGGCAACTGGATCAATCATTGCAAGTCCAATTTCTGGTTTGGCGCCATTCGAATATTCAATTGATGGTGGTGCTACTTTTCAAGATTCACCCGCTATAACTGGCCTTGATTTTGGAACTTATACCATTACGGTTAAAGATTCTTTAGATTGTTTGTACGAATATTCTGCAGTGATAGATGAGACGAGTGATTTGCCAACACCGCTTTTCATATTCTCTACTTACAACTTCCAAATGGACACAGTAATTGTTGTGGATGTTAGCAATCCTCCAACAGATAGTGTTCAATGGGTTTTTTCTGAAGAGTTAGAATATGTCGACGATTTAGACGGTTCACCTTTAGTTGCATTGCCAGAAACGGGTAGTTTTATTATTACAATGGACGCCTATTACGGTGATTGTTTGGTTTCTCTAACCAAGGAGATTTTTGTGTCAGATTTCGATTCAACATTTGCCTCTTTCACTAATCAAAACGGAATTAAATCAATCGATCTTTATCCAAACCCAACCAACGGAACCTTTACTGCTGAAATTGAATTCTATAAAAAACAAAGGGTCGCAATGGGCGTTCAAGACATGCTCGGCTACGTTTATGAAGAAAGACTGTTTGACGAAGTGGATGAATTGGTTGAAGTATTTGAATTAGGACCTGAGGCTGTGAATGGAACTTACGTATTGCACATTATTTCAGAATTTGATAGTGCCTATATCACTTTTATTCTAAGTCGTTAGTGCGAAGTTACGGTTCTATACTTTTCGTCCTACTCGCTTTATTTTTTGCGGAAAAAACCTACGGACAAAATTTGGAAAAAATTGGTTCGGATGAAATGTTCAATGTCAAAGGTGGCGTTTCTTTCAATACCATCACTTATTTTCAAAATGGATTAACCAGTCCAAGCCGAGAACCTTTTACATGGTTTGCTTCTGGGAATTTAACATTGAGTGTATTGGATGTGGCTTTGCCATTTACATTTACCTATTCTAATCAAGGCAGCAAATACACACAACCATTTAACAGAACGGCTTTACACCCAAGTTACAAATGGGTCAAATCTCACATTGGGGTGGTTTCTATGAACTTTTCGCCGTATACGCTATCAGGGCATTTGTTTTTAGGTGCTGGGGTTGAAATGACACCTGGCAAATGGAATATCAAAGTCATGGCGGGTCGCTTAATTAAGGCAATTGATTATGACCCAATTGATGATAATTTGAATGAAATTGTGTTCAATCGTTTTGCATATGGTATAAAAGCGGGTTATGAAAACAAAGGATATGGGATTAACGCTACTTTGTTTAAGTCGAATGATAATCAGAATTCACTCAATTTCATTCCACCCAATACCAATATAAAACCACAGGATAATTTGGTGATGAGTATAGATGGTAAAGCGAAATTAAGTGCAAGCTTTTACTTAACGGCCGAGTATGCTTTATCTGCTTTAACGCAGAACACTTTTGCTATAAATGATTTAAGCGAAGACAATCAATCTCCAATTCATAGTCTGGTGAAAGGAAATGAAACAACTGATTATTTTCAGGCCTATAATGCGGCTTTGAACTATTCATTAAAGTTTATGAAGATTGCTTTAAAATACGAGCATATCGATCCCGGTTATAAAACATTGGGCGGTTATTACTTTAATAATGATTTGGAGAATTACACCTTGGCACCTTCCTTTTCTCTCTTTAAGAAAAAATTAAACGTAGCCATTAATACAGGTTATCAACGCAATAATTTGTCAAGTGAAGAGTCGGCAACAACCAGCCGTTGGGTAGGAAGTTTAAATACAACCTATGTGCCTAGTAAAAGAGTTGTTTTGACAGGGACTTATTCTAATTTTAGCACATTTACGCAAAGTCGCCCAACGACAGATCCATTTTATTTTAACGGAGCAGACACTTTAAACTTTTTTCAATTAACACAGTCTGCATCTGGAATGATTTCTTATAATTTTGGAGGGGATAGTTTAAAAAGTGCTATCCAGCTTTTGTATAACTATCAAGAATCCACTAGCTTGAACGGAGATGTAAATAGCAGTGGCGCATTTGGCTTAAATGTGACATCTGAATCACCAGGAATCCCAACACATGTTCACCTAGTAAATTTAGGATACACTGCCCAATTGATTCCTATGAAAGCGGCTGTTACTGTTGCAGGAAATGTGAATCGATCTATCTTACCCAATTTTGTTACGACGTTTTTTGGACCAACACTGAATTTCCAAAAAAGTTTGTTGGATCAAAAAGCATCCTTGAGTTTGGGATCAACTTATAATAGACAAATTCGGAATGATGCCTTGAGTTCTAATATTTTAAACCACCGCGTTTCATTTAATTTCACACCTAAACCGGCCAATGAAAAATTAGGGCAAATGTCGCTTTCTGCAAATGCCAATTTAATGCAGCGTTTTGCCGTTGATCCATCATTGCTAAATGTGACGGAAATGAATGTATTTATTAATTTGAATTATAGTTTTTAATCGTATAAGGGATAAAAAATAGCTTTTACGCTTTGATTTTCATATGTTTATGGGAGTAAAATTATTAACCCAAATATTACAGAATGAAAAAGAAACGAATATGGGGCTTGCTTATTGGCATGCTGATTTCAAGTCATGGTATGGCTCAACTTGGAGATTATGATGTAATGATTGACACACTATTAATAAAAGACCCGGTAAGCGGTTTTTTATGGTGGAAGCCAAACACATTTATTCCTGGACAATGTTTTCAACAATATAGAATTATATCAGGTGACACGGCTAATAACGCGATATTAGATAAATCGTGGGTAGATGCAACAATAAGCATGAAGCACTATCGTTTTCAGCAAACGTATAAAGGTATTCCTGTTGAGGCAGCTTATGCCATTGAGCATTTTTCGGCTTCCGACAAACTTATAATAACGAATGCAAAATTTGCTATTGAGTTGGATATGACGGTAACACCATATTATTCAGAATCAGCCGCTAAACAAGAACTCATGGATTATTTTCCGACACAATGGGTAATGGCATGGGATGATACCGATTGGGAAAATGAAATGCAGTCTGAAATGGGAAGTGGTGCTACATGGGAGCCAACAGGTGAGCTTATGCTTGCCGTAGATAATTATAAAGATTTAGGTTTCTATATCGCAGGTAGTCGCTACCGATTAGCATATAAATTTGATGTGATGGTTGTATCTCCTTCACGTGTGTACAGCAGTTATTTTGTTGATGCTCAAACTGGAGAAGTATTTAAAGAACAACCGCTCGACTACCATGATGGTGATGCGAATATTATTCATGCCCCAGGAGGGCCATTTCATTCTATTGATACGCGCGAAAGAGGGTGGCCTAATAATGATTGGGTATTAGAAACGGATAATGACGAAAAGAAAATACACACCAAATACTATAGTGATAACCCTTGGACGATACGAGGTGAAATTGACAAAGATGATGAACCTTGGAATGCTGTTCATCAACACGCTACATCTGCTCACTGGTATGCTCGACAATCATGGCTGTATTTTAAAAACATCAAATCTCTAGATGGTATGGATGGCGATAATGGACGTATTCGTATTCATATAGACGAGCCAAGACCAGGCCACGATTCATATTACAATAAGACGCCGTATGCCAATAATATGACGTTCTCAATATTTTCAGGTCGATCAACAGGTGAGTATCATGATGTCGTGTCTCATGAATTTACACATGGTGTTATAAAACATTCGTCAGACTTGGCTAATGAATGGGAGCCTGGTGCACTCGGCGAATCCTTTTGTGATATTTTCGGCTCATTGGCAGAGAGAATATCATGGGGCGGTGACCTTGATACTGATCCTAATTGGCAAATGGGACATAGCGAAATATGGATTCGTAATCTAAATGACCCAAAATCGGCTGGAGAACACCGTGTGTATGATGGTGGTTGTATTGTGTATTCTGGGCAGCCAGACACCTATCAAGGGGAATACTGGAATGAGTCAGATTGTGATTTTGGAAACATCCATGCAAAAAGTGGGGTACAAAATTTCTGGTTTTATTTGTTAACTGCTGGTGGTGCAGGTGAAAATGATAATACTGATTACTATGATCTTTCAGGTATTGGAGCAGCCAAAGCTTCGAAAATAACTTATCATAATATGACCGACTATATGACACCAGGCGCACAATATAGTGATGCACGTGAAGGAGCCATTGCTTGCGCGAAATTGTTCTATGGAGAATGTTCGGATGCGCATGTTCAAACGGCATACGCATGGTATGCAGTGGGTGTTGGTGAACCATTAGACTGTGAATGGGTGGTCAGTCTCGACGAAGAGGCGGACTTAGGAAATTTGAGTATCTACCCGAACCCTATTGAACATAGCTTTATTGTTGATTGGAATACATACGAGCAATTCGATATCGTGGTATATGACATGAACGGAAAACAACTTTTAACTCTTTCAGATATAACAAATCACAATCAAATCGTATTGCCTGAAATTGCACGTGGTATATATATACTTGAAGTGAAACATGGAGACGATATTCTCCGCAAAAGGATTGTAAAAAAATAATGAATATTAAATTACATATTACAGTCCTAATGACTTTACTCATGGGTAGTATTTTCTCTCAAGAGGAGACAATACCAAATAAACATTCGATTGGTTTGGGTATTTCATATTACACCTTTTATAACGGTACGCCTATTATTCAAACGGATACTCTATTTACCCCTCATTCTGCTTCACGTTCTTTAGGATTGAATTATCAATACAAAGTCAATGAAAAGGTATCTTGGTTAGCCTCAATTGATATGTACACATTTCGAGATTTCAGTTCTTTAGCTGAAATACAGGCAGGGGATATTCGCCATCAAAACTTTATGCTCTTCCAATGGCAGTATCAGTATACGGTATGGCAGTCCAAACGTTCAGAATTAAAAGGCGCCATTGGTTTATCGTTTCGCGGTGGATCTGCTGTTGTGCATGTTTACTATAATAATTCAGGAAATGGGGGTACTAGTCTTGTTCTTGGTAAAGGCTATCTTGATGTGGGCATTCCGCTTGGACTTAATTATACCTATTATATCGGAAAACATTTCCATCTTAATACGCGATTAACACATACTTTCTTCCCATATACCTATGAAAAAAAGACGAACTATACTTGGGATAAAAGTCCGTATTGGAATATGACCTCGCTTTCACTCGGTTTCGGATTCAATTTTGGCATGTAGTAAAGATGTAATTGGAAGTACATTCTAAATGCCAATTTAATGCAGCGTTTGGCCGTTGATCCGTCAATACTAAATGTGACGGAAATGAATGTATTTATTAATTTGAATTATAGATTTTGAAGGGGCTGCTTTCGATCTGTTAGAATGATGTTTTTTAAAATAGATGTGTTATTCACGAACCGAAAACTCTTAAATCACATGCAATTATCAGAGTGAAATAAAGAAGATTATCAATACCTAATTAAAGGTGTTACAGAAAGGCAATCATGGAAGCCTTGGCTACTATTTATGTTCGACGCCGCTGAGTCGACTGCAAATTATACAATTCGGAAAATTGAACAAATCAACGAGCTTATTGTAAAGACTATCGCCTATGTTCGTGAGCGAGATCCAAAAATAGACAAAGAATATGTTGAAGCAATATTCATTCAGCCGTACATTAAATCGTTACACTTAAGTGAAAGTATTGAGTACAAGGTTAAGACTAGGAAAACAGCAACATTAATTTTAGATAAGTTAGTTGCAATAACAGTTCTTGATCCTCCGAAAAAGATTGGTCGTGAAATCGTTTACATCAACTCAACATTGATCAACATACTTTCTGACAATGACGATTAATATTAAAGGAAAAGAGCCCTCAAGTTCAAAATTAACCCCACCCTAATAAGCACAATATTTTAATTATTAGCTCCACTCAACTCAAATCACACCTTTTAATGGGCTGGATTGTTTTCCGATTCTTCAGTTGCCTTACTCATCTTCTCAGTAGAAAATAAGATAAATCGATCCATATAAATCAGAATGAGTTGCGTTAAAGGAAGTGCCAAGATTGTTCCAACAAAAGCCCCAAAAACGAATATCCAAAAAGCAAAAG
Organism: Crocinitomix sp.; assembly: GCA_013138735.1. Taxonomy (GTDB): domain Bacteria; phylum Bacteroidota; class Bacteroidia; order Flavobacteriales_D; family Crocinitomicaceae; genus Crocinitomix. Next base: position 41,981 of record WTCE01000090.1, on the reverse strand, counting down.
CAAATATCATTATAGCGGCGTTCATTCCTTTAACACTTTTCATAATCCTCTCAAAGAAAATGGTTTCCTCTAAAATTGACACAATGATATAAATCGCGAGAATAATTCCAAAGAATAAAAAGAAACTTAAATCATGTTCAATAGACAGCACCCAGCAACCAATTGCTACAATTGGAAGAGATATATAATGAAATTGAGCGGCATAACATAGCAAGCCTGCAATTATTCCAATAATTATGGCACCAGGTAGATTCATTATTGAAAAACTCAATATAAACAATGCCATGCAGATTAAAACGATTTTTGTCCTTTGCCTAAAATAACTTAAGAAAACGGATTTAAAATCCTCCCAAACCTTCATTATGTTCTTGTTAACGGGGATTTTATTAGCGGAATATTTATGATACTTTGCTTCAAAGTATTCATACGTATACAGGATTATGATCGTATACAGCAATGTGTAAATGACCATAAAAAACCAATTCCAAGGAGCTCTTTCTGGCTCATTTGAACTGCTTTCTGAACTACTAAAAAAGGTATAAACCTGTTCTAAAGTTGAAAACAAATCCTTTTCTTGATCCTCCGTAATTGTGGTGTCAGCGGCCTCTATTTGACTTTGTACTAATTCACTTTCATAAACTTCATCCGCAAGGTTAGAAACTGAATTTTTAATCTCATTTATTTCAGTTTCATTTTGCACTACGAAACTGTCAACCGCATTGACTAAACGCTTGGTGTCATTGATGATGTGATCTCCAAAAAGAAACACAATACCCACAAATAAAGCCGTTATAAATAGTAGAAATGAAGTTAGCGCAAGTTTTCTGTTTTTAATCCTTTTCTGAATTTTTACAATGATTGGATTAACCAAATAAGCAATAAATAGTGCGAAAATAAAGGGCAAAACTATCTCTCCTACAAAATGAAGTAGAATGACGAGTGAAACTAAAATTGTTCCTCCAATCAAATAGGCTTTGGTCTTCTCTGAAATATTCATCTATCTATCTTACCTACTTTTTATTTTGTTTTGTTTGAATTTTGTCTACTCTATGCTGAAAAAATGTATTAATAAACGTAAAAAGAATTCCAATGCCCGTAATCACGTAGAATATAGTAAATATTTTCCCTAAATCAGTCTGTGGAGAAAGATCTCCATAGCCTACTGTTGTGAGGGTTATCACGGAAAAATATATAGAATCAATCCAACCCCAACCTTCTAGAAAATGGTATACTATTGAACCTGTCAAAAGTACGGCTAGCGTACCAATGATAAGTCTCCGGTTTTTTTGATCACCCAAAAAACTATTTTTATCTAAAATCAAAATCCTTATGCTTTTTATACGCTATTACGTTTAACAGGCACTATAGTTTCGTTTAATTAAAATAGGGGTCTAAAATCCAGGCCTTTTTTTTAATCAAAAGAGGCCTTTGGTCGGAACTCAAGTTCATAAGTGGTATGCAACTAATCGCCACTAGAAACGTAATGAGCCCTTATTTAAACTGTTTCATTTCTCTCCGCAGAAAATAAGCTGTTAACGCTGTAGCGCAAAAATCTGCTATAGGAAAAGCAAGCCAGACACCAATTAGACCTAAAAAATTGGGTAAAATTAGAATGAGCGGAATTAAGAAAAACCCTTGCTTTGTTAAGGTGAGTATCAGAGCGAGTCTTGCTTTTCCTACCGCTTGAAAGTAGGCAGATCCAATTAATTGAATCGCTATTAAAGGCGTGATTAGAAATACCATGCGAAGCGCGTTTGGTGTTTGTTCAAGTACCTTCAAATCTTTCGTGAAAACGCTGACGAGTTCGGTTGGAAAAACCATTATAAAAACAAATACAATTAATGCCAATATTGAGGCGTATAGAATTGATTTTTTTATGGTTTCGCTTACACGTACAAAATTATTTGCACCATAATTATAGCCTATTATTGGCATAAAGCCTTGTGCTATTCCCATTACAGGAAATAGGGCAAACATAAGAACGCGACTAATAATGCCATATACTGTAATAGAAACGGCTCCGCCGTAATTGTATAGTAAGTGATTCAAAATAATCGATAATAAACTGACCACTCCTTGTCTGGCCAAAGTTACACCACCAAGTGAGGCAATTTCTTTAACATATTCCCACTCAAATTTCAACCATTTAATTCTAATTTTGAGTTCGCTGTGTTTGGATAGAAAAAACCAAACAATAAAACCAAACGCTGAGGCATAAGAAATAGTAGTCGCCCAAGCAGCTCCAGACATACCTAAGTCCATTCTTACAATGAAAATATAATCCAATATAATATTAGCGACAGAAGGAATTAGCATGGCTACCATGGCAAAAATTGGTTTCCCTACTGCTCTGATCACTGGATTACCGGTCATAAAAAGTGCAAGGAAGGGAATGCCTACTAACACGATAGAAAAATAATCTCTGGCAGGCTCAAGTATGGATCCTTTTGCGCCAAACAAGAGCAACGCTTGGTCCTGAAATAAGAAACCCAAGACTAAAAGAATTAACGCAATTGTTACGGATGTCATTATTTGATTTCCAAAGACATGATTCGCTTTTTCATCATTATTTGCTCCAAATGCTCGAGATACAATAGAAGAACCTCCAATGCCAATAGCCATGCCAAAAGAGGCGATTAAAAACGTGATAGGCATTACAATAGTAATGGCTGCAATGGCATCTGAACCAATCCAATTTCCAACAAAAATTGTGTCAACCAGCATGTTTAGTGACATTACCAAAATACCAATAGCAGCAGGAACAGATTGGCTTAATATTAGTCTTCCAATAGGTTTTGTTCCTAATTCTTTTGACGAAAAATTTGACATTAATTCTGTGGTCTTTTTTTGCGTTTTTTTGTTAAAAGGATCGAATTGAGATTAAGATTAGTCAAACATCCATCTTTCTTTTCGTCGATCAAAAGTATATTGAATTAGTTGAAATAACATTAATCTATATTAAGAAAGGAGAATAGTTTTCTAACTCAGTCTTTTAAAATTTATTTGGGAGGAAGAGAGTACTCTAAAGCATTTAGCTGAGGTTAATAGTTTATTTAATTGCTTAATTTTGAGCATTATTGAATTTTAACATGAAAGCATTATTCCTTATTATTTTCTTCACAATTTGCGCTAGCGCATCAAAAGCACAAGACTTAACCATCCCAATCGAAGGAACTTATGGCATTGATTATATCATAGTAAATTATCCGGATTGGCACTTTGATGATGGGCCGGTTTTAGTAGAAGACGGCTTTTTAAGAGATCATAAATGCGGAACCAAAACCTATGACGGACATCAAGGAACTGATTTTGTTATTAGAGGTTTTACCCAAATGGACAGTTCTGTTAATGTAATGGCTGTTGAAGCTGGGGAAATTATTCATGTGACTGAGGACCTTTTTGATCGAGAAACGGAAGGGATTGTCGAGTATGGTTTGGGAAATTATGTAGGGATTTATCATGCAAGCTCTAACACCTATTCTTATTATGCCCATTTGAGAACGAGTTCAGTCATTGTTGAGGTTGGAGATTTAGTTAGTGCAGGAGAAATCATTGCGGAGGTTGGAAGTTCGGGTAATTCAACCGATCCTCATTTACACTTTGAATTATGGAATCCAGGAGTGTTGACGGATCCAACAATTGACCCCTGGGGAATACCTTGCGATTCTGGAAGTACCCGTTGGGAAAGTCCACCTATTTATGACACTTCTTATGCGCTTTGGGAATGTGGTTTTGTGAATTACGACTCGGTTGAAAATTTTATTCCAAGTACTTGGGTTCCCTTAAAAGAAAGATTGGGCCTCAAATCAGACTTCAATAGTGATGATCCTTTTTTTACCTATTGGGCGCTCCAATATGGACTTAAATTGGGAGATGAAACTACCATAGAATGGTACGAGCCAAATGGCGATTTATATGCAACAGAAACTACCACTTATTTAACCCAGGATTGGTGGTTTCATTATTATAACCATTCAATTGAAACACCACCTTTAAGCAAACAGGGAATTTGGAATATTCGCTATTATTATAATGATTCACTGCAATTGAGCAAATCATTCTCCTATGGTCATTTATCTAATAATGATACGCAATTAGAGGATCAGAATCCAACCTTTTCTAAATTGGATGATAATACCTTATTGATCACGTTTCCGGATGAGAATTTGTACAACGAGCTATGTCTCTATAATGTAGCAGGTGTTATGCTAATTCAAGAGCGGTTGAACGAAAGTACAACGTTTAAATTAAGACTTCCAGAAAAGGTTGGAACAGGAATCTATATTATTGCCTTAAGTAATGATGAAACGCGTTATGTACAGAAGGTGTTTTTTGAGTAGTGGTTTGGGTAAAATAGAAGTTCGTCTCGATTTTTTTAATACTAATTCTTTATGCTTATTCCCATTTCCCTTCCCCAAGTAAAGGATAAAAAAAACCTCATTTTAAGCGCGTTAACGCCCTGAGTTTTATTGAAAGCCAAATCATTAAATGCAAATACTTTCATGCTAAGCCAGATTTTTGGTTATATTTAATGCTTAACCTTAAAACTAAAACTTATGGGCGGTGGCTTAAAAATCCCAACAGACTATTCAAGTAACTTGCATGGCGATTTGTTAGAAAACATGGATGTCGAATTGCACGGCGATTTATTGGAAAATATTGGTGTCGACTTACATGGAGATTTACTGAATAATATTGGTGTTAACATAGATGGAGGTGTAACTGCAACCATGGACGGTGGTTTAACCACTACTCTTGCGGGTGGCATAGCTACTGATAATGTTTTAACATTGAGAGGAGATCCTGCAGCCCCATTATCTACTGATAGTAAAATAGAAATCATGAACCTTCCAAGGTTTACTTTACAAGACGTTAAAGACATGATGAGCGTTCGAGTTCGCATGCCAAATTATTCAAATGTTTGTTTAAAAGTTTTGGGTGTAGAGTTAATGAGTGTTTCTATGGGAGGCGAAAGCCAAGTGATCACCCAACCTTATGTTCCAAATGCAGCTGAAAACTGTGAGGTTGATTGCTGTGAACCCGATACAAGGCCTTTTCCTGTTAGGAAATAAGATTAGACCCCATTCTAAATAAAATTATAAATAGCTTCAACATATAAGTTGAAGGTTTTTTCAATTCATTTCTAAAAACTTTCCGTTATGATTAGGATAACAGCTGATGCGCATCAAGAAAAAATTAATATTCTAGATAAAGAAATCATTTTGAACGGCCCACCAAATCGTTTAAAGGGACGGATACAATTTGCGAGTAAACATACTGAAACAGTACGAATAAAATCACTAGGACTGGCTGATAAAAAAACAAAAGGAGTAGTAAATGATGTAATGCGCGTGTCTTTGCGATTAAATCCAGGGGAACAAGCTTCAAAACAAATTGATCATCAATTACCTATTAATACACCCCCGGGAACTTATCAAAAGTATATCACAATTGGAGAAACTACTTTTCCAGTAAAAATGATTGTACAACCTCTAATTGACGTTAGGTTGAGTCATAGCGATTTCACTTTTCAAGGCACTGCGCCTGGAACAATTCATACAGTACAGTTTATGCTTGAAAATAGGGGGAATATGCCATTTTGTATTCCAACCCTAAAACATGCAGCAATGTTAGACATGGATTTGATGTGCAGAGCTTTTGGCACTGGGTTTAGAGAGACTAAAGTAGAAGGTTTTGAGAAAACAATGGATATGGTTGCTGAAAATGTAAAAGCAAATATGGTGGATTGGGTTTCAATAAAACTTAAAGAAGCCGGGCAAACGCTCGAATCTGGCGCAAGTCAATTATTGACGGTTTTATTTACCATCCCTGAAAATGCGGATGCGAAAAAGGATTACGACGGAGAATTCAGGTTCTGGGATCAAGGAATATCTGTTGCTATTAAATCACATATTGATAAAAAATAACAAGCTAAGTTATGGCAGAAAATAATACAAGAGTATCAGAAATTCAGCGAACATTATCAGATTCTTTCCAAAGAATGACCGATATGTCAATCGACACTATGAAACCGCTGGTTGAAAATATGTTTGACAATGCAACAAAGGCAAATAAGCAAATTATTAGTGGTAAGGTTCCAAGGTTGAATTTATCAAACCAAAAGGGGAATACAAGTCATTGTTCGCCTCCTGAAGAAACATGCCCGCCGCATTGTATTGCCACAATTACAAGACAAGCAATGGCTAATGAGCGGATTATCGTACCCTTTTTAGTCAAAAATGAATGCGCAACAACAAAGACCTATCGCGTTGGTGTGAGAGAACTTGAGGATATGGACGGTAATCTTGCGCCAAGTCAACCTGTACTGAATAAAACTACAGTAACACTGGCACCCGGAAGAAAGGAACGTGTATTAATGGTGATTGATTTAAGTGGCTACAGTAACGGAACCGAATATGCGACTGAAATTGTATTGCGTGAAAAAGAATTCAATCAAAACATTTGCTTCCGATTAAGAGTGAATTATTATGATGAAATAACGGCGGTACCATTTAGCGAGAAAAAATTCAAGATCAAATGGCAAAATTGGCAATCGCATTTTTATTGTGAACCTAAAAAAGGAGATCGCGTAATTACAGAAAAAGAAACAGCAGATGAGGCAGTACCGGATAAAGAAGCAAGAGAAGCTGTAATGCAATTAAAAAGTTAATAAAACCTACTGATAAATGAGTGAAGAGAAAAATGATTTTGCCAAAGGCTTAGAAGGGATCTTCAAAAAAATGGTTGACATCAATAAAGACTATTTTAAACAAGGAAAAGACCTTGTAAGTGAAGCTCGAGGTTCTGGCAAAAAGGCTAAGGCTTTTAAAGCGCCAGAATCCGGCGAAATAATGGGAGCATTATCTGCGTTTGCTGAATTAAATATAGAACATTATAAAAATGTGATGGAACTCGGTTTTGAGTTTACTAAAAACGCTTTTTCAAACACGGGTGATACGAGCGAACCAACCGAGCCTACAGACCCAACCGACCCAAAAGATACAGTTGAAGAAGCCGAAGTAGAAGAAATGACGGTTTCTGAAGATTATGTGAATGAACCCGCTTTTATCTTGACCGGAACTGGTTGTAAAGAAGGGGTGTTAAAATTTCAGTTTTTATTAGACAATATTAAGGAAGAAAAAGTGCTTTGCAAATTCGTTAATTTCGATTTTGTTAATGTTGATGATCCAACAGAAACATATGCGCTTAAAACGGATTTCGAGCCGCAATCATTTTCATTAGAAATGAATGCGTCACAAGCTGTTGCAATAAGTGTGACCATTGATTCAGATATGAAACTTGGAACCTATCAAAGTAAGGTTCAAGTGGAAGGTTTTGAACCCCTTTATTTCTTAATTCGAATTATTGTCGTTAGAAAAAATAGTAAATTGATTGCCTAGAAATGACTGAGAAGAAAACGACGAAAAAAACCGAAGAGATTTTTTCTGGAGCACAAAGGCTGATCAATTCTGCTGTTAATGTGTTAGAAGAAGAAATTGCTGCAGGGATTTTGGCAGCAAAAAAGATAGAAAAAAAAGTAATTGACGTTGATGACATTCGAAGTGATCCGAACGACTTACTCAATAGAATTAGAAGAGACACGCATGAAGCTGTTGATCTTTTTTTAGATGCTTTTACCGCAATTTCTAAACAAGTCAATAATCTAGCAGCATTCAAGTCGAACAATTCAACTAGCGAGGAAAAGCCAACAACTCCGCAAGCAAGTACAAATAAGGGTGCCATTGTTTTAGATGCCGATAACCCGGTGAAACCTGGTGAAAAAGTTTCATTTTGTTTTTCTTTATTAGAAGATACTGAAGAAACGACCAATTTAACGTTTAGAAAAACAAACTTAATTGGTTTGAACAATCACACCATCTTTTCGCGTGCTCTAAAAATCACACCTGACAAAGTTGAACTGAAACCAAACGAGGCGCAAGAAATTATGGTAGACTTAACCGTACCTAAAAATGCGGAAGCCGACCAATACAATGCGTTTATATCAACGGAAGGTCCAAATGCGATTAAAGTTGTTTTAAATGTTGAAGTAATTAAGTAATCATGAGCGATTCTTTAATGAAATCAATGCTTGCTGAATACGGTGCTGCAACATTAAAAGGGATTAATCAATACATTCCGGACAAAGAACCACGTAAATATTTATACGATTTGGTTGCCGATTATCCTAATCGCGGTGGCAAAGGTTTTAGACCTGGTTTGTGCATTGCTGCATGCAAAGCTTATGGCGGAAAACAAAGCGAAGCAATGGATTCTGCAATTACGTTAGAACTTTTGCACAATGCTTTTTTAGTACATGATGATGTTGAAGACGAGAGCTTTATCAGAAGAGGCCAACCTACACTTCATGAGGCAAATAATAAGGCGATTGCAATAAATGTTGGTGATGCCATGCAGGTTTTAAGTCTTTATCCACTCTATAAAAATCGAGAAATTTTAGGAGACCGTGTAGCCACACAGGTTTATTTAGAAGTGCAACATATGATTCTAGAATCTGTCGAAGGGCAGGCTATGGAATTGGGTTGGAGAAGGGATAATGTTTGTGATTTAAAGGAGGCGGATTATTTGCGCATGATTTTGAAAAAAACATGTTGGTATACGTGCATGCATCCTTTAAGAATTGGAGCTATTATTGGAACAAGAGGACAGGTTGACCCAAGTAAATTTGACCGACTAGGCTACTTCATGGGAACTTCGTTTCAAGTTCAAGATGATATTTTAAACTTGGTTGCTGAGGAAGATGTTTATGGCAAAGAAATTTGCGGGGATATTATTGAAGGAAAACGCACTTTGATGCTGATTCATTTATTGGAGAATTGTAAACCTAGCGAGTTTAAAGATGTTAAGACATTTTTAGCTAATCCCATTAAAGAACGTTGCATTGAAGAGGCAAGGTCAATATTGGGCTTAATGCACCATTATGATTCCATTGAAAAGGCAAAAGAAACAGCGCAATATTTAGCGGGCGGGGCTTTGAAAGAGTTCTATACACTCTTTTCTAAATGTCACGATACCGAAGACAAAGCCTTAATTGAAAATATTATTCTTTACATGATTAACCGAGATTATTAAGCAATATGATAAGTGTAACACCCAAGATAATATATGATTGTGATGTTCTGATAGTAGGGGGAGGACCTGCAGGAAGCGGACTAGCTTTTCATTTGGCTTCAAAAGGAATAAAAGTAACAGTTGTTGAATCTGCTGTTTTTCCAAGAGATAAAATTTGTGGTGACGGCGTTAGCCCCATTGCATTGGCTGAGTTGGATAAAATGGGGATTACGGGAGCGGATGAGTTTGAAAAAGCAAATGAAATTAATAAAGTAGGTCTTTTTCTAAAAGATGATAAAGTATTTATTGATTTATCAAAACCGGACTATTTGCCCTATCATGCACGAATTATACCGCGCATTGAATTAGATAATTGGATCTATGAAGCGGCTAAAAAAGCAGGCGCTACGTTTATTCAAGGCACTACGGTTACCGAATATACAACTTCTGAAAATGCCGCTGTTGTCTCTTTAAAATCGGGCGACAAAACTTTTAAATTAAAGACAAAATTATTGGTTGGTGCTGATGGCGCAAATTCGACAATAGCAAGGCAATTACATGGACGAAAACCAAAAGATGACTATCAACTTTTAGGTTTACGTGCGTATTATGACAATGTGAATGGCCCAAATGATCGGGTTGATATTTATTTTAATGAAGATGGATTTCCAGGCATTTTTTGGATGTTTCCAAAGGGAGCGACAGGGGCCAATATTGGAATTGCAATGATTTCGAAAACGTTTCCCGTTAAACCCGATCATGTCAAAAAAATCTTGCTGTCACATATTGAAAACAATGAAGACATAAAAGAACGAATTGGCGACGGAGAACCTGCAGAGAAGATAAAAGGTTGGCCAATTACATTTTTTAATCCGAAACAAAAGCTAAGTGATAACCGCATAATGCTTGTTGGAGAAGCTGCAGGACTCATTAATCCATTAAGTGGTGATGGAATTCAATATGCCCTATTAAGTGCGCGTTGGGCTACTGAAACGATAGAACAATGCGTGGCGGAAGATCGTTTTTCTGCGCAAGATTTGGATACTTACACCGTAAAAGTGAAAGAAGAAGTGGCTTTTGATTTTGCTTTATCCAATTTACTGGTCCAGTTTCCACGAAACAAGACCTTTACTAAGATGTGGATCAAAATCTTAACAGCCATGATCGCAAAGGCCAAGGTTGATAAAGAATACGCCGACACGATAGCTGGAATTTTTGAGGGAACATATCCCTCTTATAAAGCACTAAACCTTTCTTTTATTCTTAAAACATTAAAGCAAGGTGGTGTTGAACTAACAAATTCTTTCGAAGCCCATATCAAGAATCCAGAAAAATCCTTAGACACAGGAATGGAGATGGTTGACTTCTTGACAAAAATCATAACCGAAGTAAAGGATAACCCCAAGGCGCATTTGAAGTGGATTACAGATACCGTTTTAAAAACGGCGACCGTAGCTAAGCATTTGGTGAAAACGGTAGATATGGAAAAAGTGAATAAGGTTTTTAGATCGGAGTAGGATTTGATTAAGACAGCAAGTCTGGGTTTATTGATTTATCCCCCTTCTAGATCTTTCATAGCAGGTTCCGTTGACCTTATACCATGAAGCTCTTTCAAAGATAGAAGCCACGTAAATCATTTCATTAAACCAGCATATTAAGTTGGTTTAACGGGATATATTTGAAGCTGATAATTGGTTTTATTTTTAATGGGGTTGAGGAGGGATTTCAATTGCTTTTAAATTCTGGCGTCAAAGGGTTGGACTTGTCCTCTTTTGGAAGATTTGAAGATGTTGGAGGAGTTTTTAAAATTATTGAGTTAGGAATGCTTCATTCAGTTTGAAAAAAATAAAAGGTTGTTCTATAATGATCAATAAAAGAAACGTCTAGCGTTTTAACATGCTTATATTTACTGTTTAAATGATCTCAAAAAGAACAAAATACGGAATAAAGGCCTTGGCTTGTATCGCTAGAAGTGGTGATCTTAAGCCAATTCAAACGTATGTCATTGCTGAAAGGGAAAATATATCTTTAAAATATTTAGAGAGTATTTTGATCGAAATGAGAAAAAATGGATTATTAGCTTCTAAAAAAGGCAAAGGCGGTGGCTATTATTTGCTAAAACCAGCCAACGAGATCAAAATGACCCATGTTATGCGCGTATTAGAAGGTCCTATTGCTATGGTACCCTGCGTAAGTCTCAATTATTATGAAAAATGTGATGATTGTCCAGATGAAATTTCTTGCAGTGTAAACAAACTTATGATACAGGTAAGAGATAATATGCTTGCTATTTATAGAAATACATATTTATCTGATTTGATCTAAATGCATTCTCAAGTTGAGGACGCTATTGTATAAATCCTGCGCCAACAGTATTATTTGTATTGTTATCAATTAGAATAAACGATCCATTTGTACGGTGATCTTGAAAACGATCTGAAAAAATAGGTCGGTTCAGTTTAAAAGAAACCAAAGCAATATCATTCACCTCTAACTGAGCTGCTTCTTTGTCAATTCCTGAAAAATCTGGATTAATTTTATGTTCAATATCCGTAACAATTGCAAGAACTTTATTAACGCCGTGTTGCACCGTATACTTGTTGTTCGGTTTCAATGCTGTCGAATCCATCCAACACACTACAGCATTTAATGATTTGTTTATTTGAGGGAGGTCATCTGATTTCACAATCATATCGCCTCTGCTGATATTGACATCATCTTCTAGCGTAATTGTGACTGATGATCGCCTTGCAGCTGTATCATACTTTTCATTGTAAAAATAGATCTCCTTGATCTTAGAGGTTGTTTTTGATGGTAAAACAACAATATCATCTCCAACATTTAAGTCGCCTCCGTACACTTTGCCTTGGTACCCTCTGAAGTCATGAAAATCTTCTGTTTTTGGTCGAACAACAGCTTGAACAGGAAAACGTGCTGTTCCACTATTAAAAATATTTTTTTTGTCCAACTGCTCCAAATGTCCAAGTACAGTTTTACTTTTATACCAAGGCATTTTGTCAGAAGCATTGACGACATTATCCCCTTTTAGTGCACTGATTGGAATAAATGAAATGTTTTGGTCGCTATATTCTCTTTGTTCCATCAATGCTTCAAAATCTTTTTTAATCGCATTAAATACTTCTTCTGAATAATCAACCAAGTCCATTTTATTAATCGCAACTACAATATCTTTAATTCGAAGTAAATTATTGATGAAGAAATGACGATAAGTTTGCTCAATCACTCCTTTCCTTGCATCTATGAGAATGATGGATGCCTGAGATGTAGAAGCTCCGGTCACCATATTACGAGTATACTCTACATGACCAGGTGTGTCAGCAACGATATAACTTTTGTTTGCTGTTGAAAAGTAGATATGAGCAACGTCAATCGTAATACCTTGTTCTCGTTCGGCTACCAAACCATCTGTTGCTAGGGAAAAGTCTAAATAATCGTATCCTTTTTGTTTGCTGGTTTTTTCAATGGCTTCCAATTTATCTGTTGTCAATGATTTTGTATCATATAAAATGCGACCGATAAGGGTACTTTTTCCATCATCTACACTTCCTGCTGTTGCAATTTTTAAAACTTCCATTTTTTTGATACCTCAACTTTATCGAGGATTTTTTTGCTTAAATAGTATTGATTTTGTTTACTCGCGATCTGCTAAAAATAACCTTGTTGTTTCCTTTTCTCCATGGCCGAATCTGATCGTTTATCGTCAATTCTAGCACCGCGCTCAGATATAGAGGAATCTCTAATTTCTTGCACAACTGATGCAAGGTCTGCTGCATCCGACAAGACTGCCGCTGTGCAACTCATATCACCAACCGTTCTAAATCTTACCGTTAGTTCTTGGCAAACTTCGTCTTCTTCACGATACACTACATCATCATCAAAAGACCAAATCATTCCATCTCTAAAAAATACTTTTCTTTGGTGAGCAAAGTATATCGACGGAATTTCAAAACCTTCTTTGGCTATGTATGACCAAACATCCAATTCAGTCCAATTTGAAATTGGGAAAACACGTACGTTCTGTCCTAAATCAATTTGCCCATTAAGCATGTCAAATAATTCTGGTCGTTGATTTTTCTCATCCCATTGCCCAAAGTCATCACGAACAGAAAAGATGCGTTCTTTTGCTCTCGCTTTTTCTTCATCTCTTCTTGCTCCACCAATACATGCGTCAAATTTGAATTCTTCAATCGCATCTAATAGGGTGCCTGTTTGCAACATATTTCTGCTCGCATACTTTCCTTTTTCTTCCACAACTTTGCCCTTGTCAATTGACTCTTGCACATTTCTAACAATCAATTCTAATCCCAACTCTTTTACCAATCGGTCTCTAAATTCAATTGTTTCCGGGAAATTATGCCCCGTATCAATATGCATTAATGGAAATGGAATTTTACCTGGATAAAATGCCTTTTGAGCCAGCCTAACGAGTGTAATTGAATCTTTACCGCCAGAAAAAAGTAATACAGGTCTTTCAAATTGAGCGGCCACTTCTCTTAAAATATAAATCGCTTCATTTTCCAATGAATTTATAATTGCTGTTGATTTCATAACTTTAATTTATGTGTGTAATCCACACTCTCTATTTTCTAACTGCTTAGTCGGATCAAAATATTTATGTTCGTTTGGTAAATTTTGCTGAGCTAGATAAGTGTCCAAGGCTTCATCTGTCCAATAATAAAAAGGACTTACTTTGATCAACCCTTTGGCATCTTGCGAAAAGATATCGAGTGAATTTCGTAATGCTGTTTGACCTTTTCGTAAGTTGGTAAACCAAAGATCTGGTTGATGTTCGGTCATAGCGCGTTTAAAAGGTTCCAGTTTAACTTGCTCAGTGAAAATGGCATGTTTTGGATCATCTATACTCGGAATTCCCAAAACAATATCTCTGTGTGCAACAGTTTGCTTTGGAACATAACATTGAATAGTTAAATTCAATAGGCGCTTCAAGTCTTCGGCGTGTCTATAAGTATTGGGCGTATTGTAGCCTGTGTCACACCAAATTACTTGAACGGATTGATCAACTGTCGTAACCGCATTCAAAATGGCTACTTCGTAAGGACGGAAATTGGTAGTAAGTACAGGTTTTTTTGCATGCTCCAAAGCGAATTTGATAATCGCTTCTGGCGATTTATTCTTGAATTCACTATTCCATTTTTTTAAATCTATTTTACTCATTTACCCCAGTTTATTTGATTCCAAATGCGCTCATGAAAAAAATAGAGCATCATTTTTGTGATTAATTCTATTCCTCCAATCGAGAATGCCACGTCAAGATTCCCTGTTAAAAAATAGGAAATCAGAATGGTGTCTATCGTTCCAATTGTCCGCCAACTAAGAGTTTTAACTAGACTTCGCTTCCAGTTTTCCGTCTTTCCTTCTTCAGTTGCGTTGCGCCTTCTAGTTTCTATAATTGAATCAATTATCATCTCAATTTGCTTTAATATTTCAATAAACCTTGTTGACCTATCGAGCTACTAGGTTAATTGATGGCAAATTTATATTTTTTTTGGTACAAACAACACATGATCAATATTTTTTTCGAAATTAGTTCGACTTGTGTCTAATATGAGAATCATGTATCCTCCAGATCTTAAACCTGAGTTTTCAATCCGAAAAATTGGTCTGTTTGACTTTTCGTCTGAATAAATAATTTGTCCCAAAGTCTATGGTAAACGCATCAGTTGTAGGATTCGGATAAATTGTAAAACCTTGAACATTATGCATCTCTAAATTACTCACATCAGTTTCTGCATCCAATTGTAGTTTATAAATGAAACCACTATTCAAATTGTCTTTAAAAAATTGAAAGTTAATGCTGACAATAGAACGATTTTGGTCTCCTCTGAAAATTCCGAAATCAACTATAGAATTCTGCTTTACGATAAGGAATATATTACTTTATGTCGAATTGAATAATTTTATTAGATCAGATGCAGTGAAATCATGCGCAGGATTTAAATCCAAATAGAACTTCCATACTACCGCGCCAATTGAACAGATCCTTGCCCTGCATAATTCGTCCCATTTGTTGCGACAGCCGAATAAGTATAAAAATAAACGCCATCATTGCAAAGTGTGCCGTTCAAGTCTTTGCCATCCCAACCGTTGAGAATATCATCTAGTTCTGCCACCACAATTCCCCAACGATTTACAATTTGGCAAGAGAAGTTGTCAATGCCAATGGTTAAAAATTCAAACGTGAATAAGTCGTTGGCACCATCTTCATTTGGAGAGAAAATATTTGGAGCTGTTAATTGGGGTGTAATATGTACGATTAATTCCTGGCAGCTGGTATCTGTGCAACCGTAGCTATTGATTACTACAAGACATACTTGGTAGATTTTTTCTCCCTCATAAACGGTATCAGGTACTTCAAAATAATCAGTCGATAGGAACCAGTCGGCAGTAGGATAATCTAAATTCCAGTAGAATAAAGTATCCGCCAATGGGTCAACTGCATTCGTAAAACCTGTTGATTGATTGTGGAATTCGGCTATGACTAATTCTGTCCCCTCTAAATCTGCGTTTAGTTGGTCCGAAACCACTTCGAAGGACGCCGTTGGCACAAGTGGTTCTAGTGTTAATATTTCCGCTAGTTCACATCCATTCGCATCAACTATATTTATTTGGTAGCTTCCAGCACTCAATCCGCCCCAAGTTGAATTGGTTGAGTTTTCACCAGTCCCAAGGTTTACCCATTCATAGGTATAATCAGGCACTCCACCAGATGCAGCTGCAAAAACAACTCCATTTCCTGTTTGAAAAGAATACAGTTTACAATCTGGAGGTCTGCTGCCAAGTTCTGAAAAAACAAATTCTGGCGAATTTTCTAATACCACCACAAGTGTATCTGAACAATCACCAGCATTAGCGATAATAGTATATTCGCCTGCGGCTAAATTGGTTTGATGATATCCGCCTGTTTCATTTTCAGGAATCCAAGTAATTGAAACACCACTAGTGTCTCCAGCTATGGTTAAGTGAATCTCACCATTTGTATCGTCATGGCAAGTTGGAGAGGCAACTGAGACTAATTCTAAGTCCACCGCATTGAAAGCGCCAACTATCACTTCTAGAGTTGTACTGCACCCCAACGAATCAACTATGTTTAGCGAATAAGTTCCTTCACACAGGTCAAAGAACAAACCTGTTTCGTTGGTTTCAGCATTCATAGTATATTCAAATGGCGGATAACCAGATTCAGGATTTATTGTAACAGTTCCATTACAAATACCGCAGATATCAGGCGTAGCAATGATTGAAAAATCTCCAGGGAGTTTTATTTGTGTTACAAAACCTTTGCCGCAAGCATAAAGAAAATCGCCATTGATAACAATATCATAGCAAGAATCGGGTAAGGCATATCCACCAAATTGTTCCAATTCTTCATTAAAGACTAAAATGCTATCACTCGTTCCCAAATATATTTGCCCACAGCCATCTAAGGCCAATCCACCATGCGCAAACATTTCTTGATCAAGGGTAAGTGAGTCTAAAATTTCTCCAGTCATTTTATCATATTGAAAGAATGCATTGCCATCATAGGTATATAAATAGGTTTCATTGGCCTCCATGCCGTTAAAACCATTCATTTTAAACATGGTCTCTGAATACGGAATACTTCCTAACTCTACAAAACTGTGTGTTGTTGGTGTTTCCCAGTAAAGCTCACCTTCAAGATGATCGCCCTCTTGTTTATAAATAATATTTCCGTCTCCTGGCAGATATGATTCCTGAGCAACCATAAAATATACGTCGCCAGTTATAGGATCGATCTCTAAAAACACTAAATCATTGTATCCATCAAAAAATAAAGTTGCATACCAAACTGCTGTAACTGGTTCAACATTAACGACTACAATTTGAGGTGTTCCTGGCAAAACTCCTCCTCCTCCAAGATAGACTTGATCTGTAATTGGATCATACTTGATTCGAAAACCTTCTGTCATTGGAAAAGGGGCAAAATTCGTTGAAATAATTAATGTTCCATCCATCTCGAACTTGCGCACAGTAAAACCAAGCGCATTTACCATGAATATTTCTCCCGTTTCGGGCTTAACAGTAATGTCTCCTGGAGAGTTGGTGTAGCCGAAATCATAAATCCACTCCAAAACGCCTGATGAATTATACAGCGCAACCATTTCTCCCAAATTACAGGTAACACTACAATTACCAAAATTATCTGCCGTTATATCATAAACCTTGTTAACGTCAAGCGTATCGTTTGGAGCAGTCAACCAAGGGTCAATGATCAACTCTTTTGTGTGATCATAGGCATCCATAGAAAAGGAAACCTCATTTTTGTCCAACTCAAACGCACTTATAATAATGGAATCGTCAACTGCTGAAATGGGTGCACTATCCGCTAAATTAAATAGTGCATTTTTTAATATTAAGCGTCCCTTTTCATCCTTTTCAGGATCAATATTAACGTACTTCATCCGAATGAGACTGGCATCTGCTCCGGGACGAACAATAAACGTATACTTCAATCCTCCTTGGGTGTGCAGTTCAACCTTCATATCGATATTACTGTAAATATCTTTATAGATCAGATGATCAAAAGCATGCGCCTTTTTGGTAAGTTCGGGATGCTCTGAATCTTGGTAATTAAGGGTGTGTGATTTAATATTTATTGATTCAACTGTTGAGGTAGCATTTGCGCCTTGAAATTCCATTTTATAATAGAACCATTCCTCTGGCTCTGCTTGCCCACCATGTTCTATTTTTTCTCTGTATTCTCTTTCTTCATTTGCCGACCGCTTTTTTCTCGTTCCAACCACAAAGGCATCATTGAAAAAAAATAGTTTATAGGAACCGTAATTCGTATAAAACAATATTTCCTCATCCATGATCGATTCATACCGGTCATTGTTCGCTACAAATCCAAAATTAGAAAGCGGGCTATTAATCCAGTCTGCAGATGCGTTCCAAGAGAAAAACGTTAAAATTATGAAGCAAATAAAAACTTTAATCATAAGTACTATTGAGGAAACGATAATGTACGGGTATCGTTGCTTATTCGTGCAAA
The DNA here is from genome assembly GCA_013138735.1 of Crocinitomix sp. Taxonomy (GTDB): domain Bacteria; phylum Bacteroidota; class Bacteroidia; order Flavobacteriales_D; family Crocinitomicaceae; genus Crocinitomix. The sequence goes on along the minus strand of WTCE01000090.1, from coordinate 23,860 downwards.
TTGGTGTCCTACATAAAACGTTAAGTTAAAAAACATCCGCCTGGTACTAATTCAAAACGGCGCCTTTATTTTTGCATTCGCAAACACTTAGTTAAGCCTTAAATTAATAAAGCGTGTCCGTGATATGATAATTAAAATTTTTTAGAATTGATAGATCCAATTCATAACTGGTATACTTTAATTCATAACTGGTAGTTAGTTTCATTTGTTTTTGAGTAAGATTTATTCATGACTCCTTCATTTTCTACTGAATATACTTTGTTTTGGAAAAAGTGTTGACTTGAAAATTTTGACAAGAATACCCCAATTTGTACAAGAATTTAATCTTAATCAAAAAGATTTTCAAAGAAAAAACATGATTACATAATACAATCCAATAAGAATGAACACAGCTCCTATGACGTATCTCATTATTTTTTCTATTCGCTGGACTTTGTTGAAATAGCTGCTCATTTTACCGACGGAAAAAGCAAGTATGTAGGCGAAAAATATTACTGGGAGTCCTGTTCCTACAGCAAATACTATTGGGAGGAATAAACCACTTGCATCAGCAATAGTCATAGGGATTAGCACTCCAAAAAACAAGGCGCCGCTATAAGGGCAAAACGCTAAAGCGAAAATAATTCCCAGTAAATATGAGCCTAAATATCCCTTATCTTTGAAACGTTCCGAAAATTTTTCTTGAAAGTTGGATTTTCCTATAAAATTTAGTTTTATTAGATTCAACATGATTAATCCAACAACAATGAGTATTGGACCTAAAAATCGTTCGCCATATTGACTAAAAAGTTTGGCAACATGGAATTTGCTAGCGCCAAAATATAAAATCAATCCAATTGTTGAATAACTCGTAGCTCTACCCAAAGTGTAAATAACACCACTCCAAAAAACTTTTTTGGGCTCTTTTATATTTTTTGAAATATAGGCAGTGGCAGTTATGTTAGTTGCTAATGGGCATGGACTAATTGCTGTTAATAAACCCAAAAAGAAAGCACTGAACAATGCTATTTCCGAAGTATGCGCTAGATTGGATAAATATTCAAACATGCTATAATTTAGCTAATGCCTCATTTAACTTCTCTGTGAATTCTGATTCAAAGTTATCGCCATGTACGGCATCAAATGCCCAATTAGTAATATCAATTATCTCTTTCGTTTCACCTTTAAAAATAGTGATGGCCAAAGTCGTTCCAAATGCGCCGTACTCCTCAGCCAGTTCCTGGTTTTTTTCAGCATCAGCATTGATAAGCGTAAAGGTGATAGTTTCATCATCAAGTAGCGCTTTGAAATCATTATTAAGTGTTTCTTTTGTGGCTTCTTCGATAGCTAAACAAGTTTCACATCTATGATCTGTATGAAAATCATAAACGGCAATATGGTCCATTTTTGGTTCAGAACTTGATGACTCAGCGCTTTGCTCATTCGTTTGACCGCACGAAATTAGTAGTACAGCACTCATTAAATAAATTAATTTTTTCATTGTATTTGTTTTAAAATATTAGATTAAAAATGTAGCCTGAAAGAATAATACATAGCGTTACTATTCCGAAAAATATGCCGATCAATTTCCATGTCATAACCTTTTTCAAAAGCATGGCTTCGGGAAAGGATAACCCTACAACTCCCATCATAAATGCAATTGCGGTTCCTAATGGAATGCCTTTAGCAACTAGCACTTCAACTACTGGAAGAATGCCCGAAGCATTTGAATACATTGGCACAGCAAGTATGGTAGCTGCAGGAACGGCGAACCAATTTTCTTTACCCATATATTGCTCGAAAAATCCTTCAGGAATGTAACCATGCATTAATCCACCAATAGCAATTCCAACGACTACATAAGGCAGAATTCCTTTAATTATATTCATGGCCTCTTTCCATATCACAGGTAACCGCTGTTTAAATGTTTCATTTCCCTGCTTAAATTCCTCACTTTCTCTTTCTGCGTTTTTTATGACGTTTTGAACCCACGGAGTAAGGAAACGCTCCAATTTGAGTTTTTCTAAAAGAAGACCGGAAAATGTTCCTAATATAACCCCACTAATAATATAGATGATTGTAATTTTTAGTCCGAACATTCCAAAGAATAAGGCAATAGCAACCTCATTTACAAGTGGAGAAGTAATTAAAAAGGAAAAGGTTACGCCTAAAGGAATTCCACCTTTAACAAAGCCAATAAATAGTGGTACTGAAGAGCATGAGCAAAATGGAGTTACAACACCAAATAAAGATGCCATTAGATACTCTAGGCCATAAAGCTTTTTTCTAGATAAGTAATTCCTTACTTTTTCTACTGGGAAATAACTATTAATGATTCCCATCAAAAAAATAATGATAAAAAGTAGCAGTATTATCTTTATAGCGTCATAGATGAAGAAGTTTAACGCCTGAGCTAAATGTTCTTCTGAAGACAAGCCGATCGTATCATAGACCAACCAATCTGCAATATTTTGTAGCCAATCAAACATTACTATTTAGCCTTATAAGTCTGTAAACATCACAAACAACAGGATAGTTCCTGTAGCGACCTTTTTTATTGTTGTTGTGAGACATATTTCTTTTACTGTTTCTAGGCGCTTATTTTAATAATTCTTCCACTTCCGATTTTGATGGCACTCTCCCTTTAATTTTAATTGCTTCATCAATTACTAATACTGGTGTAGACAATACATTGTACTCCATTATTGCCATAATATCATCAACTTTAATTACTTCTGCATTTATATTATTCTCCTGAATCACTTCCCTTACAGTTGTCTCCATGGCTTTGCATTTTGGACAACCAGTACCTAAAATTTTAATTGTTTTCATAATAAATATTTGTTTATCGCCAATAGGCGATACGTTTTATAAATTTTTTTATTCAAATAGGGTAGCGAAAAGCGATTTTGCCTTTGCCCAATTTTCTTTGTCAATACAATATTTGATTCTTGGGGGCTTAATTTCACCCTGAATTAAGCCAGCATTCTTTAATTCTTTTAAATGCTGTGAAACAGTTGATTGAGAAATTGGAAGAACTTCAACCAAATCTCCCGTAAAACAACAACTTTGTTTTTCTAAATGTTTCAAAATTGTAACTCTAGTAGGATGACCAAGGGCTTTAGCAAATGCTGCCAATTGCTCAGTTTGTTCATCAAAATTACTATCTAATAATGTTCTTTTCATAATTGCTTATCGCAAATATACGATTAATAATATAAGCACGGTTACTTTATCACAATGGCGTCAAATTTTACGAACTTATTCAAGTTTGAACCTATTGCTTGCGTCAGTGAACGGAGAGGCTAGAATCACTCCCGATAACTACTCAGACAAAACTGTCTTACGTAGAGTAGGGGGACGATTCACGTCATAATATCGAAAATTCGTGTAGACAAGAATCCGTCAAAGGGTCGGTAAGTTCATTTTTTAGGATGTAAAGACGTTGGATGAGCTTTTAACGAAGATGCCAAATGATTTTTTAGCGGCAGTCTGATCTTTCGTTGAAGTATGATCCAAAACAGCAATGAATCTAATCTCTTTTTATAAATCATCTAAGTCGTTATTGTTTTAGAAATTATAAATTTGTCTAATAACGATTATTCTAATCTCAAACAAAAACCATATAAAAATGAGTATTGCTAAATGCGATCTTTGGATATTTTGAAGTGTTTATTCTACATATTAGTTATCATTTTTTCGACTGTTGGTTTTTCGCAGGAACCGGCTTACTTCAAAATAGGCGAAAAGGAACTCTCTGGTGTAAACATTTACAATATTTTTCAGGATAGTCTAAAAGATTATTGGATTGCAACCAACAATGGCTTGTACAAATACAACTGTTTTGAATTTATGCAGATCCCCATTGAAAAAGCAAAAAGTAATTCGCTTTTCAATTTTAAACAAGATCAGAATAAGGAACTTTATTGCCACAATCTTGCAGGTCAGCTATTTAAGATTGAAAATGATTCTGCCAATCTGGTCTATCAAGTGCCTGATGAATCAATGAATAAGGATATGAATTATGGTTTCACAAAAGAAAACAGAATGGCTATTTTAGGGCGAACTGTGTTCTTTCCTAACGACTCGAATGAAGTCATTGTAATTCATGACAATACTGAAGCATCAGATGTTTGGCTTTTTGATTTCAAAGAGGATCTTTATTTCATGACTGTTCATTTAGATACAATGGAAATTATTCGAATTCGTAATGACCAAACAAAGCTTATCGATCAAATAGTATGTAAACCCAAAGTAATTCCTCAAACAATCCAAATGGGGAATGGCCTAGTAGCAATCTACCACAACGTAGATGGAAAGCTTCTTGGTTGGTTTGATGGTGAAAAAATATACCAAGGGCCTGTTTGGGAAGCAGAAAAATTGCATAAAGGACTATTTTTTAATGTTGAAGAAGAGTTATTTGCGACAAAAGGAACGGGTGGAATATATGATTCTAGAAAACCAAATGAGGTTTTTTTTGAAAGACAAATTATCTCTTGTTTTCATGAAGATAGCGAGGGAAATAAACTAGCTGGAACTTTTGGAGAAGGAATTATTGTAATGCCAAATATGGATGTAAAAAATCTCCTTATTAACAATGACTTATCAAAAGTCACGAAGATTTGCCAGTTAAACGGAATGCTATATTTTGGAACCAATAAAGGTGAATTGTTTAAAGTAAAAGCAAATAAACCTGAAAAGCTTTCTATTGAAGGGCAAGTTCAAATTGAATTCCTAGAAGCAATTGAATCAGAAGGTAAACTGATATTAAATTTACCAAAAAAAGTGTTATATGATCCGGAAAAAAATGAATCGGTTATTATGTCAATTGGTAGCCCAAAAAGTGTGTTGGAGGTCTTTCCGCAAGAACTTTTGTTCGCTACAAATGACGGCGTAATTTGGTATGATCCTCAAAAGAAAAATCACCACAATTTTAGCTTTACATTTTTGAATGACATTGCTCATATCAATTCTTTTCTCGAGAGAAGTTATGTTGCTAGTTATGATACTATAAATAGAGTTTTTTATGCTGGAACCGTGAATGGCCTTAAGATTGGGGTGCCAAATAATGCTGCATTTTTTGAATTAAACGGTGATCCAATAATTTGTCATGATATCCAGTTTTTTGAAGAGAAAGTGTATATCGCAACTAGAAATAATGGGATTTTAATCTTTAAGGATGGTGAATTAATTGAGCAATGGAATGTTGCGTCTGGTTTCATTTCTAATGAAGTGAAACAAATTAAAATTCAAGACCGTAATTTGTTTGGTACCACGGAAAAAGGCTTTTTCCAAAGTGACTTAAGTGGAAAGATCCAGAAAACAATTACAAGATCTGACGGTTTAAATTCTAATAATGTTACTGATTTTGAAGTTATTGATGATGTTTTGTGGTTAGTTTCGGATAACAGACTTCAGTATATGCCTCTAAATTCAATGCAAAAAGGGAATTATGTACCTGAATTGAATTATTTGAATGCTTTTAGTAATGAAGATGCCGTAGTTGCTGGAACTGAATTCGATTTAACAAACAATAAATTCAACTTTAGTTTTGGCTGCAAGTCATTAAGGCATAAGGAAGATATTACTTATTTTTATCGACTTGTTGGATTAGAAGAAAGCTGGATCACGGTCAATTATTCAGGAAGAAATGTTGAATATAAATCACTCCAATCTGGCAATTATACCTTTGAAGTATTTGCCGAGTGGGAGGGAGAGCAAGGTGAGAAGCTATCATTCCCATTTACTGTTCTTGCGCCCTTTTGGCTTCGCACCTGGTTTTTGGTACTTATAGCGGTATCATTCATTTTGATAATTTTATCCATTTATTTCATCCAAAAAAGAAGGTATAAACGAAAAGCAGCAGTAGAACAAAAGTTGGCAAAATTCCAATTGGCTACATTGAAGTCTCAAATGAACCCCCATTTTCTTTTTAACTCTTTGACTTCTATACAGGATCTTATTCTTCAAGAGAAGAAAGAAGGGGCGTACAAATACATTAGTAAATTTGCTTTATTAGTTAGGAAAATACTTAACCAGTCTGACGCGGAATTTATTGATATGGAGGAAGAGGTAGCGCTCTTAAATGTTTATCTAGAATTAGAACAACTTCGATTTAAGAAAGACTTTGATTATACAATTGAATATGGAGATATTGAAGATATAGAAATCCCTCCAATGTTAATTCAACCCATTGTTGAAAACGCAATTAAACATGGGCTATTGCATAAAAAGGGACAGAAGAATCTGCGCATACTTTTTGAACAAAAACAAGCGATTATTATCTGCCGCGTAATTGATAATGGCATAGGTCGTAAAAAGGCGCTTGAAATAAAGGAAAGACAAATGAATCAAAATAGATCTTTTGCCTTAAATTCTATTGAAAAAAGAATGGAATTGTTGAAAGAGGTGTACACGGAAGATTTGGGTGTAGAATATCTTGATATTGAAGAGTCTGGTGAAGCAAAAGGCACTGAGGTTATCATCAAATTCCCATTCCGAAATAAATTTTAATTCTACTAGAATAATCTCTGCCAGAAAAGCTATATTTAAGAGATGAAAAAAATGCGTGCAATTATTGTTGATGATGAAGAAAGTGCAAGAAACACCTTACTTAGTTTATTAACGGATTATTGTGATTCTGTTGAGGTTATAGATAGTTGTCAAGATGTGGAAGAAGCAGTTGTTTCAATCAAGAAAAATAAACCAGATGTAGTTTTTTTGGATATTGAAATGCCGAATTATGCGGGCTATGAAATTGTAAATTTTTTCGATAAAATAGATTTTGAGATCATTTTTGTGACGGCATATGAAAATTATGCTTTGAAAGCATTTCAATTAGCAGCTGTTCACTACATTCTTAAACCCATTGATATTGATGAACTCAAACTAGCGGTTCAAAAGTTTAATGAGAAAAAAAACAGAATTGATGCGGCTCTTAATTATGAGGTCTTATCAGAAAGTCTTAAAACAGGCACTGTGAACAATATTGTTGTTCCTGTAATTGGAGGGCAAAAATCAATCAGTGTCAATGAAATTATTGTGATGTCAGCAAGCGAATCCTATACTGAAATTCATACGAAAAGCGAAAAATTTGTCTACAGCAAAAACTTGAAATACTTTGAGAAGCTTTTAGAAAATAATTCAAATTTTGTCCGCACCCACAAATCTTGGATGGTGAACACTTCTTTTGTCCAAAAATTTTCCAAATCGGCTTTGACCATTGAGATGGCGGGTGGTTTTTTTGCCAAACTTTCAAGATTTAAAAAGGTTCAATTCGAGGATTCTTTAGCGGCCAGGTAATGTTTGATCGGCAATAGATGAATCACTAAAAAGCCGTTCATGCAGAAAATTGGTCGTTAATGAACAATTAGGTAAATCAAAAAAAACAAGCCCATATATTTCGAAAAAAAAAGAAAAAATGGGTTTTTTAAAGTTAATACCAGCTACTGCGCTGTTAATTGCAGGATTTTCAACTTTCGGTCAAGATGCTTTATGGTCAAATTCCTTTGGCAGTGCAATGGACGACTACGGATCTATAACAAAAATAGATAACGACGATAATCAAATAATAGTAGGTTCATTTGAAGGAACAATTGAACTAGGCATGGCTGGGCCTAGCTCCACTCTAACCTCTGCAGCAGCTAATTTTGATGGTTATGTTGCAAAATATGATGACTCCGCAAACTTAGATTGGGCAATAGCCATAGAAGCAAGCAATTCTGTAAGAATTAATGATTGCGCTATAGATAGTGATAATAATATTCATATTGTTGGAGGTTTTGCGGGAACGGCAGACTTTGATCCTACTGCAGGTGTTGAAAATTTAACAGCTAGTGGTGTTTCACAGGAAGATATATTTGTTGCTAAATATAGCGCTAGTGGAGCGCTTATTTGGGCAAAATCCTTTGGTAATAGCAGTGGAGACAGGGCGCTTAATATTGCTTTAGATGCTGCTGGAAATTGTTTTGTAGTAGGTCAATTTTTTGGGAATGTAGATATGGATCCGGCAGGACCAGATGGCCTTATTTCATCTTCAATGGCAGATGAATCTGCGACTTTTTTATTAAAGTTAAATTCCTCTGGCGACTTTATTGATGCCAATAAATATTGGTATGCGGTGCCTTTGGATATTGAGATTGACTCGGATGATAACGTATTTATCGCGGGGTCATCTTCAGGGACAACAGATTTTAATCTTGCATTTGGTACTACATTCAGCGTCTCCCCACTTAGCTTTTCATATGGATTTGTTACAAAGATTACAAACGATTTTGGTTTTGACTGGGTGTATGTAGTGGATGATGCTACTGGAACTTTTCACGCAGTTGATGAAATTACGATAGAAGCAAGTGGAGATTTGCACGCTTCAGGAAATTTTCAAGGAACTGTTGATTTTGATCCTTCAGCAGGAACTTCGACAATGACAGCTGATGGTCCAGGGAATCAGCCATACAATGTTAAGTTAGGGTCTGACGGAAGTTTTGAGTGGGTTAATAGTACCGTAGTTTTATCAGGGATGTATTTGGATCCAGATAATAATTTATATAGTGCTGGAAACTTTAGAGGAACTGTTGATTTTGACCCAGGTGTGGGAGTAGAAAATCATACTGCCCCATTAAGCGGAAGTCCAGCGGGTTTCGTTCAAAAAATGGATGAAAATGGTGACCTCCTTTGGGTAGAGATAATCCAGCCTGCAGTAACTGGCTATACAATCATTAACTCTATGAGTGCAGATTCATATGACAATATATTTGTTACAGGAGAATTTTCAGATTCAGTTTATATAAATACTTCACCAGTTTCAGAATTTGAATCAGTTGGTGGCGTCGATTCGTATATCATTAAATTTGGAGAGGCATGTGCTATTGACAATAGTATTTCATTAGCAGGAGAAACCTTGACAGTTGGCGAAGCAGGAGCATCTTATCAATGGTTAGATTGTGCTGATGGATATGCTGAAATTTCAGGTGAGACCAGCCAATCTTTTACGGCGACAGATAATGGTAATTATTCATGCGAAGTAACATTAGGTGCATGTGTTGACACTTCAGCTTGCGAAGCAATCACCACTGTTGGACTGGATAATGAAACTCAATTCGGTTTTGATGTTTATCCTAACCCAACAACTGGGATAGTAAATTTAAAGACATCTGAATTTGTGCAATCAAGCGTATTTAACGCTCGTGGAGAATTGATTATGACGACAACTGAAAATCAAATTGATCTTTCTGTTTATAGTCCAGGCTTGTATATATTAAAGGCATCTACTTCAAAAGGAGTAGTTGTTAAAAAGATTCAACTTAAGTAAACCTCCTGTTTTAGGACAGGGAAATAAAAAAGGGATAACTGATTTAAAAATCGGTTATCCCTTTTTGCAATAGATGGGGATTATTATTGAACCCGCAAAAGGGTAAGGAACGACCTGTTTTTTGATGATTTGAATACGTTGGAGGTAATTAAAATTGAAAATAGACAAATCACAAATTATTCATTTAGCCTATAAGGCACTTTTATAAGAGTAAGTATAAATACGGATTGACAATTATTACTTAGATTAATAACTTTGGTTGTAACAAAAAATGACTTAATATGGCTAAATGTCCTGATTGTAATGACATAAAAATAAATATTTTCGTGGATGAAGGTGACGGTAAATGTTCTGAGTGTAGAGGTACTGGATTAGGTAATGCGCTAGATCAATTTAGTTCTAGTTTGGTCAACGAGCAATCTAGATGTGAAGAATGTAACGGGTCTGGAATATGTCAGATTTGCTCGGGATCAGGTTTTGCTGATTAAAACTTACAGAAGCTAAAAATGAAATTGTGATTCGCTTACTTTTTCACCTTAAATGACTTAAAGAACTTCTTTGTTACCTTTTCATCCCAGCTTTCCTTTGGTGCAACAACCGCAATTTGGTATTGGATCTGACCGATAATAACAACCCGATATTCTCCTTTTAATTCCCCTTCGGTTACATTAAAGAGCGCTTGAAGACCGTTTTTCTTGCGTACCTTCCATATAGCTTCTTTGGTTACTTTACCGTTAAGTGTTTCGATAAAGGAGTCTAGTGAAACCTTGGCAAGCGACTCATTCTTAGACAGGTCATTTTTATGGACTGAATAACTTACATAATAAAGTGCGCCATTAACCATAACCTGTGTTTTGACAGATTTAAACGCTTCTTTGACATCTTCAGTTGTTTCAAACTTACTTGGAAAAGTAACGGAGAGTTTCGCTTCGGAAGAGAAATATTTGGCTTTGGTTGATTGCGCTAGAGCTGCAGAAGATATGCTTACGATTATTAGTAAAAGTGCGCTTTGGAAGATTATTTTTTTCATGGTATCTTTTTGATTGAATTCAATTTGTATCTCTCTAAATTAGAATAAAAAATAGAATTTTTGGTTAGCGTTAATCAAAAATAAGAAAATTTCGGGGCAAGTTTTACGCTCCAGTCCCTTGACTGGAGATAAAGCAGTTTTTCAAATGCAAGTCTCTAGCATAGAAATTGATTATTAAAAATAATTGAGCAGAATGAAATAGTGTTCTTGAACTTATCCATTAATCCAGATGGTTCAATACGGGATATCACTCTCTTAAAAAGCCTATTGCTTCACAAAGAAATGTCTTTCTTTTTTATCGTCTTGTGATACTTCAATAATATAAGAACCTGCTGGCAAGTCTTGGATGTCTAGTGCGATTATGTCTTCAAAATAGACTTGTTCGATAGCAACTTTTCCTAAAAGGGAATAGATTGAAACAGTAGCGCTTCCTGAATTAGCAGTTTCGATTGTAATATTTTCGCTTGCGGGATTCGGATAGACAGTTAATGAACTTTGCTGACTTATCTCTTTCAATCCTACATTAGTATAGGTGATACAATCAGATGTGTCGGAACAGCCCCCTTCAGTTATAATGACTGCGTAATCACCATTTTCTGTGACGGTAAGTGATTGATCGGTTTCGCCAGGCAATTCCATCATAGTATTACAATCAATCCATTGATACGTAGCGGACGCATTGTTCGCAGTAATCGTTAGTCCATCTACTGTCGTTGTCACATCAACTGGGCCTGCAACAGTTAGATCTAAGTTGATAATTGAATCACAACCACTGACCGCACCTCCGATAATCGTTTCTGAATAAACCCCTGTTGAATTATACTCAGTACCATTAACTGTTATGGTATATCCCTCGCACTCACTAATGGTTAAGTCATTTATAATATGATCTGATATGGTTAAATCTAAATTTATAATAGAGTCACAACCTCCAAGGCCTCCTCCAATTACAGTTTCAGTGTATTCACCTGTGGCATCATAAGTTGTTCCATTTACAATTATCGAATACCCTTCACATTCATTGATAACCAAGTCGTTGATTGCTTCTTCATAAATAGTTAAATCAAGCAAAATAATTGAATCACATCCATTGGCAGCTGCTGCGGTTAACGTGTCTGTGTAATAACCTGTTTCATCATAAGACGTTCCGTTGAGTGTAATTGAGAACCCGGTGCACTCAGCAATCAGCACATCATTTACACCATACGGCAAAATAGTTAAGTCCGTAATTATGATGGAATCACAGGTTAATACTCCGGAAAACACATCTGTATATTCACCAGTTGTAGTATAAGTATTGTCGCCTACGGTTACAGAAAAACCAGCACACTCGGTAAATGTGTTTGTTATACTATAAGACGGTGCAGCTTCTAAATCTGCCCCTAAAACCCAGTTCGAAGTGAGCCCAGTCAAAGCAAAATCATTTAGATCCCCGTCATTCCCTGATATTTCTTCTATAGCCGAAACAACACCAATATTGACACCACCTGCAACACCTTGATTAAATCTGTAGTAAGCCACTAGGCCCTCTGTCATACATTGTTCTGTGTTCATTGCTCCTAAAATTTCATCACTCGTACGTGCGACATCCCAAATACGTACTTCATCAATGATTCCGTAAAATGGAAGTGAGCCGCCAGATACTCTTTGACCTATAGTCATATCGGCTTCGCCAGATGGAGTGTCTACCGTTGTCAAAGATCCTGTTCCTTCCTCAACACCGTTAACGTATAAGTATCCCGTTCCGCTGTTTAATACAAATGCAACATGGGTCCATTCTTCTTCTGGAATGACATCTGCGCCAGTTCCAATATTCGCGTCAACTCCACCTGATAGATATCGCAGGCTTCTGTCTCCTCCAACCAAAAATGTATTTCTCGATCCAACTGCATTTTGCCCATAATCCAAAATCGCTAAATTGGATGCTGGGGCATCAGCACTTACATAAATCCATGCCTCAAAGGTTCGGTTAGTTGAACCCAAAACTCCTTCATAAGTTGTTTGCACAACATCATTTGTTCCATCAAAATCTAAGGCATTTTGACCAAAACAGTTTAATATGATTAAAAAGGATGATAAACTCAATATTTGTTTCATAGTAAGCTGATTATTAAGGTAGTTTTTGTCAGAAAAAGGATTGTGTAATAAACTAGGTATGCAATATTACGAAGAAAATCGCTACCATTTGTTGTTCGCTTTATTATTCAGAATAACTTGTCTGTTGTTAGCAACACAATAGACTTCAGCTCCTTAAAGCCGTCCCAGGTGAAGTATTTCACGTGCCAACATTGTTTCCGGAAATATTATATTTAATCAAGGAATAAGGCTAATTATACTATTAATGGATTCATGTAATATTATTCTTGTGAAGACGATAATGTTGCACGGCTATTAACTTAATAATAGTAAACATAGTCGACTGCTTTGGTCTATCAGATCTCATCTCCATCAACACCCGAATTATAAAAAAGTGCCGAATCTTTCGAAATGACATGTATAGCCATTCGGATGTTTTACTAAATAATCTTGATGTTCCGGTTCTGCAGACCAAAAGGTTGCAAATGGCTCAAGCGTTGTAACTACTGGAGCATTCCATCTGCCAGATTTATTTACAATCTCAATTACTTCCGCAGCAATTTCTCGTTCTTCATCATTTTGGATAAAAATAGTTGATCTGTAACTTGACCCTCTATCATTTCCTTGCTGGTCAACAGTTGAGGGGTCATGAATTCTAAAGAAAAAATCTAGAATTTCTTTAAAAGAGGTTTCATTTGGGTCATACGTTATTTCTATTCCTTCTGCATGACCAGGATGATTTCTATACGTAGGATTATCGTTTTGTCCGCCTTGGTATCCAACTTCGGTATTTAAAATTCCTTTTTGTACTCTAAAAAGATCTTCCATTCCCCAGAAGCAACCGCCCGCTATGTATGCTTTTTTATTAGTGTCCATTTTTGTTTGTCTTAATTATCAATACTATCATAAGTCTTTATTCTGCCTGAAGTTTCATCAAAAATCCGCTTCTCTTTTTATAGCAAAATAAACTTTCATTTATTCTATGACTTTATCACAAGTAGTGCAGATGTATTTATCTTTTAAATTGTGTGTTGTTCTTACGTGCTCATCAACTATCTTGCTAATGAAACTTTCATACACATGCCCTTCACTTGTATTGTGTTTATCTTTCTTGATCTCATAATGTTGACCGTCATATTCGCTATGTCCCCAGCAAACTGGACACATACCCTCGGGTGCATCTCCTACTTTTTCACCATTGTCCTTTTTTGAAAAATAATTCTTAATATTTTCTATCAAATTTGCATTGTTTTCTTTTTTTAAAGTCTAAAATCTTACTTTATTCATAGATGTTGAAATTACGAATTGAATTCAAATTTACTTTGATTTATCCGCCATAAATTATAGTATAATATTAATGAGCTGTTCTTAATAGCCATCTTCCTCACCAAAGAATTTCCGAGTTGGATCAATTCCACACGTGAATCTATCTGTTCGAAAATAAGTAGCAAGTTCATTAGATTTTATTGCATTGATTTTTCGAATAAATTGAAGATACAATTCCGTATTAACTATTCCCTCAGCCTTGCTAAATGTTTCCTTATAGTTTGGAACAAAGAAAGGAGAGATTAGTTCGTTATTTGATTCCAAAACAGCGCTATTTGCAATTAATTCTGTTTTTAAAGAAGGCACTGCGCATTCAGAAATGTCAAAATACAGCGCGACTTTATTTTGTGTCAAATCATTGAATGTGAGAAGTGAATCGTTTTGCGAGTGGTTCTCATTATGTTGATTCTTGTTTCTTGCAATAATTATAAGAGCCGCATCTTTGACAATCCCCTTTAGTTCATCATTATTGCACAAATTTCCTGATTTCCTAAAGGAAATTCCTTTTGGTTTGTACCCAAGAGCAAAGACTTCGCGCTTGGCGTTTTCAAAAAAGGACGCGACATAATCAACAAAGTCATGATTTGCAAATTCTGAAAGCAGAACAACCTTCATATTGTTACGTTAAATTTAAGTCTCATTATTTCCAGTTTTCTGGTACTTGTTGACGTATTTGATTTCATTTGCTTACAAAAACGTTGAATTTTAGAATGAAAAATGAAAAGAAGAATAATGCACTCAGAACTACCAACGCTTCTATCACTTAGAAAGAGGAAGGAAAGGTAAGCTTGATCCAAACCTCTAATTAAGCTTGTAGTTTCTTCATCTTTTCAAAAAGATTTTTTTTCTTATCTCTTGATAGCTCCAAGACATCACCATTGTTCATTTCAACATATAAACCTTCAATGCTTAAGATTTTTTTTACCATTAAAAGGTTTACCAAATGTGACTGATAAATTCTAAAGAAATTATAGCTTTCTAGAATTTTGGCATACTCTTTTAGCGTTTTGGATGTCATAATTTTTTCACCTGACATCATATGAAACTCAGTATAGTTGTTGTGCGATCGACACCGAATTATTTCGCCAATCTGAATAAACCGGACGCCATCAAATTCTCGAATTGCTAACTTACTAGATTGGTCATTATTTTGCTGCCGCCAATTGGCAACGATTTCCGGCAAATCATTCTCACTAATTGTTGGAGAAGTTTCATTTAGACGCTCGATTGCTCTTTCCAATTCGGATAAGCCGATAGGTTTTAAAATATAATCTAATGCATTTACTTTGAAGGCATTAATTGCGTAGGAATTATAAGCCGTTACAAAAATGATTTGAAATTGGACATTATCCAATTTTTCTAAAAGATTAAAACCACTTCCGTCAGACAAATTGATGTCCAAAAAAACGACCGCTGGGTTGCATTTTTTTAAAACTTGAACACCTTCCTGAACTGAATCAGCCTCTCCTATGACTCGAATATGATTAAAATATTCAGACAACAGTGTTTTGAGCATTTCTCTTGCTGGTGCCTCATCATCAATTATTACCGCATCAATTATTTTCATTGACATAGATTCCTTTTTTAAATTTAATTGTCACTTTAGTTCCAGTAACTTCGCCGTTCTGATCATATAAGTCGCTGATATGAAAAGTGAATTCATTTGTTTTTCCCCCCGCCAATAACTTCAGACGTTCTTCCGCAATTTTGATTCCAAACGATTGCCGTTTCAGTCCGCTCTGTTCCTTAATTTCTTTTGCTGCTTTTCGTCCTATTCCGGAATCTTGAACGGTACAATATATATTCCGCTCATCTTCTTTAAAACTTAAAATGAGCTTGCGATCACCATTTTTTTTAGGCGCCAAGCCATGTATAATGGCATTTTCGATAAAAGGCTGCAAAATCATTGA
Organism: Crocinitomix sp.; assembly: GCA_013138735.1. GTDB lineage: Bacteria > Bacteroidota > Bacteroidia > Flavobacteriales_D > Crocinitomicaceae > Crocinitomix. The sequence goes on along the minus strand of WTCE01000090.1, from coordinate 8,229 downwards.
TGGAATTTCGATAAAGCTCTCTTCAGCGATAAGATCTACTTGAACCTGATAATCAATCGTATTTCCAAAACGTAAATTTTCAAGATCAACATAAAGTTTAAGCATCTCTAGCTCTTCATCAAGTTGCATATAAAATTTTTCTGAATTTTCTAGAATTCCTCGAATGAGTGTTGAGAAGTTGCTCATATAATTTATGGCCTCTTTAACACTAAAATTGACTAAAACATTTTGGATCGCGTTCAGCGAATTAAATGTGAAATGAGGATTCATTTGCGAACGCAAGGCCACCAATTTTGCTTCAATTAGCTTAAGTTTTTGTTCCTCTATTTGTCTTGATTTTTCATATTCCTGCGTTTTACTTTTAAGACGAAGGAAATAAATTGAAAAAACAAGCGTGAGTCCTAAAATGATCAGGGCGAGAATAAAATAAGTTGTTTTCCACCAGGGCTTATTTATGGTTATGTTTATTTGGCTGAAATCGCTCCAAGCACTTACACCGTTTGACGCAGCAACTTTAAATTGATAATCCCCTGGCGCTAATGAAGGATAGCGGACTATTCTATTACCCGTATAAAGCCAGTTTTCATCAGCCCCTTTTAATTTATAACGATATTTTAGGTTTCCAGAATGGTCGTGAGAGCGTCCAGAAAAGAAAAACTCTATATTATTTTGATCATGGCTTAATTGATAGTCATTGGCTAATCCTGTTATATCACCATTAACAGAAATGGATTGAATACTAAGTTTTGGAATCAAATTTAGAGGTAAAACTTCCCGTTTATTGAATCTTACTAAACCATTCTCTGTGCCTGCATATATAAAATCATCAATTCCATTAATACAGTTTATTTGATTCGAAGAAAGCCCGTTTAAATGATTGATACGCTGCACCGAATATTCACCCAATAGATTAGGCTTTAAGCGAATAATTCCATTATTGGTACCTATCCATAATTCACCATCATCATCCAAATACATGTCTAAAATAACGTCTTCTTTAAAAGGAATATGAAGGACACTTTTGGATGGAGAAAGCAATAAAAGTCCATCATTTTTAGTGGCAATCATCATGGTTCCATTTTTAAGCCCCCTGATTTTGTTTATTTTGATTTGTTTGTTTTCTAACCCAAGTAATGCATTACAGGAAATTAATTTCCGATTTTCCATTTTAAAAAACCCGCCATTTCCGCCCAGCCAAATAGTTCCTTGTTCATCTTTAAAAATGGTTTTTAAAAATTGATATCCCTCCGTTTTAAAAGTAGTTTCGTTATTGACTTTTAATTGCAAAGACTGGGGAGACAAAACCCAGATAGAACTATCATTTAGCACCTTTATTCCGCGTCCATGGATATAGTTGAATTCATACCCATTGCTACTCTTTATTGATTCATTCCTGAAGTCGAAAGTTGCCACATATATTTTCTTTTTTTCTTCATCCACATAAATATCACTGGCATTAGAATACCCTTTAATTATTGGTAAAAATGTGCCTGCCGCATTTATTTTATAAAAATCTCCGTTCGGAACTGAAAGAAATAGTTCATTCGAATCATTTTTAGCTAAGGCAGGAATACCATTCGGTTTTACCGCATCAAAAAAGTAGTTTTCTATATCGTAGTTGTAAATATGACAAACACCTCTGTTTTCAAGAGAAAGCCACATGCCAGAGCCAGGTTGATTTAATATTTTCGAAATATTAAACCCATCTAATAGTTGCAATGCGGGAGGCCTCCCATCAAACAAGTCAAATACTGAATTATAAACGGCTATGCCCTTATTCAAATAAGCAATCCAAACACGCCCTTTATCATCTCTATTAAAGGACATTGGAATAACTGGAAGATGTTTTACAAGAATTGTATCCCTATCAATATAACCGATTATTGTGCCCAAATTAAAAAAGTATGCTCCTGAATCAACGGGGTAAGAATAAACATGAAAAGGGTTAGCCTCAAGAGGTTTGTCGAAACGTTTAATACCCCTATCAATTATTGTGAGGCGCCGAACAGGGCTATTTGACAAATCACAAATTAAATCGATTAATGAACCATCCGAGTTTACAATTCTGTGTACAACAGTATCTCTGGGTTTATGACCATCCAACGCAATTATGCCCTGATTGTTTATTTCGCCATATCCCCAAGGACTTAGATTAAATCTGATTGTTTCGTTCGAATCAACGACAATGTTGGATATCCAACCTAGATCATGAATCGCGTCAGTTAGTTGCTTGTTATATCTATACGGATGAACACGATCATTTTGGATATAACATATTCCATTCCTAAATCCCATGCACCAAATTCTCCCCTTATTGTCCTCATGTAGTTTAAAGATGGTATTATCAATTAAACCATCTACAACCGTATAGTTAGTGAATTCATAACCATCATATCTAGAGACACCCGCATCCGTACCAAACCAAAGGTATCCGCGACTATCTTCTATTACGGTGTACACTTCTGAGCTTGCTAGACCTTCTTCAGTCCCCAATATTTCATAGCTATAAGATGCTTTTTGACCATAACAGGAATCAGAAATGAACAGTATTGCAAAAAAGACAAACCAGCCCCGTGTCCGACGTGAGAATAAAACAAATGCAATCAATTTATTAGTTAAGTGAGTTAATGAATTTACTAAAGTTCTAATCTATGAAATTAATTCATTTAATCAATAAGCTATTGATTAAACGGTTACGTCACCAATACGAAATTCTACCAATATAGAACGGAATTCTAATTCAATTTGACGAGATTCTAATTGACTAAGATCTATCAGAATATTGGTTATATCTTGGGGTTAACATCTCATTAATCCAGGTCATAAATATCGGTTACTATGAGGCTAACTTTTAAGATGAAATAGTTAAATGCAAGTAATGGTGCAGTTTCCATTATATCAAAAATAAAACATAATGAAAAAGAAGAATGAAATAACACAATTTAACGCCAAAAAAGTTTTAACAAAATCAAAGTTGAATCAAATTAAAGGAGGGCAAAGCTCCTCTATAATCATTGAAGACATAGCAGGGTTTTAACCATGCGAATCTAGTCTTTTGATACAAAAAAAATCTAAAATTAATAACATGAAAAAGAGTAAAAAAATAGATCAATTCAAAAACAAAAATATCCTGATTAAATCAATGTTGAATCAAATTAAAGGAGGGCAAAGCTCCTCTATAATCATTGAAGACATACTAGGGTTTTAATCATACGAATCTAGTTTTTTGATACAAAAAAAATCAATAAAAATTTAAAATTAACAACATGAAAAAGAATAAGAAAATAGATCAATTCAAAATCAAAAACATCCTGATTAAATCAATGTTGAATCAAGTTAAGGGAGGACAAACTTCCTCTATGATCATTGAGGACATAGTAGGATTTTAATCATTCAAATTGCGCATCATAAACGATTGTAAATCGAAAAAAGAAACAATTATGAAAAATAAACAGAAGAAAATGAGCCTTGCAGATTTTAAAGCAAAATCGGCGAATGTATCAATACATGACGTTCTTGATAAAATAAAAGGTGGGACTGCCCAAGATTGTCACTTCGACCCAATGATAAAGATCATATAGAGAGTTTAACTAAGCAATCTAATTTAAAAAAAGAATGTTCCGTAACGCACCATTCGTACGGAGCATTCTTGTATTATCCATGAACTAAAGAATAGCCCAAAAAGGGGGTGAACGTAAATGACATTATCATGGAAAATATGATCTTTTAGTTTAGAGAAAAGCAGCCATCCAAACTGTTCTTGACAAGATTAACAGTGGCAAACTTTAATAAGTTATCAAATATATGAGCGTAGGAGAAACGTTGTTTTTAGAAACCGTCCAAATAGGGATGCAATATTTTATTGAGAAAATTCAATTCCTTTTGTATAAGGATAATCCAGATGTTTTTGATTTAATAGATTTTGATGATGAAAACATTTATCAAGAACCTCTTTTGTTTGCGCAATTTTGTTTTCCAGATAAATCTAACTTAACGCTTGAGAACTTGCTATACGGTTATATGCAAACTAAGCTGAGACCAAAAGAAATGATTGCTAATTCTGATGATTTTGGTAGGATCTATTTGGCAAATTTTGGATGGGTAATTACGTCTATTAATAAGCAAGAATATACAATAAAAACACTGTCCAATTTTGATATTGAATTATACATTAAGGATGAAAAAGTGGCTTTTACACTTGAACCATTGTGTCTTCTAGAAGAGGGTGGACCAGAAATAATTAAGTATCCTATAAACGTTTTAAAGGCTTGCCATCCACAAGTATCTGGGGTTGAGATCGAATTGGATATAACTGAAATTACTAAAGAGCGAATTCAGCAGTTAAAAAACGCATGGCGATTGATGAAACAATTAATTCCAGCGCAATACGAACTAACCAAAAAAATAGTGAATAAAATGGTCGTTTTTAATTTAATTAACGGCACAGGAAACTCATTTGCAACTACAAGTGCCAATGGTACTGCATTCTTTCATTGTTACCAACCTGAATATAATGAAGTGTTTTTCATAGATGATATTGCGCATCAAACCGGCCATGTAATTTTTTATGCAATTACTGCCGAACCTGAACACTTTATAAAGTTATTGCCAGAAACACTTTTACAAAGTTTCACAGATAAGACCAATCAAGGTACGCGAACGGTTTACATATTGTTTCATGCACTATACACTTATTATGTCACACTAATTTTTTTAAATAAGGCCTTAGAAATGAATTCTTTCCGGGGTCAAAAACTGCATGAATCGCGCGGAAGAATTTGCTTCTATATCAACAAGTATCGGCACGACATCACATTCCTTAAAGAGTGTATCGGACTGGATGCCCTTTTCACTGACAAAGGAAGAAAATTGTATGATAAGATTGAAACAGATTTGACTGAAATTAATAATAATTGGTACCAGAAACTAAATCATTTAGACCTGACTAATCAACCGTATAATTTCACCTATTCAAAATTTATCGAACTAAACCCGATTGAAAAAGTACATCAATAACCCTATACAAATCAAGCTCCAGTTTCTAATGTTTTATATGTTAAGCGGATTATCCTGCCTTAACAACTATGCCATTTTCAATTACGATTTTTTTACCAGCTTTAACAGTAGTTTCTTTTACGGATTTTCCTTTGTAAACTTTTATAGTCACAGTTTCAGCAGCAAATACTTTGGCAATAACTGTATAACCTTCTTCAATGGCTAGCGTAATTTTTGATCCCTCTTCTATGGGGACAGATTGTCCTTCAATATCTATTGTATTTGAAGAACCAGATATAACCATTTCTAATTGGCCGTCTGAATTAAATGCATAAGCACTCGTTATTTTATGGCCTTGTACATTAACCGTTTTTCCGTTAAGAACAAATGATGTTGTTGCTATTGAAACTACTTTGTCAAGTCTTTCGTTCTTAAATTTTAAACGACTCATTTTTGGAAATGTTAATGCTATATCTGTTTTCCATTCTAAATCGTTAGCAATGGTACATTCCATTAACCTGCCTTTATTATCAAAACGAATGTCATTATCTAATGCCCCGTTTGGAGTACATTCAAGAGTTGTGTTTCCAATTTTAAGTGTAGCATTTTCTGCCAAAGATCCACCAATTAATTTATCAGCTTTAAAAACTACAATTGATCCTTCTTTTAAAACAATATCTCCAATAGTTGTAGTATAAGTTACATTAGCTCTAAGAACGCCTTGTAAAAGGGCTCCGTTAGCTAAATTGTACATAATAGTTTCATTTGATTTGATTGGAAATACAACCCCACCAACTTCAAAATTACAATCAGCACCTAACGTGGCAGTTTTTGCTTTACTTCCTGCAGGTTTAGGACTGTTAACACAAATTGAAGAACCACTAACTGTAATTACTGTATCGCCTTTAGTCATTTCAGTGCAAAAAGCCTTTGGTGTTTTAGTTGTTAAATCTATTGTTTTAGCTGTAACCGTATTAACGTTTACCTTATCTGTTGAGACGTTTACACGTTCCGTTTCTTCAACCTCTGCCGCCGTATTAATTTCTTCTACTTTCTCATCATTGTTAGTCTCGTCTACTGGCGGAACTTCTTCTGTTTCCTCTACCTCAGTTTCTTCTTCTTCGCTTTCTGTAGTTTCTATAATTTTATAGTTAACTCCCCATATAGGAGTGCTCATTGCTTGTGCTTCTACTTCTATTTCATCCCATAAAATATTTCCATTTTTTGTTGTTAATTCAACTCGTAAAACGATAGTTTTTTTTAGGTCCAAAACTCCTGTGTTTTGAACGAGTGCCTTTACACTTGTTTTTGTTTTGGCTCCAGTTTTATTAAGTTCATCAATCTTCCATTTTGCATCTCCTTTATTTTTTAAATAAATATGAAAGTCTTCACGATCAGCATTAACAAATTCGTCATTATTATTAGCTTTTAACTTAGCTTTCAAATCTGCATCATAAGGAATACCCGAACAGGTAATTCTAAATGTATTCAAAGCTGCATACCGCTCGTCTTTTTCATGATTATAGTGGTCAAGGGTAATTGGGTCAGTAATATTGTCTTTAGTTCTAGTAACCTTTGTCCATAATTTATTTCCAAAAATTGTTTCCATCCAAACAAAAACTTCCAGTTCACCTTCAAATGTTATTTTGCTGTTTTCTTTAACTTTAATAATTCTTTCAAAGCTATAATGACCGTTAGCATTAATTATTGGATCTACACAAGCATGGAAAGTTTTATTTCCTTTATCACTTGTGATTTTTAAGTGCAAATTTGATTGAGAACTAGGTCCGTTAAAACTAATTTGGTCACCAGCTAACATGGCGTTTTCAATATTTTCTGCAACTCCGGCAACTATGAGCTCTTTAGTAATTTGAGCATGTGTACTAACTAAAGTGAAAATAAATAAACAAAGAGTAAGCGTTTTTTTCATGATCTCGTATTTTTAAATTTCAATAAGCAATTTATGTGCCAATTGTTCAGCTAATTTCGTTCTAGTTTCAAAATTAGTAATTATTTGAATCATTTCAATTGATGCTTTAAATACATGCGGATAAAGTAGCAGGACTCTTCAGTTTTAATGCACCTTAAAGGTTTTTATAAAGGGAGAAGGGGCGGATGTTTTGATGAAATAAAGCCCTTAAAATTTGCATCACCCCCTGATGAATGCAAAACAGCAGCGTGCTAATGACGTCAAATTCAAAGGAACCAATACTTAAGAAAGAATTAATATATTTACAAGAGGCTGGAGGTAAAGTTTGTTTTTCAAGTAACATTCCGCCATTAGAAAAGTTAAAATATACGAATGACACAGTATTTTATCATGAAATTGATTTATCCATACTCCATTTTCAACAGTTAACGAACCATTAAAATGGAGTTCATCCAAAATTAAAACTAAACGCTAATCTTTTTTAGCAGAAAATAGAATAAACAAAAATGAGAAAGATTATTTATTTAGGAATACTACTATTGGCAGTTTCCTGCAAAAAGAAAGATATAGAAGCAGAACATCATGTTGGAGAGATCTTTGAAGGCGGTATAATCTTTTCTTTATGGGAAGAAAATGAAGTAACTCATGGCCTAATAGCTAGCCTTCATGACTTAGATGGTGGATCAGGTGTGCCGTGGAGTGGAAATGTAACTACTAGTGTGGGCTGTAAAAGTATGACAAATGGCATGGCCAATACTACGGCGATAGTTACGGATAATAATACAATAAATAGGGCCGCTACCTTCTGTTCCAGTTATGAAGGGGGAGGCTATACGGACTGGTATTTACCATCAAACAGAGAACTATCAGAATTGTGTTCAAATGACATTGTTATTGAAAATGTACTTGATAATGATGGCAATGAGCAAACATACGGCCTGATTCAAGAATATTATGCACCTACTTATGGACGGTATTGGTCTTCTACGGAGCATAGTAATACAGAAGCCTGGCACTCGAGTTTTGGTGGTGGATATTTTGTAGCAGATTATAAAAAAACAAATCACTACAGAATTCGAGCGATAAGAAAATTTTAAGATCTTCTTCTAGCCCATTGATAACCTAAAATAATTGGCAACGATAGGTTTTTGTTATCTCTTCAAAATATAGAAATCAATCCTAGATTAAAATGCTAATGCAAGTTTTAGTTAAAAAAAAATCCCTTGATTGTAAAACCAAGGGAAAAGCTAAAATTTGTATTTATGAGAAACAAACATTTAACTTTTACCCAAAGATATAGTATT
>WTCE01000114.1 GCA_013138735.1 Crocinitomix sp. | reverse complement strand
CAGATGAAAATGAATTAGCAGATGAAATCGAATCAGGTGCTGCGCCTGTTTATCTGAGACATTTGGTTTGCGAATCAGGTGATTATTATATCAGAATTCATGATTATAGCAATAACGAATCTGATCCCGACCTCTACAACCTCACAATTGATTTCGATACAGCAATAGTTTATAGTTCAATAACTATTGAAACATGTGATCCTTATCACTCCCCAAGTGGAATTTATACTTGGACTGAAGAAGGAATTTATACCGACACCTTATTTGATTCATCTATTTGTGGCGATTCAATAATAACCGTGACAATAACACATCCAGAAATTGATGTAACGGTCAATCAAGATTTAAACATTCTAACTGCAGAAATGGTTGGAGCATCTTATCAATGGCTTGATTGCGACCTGGATTATGCTCCAATTATTGGAGAAACAGGAATTGTATTTACCGCTGAAATTAGTGGTAATTATGCTGTTGAAATTACGGATAGCGAGTGCATTGATACATCCAATTGCTTTGAAGTAACGATATCTGATGTAAGCCTTAATGAATTCAAAAACACTCATATTATTAAATGCTATCCAAATCCTGCCACTGATCTACTTTCAGTGGAATTGTCTGAAATTCCAAATTCAAATTATACGATTAGAATAATTAATCTAATGGGACAAGTCATTTATTCTGAAAATACTGGATTACAAAAACAACAAATTGACCTCAGAACACTCCCAAATGGTTTATTAATTATTGAGATAGAATTGCTCGAAAATTCATACCATCAAATAATCCTGCACAACCATTAAAAGATCCTTAAAATCAACATTTTTAAAACCCAGAATATGAAAACAAATAAGACCTATTTTATTGGGTTATCGCTTTTTTTTCTTTTTGCAATTGTTAATTCATTTGCGCAAACGAATACAATAACTTTTCAAGAAAAAAACAATAACGTTATTGGCATTGACAAATTGCTAGAGTTGCTAGATTCGGGCCAATCAATCGCAAATAAAACATTAATCATTAACGAGGTGAATTTTGAGTTTGGAGAATCGATATTAACCGAGGAAGCCAGATTATATTTGAACAAGGTGGTTCGTTTATTAAAGGCAATTAATACTATGAATTTGACAATAGCAGGTCATACCGATAATGTTGGAAACTCAGAAACTAACCTTCAGCTTTCCAAAGAACGTGCGATATCGGTTTACTACTATTTGATCGAAAATGGAATTAGTTCTACCCGATTATCACATAACGGCTTTGGTGATAAAAATCCAATTGCAGACAATAGAAATGACCAAGGAAGAGAAAGAAATCGCCGTGTTGAATTTGGTATTTCACAAAGTCAGCAGCATAAAACAAGCGGACAAATGCAAGACATGGTTTATTTAAAGGATGGAACGCAATTTGGAGCTTATGACGTTCATCAAGATGGAACAACCTTATATTACACAAGGTTTTCTGATGGGGTTATCTCTTCTATACTTATGGGCGACGTTGCTTCTTTTCAATTGGCAAATGGTCAAATCCAGAATACTACATCTCTGGCAAATCCAGCAACAACAAAAACAACCAAGCCATCTGAAGATTATTACAAGCCCGCTTCTACTTGGGACGAAGGTAGTTTTCTATATCAATTTCGCTATTTCGATTTCTTTTACGGCATTAATTTTGCAAAACTATCTACCAGTACTGATTTTGTTTCTGAACGTAATTGGTTTGGTAGAATAGGTTTTGGATTGGATTTTTTTCATACGAATTCTTTAGTTGATGATACTACAAAATTTGCCTACAGGGTAAATCAATTCTTTAGAAAAACCCATACTTATTTGCGCGTAGAAACGGCTTTATCGAATCAAGGTGGAATTTTTAGAGACCGAGCGGGATTTTTCGAAAATCAAGATGTATATTTTACACTAAGCTATTTTGAAACCACTTTTCTTGCACAAACCTCTTTTGCCCGCGATAATATTAATTTCCATATTGGCACTTCTTTAATGCTAAAATATGATGAGGATTATTTAGTGCAAAATGAAATTGAAGAGGATACTAAATTTGTGCGATTCTTTGATATACCAATCCATATCGGGATGTTTTTCAGGATGCCTCATTGGGACCAAGATTTTAAATTAGGATTCCGTTATAGTTTTGGATTAATTGATACAACAAGGAATAAGAATAAAACAGGAAATAATCTATTCGTTTACGAACGTAATTTCAATCGTAACTTCTCAGTTAGTTTAAAGTATGGGATTTAAAAATCATGGACACACATACGTCTCTAACCTTAAGTCCCTTTTTCCTTAACTCAGTAACCAATACTGTTTGTGACGGTTTTTCATCCTAGACAAGTTCAAGTCAATAAAGTATAGTTAAATCTACTTGATAGACATACCCCCCTAATGACGTACCATGCATCTCTATTTTTTTGGTGGATTAAACATGATTAATTAGAAAAAATTACGCTTCCAAAGCCCGAAACCCCTCAACCCGCTCCAAATAAATCTCGTCCGTTAATTTCATTCGCCATAGGCGGACCGTCTCCTACTTCCAAAACTCAATCTTATACATATCCACAGGGAATTCCTTTTAATAACCGTAATACCTACCAATTTTTAATACTACAACGTAATAAGTTGTCGAACCCATCTCTAATCTATATGTAACAGGGCTTTCAGTCGAATTAGGGCAACTATCTCCTACAAAACAAATAACTCTTGAAACGTAGTGGTTTCAAGAGTTATTAAATAATTGCGGAGAGACAGGGATTCGAACCCTGGGTACCCTTGTGAGGTACGCTTATTTAGCAAACAAGTCCTTTCGGCCACTCAGGCATCTCTCCAGTATATTTTTTTTGAGCAAACAAGACGTTTTCTTGATTCGGCCTCCCGATAGCTATCGGGACAGGCATCTCTCCAGTATTTTTTTTGTGATTAAAGGAAAACTTTATTTCCTTGGTGCTGCTTCCGATTGCTATCGGGACAGGCACTTCACCTAGCGCTATTTTACTAGCGGCTGCAAATATATATATTTCCTATATAGTTTACAACGAAATTGTAGTTAATTTTTGACTTTTTTTAGCGTTCAACAAGGTTCGTTTCTAAGACCCTTTGTTCAATGACATGGGCATCTTTCTTTTCTAACCTGTCTATCAACAATTCAACGGCACTATTTCCAATCTTTTCGATTGGTTGTGCAATGGAAGAAATTTTTGGTTTTACTAAATCAAAAATTTCAATATCATCAAAACTAATAATTTTTAGATCGGCGAATTGATCATTTTGACTACTAGAAGCTTTCAAAATTGCCTTTGCAATGCTATTGTTAACGCAAAAAATTCCGTCGTATTCCGTATCTTTTAATTCTCGCAAGGCCAAATTAACGCCCTCTTGAATATTATCGTGTGGAATTTGAAAGAGTTTCGCCATTTTTTTGTCTTCCAAACCATTTAAGTAGCCTGTAATACGCTCAGAAATTGAACTAATATAAACTGGTGAAATGGTAAAACAAACTGGTTTCTTCACTCCTTGCCTATATAAAAATTCAACAGCTTTTTCAGCGCCTTCTTCATTTGATACTGAGACGGAATCAACATCCAATCCTTCAAATATTCGATCCACTAAAACTAATGGTACATCATTATCTTTCAACCCTTGTAACTCATTCTTACTATCAAAAGAAGATGCTAAAATCAAACCGTCAATATTTCTATTAATTAAGTCTGTAATCAGCTTCTTTTCTTTCTGAACGTCTTCGTAAGAGTTTGAAATAATTAGATTATATCCTTTTGAGTATGCTTCTTGCTCAATAAACTTGCAAAGCGTACCGTAAAACACATTTGAAATATCGGGAACAATAACGCCAATTGTGTTTGTTCGACCAATACGTAAGCCACGCGCATATTGGTTAGGAATATAATTCAATTCCTTGGCTTTTACCCGAACTCTTTCTTGTGTTTGTTTGTTGATACCACGTTCGTCTCCCTTTCCATTTAGGACAAGTGAAACTAAAGCTTTTGACACACCGAGGCTCTCGGCAATATCTTTAAGTGAAATTTTTTTCATTTTTTGAGGTGAAAATTTTCTTCCAACCAAAATTAACTAAATCTTTTAGATTAGCACATTTTATTAGAACAGATATTTAAAAAGCTCTAAAAATACTTGTAGCGTGAAGAGTGCTGATAAGATACTGAGCACAGATTTCTCGGTTTGGTTACGTGTAATTACTCCTATTATAAAGACCAATAAGTACAGTCCAAATACAATTTCAAAATACACAAATTCACTCTGATAAGCAAGAATTAAACTTGTTGTAAAGAGTGCTGTTAATAAGGAAGTTAACCACCATTTTTTCATGGCATTTTGCAAAATAAAAATGCATGTGCCGTAAAACCCAATAAAAATAAACAATGACGTGTAAATTAATATTTTACTGTCGAAAAAAGCTGCCAATAATTCTCGTTGTCCTCCTTTGGCTATGAAATTTACTGTAAAACCGTCAACAACAGCCAAACTTAACATGGCGGCAAATGCAAACAAGAGATAACCGCTTTTTTTAAGACTTAAATTCATGAGGTAGAAAGCCAAACTTACTACCACAAAAATTATTTTACTGAAGAAGAATGGGGTAACAAAATCGCCTAGTGAAAACCAAGATCTTAATCCATAAATAGAAAAAGACAGTAAAATTAATAGGACTATTCTTTGCTCTCGAAACATCTTTATTTCTGTCCAAGCGCTTCGTAGATATAATCAAATGTTGACAATATATCTGGTTTACCATCTACCACCGCCACATCATGCTCAAAATGCGCTGAAGATAAACCATCCGCGGTTAAAATTGACCATCCGTCACTGAGGTGTTTAATCTTCTCAGTTCCCATGTTAATCATTGGCTCAATGGCGATTGTAAGACCATTCTTAATTTTTTTACCTCTCCCCCTTTTGCCATAATTTGGTACATGCGGTTCTTCATGCATAGTTCGCCCTAATCCGTGTCCAACTAATTCTCTCACTACACCATATCCATGCGCCTCTGCGTGCTGTTGAATAGCAAAACCAATGTCTGACAAACGATTGCCTCCGTGTGTTGCTTCAATTCCTTTATACAAACATTCTTTTGTGATTTTCAAAAGTTGTTTAATTTCTTCTGCTACCTCTCCCACTTCAAAGGTATAGGCATGATCGCCATAAAACCCGTTTAAAATTGCCCCACAATCAACCGATACAATGTCACCGCTTTCAAATGGTTTATCATTTGGAATTCCGTGAACAACCTCTGTATTTGGAGAAATGCACAATGTTTTTGGGAAATCGTATAAGCCTAAAAAACCAGGTATTGCGCCTTGATCGCGAATACATTCCTCAGCTATTTTATCTAATTGTAAACCAGTAATGCCCGGCTTCAATATTTTAGCCACCTCTCCTAATGTTTTAGAAACAACTAGGGCTGCTTCACGCATTAATTCTATTTCTTCTGCGGTTTTATAAATAATCATAATACAATATTAGTCATTCACTTTATATTTCAAAAATTAAAACCTCATTCCCTGGTGGAAATGAGGTTTTATAGTTTTGAATTTTGATGTCTCTTATTTTAATACTTCCGCAACTAAATCAGCTGCTTCTTGCAATAATACTGCAGAATGTACATTCAATCCTGAATCATCAATTAATTTTTTCGCTTCAACTGCGTTAGTTCCTTGTAAACGTACAATAATTGGTACAGGAATTTCTCCCATGTTTTTGTAAGCATCTACAATTCCTTGCGCAACACGGTCACATCTTACAATTCCACCAAATATATTCACCAAAATAGCTTTTACATTTGGATCTTTTAAAATGATTCTGAATGCTTTTTCTACTCTCTCAGCATCAGCAGTACCGCCAACATCTAAGAAGTTTGCAGGATTACCACCTGACAATTTAATAATGTCCATTGTAGCCATTGCTAAACCAGCTCCATTGACCATACAACCAACGTTTCCGTCAAGGTTTACATAGTTTAGACCTGCTTCACCTGCTTCAACCTCAGTTGCATCTTCTTCAGAAACGTCACGCATTGCTGCATAATCTTTATGTCTGTATAAAGCATTTCCGTCTAGTGTTACTTTAGAATCAACAGCTATGATTTTATCGTCAGACGTTTTTAACACTGGATTGATTTCAAACATTGATGCATCACAACCTTCATAAGCCGCATATAGCGAATAAACGAATTTTGTCATCCCCTTAAAAGCTTGACCGCTTAATCCTAAGTTAAACGCAATTCTTCTTGCTTGAAAACCTTGTAATCCAACACGTGGATCAATTTCTTCTTTATAAATTAACTCCGGCGTTTCTTCTGCAACCGTTTCAATATCCATTCCACCTTCAGTAGAATAAATAATGGTGTTTCTTTCTTTTTCTCTATCTAATAAAACAGACATGTAAAATTCAGAAGGCTCAGATGCTCCTGGATAATATACATCTTCAGCAATTAAGACCTTATTTACTTTTTTACCTTCGTCACTCGTTTGCTTCGTTACCAAATGTCCGCCCAAAATTCCTTTAACCGTATCTTCTACTTTGTCAATTCCTTTGGCCAATACAACTCCGTGTGATTGCGTTTCAGTCACAACTCCTTTTCCTCTACCCCCAGCATGGATTTGTGCTTTAACAACAAACCACTCAGTTCCTGTCTCTTCACTTAATTTTTTAGCTTTTGTTACGGCATCTGCTGCATTGTCAACTACAACGCCTCTTTGTATTGCTACTCCGAAACTTTCTAAAATCGATTTCCCTTGGTATTCGTGTAAATTCATTTGCTGTTTTTTTGTGCAGGGTAAAAGTAATTTTAATCTTTTAATTGGCAATAGAATTTGCGCTTTTTCGAAGCAAATAAACGATTAATTTCTCAGGACTAATTTTTTCTAAAATCCCCAATGAATTAAACATTTAGGTTTTCTACTTTAGAAAAAATCTCCATTGATCGTTTTTAGGCGTCAGTTTAAAGAAAATACCGATTTATTTTGATTGAATAGAAAAGATATTATTATCTTTCGTTTTGAAAATAAGTTTAAACCAAAAAAATATTAACAATGAGTTATTACAAGACTATTGATGGCGTAAAATACGACGGAGAATTAATCGAATTAGCTGACAAATTAACTTCAGGTGCTGGAGATGGTAGATTATCTAAGGAAGATGCTGCACAAGTTTTAGAAGCAGTTAAAGATGGAGACAGCTATACAGATATCGAAAAAGCAACTGTAAAGTATTTAAGAGATAATTATAAGTGGACTGAAGCTGCAGATGAGTGGTTTAGAGGCGAGATCAGAACTTGGGCATCTACTAAATAGATTTCCATAATTTGATATACTAGTTCAAACGAACTTTGAAAAGCTCAGACTATTAATTGTCTGGGCTTTTTTTATTTGTATTCTATTTTATCAACTATAAATCATTGCTAATTCGAGTGAAAACATCCTTAAGGACATATTTATTACTATCAGCTCTTTTACTATTTCAAATGACTAATTATAGTCAGGGAATAGAATCTAAAACGTCAAGTCCAGAAACTGCTTGTAAGTTGTGCTTGATTTCAGAGGAAATCAACTTTGAGACAATATGGATTAATGATTTGGCAGAAATATTTATAATTACGGGAGCTAATGAAACTCATCCAGACTACCCCAAGTATTTACTAAGAATTGAAAAAAGGGATAGCCTAGCAGATATTTTCAGTTCAGGTAGAACACAATTTAAAACACTAATACCAGCGGCAACCGATTCAGCATTTTCCGAGTTAATTTGTGAATACTGCACGAGTAATTACTTGTCTTCAAATGGAATTACCAGAATTGTACTTGACAGTATAGCGAAACAATATTCAGAATTAAGGTTTGCTCAATATGACACACCAATGATTATGCGATTTGGGAATGATGTTTTAATTAAAAATTTTTACCCAATTCTTGACTCAATGGGTTCCACTTATAAAGTATTATGGCACATACCAAAAGAAATTAGATTCAAAATGGATATGATGGAAAGGGAATTACAAGAAATGTGGATTGACGCTAGTCAACCATTAAATTCTTTAGAATCATGGAGACAAACGCTACTTATCGAATGGAAAGATTGGAGACGCAAAATTAACGATTTGAACTGTGCTTTTGTTGGCATTGAATCAAGGGACTTAAGCAGTTTTGAAGTTGAATACATTGAATGGAAAATTGTTAAGCACATTTGGTTAATTGAAGTAGAACGAGTTGCGCTTCTTTGGAAAAGGCTTAAAGAAACAGGTGATGAAGAAGCCTATTTGAAACTATTACAATGGTATTCTGAAAGGAATGAAGCAGGCATTTATTTGCTAGAACTGGATATTGTTGTGGCGGAGGTGAACAAAAGTGGGATCAGCTGTCAGAAAGTATTGGAATCTTATTTAGACTATCTAGAATACACAGATATATTGCATGAAAACGTAGATTCTCAAATCCAAATTCGCGTGGAAGAAATAATTAGAACTGGCGCTGATTTAGGCAATCAGAATTGTAAAAACGCATTGCTTTTACAAGAACGAACTGGCAAATTCAATATTGATTAAATATACCCCGCCATGGCATAGGTAACAAATCCCACCCATTCATGAATCAATTTACCCCAATCTGACATAATGCTCACATTGGGTGCTATAAATTGTTCAAAGCTGTATCCGCGTGATGGGCCAGTATAATGATCTGTTGTAAAAACATCAAAATTAGTAAAGCCTTCATTTTCGAAACAAGCTTTAGACCTTCTCATGTGCAAGGCAGACGTCACCAATAAGAAATTTTCAATTTCGGGATGATTGGCCAATACTTTTTTACTTTCCACAGCATTTTCATGCGTGTTTTTTGAGTTTTCTTCAATAATTATGTCGGCAGCGGGAATTCCCCAATCGGCTAATACACTTTTGAATTGTACGGCCTCGTTCAAACTTTTGTCAAATAATGCACCATTAGCGCCAACAATCATAATTTTATCCACTTTACCCAAGTGATATAAGTGAATGGCTTGCCAAATACGATCTCCTCCTCTTCTTAAACTTAAACGATCGAGATTATTGTCATATTCTGCCATTCCGCCTAACACAACCGCTGCATCATAATGTCCAACCTCACTAATTTTGGTGCCATCTGGTTCCCATAGTCGGGTGAATTCACAAAAGATGACGGTATTTGAGAAAAACAACACGGCAATTCCAGCTCCACGCAAGGTCCATTTCTTCAATTTTTTTCTTTTTGTTAGCAAGCCAATTGCTACAGAAATTAAGATCCAAGAGAACGGATGGACTAAAAATGAAAGTATTTTCGATAAGATGAAAAACATGATCGATAAGTGGTGTTATTCGGCTAGTATAGACCAAAGATAATATATTATATTTGCGGAAACAATTAGAAAGATATGCAAGATACATTATATACAATTGCCGTTGACGGAGCAGAAGTGGTAAATGAGGCCCAAGGATGGTCATTTAGTTGGACTGGGTTTTGGGACAAAGTCATTGAATATGGGACCAGTATTGCAATTGCATTAGCAGTTTTAGTCATTGGAATGATGATTGTAAAACGCATTTCCAAGGTGGTTTCTAAACTCTTACAAAAGAAGGAATATGATGCGTCATTACAAGGCTTTTTAGTGAGTATGGTGTCCATTACTTTACGAATTCTAGTTGTTTTGACAGCTTTAAGTCAATTAGGAATTGAAATGACCTCATTTATTGCAATAATTGGTGCTGCTGGTTTGGCCATTGGTATGGCATTTTCAGGGACACTTGGAAACTTTGCAGGTGGAATCATGATTTTGATTTTCAGACCTTATAAAGTAGGTGATTATATAGTTGCGCAGGATGTTGAAGGTAGCGTATTGGATATACAAATTTTCAATACTATTCTTTTGACATTAGATCAAAAGAAGGTAATCCTTCCTAATGGTCCTGTAGCCAATGGAACGATTACGAACATTACGCACCAAAAAACGAGACGAGTTGATTTTACAGTTGGTATAGCTTATGGAGACAATTATGATGACGCCAAAGCTATTCTTCAAAAATTTGTTGATGAGGATGATAAAATCATTAAAGAAGGAGAGAACTTTATTGGTTTAGTTTCTTTAGGTGATAGTTCAGTTAATCTAACGGTAAGAGTTTGGTGTACACTTGAGAATTATTGGGATGTATATTTCAAAATGAATGAACGTATTTATAAAGAATTTGGTCAAGCAGGCTTGAATATTCCTTTCCCACAAATGGATGTGCATGTTCACAATGCGAAGTAAGCATAGTTATTATTAAGAAATTGAAAAGGATGCTGACTATAAAATGTCAGCATCCTTTTTTTTTAGTCACAATTTTCTACATCTCCCGATCCGAATTCTTGCACAACTACCTCAGCATTGCCAGAATAGCATACATCTCCACTTCCCAAAATAGTTACTTCGAGCATTTCATTGCAGGTTACCCTTACGTCCCCAGATCCAATAATATTTATGGCCATTTTGGATACATCAATTGAGCGCGTACAGACATCTCCCGAACCGTTAATATTAATTTCTCCTGCTGTAATATCGCCCTCTCCATAAAGACTAACATCTCCTGACCCGTTCACCGAAATCTCAAACTTTTCAGGTAAAATTTTATCTAAACGCACATCTCCACTCCCATTAATTTGAATATCCAAAGCATCAGACGGAATGTCGTCAGCTGAATAAATATCGCCACTTCCATTTATTACCAAACTTTTAACTTCAGACATGGTTAAGTAGATATTAACGTCATGATTATTCACATGTTTATTAAATTCACGTTGTTTCCCCTCTTTGATGTTAATTCGGAGGATCTTATTGTCAACAGTCATTTCAAATAAACCGGCTAACTCGTCATTATTATCAAAGGTAATTTTAGGTTGGTCTCCTTTTACAATGATAACATTGGCACTTATATTTAAATGTACAGAATGAAAAGGATCAACATGATTTCCAGGTGCGGCCAACGTATTCTCTGGAGAAATTACGGCTGGTTCGGTATCTATAATATTTTCAACAATGATAATTTCTTGCACTATTGGTTCGCTTGAATCTTGATCGATTGGTAGCACACTTTTTAGCTCATTTTCTTCAATGATATCATTTTCAGGTAAACCTAAAACGGATTTTTCAACTGCAACATTTTCATGTTTTGAAAATGCCGGAATGTTTTCTACAGTATTCGCATTTGATCCGGTTGGATTGACCATAACCAATACAGTTACGGCGGTTATTATAGTTCCTAACATAATTATAATATTTGATAATTTAAAAAATGAAGTTGCTCCTCCAACCGCGCCAGTTGCAGCAGCACCACCTATCACACTCGTGATATTACTAATTGGATAATCGACTGGGGCATTTTTAGCCAAGTCAAACAAATCCGTCATATTTTTTGTTACGTCCTCCATCTATCCCTCGTTTATGAATGCATGTTCGGTAACATAATGTGGCTCATCCATCATTAATGCTTTTAGTTCTTTTCTTGCACGGCTTAACATCACTTTAACCGCTCCTACGGTCGATCCTTGTATTGAAGCCACTTCTTTAATTGAAAAGCCATTTATTTCAAATAAGATCAAGGCTTCTTTTTTAGTATCGCTTAGCTTGTCCATTTGCTCATACAAATAAGCGATTTGAAGGTCATTTTCAACGGTGCTATCGGCAGCATAATTATTATGCCCTTTCTCGTCTAAGGTGACTTCTTTTTTCTTGCGAATAGTGTTCCTGACAATGTTCGTAGCTGTTGTGAATAAAAAATAAAGTAAGGAGTCTTTTTTACTAATTTTCAGCCAATTCTGGTAGGCTTTTAAAACCGATTCATTGACCAAATCATCAAATGCCATAACACCATGTGATCGTGCCTTACAAAAACGAACAAAATTATCATGTATTGGCTCGTAAACCTTCATGAACTCTCTTTGTTTTCTTTTGTCTTTTATTTTCACAGTGTATTCTTATAGGTAAGAAACCTATGTCGGGAAAAGGTAACATTAAAAGCTTATTTTTTTTCTAAAGTGCGTAGAAAAAGGAGATGTGACCAGAAAATTTGGGTTATTTGGCCAAAATCTAATATCGTAAATCGAACCGACCATCAGTAATATCTAAATAAGTCGTTTCGGCACAGTAATCGGAACTTATTAGTTTCATACTAAATGTTCCAGCAATAATATTATCTTCTTTATTCAAATAAGTAATATTAAGTATTCCCTTGTTTAAGGTGTCGTGTTTAAAGCCCCCGCATGAATAGTGCACGTTTGTTATATCATTAAAGCCAGTGATATCAGCGTTTAAAACACTCATTTCGTATAAGTCTACTTCATGTAAATTAACGCCATAAAACTTCATGTATTCGAAAATATCATCTTCTTTATTTTTCTTCGTCGCTTCAATCCAAAAACCACCAGTTAATTCATTATAGGACTTGTCAATTGCAATTGATCCACCTATAGTAAAAGAAGCTTCTGGAATCCATATTTTTCCATTTACCTTGCAGCCGAAAGTGTTTTTACCTTCATGTGTCATTGGAGGCAGCTGCTCCTCAGAGGTAACAGTCGAATCCTTCTTGCATGAATAGACATGGGAAAAACACAGAAGAACAAATAATATTTTGGCTAATTTATACTTCACAATATTCACTCTGAATAAAAAATGCAATAACCGCCCATATTTTCAACATTGATCGTTATTTCATCACATTCCGTTTTTGCGTCGTTCTTATTTCCTTTTGTGCCTATTATTTGGGTTAGCTGATCGGGAATATGGCATTCACATTTGTGCTCTTTACAAGAATAGAAGCCGCCAATAAAGAGGCTTACTATAAAGACACGAACAGTTAAAATTGAGTTCATAGTTTTGGATATTGTAAATATGCAGTTACCTAAATTTACAAAATTTAAATGATTAGTATTTTTCTAAATCTCGAAGAAAAAGGAGTTGAGCTTCTGGATCAACAAGCGATTCATCAAGACTCAAAACTTTCAAAAGTTGTATTGTCTCTTGCTCAATTGGCAACTGCGGTAAACCATTATCGCGCATATAATGCATAAATTTCAAAACTTTAAAAGCATCAAACCACCGAAAAAAGCGTTTGACAAAAGCCGCACTCCCTTTAGAATTGGCTTGTATTTCTTGCAAAGCAGTTTCAAACTCAAGCGTTTTTAAAAAATCGTTTAACTGCTCGTTCTCCAATTTTTCCAATAAGGCTAATGATTCTGCTTGATTGCTAATTGCGAATTGCGGAACCAAATCAACAAAAGATTTCAAAATTTTAAAACTCTCAAAAGCGTAGGTGTTAAAAACTGCTTTATCTTGTGCTATCCAATCGCCAATGGCTTTTCCTGTTCCAAAAGGCACACGGTCTGAAATGCGTGGTGAAGGGATAACCGAAGTTGTATTTAGCTCAGTAAAATCGCCCAAGGCAATTATTTTATGTATGAAATAAAAATCTTCGCCCGCTTTGCGCTTATTCATTCCGCCTTGCTTTTGATAGGCTGACGAACGCACAGCCATGCTTGAACCGACCGTATGATAGGCATAAGGCAAGTTTGCATATCTCAAACCTTGATTATAATAGCGTAAATGCAATTCGTAATTAATGATGCCTTTATAAATAGCTGTGGAGAATTCAATTCCTTCAATCGGATGTTCATAATGAATGGAACAACCGGGTGTTTTTGGATATTTGTTAAAATGCTTTTCAATCTCTTGTAGATAGTTTGTTTCGCATAGTGCATCCGCATCAAAACATACAATGACGCCGTCTTTTTCCAATTGATCAAAACGATCCACGGCTTCATCCATTCCAATTTTTCGTGCTAAACCAACGCCCGCATGTTTTTTGGGTAGATTTTCTTCTAATAAAAAATGGAATTGAAAAGTTGGTTTATTTTTATCTGCGCTCCAAGCTTTTGCCGCTTCATAGGTTTGACTATTCTTTTCTTTTTTATCGGGCGGAGTATTGATACCTGCGTTAACAACCACGATTACTTCAACGGCACATATTGGATGATCACACTGCCATAAAGCGTTTAAAGAATCAATTAAATGATCCTCATCAAAGCAAGGGATTACAAGAACTAATCCTAATTCAGGATGCGGTGGACTTGAAATAAATGGAGACTGAAAACCGTATTTTTTGAGATAAAAATTCATAGCACTTTAGGGTGCAATGCGATAAGTTGCCCAATCGTCTGCAGACTTTTCATAGCAAATACGATCATGTAATCGACCCAAACGACCTTGCCAAAATTCGAAGTAATTAGGCTCAACAATTAAACCACCCCAATGTGGAGGACGCGGCACTTCATTCGGAAATTTTTTCTCGTAAAAAGCAACGCGCTCTTCCAAACTCGCCCGATCAGGAATGACTGTGCTTTGTTCAGACGCCCATGCGCCTATTTGACTGATACGTGGACGTGCAGCAAAATAATCGTCCGAAATTAAGGGATTAATTTTTTCGACTTGCCCTTCAATTCTCACTTGGCGTTCGCAACAGTCCCAATAAAAAAGCAATGCTACGTTTGGGTTTTTGGTAATTTCGATTCCTTTACGGCTAGTATAGTTCGTGTATATGATTACACCTTCTTCCAAAAGGTCGCGCATATAAACTATACGTGATGAAGGTTTGCCATCAGTTGTGGCCGTAGTTAAAACAACTGCATGTGGATCTGCACAAGATTTTTCTATTGCTTCTTGATACCAAACACTAAAAAGTTTCATAGGATCAGCGTGTGCCACTTCTTCTAACTTTCCTTTCAGAAAATCAGCCCGATCTACTTTCTTTTTATTGGCTTGATCCATGCGCTATTTTGATTTAGTGTACTCGCGAAATTATTCGCTTTCGTCTGCTCCGTCTTCGTCGTCACTTGCGTTAAACGCTACGTTAATGTTAGGCGAGTTAATTTCTTCTTCCGCCTCTTCAACTTCTTCCACCGCTTCTTCAGGTTGTGGGGCTAAAGCTCCTCCTCCATTATACTCATCTCCTTCAACTTCTCCAGGAACGTAAGGGAAAATCTCTACAATTGGTGTTAATGAAATGATTGGAATTTCATAAGTTACCATTAAGCCTTTTAAGCTTTCTTCAATTCTTTCGTAAGCTTCTTTTACGTTATGTGCAGAAACCAAAAAGTTATTGTTTACTTTCTTCTCTTTACCAGAATCAGCATCCTCAGTTACGTATGATACTTTACATTTATACCAATCTTCTGCATCATCATAATGAAAAATATCAGCAAAATCAGTTTTAGAAATTGAAGTCACTAAAAACTCACCTCTAACAAATTCACCCACTTCTTGATAAATGCGTGCCTCAGCTTCAGTAAATGAAAGCGAACTCACCAAATACGGTTCTGTAACACGTTTTAATGTTCCATCTTGAAATTCTTTCGTGAATTTTACTTTAACTGTATACCAATTGTTCATGCTTAAAATTTAATTTGAGCAAAGGTAATGATATTCAATCATCCAATAAGTGGGAAATGATTTATTTTTTTGAACAATTTATACCTTTTTTTGCTCAATCAAAACCTGCGCTTAAAGATTGGTTTAGTTTGAGCACTAATTCATTGTTCGAACTGAAATAGTAATCGTAGACTAATCGGTCGCACTCAAAAAAATAGAGACGTTTATTAAGTAGGTCAATTCTACAATCACCTAGGTTCATAGTGCCAAGATTTCCAGTTGTGCAGAATGAAACATAAGTTTCATTCATCCATAAGTCTAGTTGAAACGAAAGTTTACCAAATGCTACAGAATCTCGGATATTCTGATCTTCGGCAACTCTTACGAAATGATGTTTTAAAGTATCAGCATCTTCCAAGTTGAAGATATCAAAACTTCCATGATGAAACCACGTACCCAAAGATTCAATTCTTTCACGGTCTTCTTGCCGTTTATACGTTAGCACAGTTTTGGAATAATACCCATGCTCTTGTTGGGCTAAATTGTACTTGGCCAAAACCAGTCGGTTGAATGAATATTCCATAATTTCAAAGGATTGACGAACAGCCACGTCTCCAGAATCCAAAATG
Organism: Crocinitomix sp.; assembly: GCA_013138735.1. Classification (GTDB taxonomy): domain Bacteria; phylum Bacteroidota; class Bacteroidia; order Flavobacteriales_D; family Crocinitomicaceae; genus Crocinitomix. Next base: position 53,831 of record WTCE01000114.1, on the reverse strand, counting down.
ATCAATTCAAGCTTATTATTTCCAGAGTCCTTATTAATTCGATAGTTTCTTAGCCTTGGATAAATGCTGAAGAATGATCTATAACCTTCGTATTCTTCATAAATGCACATATTTCCTAAGAAATAAAGGTGATGTATAGAATCTTCTTTTGCTACTGTTAAATTAGAATCTCTCAAGCTAATTATTTCAACTTTTGCTTCATCTAAATCCCAACTTCCTTCTAAAATTTTTTCAATTGGAAAGTTTAAACCAACCTCTCCTTTTGGTTTGTAGCTTTGCGCAGAGCCACCATTTGCCATTAGCATCACGACACAAAAACTAATTAATTTAAGAAGCCAAATACGCATATCAGAACAACAACCAAGTGAGCCGTCAGTTCGAGTGATTTTAGAGAATCATAGCGAAGCCGAGATTATCTAAAATATTATCGAGAACAGAGGCGGGTTAAAAATCATACATCTTCCCATTCCACCAAACGGCAAATGCAGTACGGCTATATTGCAACATAATAGTATTCCCTTGTAATCTAAAAGTTTCTACTTTTTGGCGAGTAATCTCCACTTCTTTTCCACGAACAAAAGCACTAACGCCTCCCCACTGGTTGTAATAAGCCATAATTCCACCATCAATTTTCGGGGCTGTTACTTTTACGTTAAAAATTTGATAAACATCCTCTTGATACCAAATTTTCGTTATTCCCACATCATTAAAAACGACCAAACTATCACGTACAATTACGTTTTGCATGTCATACCCTAGTTCAGTTACGCGCTCTTCGGTATATACTTTATGTACGCCCGCGTTATCTTTATAATAAATAAAATTATTACCACAAGCATAATTTTGAGCATGCTGTGGTTCTGCATCAATAACATAACCATTATCAAAAACTACAAAAGTTCCGTTTACAGGATCATTAAAAGCAGCCACATCTTGCCCACAAGCAAAATTAATTGATCTACTTGTGCTAATTAAACTGTGAAAAGTACCTCTCCAAAATATGGAAGAATTACCTGTATTATCGCGATAGACAAAAACATTGGACCCCACTTCATTCGCGGTTAGTGGATAATTACCCACCACCATTGCAACGGTACGTACTTCATCTTGATAATAGTACTTTACATATCCGCCAATGGCATCTTGAAAAACAACTAAACTATCGCCGAATCCATATGCTGAGGCATTCGAAGTTAAAATATGTTTAATACCACGATCAAAAATTCGGATGACATTGGCAGTTTTCATTACCAACAAATTATCCGTTACATGGATTTCGTTATAAGTTTGCGCCAATAAAATATTCTCTCCCTCATAGTTGACATAAATATCTCCTTTCGAATCCACATAGCATACATATTCATTCCCCACAAAAACATTACCTGTTTGTTGATAATAAATTTGCTCAAAAACACCTGCATTAAACTGGTGCAAACGATTATTTGCATCTGTGAAAACATTGATATTTTGGGCATTAGCTAACCCTGATGTTAATAATAAAAGCGCCAATAAAAGTTTATTCTTCATGCCTGTTTGTACTTATTATAATTGAATTGAATACGTATCAAAATTAATGTAAAATTTTGGGAAGGAACTTTTAACCGTAAATCGGTCATCCTTCCATTATAGTACCCATCAAAAAAAATGCCAATGTCACAAATTTTGGACATTGGCATTCTAACGTATTTTTTACTGAATTATTTTCCAGCCGATTTAGCTTCTGCCATAACAACAGCATTGTAAACATTTACAATACCACCAGTGTTACTTAAAGATGCAAATGGTACTTGCGCCTTTTCACCTGGTTTAGGCGTATCTAAGTCAATCTCTTGAACTGATGCGAAAATAATATCTCTAATTTCAAACATTGTCAATTTAGGATAATAAGACTTTAATAAAGCCGCAACACCAGCCACCATTGGCGACGCCATTGACGTTCCTTGAATTGCTTGATATTTATTGTCTGGAATAGTTGAATAAATCTCTAAACCTGGCGCAAAAACATCTACCATTTCCTCATCATAATTTGAGAAACTAGCTGCTAACCCATTGTGTCCTTGTTTCGTTTTCTTTTTATTTGGTGCTTTATATTTCTTAAAACGTGTTGATGCACCTACTTCAATCCAGTTTGTAAACTCTGCTGTCATAGAAGGATATTTTGGTGATGGATAATTAGGCTTTTCTCCTATATCCTTAGCTGAGTTACCTGCTGCATGGCAAACTAATACACCTTTAGACTCAGCATAACGAATAGCTGCAATCACCTCATCTTTATAAGGAGAATAAGCTTTTCCAAAACTTCCGTTAATGATTTGTGCTCCATTGTCCACAGCATAACGAATTGCTAATGCAACATCTTTATCTCTTTCATCACCATTTGGCACCGCTCTAACAGACATGATTAATACATTATCTGCAACACCGTCACTTCCAATACCGTTCCCTCTAGTAGCCGCAATAATTCCTGCAACGTGTGTTCCATGAAAAGCATCTGGTCCTTCAACTTCGTTTGAACCATAACTTACATCACTAAAATCAGAAGGATCATCACCAACGATTACACGCTCATTCATGTCCAAATTATAATGTGTTGTTAATTGAGAGCTAAAATGATCAAGCGCTCCTTGAATTTCAGTTTGAACCATTTCAAGTGTACCTCCCTGGGCTACTATGTCATAAATTTGCTCAGCATAAGCTCCAACAGCTGGATCTTTTTTTGCTTTTTTTAAGTCTTTAGCCGTGTAAGGACCACCAAAGTGCTTATCCATTGCAGCAAAGGCAGTTTCATAACTTTCTCCTATTTTAGCATAACGCTCAGTGTTGCTCTTCGAAGAAGCAATAGCAGCTTCTACCTCATCACGACATTTTTTATACAACTCAAAATCAGCTTTATCCGCAACTGAAATATCCGCTAAGCTCTTACCCTTGAATTTTTCGTCATATTTTTTATACAATCGCGTTACCTCTAACTGCGTATCGTTAATGTTTTCGCCATCAGGGTTTCCTAAAAAACTCCATCCGTTAACATCATCAATGTATCCGTTCTTATCGTCGTCAATGCCGTTTCCAGCAATTTCATCCTTATTTATCCAAATACTTCCTTGTAAATCTTCATGCTCGATATCAACACCTGAATCAATCACAGCAACAATTACTGGTTCTGATTTTTTTCCCGACAATAGCTTTGCGTAAGCTTTATCAGTGCTCATACCGTATTTTGCACCGTTGTACCAATTCAAAATTTTCTTATCTACTTCTTGTGCTCCAACTGTATACGAAGCCATTAATAATGCAGCGATAAGAATTTTTCCTGTTCTGTTCATATGTTAAATTTATTTGGATAAAAGTACAAGAAAACTTTTAAAAGTATGATGACAAATACACAAAAGGTCGAAAGTGCGCTTAACCGTTCTAAAAATAATGTCAAATATCCTAAACCATTTACTACATTTGTACGTCTATAGATTAAACCTGCGTATATGAAAGTTTATATACTCTTCTTATTTTTATTGAGCGCGTGCTTCACGTACGCTCAAATAGATGGTGAAAGTATTTCGTATCGTCAGTATAAAAGTGAATTCAGTACAACCCCTACCAATTTTGCAGTTAAAGGAAAATCGCGCCATTTAATAGCGGACAAAGATGTTCTTTACAAATATCAAACGGGCGATTGGCATTATATTTATTGCACGCCAAGTGTCTTAGGCAATTTAATGGAAGACGGTATTGTAGACCAGATTTACTTTAACCCCGCTCAACCAGTTTTAATGAACGATACCATGCGGATTGTTCAAAATATTGATAGTGTACATAATGGTAACGCTCCTCTAATAAGTGAATTTACAGGAAATGATGTTATTATTGGGTATATCGATACCGGCATTGATTATTATCATGAAGATTTTATAAATGAAGATGGAACCTCACGTGTTCTCTATTATTGGGACCATAGTTTAGGCTATGATGAAGTAAGGACTCCTGTTAAATATGGATATGGTCAATTGTGGAACAATGAAGATATTGACGCCGACATTTGTGGTTCTTCAGACGGAAGTGCGCACGGAACGACAGTTTCAGGGGCAGGATCTGGAAATGGAAGAGCAACTGGAACACACAAAGGTGTTGCGCCAGAATCAGACATTATAATAGTTGAAACCAATTTTGGTTTAGCCAATTGGACGCTTACTGTTGCAGATGCTATAGATTTCATTTTTTCCATGGCGGACACCTTGGGTAAACCTGCCATTGTCAATACCAGTGTTGGAACTTATTGGGGCAGTCATGATGGAACCGACCCGGCCTCTATGGTAATTGACAGTTTATTGGATGACTTACCAGGAAGGATTGTAGTTGCCGCAGCTGGAAATTCAGGTGCACAGGGTAAATACCATTTAAAAAATGTGGTGGATGCAGACACGTCATTCTGTTGGTTTGAAGTGAATCCAACTTCAGCTTATGGTGTGCCAGCAACTTATTTTGATTTATGGGCAGACACTTTAGACTTTAAGGATGTTGAATTTGCATTTGGTGCAGATAAAGTTGATCCTGATTTTGAATTCAGAGGACGAACGGCATTTTATACGATTGAATCACTTTTAGGAACAACAACCTATGATACGATTTGGGCGGACGGAAACGCCATATCGCCAGTTGAGTTTTATTGCGAAGAAATAAATGGTGTTTACCATGTAGAAATGGCTATGCTTGATCCTGATTCTGCGAACTACTTTTTTAGATTAGAAACTACAGGAACTGGAGAATTTGATATTTGGTCTGGAGCTTGGTTAGGCGCTTCGGATATTGTTAGCGAAGGGTTACCTAGCCCAATTGACTATGCTCCAATGGAATTTTATATAATGCCCGATACACTTTCTACCATTGTAAGTTCTTGGACTTGCTCGCCGAAAGTAGTTACTGTAGGAAATTTTAAAAACCAATATGATTATATTGATTCTGAAGGTGAACCTTATATTTTAGGAGGCGTTCCTCCTGGGCAATTAAGTCCAAATTCAAGTAAGGGGCCTAATAGAAGAGGCGTAACAAAACCTGACGTTGCAGCAACTGGTGATGGTGTAATGAGTGCTTGTCCACTATGGTTATCGGCTTCATTAGTTATCTCTAATCCAAGTATGTTAGCCGAAGGCGGACAACATGTGCGAAATGGAGGAACCTCAATGGCGTCTCCTATTATTGCGGGTATTGCTGCTTTGTATTTAGAAAAATGCCCCACTTCAACGTATCAAGACTTTTTAGATGATTTGCATGATAATGCTTATGAAGATTTATTTACAATGGAAACACCTAATAACGCTTATGGCTATGGAAAGGTTAATGCATTCCAATTGTTAAACGAAACAAATGTTCAAGTCTCTTTATTAGGTGACACACTAATTTGTGATGATCCGGCTGTCTTTATAACAGCAGAAGGCACATTTGATAATTATTCATGGTTTAATGGCGAAACAACGAGTGAACTTGAACTAGACGAAACAGCTGATGTTTATACAATGGTATCAAATGCGCAAGGATGTATTGGTTATTCTGATACGATCCATGTGGTGAAAGGTACTTTACCGCTTTTTCCAACAATTAATGTTATTGGTGGTGGTTTAATCACTGTTCCAGCAGATTCTTTTATTTGGTATTATAGTGGTATTCCAATTGACGGTTCGAATGCGCAGTACCATAATCCAGATACAACAGGTTATTATTCAGTGCAAGTTTTCAGTGCCGAAGGATGTTCTTATTTTTCAGATATTGTTTATGTTGATCAAACACAAATATTAGAATTAACAAAGAATGAATTCATTATTCTTCCGAATCCTTTCATCAATGAATTCCATATCATTAAAAGCGATTTTGTTAACGTAAATCTTGTGATTACAGATATGTCTGGTAAGCTGGTTTATAACCATTCAGATATTGCAGAAGATGATCTTTTCATCTCTGTAGATATGTCTGGTGCGGAAAGTGGTATTTATTTGATGAGTTTGTATTACGACAATAACTTTAAAAGTTTCAAACTAATAAAGCAATAATTGCATAATATCGCACAATTACCTCCATACTTAAAGCTACTGAATCAATAATTTTTTATTTTTGCCAACCACATATTAAAACTGAAAATTGAAAGAATGAATTTAAAAGGATTAATTGCCATATCAGGTAAACCTGGACTATACAAAGTTTCTGCCCAAGGAAGAAACAATATTATTGTTGAATCTTTAGATTCGGGAAAAAAATTCCCTGCTTTTGCGAGCGAAAAAATTTCTGCCTTAGAGGACATTAGCATCTACACTTATGAAGAGGATGTTCCACTTTCAGATGTTTATGACAAACTAGCGGAAAAAGCAAATTACGCGGCTTCTATTAGTCATAAAGAAAGTGCTACTGCACTACGTGAAGAATTAACGACATTCTTGCCTGACTTTGACGAAGATCGTGTTTACAATTCAGATATTAAAAAAATATTTCAATGGTATAACATCCTAGTTGCCAAAGGCTATATTGTAAAAGAAGAAGAAGCTGCTACTGATAAAGAAACCTCTTCGGAAGAAGAGTAATCGAAAACACATACTGATAAAATAATGCCCTGTCCGTCAGCTGACGGGTTTGGGCTTTTTTTTTATTCAGCTAATTGTTTTTCAAGTCAAATCTCGACTGCTCGGGCACTGCTTGCTTTTTTAGTATTAATTTATGATTTCCAAATTTTTCACGACGTACCCAATTTTCTTCATATCATAATAAACTTCGCATGAAAACTTATTGGTGATGGTATCACTTTTCTCATTGCAGAAAGTAAACCATGAATTTATGCTATGGCCGTTTTCTATTTCTTTAACATGCGCCCTTCGAATTTCTTCGTTTGGAAAATCAAGACTCTTTAGCTTTTTATTCTTCCTTAATTCTAGCTCAGCTGAATAGTAGACGGCACAGATTTCATCACAATTCCCGACAGTTGCGCCCCAATCTCCATCACTATATGTGCAAGATGAAATAATAACAAGGAACAGCGCTATTCCGTAATATTTTGAGAATTTTAAATTTAAGTCTAACATGTACCAAATATTACATTCTGAATTTCTGGATGAGAGTGGATTTGTGCTTCCTCCGCGCAAGGGAGGTGAAACGGCATAAAAAAAGCCCTGTCCGTCAGTTGACGGACAGGGCTTTTTTTAAATTAAAATTATCTTAATTTAAAATTATTTCAATATTATTCTTTTTACCCTTATCGGATTTTGCTAATTGCAATACTTCCAGTGATTTAGAAAAGTTCAGAATGTTGTCAATGACAACCGAATCTGGCGCTTTTACTGTTTCATTAGAAGTTGTTGACTTATTTGTGTAGATTTTCATCATAGGCTAATTTTTCAATTTGTTTATTAGATAAACTCATTTCATGGGTGATTATTGTATGACAATCAAAAAAAAATTGATTTTTTTTCACAATCGACCCAACCTATTTGCTAGTATTCCCGTTACGCGGTAATACTCACTTGATGCTTGTCAACCAATTTTCTTAGGTTAATCAAGGCGTAGCGCATTCTACCGAGCGCCGTATTGATGCTAATATCTTCTTTATCCGCAATATCTTTAAAAGACATTCCTTTAAAAATTCTATTTTTTAATACATCTCGTTGTTCATTTGGTAGGTATTCTACTAATTTAACAACGTCTGCTTCTATTTGATCTTTGATGATTGTATCTTCAACGTTCTTGTCTGTTAATTTCAACACAGAGAAAATGTTGTAATCATCACTTTTAGAACTTGATTCAGAAATCATTTGCATTTTATTAGAACGTCGAAAATGATCAACAATCATATTATGCGAAATGGTTAACACCCAAGGAAGGAATTTGCCTTCTTCATTATAAGATCCATTCTTTAACGTTTTAATTACTTTAATGAAGACGTCTTGAAAAATATCATTTGCTAAATTTTGGTTACGCACTTTTGATATGATATATCCGAAGATACGATCTTTGTTACGTAACAATAATTTCTCGAATGATTTTTCGTTTCCTTCTAAATACGAACGTATTAAGTCTTTATCAGACAGAACTATATTTGCCATAAGTTACTCGTTTTAATACACAGCAAACATGTGCCGTGTGATTTTCATTTCAAATTCAAAGAGTAATCTTATATCTTATACACAAATATTTTAGTTGTTCTTAAACCCAAATATATGATAAATCATTTACAATGCAAAATTTAATCTGCTTTAGGTTTTAAACGGTAGTGGTTATTGATTCTATTGTAGTATAACGCTACTTTAGTGTTAAATATTGTTTAAAACACGTAAATTATTATTCTATAACCGCTTTTTATTGTTTGGTTACATGTTTGTTTCCCTTTAGTATCAAGGTTTTTAAACGAATCGTTTTTATTGTGAAAAAAAATAGAATGTACCAATAAATCGGCAAGAGCGGTGCAATAACTGTCCAATTCAGAAAACTTTTGAGACTTAAGGATAAAGTGTTTGTATCGCAAGATTACAAACCCAGCGAAGCACTAATTAAGAATGCATTGTATAGAATGATGTAAAACAAAGCGTTCTAAGGCCGTTAAAATCCATTCAAATTATTTGAATTAATGACACGTATTTTGGAGATATAAACTTTATCTTTGGTGAATTCGACGAACATAAATGCACAACTTCATGAGTCAAACTAAAAAAGCAATAGAAATTACTGGGGCAAGGGTACATAATCTTAAAAATGTATCCGTAACAATTCCTCATAATGAATTTGTTGTGATCACTGGTTTGTCTGGCTCGGGTAAAAGTTCTTTAGCATTTGACACGCTCTTTGCAGAAGGACAACGTCGATATGTTGAAAGTTTATCTTCTTATGCACGTCAGTTTTTAGGTAAATTAGATAAACCAGATGTTGATTCAATAAAAGGAATTTCACCTGCAATTGCGATAGAACAAAAAGTAATTTCTAAAAATCCGCGCTCTACCTTAGGTACTGTAACTGAGATTTACGATTACCTTAAAGTATTATTTGCACGGATTGGTAAAACCTATAGTCCAACAACGGGTGAAGAGGTTAAGAAACACGCGGTAACTGATGTTGTCAATTATGTGCATGAATTTAAGGTTGGAGCCAAATTCATGATTCTTGCTCCATGGTTAATAAAAGAAGGAGTAAAAGCTGAAAAAGCGGCCGAAACATTACTTTCACAAGGATTTACCAAAGTTTTAATTGGTGATGAATCATTTGATCTTGATGCATTAGACCCTAAAGCTTATTTAGCGAATGACAGTTTTATTATTGTCGATCGCTTGAAACACCAAAACAATGATGAGGATTATGATTCACGTTTAGCCGATTCAATACAAACGGCGTTTTACGAAGGTTATGGAACTTGTGTGGTGTATCAAGTGGATGCCCAAAGCAAGCTTGACTTTTCAAATAAATTTGAATTGGATGGTGTGGAATATATAGAACCATCCATCAATTTTTTCACCTTTAATAATCCGTACGGCGCCTGTAAAACCTGTGAAGGATATGGAAGTACAATTGGAATTGATCCTAATTTAGTCGTCCCAGATAAAACATTAAGCCTTTTTGAAGATGCGATTGCACCTTGGAGAGGAGAAAAAATGCGCAAATGGAGAGATCAACTCATTGCAGTTGCTGCAGATTTTGATTTTCCTATTCACCGCCCCTACTCTGAATTAACCGAAGCTGAATTAGATTTACTTTGGAATGGCAACGGACGCGCGAAAGGTTTGTTTGCCTTCTTTCAGTTTTTACAATCTAAGTCCTATAAAATTCATTATCGCATTATGCTTTCCCGCTATCGTGGAAAAACAAAATGTCCTGACTGCCGTGGAACACGTTTGCGAAAAGAAACAAACTATGTAAAAATTGACGGTCACAACTTAAGCGATTTCTTAATTCTTCCGGTTGATGAATTAGCGGTATTATTTAAATCCTTAAAATTAGACCGCTATCAGAAAGAGATTGCAAGCAGACTTCTATTAGAAATTGGAAACCGCCTAGGTTATTTAAATGATGTAGGATTGGGTTATTTAACACTCAACAGACAATCAGCCACTTTATCAGGTGGTGAATCTCAGCGGATAAATTTGGCTACATCATTAGGAAGTAGTTTGGTGGGTTCCATGTATATCTTAGATGAACCAAGTATTGGTTTGCACCCTAGAGATACTAAACGTTTAATTACAATTCTAAATCGATTACGAGATGTTGGCAATACAGTTATTGTTGTTGAGCATGAAGAAGAAATAATGCGTGCAGCTGACCAAATAATAGATTTGGGACCAAAAGCAGGGCTATTTGGTGGAGAAATTGTTTTTCAAGGCACGCATAAACAATTATTGAAAGCGAAAAACAGCTTAACGGCCGATTATTTAACTGGTAAAACGGTGATTCCTGTCCCGGAAAGAAGGCGCAGATTGAATAGCCATATATTAATTAAAGGTGCACGCGAGAATAATTTAAAAAATATTGACGTAAAAATTCCTTTGCACGGCTTGGTATGTGTATCAGGTGTTAGTGGTTCAGGAAAATCAACACTCATTAAACAGATTTTTCATCCAGCCATGTTAAAGGCTTTAGGTAAGTCTAGCAATAAAATTGGCGAATTTGACGGGTTGACGGGGGACATTAGACGGATTGAAGAAGTTGAAATGGTCGATCAAAATCCAATTGGGCGTTCATCTAGAAGTAATCCGGCAACTTATGTCAAAGCCTTCGATTATATCCGTGATTTATTTACAAAACAACATTTATCAAAAGTACGTGGCTATAAGGCTGGGTTTTTCTCGTACAACGTGCCGGGAGGAAGATGCGAAGTTTGCAAAGGTGAGGGTGAAATCACAATCTCTATGCAATTTATGGCGGATGTGAAGTTGGAATGTGAAGAATGTAGAGGAAAACGTTATACGCTTGAAGGATTAGAGGTTGAGTTTAAAGAGAAAAACATCAATGATATCTTGAACATGTCAATTGAGGAAGCTATTTCCTTTTTTGATGCGACAGATAATGTACAGAAGAAAATTATTGATCGCATTCAACCTTTATTTGATTTAGGATTGGGATATTTAAAACTAGGACAATCATCAAGCACCTTGTCAGGTGGTGAAGCACAGCGGGTAAAACTAGCTTCGTTTCTAACTAAAGGAAAAAGTAAAGTTACCCCTGCCCTATTTATTTTTGATGAACCTACAACTGGTTTGCACTTTCATGATATTGATAAACTAATCATTGCCTTTAATGAATTGGTGAAACGAGGACATACCGTTTTAGTAATTGAACACAATTCGGAAGTATTAAAATGTGCTGACTGGATTATTGATATTGGACCAGGCGGTGGTATACACGGCGGCAATATATTATTTGAAGGAACACCTGAAGAGATTGCCAAATGTGAGGCAAGCTTTACGGGCCAATTTCTTGCTACTCATTTGCCTATGTAGGTATAAATCACATGAGTATTCCAAGTGGTTTTTACCTGTTTTTTTAATTAAATTGGCAAAGTCCCTAAATTTTCATAGATTGTGCACTGTTAACTCGGAAACAACCAATTACGAGTCATTGAAAACCCAAAATATGACTGCATTTTTGCAGATTAGATAAACTAAAAACCCTAATTCATTCATATTTGTACGGCCCAATTGATTCTAAATGTTTTGCATTTGAGAAATTTAAACCTAACATAAACACTATGAAAAACACAATGCACTTATTATGCGCGTGCGCACTAATTTTTCTCTTCTCTTGCGGGGGGGAAACGGATACCGACGCGGATACCGACAACAGCGATTCTACAAACTACGATCTTGCATTAACTGCTGCTACAGCAGCAGACTGTTCAAACGCCCCTGGCATTTGGTTTGCAGAAGACGGACAAGGCAATCGTAGAACACCAGCGCCTCTTGAAGGAGCAACAAGTCCATTTGCGGACAATGACAGTGTTTCCAATTGTGACTTCCAATTATGGTCATGGCAAAAATTTCTTTGGCTAACCAATGAGTATAATGGACGTCCGCTATTTATGGACAGTCTTCATCAGGTAACTGCTGGAGGATTACTTGTAGCGGATCCCTCTTTGATTGTTTTAGTTGATACATCTCAAGCAAGTGATACAATGGACATTTTAAAAACGCCGAATTTTTCAGCCGGTACACCTCCACAAACCACAGTTTTCTCGGCCATATTTCAAGATGATGTGATGTATCAAACAATGTTGCAATACGCCCCAATAGCTAACAACAATCCTTCAGATGTAGATAGCATTTCATATCCAGTGGGTTCTTTGGAACTAAAAACAACTTGGATGGCAGTAAGTGGCTTGGCTGATACAAGCACCTATTTTATTACAGACGGAACAATTAACGGTGTTCCAAATAGGGTTGCCCTATTGGCAATGCACGTAGTTGGCGTTGTTGAAAACCACCCTGAATTTATTTGGGCTACGTTTGAACAAGATGCCCTTGCACCAAATTATGACTGGGATGCTGCAACACCAACAAGTGATGCAACTGTAACAAGTACTTCAGATTATCCGTTTTTTGCGGCTGGTCAGTCCGCAACGACTGCGAACATTACTTCTAAAGTTGAAAATGGTCCACATACGGACGTATTTGGAGTTTATAAGTACGGTATTCCTGTTGAAAAAGTAGCAGACGGAAGTGCAAATGGTGTGCAACAATACATGTCTACATGTGAAACTAATCCACAAACTAGCTACAATAATATTGACAATCTCAATCAAAGTGTTAAAGGGCAATTAACAGACATTTATAAGAACTATTTTTTAAATGGTTCTTTATGGATCAACCCTAAATCAAATGATTTATCTCGACAAATTTTCATTTTGGATTCACTTTCATATCATATTGGTAATGTAGATACTGGTCAATTTGCCAGAGGTTCAGTTGCCTCTTATAATATTACCATGGAAACGTACGTTCAAGCAGGTTTTAGAAGCCAGCCATGGACTATCAATGAAACTAATGTTAGTAATCTAGCAAATTGTTTTTCTTGTCATAGTGCAGCAGGACCAAATGGTCAGTCTCCACTTTATATAAGTCATATATTTACGGGTTATATGAAAACCTTGCAAGGAAAGAACAGATCAGAAATCAAACGTGATCATGTTGAAGAAATTCGAAAACATGCATTGTTACGAATGACTGAATAAAAGTTTAAAACTGAATTTAATAACCGTGCTAACATTTATTGTTAGCGCGGTTTTTTTTTGAGATTAATTTAAAAAATAAATTATAGTAGAAAGAGCGAGACTGGAAATTAGCAGGAAATACATTACTTCTTTAAGGCTTCTAAAATAAGTCCCTCCAACAAATCCAAATCGTCTTTGGTATTGTAAACATTTGGTGAAATTCTTAAACCTGTTCCACGCACAGATGCGAACACATTATTTGAAGCAAATGCAGCACTTAAGGTTTCGGTATTTACATGCGACGGCATTTGAATACTGCATAAGTGTGGACTAAATGCATTTTCGTTTTTCACCACCAAGCCTTTCTCCTTAAATGTTTCTAGCATTGACCGTGACAATTGCGTCACGTATTCATGCATATTATTAACACCCCAATTAAGTAATTGGTTGATTGCCTCCAAAAACATAGGAACTAAAATAAAATTACTTGTTTCGCCCACATCATACCGCACTGCTCCAGGCCTGTATTGATCAGTATAATTAGTTAGGCTCGCAAACTGATCGCTTCGTTCGCGTGCAATCCAATTTTCTTCTAAAGGTTTACCATTCAATAATCGCTCACTATAATAGGCCATTCCAATTGAATAGGGTCCCATTAACCACTTATATCCCGCGCATACGAGCGCATCTATTTTCAATGCCGCAACATCAATATCCAATATTCCAACCGATTGTGTTCCATCCACAATAAAATAACCGTCTACTTGTTGCAACCGTTCTGAAATGACCGCTAAATTGAACAAAGTGCCGTCCATCCAATGCGTATTCTCAATCGCTACTATTGCCGTTTTATCGTTAATTGCAGCAATTATCTGTTCGTTCCAATTGGCAGTGCGATCCTCGGCATTTTCATCAGGAGCAATACTAATCAAATTCATCCCCTTTTCTTTGCAAAGCCGTTCCCACACATAATAATTGCTCGGAAATTCATCTTTGACCACAATTACATTTTGCCCAGCAGCACAGGGAATATTTTGCGCCGCAGTACTTAATCCGTAAGATGCTGAAGCAACAATTGCTATTTGATTTGGATCAGTAGCATGAATAAGTTGCGCAATTGCGCTTCTCAATTTAGGTAGTGTTTCAAAAAATGAATTCCCATCCAATGTTTGAGGATTGCGCTTGGCCAATAAGCCTTCAATTCCAGCTGCTTCGACAGATTTTAGCAAAGGCGCCATATAAGCGCAATTAATATAATGGACAGCTGGGTCTAATGAGAATAATTCTTTCTGACACGTTAATTTCATAAGTTTAGTTTTATCGGGATAAATCAATTTCAGCAAATTTTAATCTATCTCGGTCAATATGATCAATTTTACATTGCTCTGAGCAATAATGTAAAGGTTGGATTAAATTTTGCCCGCTTACTCGAATAAATTCTTCTTTCATTTCTATACTGCAGCCCGTGCAAATTTCAGCTTTATCTGACGAAGACTTTTTTTTAGTTAAATCTCCGATAAGCAATGCTAAAATGACTATGATAAATATAACGAGCATTTATTTAAGGCCTTATTATTAATTAATTTTTCCAAATTTAATGCGATCCATACTCAAGTTCTTTTTCTTACAGGTTTGGGTACAATAATCTAAAGGTTGAGTCAATTCATCCTCCGTCACTCGAATAAATTCACCCTTAATTTGAATTTGGAAACCATCACATATAATCCGCTTTATTTTTACTTTTTCACTCCTAAAACCGAGCACAAGAGTAACAATTACTGATATCACTGTGATGCTTGCACTAGCTATTTGGTGTAACTCCATTAACCTCTACGTCTTTCTAATAAGGACATCATCATCAAACCCAAAATTAAGCGTTCATCCTCTCCTTCTTCCAATTCGCCCAATTTTTCCAGTTTAAAACGGCGTCCAAAAAATGATTTTTCTTTTGACAAACGCATGATTATTTCTTCACTACCTATTCGTTTAATTGCATATCGCGGATTAAACATATATCCAGTGAACATGGACAAAATTGGTACTTCGCCTAACATTGCATCCCAAAACTTAGCCCAAGGATTTTCTTCTTTGATTAAGAACTCAGGCGTTTTTTCATTGTCATAGATTTCGTAATGGGCCTTTAATAAAGACTTGGCGCCTTTTCGTCCAACCTGACCTATGAATTCTCCGTCATCATTTGCAAAAGCATAGCAGGCGTTAAAATCAATGATCCGGTCTGCCTTTATGGTAAAGAGTACTTCCTCTTTTTTCTCAGTTGCAAAAACTTGAATATCCTCTTTTAGTTTAAATAATTTACTGCGAACATATACCAAGGTTTTGCCATTTACGTCTTTTGCAATAAAATCATTGGATAGGGTTCCAATCTTAAATTCGAATTGTAAGGGATATTCGTATGCTGCAATTTTAGTGGAGTTCACTCCTGTCCACTTATCGTCTAATATTTCATTTGATCTAGCCATGATTTAGTGTTATGTTTTACGTGTTAAGTTCAATTTTCAATGTGCAATGTACAATTATCAATGGGTAATGTACAATGTTCAATGCGCTGCCCTGAGCCTACCAAAGGGTTCAATTCGATTTGACTTTTAACTGAGCAAGGTGAAAAATTCAACTATTCACGCTTACCTACCTGCCCATTGCCTCTTTGCCTACTTCCTCTTTACCCAAAAATAATCACTTTCTCTAGATAGGGGACAATCTAAACAAAAACGACATTATTTCAAAAGCAAGCAATGACATCACTTAATTATTGGCTTCATTGATTCGTTTTAGATTCTCACTTATAATTTGGTTATTTGTAACGAACCGCAGGAATTGAACTATATTTTACCCATACGTGATTCAAATTAGCATTAAAAAGTGATAAAGTATTACCTATGGCATTAGATAAAGCATTAAATAGAGTTACTTATGGTGTTCTGCCAGAACAGTTAAAAAAAGCCGAGGAACAAGGTTGGTCAAACTGGGTTGCTGCTCAATTACAGCGGACAACTGATGATAGTACTTGCGATCAAATGATTCAAAATATTTCTTACGAAATTGAGTATAAAGAGGGCGGGCGCAAAAAGAAGAAAAACTTGGATTTATTCCGCTATTTTGCTACTTCATCTGAAATTTGGGATGCATTAAAAGATCTAGATAATCCACCTGAATATTTAACACAAGCTGGAGCAATTGAAACGGCTTTGGTTACATGGACAAAAGCCATTCATAGCGAGCATCAAATTTTTGAAATGTTGGTTGAATTTTGGCATAATCACTTCAATGTATCCGTTCAAACGGAAGATTATATTGCGGCTTCCTTCTCTATTTACGATCGCGAAGTGATTCGCAAAAACGCTTTAGGAAATTTTAGAACTTTTACTGAGGATGTCGCGAAATCACCTTGTATGCTTTTGTATTTAGACAATGCTTTTAGCAAGTCGGGACCAGCAAATGAGAACTATGCACGTGAATTGTTTGAGTTACACACCTTGGGTGCCATGCATTATTACAACCATTTATATGATGATTGGAAAAACGTCCCTGTCAATATTGATGGAACTGCAAAAGGATATATAGACGAAGATATTTACGAAGCCGCGCGCGCATTTACAGGCTGGACAGTTGGCAGTGGCAAAACAAATCATGAAGTAGATTTGCCAAGTACTGGGGAATTTTACTACTATGATCAATGGCATGATCATTACCAAAAACGAGTTTTAGGGAATGAATTTAAATCGCATCAAAATGCCATGGAAGATGGCCAACAGGTGCTCGACTTGGTTTGCTACCACAAAGGAACAGCTATACATTTGTGCACTAAATTATGCCAATGGTTCGTTAGCGACACCCCTTCGGAGGAACTTATTGCGGGCGCAGCAGCAGTTTGGTCACAACACGCAAAAGCAGATGACCAAATACTAAAAGTGGTAGAGTATATTTTACTTTCTGAGGCACTTATGCAAAATTTACAGACTAAAATTAAACGTCCCAATCACCTGGTGTTTTCATTGGCACGTAAAATTGGATTAGAACCTGGTATTGAATGGATTTGGATCCTATCTCAGATGGGCTGGAAACAATTTTCTTGGCCATTACCTACGGGGCATCCAGACAAGGCCAGTTATTGGATTAATTCCGACATGCTTTTAAAACGTTGGAATTGTGTTCCAATGATGCTCTACATCAACATGGAACGCGGTAATAAAACACGTTTTATGGATGAGACCTTAAAACTTGAAAAGACAGATATCGATTCATTAATAAATTATTGGTCAATGCAGCTCATTGGTGCTGAATTAAGTTCAGAAATCAAACGAGAGATTGAACGCGAATTATTGGTAGAGATGGAAGAAATGAAAGGCCAAGAATGGGCAATGCTTGCAAAGGATTACCCAGATGGTTTAGAATATAAATTATTACAATTGGTGAGCATGATTGCATTAACACCTGAATTTCACAAGAGATAGCTATGGAGCGAAGAAGATTTTTAATTGGATGTGGAGCGGGCGCGGCCTTATTCGCATCAAGCAAATGGAGAATGATGGCTTCTCCCCTTTCAAATTTGTTACCGGCAGATAATGACCATACATTTGTGCTTTTATTTTTGCGCGGCGGTTGCGACGGTTTACAATTATTAGCACCAATCTCAGATGAACATTATCAAGATGCACGGCCCAAATCTTTAAAACTTTCAGATGGACAAGGCTATCGAATTGATCAAGAATATCAACATACAGGATTTAGTTTCCATCCTGAGGCAAGTGCTTTAAAAGAACTATATGATAATCAAGACTTGGCTGTAATTCACGCCTGTGGTTTAACCAATGGCACACGAAGTCATTTTGATGCCATGCATTTAATTGAACGCGGAATTGAAAAAAACACTTCAGGCCATGAAGGTTGGATGGCACGTTATCTCAAGGCGATTGATAGCAAATCATACATTCCTGGTGTTTCAGTTTCGGCTAATTTGGCCGATTCATTTACGGGCTATGGCAAAGCATCTTCTATTAATAACTTGGCTGACTATAATTTAATGGAAGGACTGCGCGTACCTCAATTAATTAAACAAATGTACAGTGGAGATCCAATAATGGGGAGTGCTGCGGAGCAAACCTTGGAAACCATTCAATATTTACAAACAAATTTAACAGATGGTCAACGCGCGGACTTGGAGCGTGGCATCCAAGGTTATCCTACTGATTGGAGTTCGAGAGAATTGAGTCGTTCTTTACAAACCGTAGCGCAACTCATTAAAATGGACGCTGGAGCAAAAATTATTAATGTAGACTATGGTGGTTGGGATACACATGAGCGGCAAGCGAACGTATTTCCAAATTTAGTAAAAGGACTTTCGGAAAGTCTTGGCGCATTTTATAATGATATATCGGCTAAAAAGGATAAAGTAACTGTATTAGTGATGAGTGAATTTGGGCGCAGATTGCGATCTAACAAAAGTGGTGGAACAGATCACGGACATGGCAATTTCATGATGGCTTTGGGTGGAAAAGTAAACGGCGGAAAAATGTTTGGCGAATGGCCTGGGTTACATCCAAAAACTTTAGATCGTGGTGTAGATTTGGCGGTAACAACAGATTATCGGAATGTTCTGTCCAATATTTTGCGCAACTCAATGCAGTTTAATAATTCAAGTTCAATATTCCCTGGGTTTGAAGGTTATTCTGACTTAGGTTTTATTCAATAAACGTAAGCCAACCAAACTGTTAATCGATAGATTTACAGCGTTAATCGACAACAAGTCAGGTGCTAATCGAGTTTAAATGTAGACTTATAGAAATTTTATGACTGCACAGAGAGAATGACGTAGCTTTAATCCGAAATAAAGTAATTGTCACTACATGACGGCGGATATTGTAAAAATAAAAATAGTCGAAACGAAAGCCTTTACTCTTTATAGGTTAGAGAATAATATTCTTTTCTTTGATTATCTCAATAATATTGTCATCAACCTTGATGATATTAAAGAGGCATTTGATTTATTTATTGAACATTCGGAAGGAATGTCTTTTAAAGTATTGCTGGCATTTGGTCAGTTCTCATCTATTAGCGCTGAAGCAAGAAAGTATGCTGAAAACAAAAGCATGCCAACTCCTGCGCAAGCGTTTATCATTCGAAACCTTGCCCAACGCATGTTAGCAAAATTCTACCATGTGTTCAGAAAAGATGATCATCCGCTAAAGTTCTTTGGCAAAGTTGAAGAAGCACTACTTTGGTTGGAAAGTATTTAGTGAAAAAAATTGCGCTTTTTACTGAAAATTCGATAAATTACAGTTGAATTAGAGAACCGTTATCGTTCTTAATGCGTTTGGAACTTGAGTATTAAAAACATCTTAAAATATAGCCTTCTTCTCTTCGCTCCTTTTATTTTAATGCTTGTTGTGAATGAATTTTCACGACTAAAAATTGATGAAACCCCTCACCTTTTCAAAGGTAATACGGCTATAAACTCGGTCCAAAAACTAAAGAACAAATGCACGTGGACATGCCATAACGACACTGATTTCTGCAAGGTGAATCACGTTAAGTTAAGCGCAAGTTGGTTTCCAACAACTGACAAAGCTTATTTTGGAATCATTCGGACATTAGAATCAACCAAGCGCTATAATTTGGTAAATGTTGTTCTCTTTCTTCTTCTCATTCCAATTATATTGTGGCTTCTTACCATTAAGATTTTACGGATGCAGTCCGAAATTAAACATCTCAAAAAACAAAGCAATGATTGATGTGATTTATGCATATTGTACTGACTTTGTCATCAATTTGGCCAATATTATGGGACTCTCATATTATGAGGTTAATTTGTTGCTGTTTTGCGTTTTGTATCCTTTGATTCTATTAAGTTTGGTTGTAATTTATTATATTCAAAAAAGGAGGTTGAGAAAAATAAAAGCAATTTGAGAAAATGACAGATTCTTTACATATTCAACAAATAGACGCCTTAACAAACGACAATTTTTCAAAGCTGCGTGTTACACGCATTGATAGTTCTTATTATTTATTAATCACAATCCGCGAAGAAACCCATGTATACCTAAACAAAAGTCGTAACCGAGCTGAATATCGCCATGCCTGGCAAATAAAAAAATGGTTATTTGAGCGGTTTGCTATTCCTGAA
This sequence comes from Crocinitomix sp., assembly GCA_013138735.1. GTDB lineage: Bacteria > Bacteroidota > Bacteroidia > Flavobacteriales_D > Crocinitomicaceae > Crocinitomix. Next base: position 33,531 of record WTCE01000114.1, on the reverse strand, counting down.
AATCGAATTGATTAAGCAAAATAAAGCTTCTATTCTTCCAAATTATAGCAGTGATTCTTTAAAAATGAACCACTGCTATATCAATTTTCGATCTATTAACTTTTGAACGGATTACAACCTTTATTGGATGCTGGTTTAGCATCTGTAGAGGCTATTGAATCTTCCGAATCTGTTCCGCCTGCGGCACTTAATTGTTGCTCTAAATGCTCAGCCAATCGAATAGAAAACGCAACAATTGAAAATGTTGGGTTAGATACTCCTGGAGTCGACCAAACCGACGATCCAGCACAATATAAATTATTCATAGAGTGTACTTTCAAATTCATGTCAACTACGCCGTCTTCTGCCCGAGCAGACATGCGCGTTGTACATAAATGATGTCCGTTATAAACCATATATGGCACAACTTCGGACCATGGTTTAATTGCAACAGGACCTCCACCCTTAGCTTCTACAGCTTTTTTAAATAAACCTGCCAGCGTATTATAATTCTCCTCTTCTTGCGGGCTTAAAACCCATTTTGCCAAACTTTGCTTTTGTCCAAAAACAGGATCAAGGTTATCTGACAATGTAATTCTGCTCTCAAATTCAGGTAACAATCCATGATAAAACTGGCTTGAACCTTCGGGGTTAAACCAACAACTTCCAATTGGATTAGTCATTATTGAATCCGCATTTGGCGTAAGCAACCCTGCTAAAAAATTAATTGGATAGGTGTTTTTTGCCCCAGGTACGTCATTTGGATTCTGGTAAGAAAGCAATGAAATTTCAGCGCTAGTTAAATAGCTATTACTTGTACTAACTGCACCAGCATTTGTAGCAATTGGTTGACCAGAAAGATAACGACCAACCAAATCATTTTCATTGCCAATATCCGAAAGTAATAATTGTCTCGCATTCGCTACAGCTCCGCATGCCAGTACATAACAGTCCGCTTGAATGGTAAATTCACCAGCTTTTGTTGGAGCGTCGTGGGTTCCGCCCATAACACCTACTGTTAGTTCAGTAACGGACTTACTTGCTTTATTTATTTGTAATAAACTTGCATTTAATATTACCTGCGCCTTACTTTCTCCTATTGTTTTTCCATTTACTTGTCGCGCTTGAAACTGTAAATTTTGTTGTGGCACAAATTGATACATATCTACATCAAAACCTTCCATATCTGCAACAGATTGGCCTAATTCATTGGCCCAGAACTCAGCAGTGAAATTATACCCGCCAACTTTCTTATTTCCTACGGTTCTATAATAATCACCATAGAGATCTAAAAACTTGCATGCCTTTTCATAATAAGGATCCAAATCTTCTCGTGTTATTGGCCAACCTAAAAATCCTGGGCGTTTCATAAACGTTGTTCGATCTAATGGACGCGATTGTCCACCCCAATGCGTTGAAGTTCCTCCGTATATTCTTTCTCTTTCCCAACCGCCATTAGAATCTGAAACGCCTTGTGTTGGTCGAATTAAAAATTCTGCTTCGTTTGTAGCAAAAAGCCCAGTGGATTCGCCATTATATAAACTTTTGTTTTCGTTGTATTGATATGCATTAGTAACTTGCTCATTTGCCCCTCCAGGACTAAAAACACGGCTACCTTCTAAAATGGTCACGTCAATACCCTTGTCTAATAAATGCCAAGCCAATGTAATCCCTGCTTGTCCTGATCCAACAATGCAGACCTGTGTTTTTAATGTTTCTTTTCCGATAAATGTACTTCCATCTGTTATCATAGCTTAAGTTTTAGGTTTTGTTTTATTTTGCGTTCATGTAAATATCCGTAAACAAAGCGAAACACAAAAGGATGTAAATACCTGAAATACAATTCAGTAAATATACCTACTCGATCATTTATTAAGAATTCTATGTTTATGACATAAAAAACCACTCTTGATATTTTGAGTTGTTTCTTTTAAATTAGAGGAATCTTAACTCATTCATTTGAGACCCCAGAAACAATGACTAAAAAATTACAACTCTCATTATTGCTAATTATCTTCGTCATTGGAATAGTTTGGTTTAATCACTATCTGCTTTTTTCCCTTACGGCAATTAGCGCAGTCTTAGGTTTTAGAAAGTTCTCAAAGGATCGAAAAGAACTGAAAGAAACTCGAAGATATTGTAGAGTAAAAAAACTACCCTCGAAGAAAAGACGGAATAAAACAATAATTTCACTGGTTGTATTTCTTGGTTTATATTCATTAACACTGTTTTTATTATACAAATTTGTACCAGAGAAATACATGGACAATGCCTTTTCAATTTATGTGACGTTGACCATGTTCACCTATTTCATTGGTGAATATTATCAGGGGTTTGTAGGTTCAATACGCTCGTTTGAGAAAGGCATTAAATTGCCTGGAAGGGATGCCGTTCTCTTGCCATGGTCAGGTATTAAAGAAATTTATATTGAAGAACAGGAGGTAACAATCCAGCATAATAACGATAGTAATTCTTGGATTTTAAATAAAAAAGATGTTGAAGATATGAAGCAAATGATTGCAGATTGGATGCGTTTGAAACAAACCACAAATTCCTTTAGCAAAAATGAAAACTAGACATACACGTATTTTGAATAAAACGCTCATTGGGATATTTAGCTTAACTGTTCTTTGGTCATGTTCAGATTCAGAACAACCAATTCATGAAGAAGCAATCGAAAATGATTTTGTCCTTGAATTTACAGATGGTAAAGGCAATAAAATAAGCAAGGAAGAGCTCTTGGCGTCTTCCGGTGTGTTCAGATATGAAATAATTGGAGAAGAATATATCTCGCCAGAAGCAGATGCCTTGCAAAATGAAGGACGTGAATTTGGACAAATGGGTGAATATGCTGAAGCTATTGAAAAGTTTACTGCGGCACATGAAGCTGCTCCTAAATGGCCTTATCCTCCTTATGATTTAGCCTACACCTATTTATTACAAGATGATCAAGAAAATGCTCTCAAATACTATGAAATAACTGATTCTCTTGCTCCTCGCGGTTTTTTCACATCTAAAACGGCGCTACATACACTAAAAAGAGAAAAAGCGGGAGAACTACCTGAAGGTGTATATACGCTCTATCTTTCTCTCGAATGGCTTCAAGATGAGGCGGAACGCAGTGAATTAATAGAAGACTTGGTAACAAATTTCCCTGACTTTGCGCCGGGTTGGAAAGAATACTCAACTATTTTAGATGGACAAGCGCGTTTAGATGCTATTGAGACGGGATTATCTGTTAATCCAGATATTGAAACCATGGGCATTTTATCAATTAATAAAGCTATTATATTGAATGAACGTGATGACTATCCAGCTGCGGAGAAATTGCTTTTATCCGTTATTTTTGATGCAAGTTCTACCTTAGGCAATGTTGAATTAGCCAAGTTAGTTTTGGGTAATATGCTTTAAATATGGCTTGAATTTATCACTTCACTTTTTTCCGCTTTTTCCATTTTGGTTTCTTCTTACTCGCTTTATCCATAAAATATTGATAGGCGGCTATATTCCCAGCCAATAAAGTCCAAGCATAAACCACATCATCCATAGGAATAGTGAAAAAACGAATTCCCGTATTTTCAGCGTTGTCATACCAAACAATAGGATCATCCAGCCCTGAACCAGTTAATATACCGTTGACAATAAAAAAGGGAACCAGGGCAATTAGAAAAGAAATGGGTAAAAACCGCAATTTAACTTTTAGTTTCCGCAGCATTATAATTGTAAGAATGGCTAAAAGTCCGGCAATGGTTGAGTAATAACCACCGAAACCAAAAATCATTACCGCAATTGCATAAATGACCAGCAAAGCATAAAATACACGATTAAAACCTGTGAGGCGCAATTTGGGTAAGTACTCCTTAACACAAGCGTAAATAAACGTACAGGCGAATGGAACTGCTACAAAAAACAAGATTTCTTCAATGGGTAAATTATAGAGATTAATTCCAGTTAAATAATCGGGATTGAAGCCCCAAACTTCCATTTTTGTAAAAATAACATCCCAAATTATAAAGGGAATTCCCACAAGCAAAAACCCAAAGATCAAATATTTCCAAGACTTATAGAATGCCACCTTTTTATCGAAACTTAACAAGAGCGGAAAGAGGATGGTTAGGCCATCTAGAAGGAGGTATGTTTTCATTTTTAGTGTTAAGTGTTAGGTGTTATGTTTTTTCAATGTACAATGGGCAATGTGCTATTAGCAATATCTTGTATTGTGTTATTTCAATGTACAGTGTGTTGGTTGTTTAACGAATTAACATCCACCAATAGCATTTGTCAAATCGGTAATTGATAATTGCCTCTTGCCTCTTGCCTCTTGCCTTCTTTGCCTTTTGCCTTTTGCCTTTTGCCTAATTTCTAAATAAAATTCAAAGCCATAAAAAACAGCAGCCAAACACCAAAAAGCCAAACAGCAGTTTTATTAATAACTGCACTGCTTTTCAAGTAAATATAACTGAATATCGCTGCGAAACCAAACCAAGTAACGTAATTAAAAAATGGGATCTCTCCACCTGCCCAGGTCCAAAAACCGTATTTAATAGCTACTGGTTCAATTGCAAAATCTAATGCTACACAAAGGATACCTCCCAATATAGCCTGAACAAGAATTGGTACTTTGAACAAACGCGCTACGTTTGAAGCCGCTAGAACAATTGCAAACCAATTGACTCCAATTATGATTGAAACGCCGAATAATTTCCATCCTAGAACATCTCCGTAATGATAATTGCCAAATAAAACCCCCGATTTTGTTCCAACTAGTTCTATTAAAAAACCGCCGAGAAAGATGATAATAAAGATAATTGCCGCTTTTTTCAAATTGGCCTCCGCCAAAAACACCAACGTGCCGCATAATAGAAGATTAAACCAAGTTAAATCTGAAGCAGAATCGGATTGCGTAAACAAAACAAAACCAATGATGTGAAAAATCACTAGAACCAAGGGGAAATATAGACTTAGTTTTGCTCTCACTTTTCTTTTTCGATAATGTTGGCCACAATTTTTGATGACTTTAAGACCAATGGAAGTCCACCACCTGGATGAACTGTACCGCCAACAAAATAAAGATTTTTATACTTTTTTGATGCATTGCCATGGCGCGTTAACGCAGCTAACTTAGCGTTTGAAGAAGCACCATATAAAGCGCCAGCATAGGCCCCTGTCTCTTCCTCAATCCCAGCTGCATCCCAAATCTTTTCGTATAGCACGGACTTAGTGATATCAACCGCAAATTTTTCTTGAATCAATTTGTAAACTAAAATGCGCAATTTTTCTTTTTGCTCCTCACTTGGCGTAACACCGGCTGGGGCATTGATCATAATGAACCAATTTTGACCATTTTTTGGTGCATCTTCGCTATTTACAACAGAACTAACATGAATATAAACTGAGGGAGTTGCATCAATTTTATTTAAGCGAAAAAGAGAGTGATACTCCTGTTGGTAACTCGGCGAAAAGAAGATATTATGCAATTGTAATTCAGGAATTACTTTATCCACCGCCCAATAAAAAATTATCGCCGAACTTGAGCGCTCTTTGGAACCGTACCTTTTTGTTAAGGGTTTATCATTTATAACATTTTCGTAAAATTTGACACAATCGATCGCCGAAACTAGGCGGTCGGCAATAACGTTATCCTCATTAAGATTCACCTTGTAGCCGCTTCCCTCGCGATTAGCGGTTACGGTTTGATTAAAACTGAATTCCACACCTTCTTCCACAGCTAAATCATACAATGAATCAGCAATGGAACGCATTCCTTTATCTGGAAAAAAAGTTCCATTATTACTTTCTAAATGTGAAATCATGCTATACAAACCGCTTGTTCGAAACGGATCTGATCCATTATAAGTCGCATAGCGATCAAACAACTGCACAAGGTTAGGGTTTTCAAACGTATCGCTATTCAATGCGTTTAAAGAGCCTCTAACCATTTTAGTCATCAACAAGGGATATCGCTTAAGCAATGCCTTATCAAAAATATTTTTTAAACCGTATTTAGGATTATCTATGAACAATCCACCAATTGCATTATAGGTTTTATCAGCTTTCTTCAAATACGCAATAGCAGCTTGCCCCTCTCTCTCGTAAAAATGTTTGATAAAATCTTCATTTCGATCTTCGATATTACCTCTAAATAGAAAGTTTGTGCCATCATTAAAATAGTAATGACAACAATTGTCTATCTTTTTATATTTGAAAAATTCACGTGGATTTTTGCCGTATAGTTCAAATAATTCATCCACTTGTTCAGGTAGTGTAAATAATGACGGGCCTCTATCCCATCTATAACCTTCCCACTCCCATTCTTCCAATTTACCGCCATGTCGCGGATTTTTTTCAACAACTAAAATGGAAAGTCCCATTTTCTTTAGTCTTAATGCCGCTGCAATTCCACCGAGACCGGCTCCAATTACAACAACATCATATTTTGGTTGGATCGTCAATAGCGTTCGTTTAAAAAATGGTTAATTGTTTTTTCAAATATTTTTTGAAACCAAATGGTATAGTGATCTGGATTTTGAGCCAAATCTAAAGCTAATGCTTCTAAATTGACAAATTTCCAATCGGAAACTTCGTCTGGATTAGGTTGCGGGGCAACATTATATTTCCCAATCAATACATGGTCAAATTCGTGTTCAGTTAGTTCATTGTCTAGTTCGGCTTTATAGATAAAACTTAAAACTGGCGTTATTTCACATTCAAATCCCATCTCCTCTTGTAATCTTCTTGTGCCAGCTTTTACCAATTCTTCACCATCTCTTGGATGACTGCAACAGGTATTTGTCCATAAACCGCCCGAATGATATTTATGCAAAGCTCTTTGTTGCAAAAGCAATTCATTTTTATCATTGAATACGAATACAGAAAAAGCTCTGTGCAAAAGCCCTTTTTGGTGGGCTTCCATTTTCTCCATTAATCCAATGGGATTGTCTTCTATATCTACAAGAATTACTTGCTCCATTTGTTAATCGTTTAAGAAGCCTTTCACTTCCTGTTTATATTCGTTGGTCCAATTTGTACCGTCAATGTTTTTCAAAATAAAACGCTTATCCTCCTGCATCTTATCAAAATAACCAAGGATTATAGGCGCATTTTTTTGAATCGAATAGCGAATAAAGCGAATTTCGACATTTTTAAGCGCAAAATTAACCGCTTTTTCAAGTTTCACCTTCCCTTGGTTAAAATAACTCAATTTAGTTCCGGGCCAAAAAACATGATTTGCCATGCTCATTAAACCAGCAGCATTATAGGCATAGTCAACGGAATCTGTTATTAAATCAGCCGATTTTGTTATTTCAACTAGTTTTTTATTGGAAGCTTCATCAACATTTGCAACCGCAAATAGTTGGCGCAAAACAGTTACATCTGTTAGCGTTGCAAGATTCGAAAGAACAAATGCTAAGATGAAAATCGATTTCATTATAAAGTTAGATAAATGCTACTAGAGACTATAAACTATTCACCGAATTACGGACATAGGATTGAAAAAATAGCATCATTTTTTTCTCATCAGAAATTCGAATGCGTTCATTCATCAAATCACTGATTGTTTTACGTTTAATTTTTGCTAACAATTTTGTATAATAAACATAGCTGACATAAACTCCTAAGCGAGATGATTTTGGCAACATTTTAATGCCAATATAAGCTTGCTTAAACTCTTCTTCAATTTCTAATTCTATCTGAAGTTTATCCTCATGAGAAATTCCATTTTCGCCAATATGTGGGAAATAAAGACGCCCTAAGTCAATCATATCATCTTTAAGATCGCGCAAGAAATTAATTTTTTGAAAAGCTGAACCTAATTTACGGGCGTATGGCTTTAATTTTTCGTATTCCTTTACATCTCCATAAACAAAAACTTTTAAACACATCAAACCAACCACTTCTGCCGATCCAAAGATGTATTCATTGTATTTCATTTCATCATATTCAACCGGATTTAAATCCATTTCCATGCTATGGAAAAAACTTTCTATTAAATCATGGTCAATGCCATATCTATTCACTGCATTTTGAAAAGAATTTAAAATTGGATTAAGCGATATTTTGCGCTCAATCGACTTATAAGTATCTGCTTTGAATTCCGCTAACAAGACCTTTTTATCGAAGCCATGAAAAGAGTCAACTATTTCATCAGCAAAGCGTACAAAACCATAAATGCCATGCACATCATTTCGAATTTTTTTATCCAAAAAGCTCACACCTTTATAGAAGGATGTACTGTACTTTTTAGTAACAGCAATCGAAGCTTGTTCTGAATAATCGTCAAATAATTTTTTCATCTAATTCCTTTACTTTGGACTTTCTTATAACAAAGTCAGTTCACCTTTTGTTCATTTTTTTATTTTAAACTATCTACTAAATGCTTAGCGACAATTTTTCCTGATATAAGCGCTGGGGGTATTCCTGGACCTGGTACAGTCAATTGCCCACAAAAAAGTAAGTTCGATAATTTTGAAGTTATCTTCGGTTTCAAATTTGCTGTTTGTCTTAACGTATTAGCTAAACCGTAAGCATTTCCTTTGAACGAATTATAATCTGCTACAAAGTCATTAATGCAATACGATCTATTATAAATCACATTTTCACTAATTGTGGTTTTTGTCTGTTTTTCTAATCGTTTAATTATTAGGTCGAAATAATGCGTTCTCATTTCATCCGTATCTTCCAACCCTGGGGCTATTGGAATGAGTAAGAAAATATTTTCACAATTTTTGGGCGCCACGTCATCCTCAGTTTTTGAAGGAACACAGGCATAAAACAAGGGTTTCTCGGGCCATTTTGGATGATCATAGATTTCTTTTCCATGGGCAACCAAATCTTCGTCAAAAAACAAATTGTGATGTTCTAAGTTTTCAACTTTCTTGTTAATACCAATATAATAAATTAAACAGCTCGGTGCTAATCGTCTTTTTTCCCAATAACTCTCATTATACCTACGAAATTTTTTGGGGACCAGATTTTGTTCTATAAAATTATAATCTGCGCCAGCTATTACTTGACTGACATTAAAGCTTTTATCGTTCGATTTTAATTGAATGATTTTATCCCCCTCACATTCAAAAGCTGTAATTGGGGTATTCAAATGAAACTTTGCGCCGTTTTTCTCGGCAATTTTTTGCAATGCTTTAGCCAATTCGCCCATTCCACCAGTAGGATACCAAGTACCCAAGCCCATATCAGCATAATTCATAAGGGTATATAATGAAGGGATTCTATTGGGCATTTCACCCAGAAACAAAACGGGGAAATTCAATATCCCCTTGGCTTTGTCAGATGTAAATCGTTTAGATACGTCTTTATCAACCGATTTAAAAACATCCATTTTTAAGGCCTTTTTGAGCACAGAAAAATTGATGACTTCATTTAGTTTTAAACCTGGTTTCTCTAAAAATTCAGGAACCGCAATTTCGTATTTCTCTTGCGCATCCTTTAAAAACTGATCTAACTTTTGGCCGCCATTTGATTCAAATGTATCAAACAAAGCAAATAAATCAGCCTTGCTTGTTGGAATATCCGTGGGTTCAGAATCTTTCCAAAAAACTTTATAGGAGGGATCTAACCTATTCAACTTAAAATAGTCCTTGCGCTCTTCACCTAATTCGGTAAAAAGCGAGTCTATTAATTCTGGCATCCAATACCAAGACGGCCCCATATCGAACTTAAATCCATCTTGAGTAAAGACACGAGAACGGCCACCAACGCTTTCATTTTTTTCATATACATCCACATCATATCCTCTTTTCGAGAGATAACATGCAGCATATAATCCAGAAAATCCTGCTCCTATAATTGCTACTTTTTTCATTTATTTAATTGAAGGGCTAATTTTTTTCTTGCTTGGAATACACGACTTTTAACAGTACCTATTGGAATTTCAAGTTTCTCAGCGATTTCTTTATACTTAAAACCTTCTAAATGTAATTCAAATGGTTGTCTTAAGTCATTATTTAAGGCTTGAATTTCAGAAATAATTTGACCTTCCATCATTTGATCAATCGGCGTAAACTCATCACTTTCACCAACTTGAACACGGTAGCTGTCTGAATCGCAATGAATCATTTGGTTCGATTTTTTTCAAATTCCGTTAATGAAGGTATTACGCATCATTATTTTTAACCACCCTTTTAGGTTGGTATTGGTTCTAAACTTTTCATGATTTAAAAATGCTCTCAAAATCGTTTCTTGTGCTAAATCCATAGCGTTATCACGATTTCTTGTGTATTTCATGGCGAATCCATTAATGTAATCCGAAAGGTTTATTATTTGTGCTTGAAAATCTGAAGTTGTCATCTTGTTTAACAATTAGTTTTATTTGTTAAACAGAATTAGACATAAATTATAGTTCGACAATGCTTTTGTTTAACTTTTTTTCATTAAAGTTAAACATAACGTATTTTGATCATCAAAAAGGCCGAGTTTTAAAGGACTCGGCACGTTTTTAAAAATTTAGAAATTTTTGATAAAATTTATTTTATAATCAAAACAGGGCTAAAAAATGACTTAATCAAGATGAATTGCATCCACTGTATGAATAATATTGACCTTTTCTGGGATCAACTTTTCAAAGATTTTTAGTTGATAGCCACCTACAAATAATCTATCTAATGGGACACAAGATGCCAAACTTTCAAAAAATTGAAGAAATTCTTTTTCATTCAACTTAGTAATCAAACTTGTAAAAACGTAGTCTGGCTTTAAGTCTTGCACAACTTTTACAAAATCTTCGTTCGGCAATGATTGCCCTAAATAGATGGTATGATAACCTTTTGATCTCAAGTAGTGATTATAGAATAGTAAACCGAGTTCATGATATTCATCTTCTTTTAAGAATAAAACAACCGAACCTTTGGAGGTTTCTGGCGCTATAGATGGACCAGTATGACGCACAATAAAGGCGCGAAGAATGTTGGAAAAAAAATGCTCATGAGCAGCAGTGATAGAATCAACTTGCCACAACTCCCCTACTTTTTGAAGGACTGGAATAAGCAAATTTGTAAAAACATACTCTAAACTATTCGCGCTTCGAAGTTCTTCCAATTCATCATTCATTCCAACTTCATCAAATCGAATGATTCGATTTATAAAGCGGTCAACATTTGAAACTTCTTCACCATCTGGTACGAGCAAAATTTCATTGGCCAAACGAAAAATTTCATTCTCGTTCAATTTAGCAATCTTGGAAATTTTTAATCCATTGGAGTAAAGCAAATTAATGTTGAGAATCTTTTTTAAGTCTCTGTCCGAATATAAGCGGATGTTGGTATCCGTGCGTTCAGGACTCAATAAATTGTAGCGTTGCTCCCAAATGCGAAGCGTATGTGCTTTAATTTGTGTAAAATTCTCAAGATCTTTAATAGAGTAAACTCCCATGCTCAAGTAACAAACGGAATTGAGTTATGTTTTAAATTAATTCCAATTGGCAGAATTTCTTTCTCAACTAGTCAATGTCTGCTCTTCACAAAATTAGGATTATCCTATGGTGATATCTCCTTGAACTAATAATGTTTTCAACATTATTACGGGCACTATGCTAATACATTGTATAAAAAAAGAGGCTACTCGCCTCTTTTTTTCTTTCTTGCTAATTTTATTTTATCCTTATTCCGCTTTTTCCGTCGCTTATCGTATTCCTTTTTATTCTTCTTGTTTTTCTTCTTCCACTCTTTCTCTTTCTTCTTTTTGTCGCGAAAGGTTAGCTTATCTACCTTAACAATTTCATTATTGAATGGCACCAAGCCTGACTGAATATCTGAAATAACCTGTTCAGCAATTTTATCATCCCCATCATTAGGTTGAAATTGAACGTGTAAGTCTTGATCCCAAATTTTAGCCATTAAATTAAACATTTCGGCTTTTGATTTTCCGCGATACCTGCTAGAAATGTCATAGACTGTCATTCCGGTTTCGCGGTGAATCAACTTCATCAGCATTACACCTTCAGAGGTATATAAATCCAATATAAAATATTTAAAATCTTGTTTTAGATCTTTATATGCGTGTTTGAAATATCTGTTCTTTTTACCACGCCGCTTAATGCTTTCGGCATTTTCATCAATTTCATCAATCACATCAGCTGCGTGCAAAGCATAAGGATACACCTTTACAATAATCCGCTTCATGCGGTTGTATTTATTCAAATACTCTTTGGTATAAACTGTAACGACTTCTGCTTCTACATCTCTTAAACTATCAGGAGGCCAATTTTCAACCTGACCAAAGACACCCGTCGAAGCAAGTACTAAGCAGTATATCAAAATTGTTTTCATAACCATTTAAATGCAAGTTTTATACCATAATTTACGTTATTTTTTTCAGTTTATTATCTTTGGCATAACGAAAATTCTAATTCTACTCACTATGCAACGGTTTATCTACCTTATTTTATGTACAATTATTGTCAGCATTTCATCTTGTAAGGGTGATGCACCTAGTGGAACTGACCTAGATATTGACACAACAATTATCGATACTAGCTTAGGTATTGACACGACAAACATCAATCCAATAGATACAGTTGCAGTTGATTCTGCAGGTTATATTGACGAAGACAGTGCTTTAACAACGCAGATTGAGAAAAAATATGGTGAACAATGGGAATTTTGCGACTGCGTGGTAAGAAATGATTCAGTTAATACTGCAATAATGGAAACGGATGATGATGCGCAGATTGATTTAATCATTATGCGAATGGATACCATTGAAAAGCATTGCAAAGAATTGTTGACTACACCTAATACGACACCTGACGAGCGTGCACGTCATGAAAGAAAGGTGAATAAGTGTTTGAAAGCAGCGCGTTAATTATTTTAATCTTCACAATTAATTGTTCGACTACTTAGTGTCGCAGGATTGCAAATCCAGCGAAGCGCATTGTCAATAAACACGATCAATTAATCGGCATCCATAACCTGGATCCATTTCCTTACCACCGCTTCTAAGTTGTCCTTTTTCTGATTTTTTTTGTGCGCTGCGCTGGATTTGGGGTATTGCAAGAAATGCATATTAGTCAATGGCACGCGGATGACGCTGATAAAGCTGATTTTTGCTGATTTTTTTTCGCTTTTCGTGTTCAAATTAAATCTGTGTTTTATCCGCTAAATCTGTCTTCTAGAGATTGGGGTTTAATTACTGCGCCAAAAGAAAACTTTCACTCACTCTCCTCATTCTTAATGGATATTCCTTGTCATAAGACTCTCTATTACCCCAGTGCAATTCATAATAAGCTTTGCCGCGTTCATCCCAAGTAAAGAAGTCTTTCACCTGTATTATTGCTTCATTTGCAGCCACTTTAAACTGAATATAATCATCAAAAGGCAATTCATCTGAATAAATATATTCGATAAAAAAGTCAGTATTTACAATCATAAGTTCAAAGAGTTCGTTTGCTAGGTATTCATATTTGATGGCCTTGCCATTTACATTGCACTCACCCATTTTGTCATGTTTAATTTGAATTTGATTGGGTATCGAATCCCATCTAGCTTTGCTTGCTAAATAATCTTCTTGGTTTTCATATTCAAAAGGGATATTGGTATTGATTACATTTCCGTGATAACAGGCTGGTGGATAAGGAGCATCCAAGGGAAGTACCGCAAATGAGACATGGTAGGCACCTTTGTCTCGAAAATCGCTTAATATATCACTCACGATTCGCATTTTGATTCGTTTATCAATGTATAATCTGATATCTGTATTTGAATAATCTCTTGGTTTAGTGCAGCTAGATGAAAATCCCGCATAATTATCTCGATCATAAGCGGGTCTCCAACGTCTGTCATGCCTTACCCAAATCGCATTTGCAGCAGTATCTTCCGTCTTTCTGTAATAAAGATAGGGTTCAATGTAATCAGCATAATACAAAGGTTCATCCCAATTATCAACCTCAGGCAATTGCAAATCATACGTATACCATATATTTTCGGCCAAAATGCTTTCATTCGCTGCTTCATAATCCACTACATTAATTTTAGACATAGCCCAAGACGTTAATCCAAGTGCAAAAAAGGCAAATAGCATCCATTTATAGGACTTTTGTTTGAATTTGACTCGGATTGTGTTCCAAGATTGAAAGAAGAGCACTAAGATCACTAAAATGAGAATGATGGCAAAAGTTGGATAAAAGCTAAAAACTAAATAACCAGTATTGTTCTGCCATGTTAAACCGAAAAATATAACATAGAAAAATCCTAATTTCAAAAACCACATTAAAAAACTGGTTTGCAAAAATCGTTGATCGTTAATAATTGTTGAGCGACTTCTTATTCCACGTTCTTTGAATCGTTTTGGGCGAGAAAACCAATAAGCTAAACAAATTGATTGACCGATAAGAAGTGATAATGCCGCAGCAAACCAATTGTAAAAGCCCACCTCTTCTTCTGAAAGCAACCACATTTCATTAAATTCTGAGGTGCTTGCTATTCGCAAAGTTTCACGTAGTAAAAATTGGAAAGCGTATAGTATGACAGCATAGCCCACACCTAAAACCACACCAACAATTTTTCTAAATCTTGAGATAGACTTAAAAGAATGTGCGAATTGATTAGGTTGACGAATCATATTTATTGGATCAAGTAACTTACATGCTAATGAATTTAGCAAAAAACTAATACAAATCCAAAAATATTTGATTTATTTACCCGTTCTTGACTGAAACTCTAATTAAAATCAAAAGTCAAACTTAACCCTGGACTCCGATTTGCAAAAATCGTTGGATAGATTGACATTGAAAGATCTTCTGACACATCAAATGTCACAAAGTGAGCATCAACATAAGCTTCGATCACATTTAAGGCCCAAACTCCTATAAAACCGAACATAAATAAGTCGCGGCGATTAGCAAATTTATCAAAACCTAGTACATCAAGCCCATTAGCATCTTCATAACCATTAATTAAACTGAGAACGCGGTACGTTGTATCAGTGTCATCAAAGGGATAATCAACAAAGCGTTGATCTAAAATTGCTCCATTATTTTCTTCGCGAAACAAAAATTCTTTTTTGGTTAAATAGGCAAACTTATTGTTTTGATAATAGTAATAACCACAAGCGCCTAAGCCTCCATAAATAATTGGAATTTTCCACCAAGCTCGGTTCTTTTTTTGTGGAATTTTACGATAACCAATTTCGTTATATATTTGCCCTGCACCCGGTATTACTGCTGACCAAATAGCCGCGCGTTTTGTATAATGTGTATATCCATCTTCGGTTGCTAAATTTACATCCGCATTATTAGCAAGCGAGTCTGCATCAAATTGTGCGTTCGCTGTAAAAGCAAATAAAAGTACACCTAGTAAAACGGCTGATTTAAGCATTCAATTGGTCTATAAAATCTATAATTTGATCGAGTTGTTTATCCGATCCGAAATTAATAACGATTTTACCCTTGCCTTTATTGTTTGCAGAGATTTGAACTTTAGTATCTAACTTTTTAGCCAGCTTGGTTTGAAACTGCTCTGCATTAGGAGAAAGGTGTACTTCAGCACTGGTTTTAGACGGAGAAGATGTGCTCTTCTCTTTCTGTCCTTTTATTAGCGCTTCAACCTCACGTACAGAAAGACTTTGTTCAATTACCTTTTTGAAAATTGCAATTTGAGCATCCTCATCACCGGCCGAAACAATTGCGCGCGCATGCCCCATTGACAATAGTCCTTCGCGAATCCCTATCTGAATGGGAACTGGCAGCTTAAGCAAACGTAAAAAATTGGTGATATTCGATCGACTCTTCCCTACTTTTTTACTTAATTCTTCTTGCGTAAAATTGCATTCATCAATTAATCTTTGATAGGATAACCCAACCTCAATTGCATTTAAATCAACCCGTTGAATATTTTCAACCAAAGCCATTTCAAGCATGGTTTGGTCATTCGCTATTCTAATATAACAAGGAACCTCAGTTAAACCTGCTAATTGCGAAGCTCTAAAACGTCTTTCTCCAGAAATTAATTGGTAACGATCTCGTCCTAATTTGCGAACTGTCAAGGGTTGAATAATCCCATGTACGGCAATCGAATCTTTTAATTCTGATAATTGCTCTTCTTCAAAATTTGTCCGTGGATTGAATGGGTTGGCTTCAATTTGCCCAATTGAAATTGATGAAATTGAACCTACCGTTTTTCCTTCAATACCAATATTTTTGGTAGTAATATCCGTTCCTGCATTTTCAAGTAATGCACTTAACCCTTTTCCTAAAGCCCTTTTCTTAGTCATGCCTCAACCTTATATAAGTTGTTTATCCTTATTCTTCATTTTAGTAAGGTCGTTTTTTTGTAAGACCTCACGGGCAAAATTCAAATAATTAATTGCGCCTTTACACGTTGCATCATGCATTATGATGGTTTCACCGAAACTTGGCGCTTCGCCCAAACGTGTATTTCTATGAATAATAGTATTGAATACCAATTCTTGGAAATGTGTTTTAACCTCGTCCACAACTTGGTTGGCCAAACGTAAACGTGTATCGTACATTGTTAAAACAATGCCTTCAATATCCAATTCAGGATTCAAGCGCGTTTGAACAATTTTGATTGTATTCAATAGTTTTCCTAGACCTTCAAGCGCAAAATATTCGCACTGTACAGGAATAATAACTGAATCTGCCGCAGTCAATGAATTAACGGTAATTAAACCTAAAGACGGTGAACAATCAATTAGAATAAAGTCGTAATCGTCCTTTATCCCCTGTAAAGCTTGTTTTAATTTATGCTCGCGATTCGGCATATTAATCATCTCTAATTCAGCTCCAACTAAGTCGATATGTGCTGGAATGATATCCAAATTAGGATTTTCAGTTTCAAGGATCAAATCTTTTGCTTCGGCCTCATTCACTAAACAATCGTAAATGCTTCTTTTCACATTACGTGGATCAAAGCCCACTCCAGAAGTAGCATTGGCCTGTGGGTCTGCATCAATAATCAGTGTCTTGTACTCCAATACACCAAAACTCGCACCCAAATTGATTGCTGTTGTGGTTTTTCCTACTCCCCCTTTTTGATTTGTTATTGCAATTATTTTACCCATTTATCTCCTCTAATTTGTATGAGACCAAAGATACTTTTTTTTAAGATAGAATTTATAATTGTTGAAAACTTAATGTTTTGATCAGCTTTGCTGATAGATATTAGATCGCTTCGCTCTTAGATAATTGATTTTAAATTGCGCTGTTGGATGATATTAGTGAGATTCTGGTCGCTAGTATGGCGCACTCAGCATCTAATATCGTGGTACTTTTATATGCTGGATTATTTGCAAAACAATTTGTTATATTAGTGACATGAGAAATGCAAACCTAATTATATTAATGTTTGGTGTTGGTGGAATTTATGCCCAAAATAACAATTGCAATTTCACAGTAGAAGTTCTTGGTGATCTATCAGAGCAGACGGATTATTCTGTTGAGTCGTTCCAGATTGGAGGCATCAAACGAAGAAAACAAAAAAAAATAATGGAGCTTATGGACTTCGATTTTTCGAGACCAGTGGGAATCACTCTTCAATTTCACCAAGCGTATTTAGCGGCAGTTTGTCAATATAAGAAATATAGAATTACGAGAGTGATTGTAAGCGGGTACAGCAACTTGGTTGAGATTACGGTAATTTATGAGTAATGAGATATTGGTTCGTTTTCCTGAAGATTTCATGTTTGAATTGACCAACGAAGCGTATGAAGCAAACGCAACTATTTCAACTTCAAGCGGCCTATTTTACCGAAAGGATCAAATGCACCTTTTTTGAAATAGCCGTAGAGGTAACCATTTTCCACATCAGCAAAACCAGATTGAGGTAGGAAGTCCATTTTATCAGTGCTATTATCACGAACAACCTCTTGCGTAATAGCTCCATTTGTCAAATCTACTGTTGCCACTACTAAATAATTATGTTTATTTATCAATTCTTTTTGATTCGTCTTTTCCAAAACGATTCCTTGATCGTTGTAGTTCTTCGCCCAATCATTAAACACTAAAAAGATTTTCGGTTCCTTTTTATCGTAAAACATTGAAAAAGATGACTTGATCGCAAGCAAATCATTTGATCCTTGATTTTTATCAATCGCACTAATCCATTGAACTTCACCCTTTGCATTTAATTTCGTCACAAAAATCTCCTTGTCATAATAAAGGTGAGTTTTATCTGCCATTTTGTTGACAATTTGCTCTTCACTCACAAAAATCACCCCATTATCATCCGTGTTAATCGCGTGTAATACTCTATGATCTTCAACAGGAATTCCCATGCTGTATACTTTTTGACGCTTATAATCATAAGGAAAAATAAATTTGTTTACATCTAAATCTTCTTCATGAAAAGTTTTATCGTCACCGTCAAATTTACCACTGAAGATGGTTGAAGCATCCTCTTTTTCCAAATATCCCGTACAAATAACCACTCCATTATTGAGTTCAGCAATTTTCACATTCTTCACTTTCTTTTTATCACCGCCCATCTCAATCACTTCTGCTTGATCTTTAGCGGGATCCAATTTGTAAAAGTTTAAATAATTAATGTCATCTTTTGAACTCATTGCTTTTTTACCTGGATCTAATATTTTACATGTAAAATAAAACGCACCGTCATTGGTAATAAACGGATTGTAAAAGGTCGCTTTCCCTTTTGGTAAAATAAAAGTTGATGTGTATTTAACTGTTTGTTCTAGGTCTGCATTGAATCCTAATACTTCAACATTGAAAGTTGATTCACCTTTTGATCGATCAACCACGCGAACTGCATATAAGTTGTCTTCAGAACAGAATACACCCACTTGAGAATCACTGTATTTATCGCGAAATGGATTTTCACCATCTAGCTTTAACGGAAATAACTCAGAATTTACTGATTTAAAGTTGCCATTTTCAAATTGAAATAAACGGATCACCTCATTTGTCCCCGTTTTGGATAAATAGCTAATTAAAAAATAAATTTGATCGCCAAACTCTATAAAACGAGAAGATGTTATCTTTCTAATCCCCTTAAGAATTCCTTTATGTGAGCCTGATTCGAAATAATTTGACTCATTCTGAACGTTCATATTAGAACCAAGCGTAAAACCTGAAACCATATCTGTCTCTGCAATATAGTCACCTGGATTTCTTTCATAACTATTTTGGAAGGATGCTCCAATGAATTGACCGTCTCTATTCGAGATATAATTTACATTATTAAACATTAATTTTTCGCTCGATTCAAATTTATAAGCTGAATTCGAAACTTGGGCGCTAACTGTTGACGGAAAGAAAAATATAATTATCGCAAATAGCACAATTGCTTTATTTACTTGTTGAATAACAGCTCCAGCTTTTTTCATATTTCATTAAGTTTTTCGAGATGAGTAGATTGATGGACAAATATAACGGATAAATTTAATAGTGCAGGTCGCGAGAGATTTTGGAGGCGCCGCCCTGAGTTTTATCGCTTTGCTATGCTGAAGCTTCGCGAAAGCAAAGAAGGGTAGATCATTGAGGTTAGACTAATTCACATAAAAGGATTCGTGCTGCAATCGCGGCTTTCTGACTCAGTTAGTGCGAGGATTACATTTCGATTTAAACCTAGAACTTAGACTGTGTTCAAACGCAGGGTTACAAACCCTGCGCAGCAATCTATTGACTAGCGACTTTTCAAAATCGATATTTAAAAATAGCAAAGATAATTTAGTGGTTTTAATAAAATGCCAGTCCAATCTTAAATCCAAATCGATTGTCTACGCCATATTTCGTCATAAATTCATCCGGCACTAATTCTCTTACTTCCATCCCTTTAAATTCGGTGTTTTTAAAGTTGAATCTTTCGTAGTAGAATGAAATAGCGATAGTTTTTAGAAATTCAATGAAATCGAAATAATTGCCCTCTATATAGCTGTTTTTGAAAATTGCATAGGGTTTAAAAGTCATCTCACAGATCAAATTTTTAGTTGTAGTAAATGCCACGCGATCATTGCCTCCTCCATTCACAAATGTATTTCCATATATATTTGAATGTGCTTGTAAATAGGTTATTCCCGTTTTAATTTCGAATAATATACCACCATACCGATTTGGAAATGCGGAGAACATGATCCCAAAATTTAAAATACTGTTCCCTAATATACCTCCATTTAAATTCTGATGAATAACCTGCGAATACGCTGAATCTTGTGGCGTGGTGTTTACCGGAGAATAGCTGTCATTAAAATCTGATAAAAATTCATTTGGGGCTAATATTCTATGACGTCCTGGATTCAATTTGAAATCCATAATAGGACCAAATATGATCTTATCGTTGTCTAACTTCGCAAAATTCAACCCAAAATTAGCCATGAGCCCTCGGGCACCAAACGTTTTACCATAAGGACTATAAATGTATTTATATTGATAAGTTACAGGTTGATTATGAGGACGAGAGAGTTTTCTTTTTCTAAAACTTTGTTCCAAGTCAATGTCATTAATCATGAAATTATCCCCTTGAGAAAGAGCGGAGAATTGACCGAAAAAGATTAAAGTTAATATTAGGATAGTTTTTTTCACTTTAGGATTTACGGTATAAATATGCCAAATATTGGTTGGTCGAAAATACAACAAAAGGAAATACGAGTCCACGTAAATTTATCTTCTAAAATGTTTCCGAAGATTTATTTCTACCTGTTGATTTAGAATTATGATTCAAGATGCGAAAAAAGCATTTTAGATAAGATTTAATTCGGGATGGCTTGGTAACCTTTATCACGCGAAGGGATTGACTGCGTCGAATTGCATTTCGCGCGATAGCGGGGGCTTTAATACTTGGTACTTGGTACTCGGTACTTGGCACTTGGCCTTGGCACTTGGTACTTGGTACTTGGTACTTGGTGAAATCACGCGAAAGGATTGACTGCGTCGAATTGCATTTCGCGCGATAGCGGGGGCTAGTATTTATGATCACTTCTGTTATCTATGAATAAAAGGATTTCAATTGAATTTTTTCCAACCTCATATATGAGTGATGTTTGTTTTGAAACAACGCAGCGTCTAATTTTAGGATTGTTGTTTGACGGTGGGCAAAAATGTTTATTCTGTACTAGATTGTTGAATAATTCGTCAATTTTCGTTTCAAGGTTTTCAGCAATCTCAATTGGCCATTTTTCGAGTATAAAATCAATCGTTTTTTGGTAAGAAATAGACGCTCTTATTGACCAAATAATTTTCACTAGGCAGTTTTTTTATTTTCAATTTTCTGTCGAATGTTTTTTCTTACTTCTTCATGCGGAATTCCTTTACCTGCATCTAATTCCGATCTAGCTTCTTCAATTTCTTTTTTTTGGGTAGGAGTCAAGTCGTCATACCAATCAATTGACTGATCAATATCGTTATATCTATCTTTTAGTTTATTCCACTCACTTATTGGTATAAATACACCTGTCGTCTCTCCGTCACTATCTGTTATAAATTGTAAACTCATCTTTCCTTATTTTACAAGAATTAGTTTTTATAACTTAATCCTTACCCAAAGATACGAAAAAAGCATAATAGTCGAGAGTCGTTAGTACTCGGTTGCTAACTGGTACCGTTTGCTTAGCTTTATCACATGACAGGATTTACTGCGTCGAATTGCATTTCACGCAATAGCGGGGGTGGTTGGATGTCCAAGAGGCTTTTATCACGCGAAGGGATTGACTGCGTCGAATTGCATTTCGCGCGATTGCGGAAACTTCTTATATTCGGAAATTGAAAGGTTAAATTAAATAATGATTCTAATTTATGACAGAAGTTTTAGATGCTAAAGAACCGATTAAACTAAATCTCGCTAATCAAGCACCACGTTTTGCTAATTTGTCAATTGACTCATTGGTAATAATGATACTGCATGTATTTATTTCTGGCGTTTTCTATCAATTTCAAAATGGCAATTTAATTGATACAATTCTACTCATTAGTATACTACTTGTCTACTATACTTTGCGTGAATTCTTTATGGGTAAGACTATAGATAAATTATTTACAAAAACAAAAGTGGTAACTGATAAAGGATTACGACCAGATTTTGCTCAATGTGTGCAAAGAAGTTTGTCGCGCTTAATGTTGATAGAAGTTTTTTCTTATATCCCCGAATATCCAATTGGATGGCATGATAAATGGGCTAAAACAAGAGTTGTAAAGGTTTAAACTTTCTGACCATGAAGGATGTCTTTAGTTGGAAGTATTTTGTAAGTTTAACATTATGAAAAACACACTTTTAATTATTCTAATATTTGTTTTTAATGGAATTTATGCCCAAGGCAATGGCTGCAATTTCACTATGGAGATTCAAGGGAGCATTGTAAAAGACTCCACTTATTCATTGAAATCGGTTTCTTTTGACGGAATAAAAGCGAGCCACCAACGGAAGATTATAAGCCTGATGAATTTTGATTATGAGCAAAAAATCACCTTGAACGTTGCGTTTTTTGAGGCCTATTTAGCTGCAGTTTGTCAATATAAGAAATACACCCTTTCAAAAGTTATGATTGGCGGCAATGGTGATTCGGGACAGCTTTTGCTGGTGTATATAAAATGATATGAAATTCATCCCTAAATTTTAAAATCTCATTTTGAACAATTTTAATCCAAAATACGAATATTTAGAACCATACAATAGCACTACTCATTTTTCCGAAAGTGTCGTTTTCTGGGTCTCTATTGGATTCATTCTGTTTATACTTTATGTTATTTATCGCGTTCGAAAAAGCCTAAAAAAAGATAAAGAGTCTTGAAGGAGTAATTAGTTATAAAGACATTGTAAACTACAACACCGCAATACTAGCAACTAATGACTAATTTAAAACCGATACTTAAAAATAGCAAAGATGATTTTAAATCCAGCCATTACGGTCCCTTTAATAGTTCCTGAGACCTTAGATTCTCCAATGCGTTTTTTATAATTGACAGGAACCTCTGTGTGCGTCATTTTTTGCTTGGCGGCTTTGAGTTGCATTTCAATGGTCCAACCGTAAGTTTTATCAGCCATTTTTAGCGCCAATAGCTTATCATATTTAATGGCGCGAAATGGTCCTAAATCGGTATAGCGGACACGGTAAAAAAGTCGCATTAAACGTGTTGCCAACCAATTCCCAAAACGTTGCGGAACTGTCATGGAACCTTTTTCTTTGGCGCCCAATGCTCTTGAACCAATCACTAAATCGATATCGTCTTCTAAAATTGGAGCAACGACATTGGTTAATTCGGCAGGATAATCTGAATAATCACCATCAATAAAAACGATAATATCTGGTTTGATTTCCATTTGAGCTGCGAACTCCATTCCTTTGAGGCAGGCCCAGCCATAACCGGGTTTTGGTTCGTCAACAACAATAGCTCCCGCGGCTTTTGCCACTTTAGCGGTATCGTCAGTTGATCCGTTATTACAAACGATTATGTCGGATACGATAGCTGAAGGCAATTCAGAAACAACTTTTCCGATTGATCCCTCTTCATTGACGGCCGGAATAATTACGACAATTTTTGGTTGATTTTTCAAGGTAATAATGTGGTTTTATGCCGGTAAATATACCTATTGATTTAATTGAAAACCATCATTTCCTAAAACAATTGGTCCTTCATTTCCAAAACGTCCTGCTTCTGGTCCGTTTTCTAATTTTAATACACCACGCGGGCAAACTGCTGAACAAACGCCACATCCAACACAGGATGAACGAATAATGTTTTGTCCTTTTTGTGCATAGGCTCGAACATCAATTCCTTGCTCGCAATAGGTAGAACAGTTTCCGCAAGAAATACATTGTCCGCCATTGGTTGTAATTCTGAAACGTGATTTAAAACGTTGAACTAAGCCCATATATGCTGCCAAAGGACAACCAAAACGACACCATGTTCTGTTTCCAAAAAGTGGATAGAATCCTGTTCCGATTACGCCAGCAAAAACAGCTCCGACCATAAATCCGTACCAATCTCGTACATCAAATGCCGAAATCCCCATTATAGTCGATACGCCTTCTCCGTCGTTTACACCGCCTAAGGATGTAAACGTATGAATCCCTACAAATACGGTTAAAATTGCCGCAAAAACTAAAACGCCATGAACGAGCCAACGCTCTAATTTCCAAGCCCACAATTTCTTATTGGACAATTGTCTGTACGGATCGCCCAATGTTTCAGCCAAGCCTCCACATCCGCATACCCAAGAGCAATACCAGCGTTTTCCATAGAAATAAACCAATGTTGGCACTACAATTATTGACAAAACAAAGCCCCAAATAATTAAGAACATTCCAAATTGCCCTGCATCCAATAATTCCTGAATATTATATTTATAAAGGAAAGTATAATCTAAAGGCATTGCGTTTTTCAAATCTCTACCTGGCAAACCAAATAATGGCAAAATTTCAACCAATAAGAAAGCGAAAATCACTTGGAAGAATAAGACACTTGTTGTTCGAACGATTTGGTATTTATTATGACGATATTTAATGTACATGCGGACTCCCATAACAAGCATGGAAGTGCAATACAATAAGCCATAAAGAAACCATTGCGAAGCCATTGCTCCTTCTTTAAACAATCCTTTGACCGGATCTGTCAAACTGATTGCATCCGTCATGATATACGGATGGAAGTACAAGACGATATAGAATGTGACTAACCAAACAGCAGTTAAGACGCCTATCCAACCTCTATTGGTTGCGGTATCATGGTATATACCGTCATTTTTAATTCCTGGAGGTCCTTTTAATTTAAGATCGACAATAATATAAAATAAGGCTCCTATAATTCCCAATCCAAAGGTAAGAAAGAAGAAGAGCCATTTATTTTGCGTTACTATGCCATTATTGGACGCTCTTGAAAGGTCCAAAGCTACTGAGGCTGATTTAGTGTGCATCACCTGACCCCATTCTTTATTGGCCTTTAACTCTTCATTTTTAGCTTCGTAAATGCCTATAAATGCTCTAGAAAAAGCGAAGGCACTTGAAAATTCTTTATCAAGCAATTGCTCTCTGAGCTGAACTTCTAGATTCCCCAATTTTTGCTCGTCTAACGTTTCGAGCATGACGGCTTCTGTCATCTTTACATTCCCGAGAAAGGGAGTTGTGGTGAAAATAGCCAACCCAATAAGGAAGATGACCATTCCGGTGTATTTCAAATTCTTCATAAAATTAATTCCTTATTAAATTTCTCCACCACTTCTTCGCTTTCAACTCCACATTTCTTCCTGTTTCAGCATTAAATTGAGCAACAATGGCTTTTTCATAGTGGCTGTAAAATTCTGGATCGAAATTAGCCGTGCTTAAATTAGCCATGACCTCATCCACTCCTGCTCCGTCTCTCAGCCACTTGTCAAATAAATCATGACGCATGCGGACTCCAAAGACATTCAGTCCTTTAAACAAACCTGTTACTTCATCCCAAACCACGTGAATGCAAATTTCTCCTTTTGGATGTTCCCAATAAAAATCGGCCTCACCTTCTAACTTCTCAGCGAAAACCCAACCATAGGTTTGATATTCAATATCAAAAAACTTGGCAGAATTGAACCAAGGTCCAGGATTGTATGCCAATCGATTTCCGGTTACTGTTTGCGCAATGGTCTCTCCCATTATTCTACCAGTATACCAAACTTGTTCAATATTTCTTCTGCCATTCACGCCTTGGTCAAATTGGGCGCAATCTCCAATGGCATAAACATCTTTTATATTCGTTTCAAAAAACTCGTTGACTTTAATGCCTCGTTCAACTTCAATATTTGTATTCTTTATAAAGGCAACATTTGGAGAAACACCTGCGGTTAATCCAACAATTTGACATTCGATTATTTCGCCGTCTTTTGTTTTAATCGCCTTTGCACGTCCATTTTCATCTGCTATAATTTCGTCTAACTCTGTGTTAAAACGCAAATCAACATGATGTTTTTGAATATGTCTTGAAATTAATTTACCTTCTTGATCGGGCAGTACATTGCCCCAAAATTTACTTTCTCTTACTAAAAATGTAACAGCAATTCCTCTAGAGAGCATCATCTCAGCTAATTCTACTCCAATTAATCCACCACCAACAATTACAGCTCGCTTGGCGTTTTTCGAATTTGCCTCAATGCTTTCTAAATCTTGAAATGAATAGAGTCCCTGTACGCCGTCCAAATCTTGACCGGGCCAACCAAATTTGTTCGGTTTAGAACCTACCGCCAAAATTAATTTATCATAGTTAATTGATCCGCCACTTTTCATCACCAACTGTTTGGTGTCGGTTTTAATGTCTTCAACACGATCGAATTTTAAATCAATTCGGTTTTTTTCCCAGAACCAATCTTCGTAAGGCTTGATATCTTCGAAGCGCATATGTCCCATATAAACATACATGAGTGCCGTTCTTGAAAAAAAGTGCTCTGTCTCTGCAGAAATGATTAAAATTTCACTGTCACTATTCTTTCGAATGTGTCGAGCGGCGGTAACCCCAGAAATTCCATTTCCTATAATGACAATTTTGTCCATGCTACTAAATTATTGTTGGGTATGATTGTAATTTTTAATAAAGACGCGAATGCCCTTATTAGCTTACAAATTAAAAATAAAATTTTGATTGTGGTAATGCTTGATGTGTTAATCCTTAGCCAAGGTTGGAAACTAAACCATAATTCGCATTTAATCGCTTACTTGCAAGCACATTTTAAGCAAATGTTTATCAAATTTTGAATAAGCAACAAACACGCGCTCTTTTTGAATGTCGAATGATGATTAACGAATGTTGATTTCAGAATTTTAAATATGAAATTGGTCTTTGCTATAAAAGACTTACAACAACCTGAATTCAATTGATTATGCAGGTATGCAGTCAATTTCAAATTCGATAGCCCTCCTATTCACGCACTTTTTCTTGTATAAAGCGTTCTACCTTGCCCAATGAGATACTGTCTATTGCATAAACTGTTATATGTAATAATCCACCCGGATGAATGGCTGCATTATTTGTGGATTGAGGAATTGCCCATGGACATTGATGAATCCAATCCGCCACGCTATCAACTACCATATTGGGATCTTTTGCACCAATTTGTAAAATGATTTTAGAGGACATTAATTTTCCTTTTGCCTGTCGTTTCACAAAAACGTCTGTAGTCACCTTTCTGTATGGGATGTAGATTAATTCTTCTTCATCTGTTTTGATGTGAATGCTTGTGATTCCTAATTTTTCTAAGGTGCCTGAATGCCCTTGAATCCGAACCAAATCATTGATTTTAAATTTGCTTGAAACACGGAGTAATAATCCAGGAAAGAAATCGCGCCAAAAGTTTAACCCGACTAAGCCAATAACCACTAATAAACCTGCCGTAATCCAAATGCTGGCCGTAAAAAATTGCGTAATTGCAATGAGTGCAAATAATAACCAAACTACCACCTCAATTCTAAAAGCTAAAAGCTTGGCCTTTTTAATGGCTTTACTCGAATCTAAAAGTGGCAGCATGTATTTTTTAAGCAGATAGAAAAAACCAAATAGCGCACCAGCAACAGTAATTAAAATAATTACCATGTTAACGCCCAATCCTGTATCCACCCATTGATCCACATCATATGTTGGCACAATATTGTTTAAGCTATTATTTAATGAATCCAACTTCATTCAACCAATTTTCTATATAAGGTTTTGTTAATTTATTTAAAAGGAATTCTCCTCTTTCATTTTGCTCAATTAATCCAGCATTTTTCATGGATTGCAATAAACGGTTGATCCAATTTTTGTTGCTTTCACCATAAATTCTATACAATTCTTCTCGCGAAAGATTGTAATGAATAAACAATTGAAAAATAAGGTTTGTCCATTCTACATTTCCTATAAACGGCACTTCATGCAAGGTGGGACTTTTAATTACCAGATGATTATCATCCTTCTCCACAATAGCATTAATCCACTGTTGCAAGGCTAAACCAATATTACCCTTGCTTACGCCATGGTAGCGGCTTAAATATTTATTTAATTTATTAACTGAAATGTGCTGCTCTTTTTCATTGTCCAAGCGGATATGTAGGCCACCTGTTTGATGTCTTGCCCAAATCGCATCTTTAATTTGATTGGCATTTAATGGCGCCAAAACAACTGATTCAATGATTGCATTTTGAATATTGGTTGACTGACAAACTAAACCATAAGAATGGATATTCGACGTAATTACGAAATAATGTTTGCCTCCGAATTTATTAATCAGTTTTGCCAGCTCATTAATAATCAACTCACCATTTTCAGCTTTTAACCACCACTGCTCAACATCTTCAAAAATAATACTCGATTTTGAAGGTAGTTTATTCATTAGCTTTTGCAATGGCTCATTAATACCTGTGGCACGTTGTAGTGCTTTTGTCAAATCTTCCTTCGTCCATGTGCGGTTAACAGGCGGCAATATTTTATAAATGCTACCAGAAAGAACGTGACTAGAAATATGTGTTGCTAAATACGTTTTACCGCTTCCAGCTGCGCCAACAATTGCAATTGCTCCTGTTTTACCTTCATCAATGCGACTAATGGCGTTTGTAATCCGCTTAATTTCTGGACCGCGATTTTCAATTGTTTTACTGTCTGAATAATGGGTACCGGTAAAGAGCTGCTGGTAAAAGAATGGCAATTCAGTTCGTGGCCCAATGCTTTCAACAAATTCAGCCAATAAGCCTTGTTCGCTAACCAATTCTGTATACTTTTCTTTGTACTCTGTTGCAGAAAGATCTTGTTGCTTTTTCGCCAAATAATCCAATAAGTTGCCCACTTTTTTGGAAGCACTTTTATTGACTTTATGGAATTTATCCAGAATGACATTTCTACGTTTTTGCTGCTTCACGTATTGCCTCAAGGTCTCTACTTGTTCAATAATTTGATTAACATCCAGTTCAACACGCAACATTTCTTGTCGGGCCTTCACCTCAGAGTCAAATCCTTTTTCTGCGGCATCAAAATCAGACTTGTCCGATTGAATATCAATTTTGGCGGCTTCAATAATTTCTTTTAATGGATTGATTTTACCGTTTGCAGCATAGGTATCTATTCCTTTTTGAACTAAAATAGTGGTTGTAATCAATTTCCCTGTCATGCGTTTTAACTGGGCATAAAAAATTTGAATATGTTCATGGAGCGGATCAACAAAATGTGTGCGAACAATATATTCCGTAATATCATTTAAGGCAATCTTCTCTGTCAAAATTTGATCTCCCTGTGCTTCACGAATTCCATTTATAGACTTGGCTGTCATTAATTCAATTTCCTCAGGAACCCCACTATTCATGTCGTTTATGCTTGACATTAAGTGTGAAATAACAAATTCTGAATTAAAGAAGAGCTCCTCTTCAATACGGATAGCACTGCCTAAAATCTCCTTTTCTTCGCCGTTTTCTATTTTCGTTAAAAGATCACCCAATTGCGCATCTAATCCACCAATGTTATCTGTTATTTTATTCAAATAATTATCTACAACATGTTTTGATATTTCTCCAGCTAATTTTTGAATTTTGGCGGTGTAGGCAATCAAATAAATATCTGCCTCTAGATGATAAGTAAATAGAATTAAATTGCGATACCAATAGGTTGGAAATGACTTTGTGCCTTTACGTACCCTTTGAAACTCCTTATTTGGCAAGCCATTGTATGCCGCATATAATTCCTGATTATAACGTTTTTTCAATAAGCTCTCTGACAACTTATTTAGTTCCAATCGCTCATTATTACGGAAGCTTTTATATAAATTAGCAGCTAAATTCAAGGCTTTATCGTCTACTTGCTGGAGTGCATTGTCTAATTCATCTTTGCATGCGTTAATTACTTCTGTATTCACTCCATCTTGATCAATATTGGTTAATAATTTCCAAACCACATCATGCAAAATGTTTTTGCTTTGGTGCAACAAGATCAAGTTCTGATATCCAAATTCTAAGAGACTAGAAAAATCATCTTTCATCCCTTTTCCATACCACACTCTTCTAACTGAATCGCGGTATTGAATTTTTCGTTTGACGGCTTCAGATTGGTTTAAACCATCTGTTAATAGCGTATCAACGACAATTTTTTTCGGTAAATAGGTAATTAGAGACTCTTTGCTACCAAAATATTTTTTTGTTTCAATATCGAATTCATCAAAAATAGCTGGCAATTGATTTTCTATGGCATCTGCGTAAAAGTCTTTAACCTCATTCAATACATTTTGCAGCGACTCTTGGATTTCCTCTACGGTATGCTCCTCAGAAATTCCTAATAAATAGTCATCCATGCGATTGGTCACCTTTGAAAAAATGGCGTGGTGATAATCTTCAATGGGTTGAATTCCTTTTTGAACTAGGGTTGTCACTAATCCATCCAACTGTGCATCCAAGTCAGCAAGTGCGGCGTGTAAACTATTATCTACACTTGGAACTAATTCAACTAATTCGATTTGTTCAACCTGCAGCGGCTCGTGTGTGAGCGAGATCTGCTCTAATTTTAAATCTGTCTCTTCAAACTGAGAAGATGCTTTAACCAATAACGTTGTTCCAATAACGCTTACCAAATTATTGGTGCGGGCAACAAATTCTTCCCGTTCATTAGGCAATATTTCAGGAATTCCAACAAAAACCAAATCGGCTTCGCTGGAATGCATTTTCATTAAGTCATAAATTGGCTTTCGATCCAACTCATTATTAATCACCTTAATTTCAGCCTTCACTCTAAACTGTTCTAAAACCGTACGAATTCTATTTTCTACAACTTTAAAATCTACATTGGTATCGTTAGCCAATAAAATACGAATATTAGCTTGTGACCAATCGGGAGAACTAGTAATGAATTTCGCAAGCGACAACATTAACTCGGCATTGTTCCCAACACCTCTCCACCATAAATCAATTTGTTCTTTTTTACGGAATCCCCAACGCTCATCATAATCTAAGTAAAGGACATTATAATCGAGTGCGATTAATTTTTCGGTCATGTCCTTAAACCAAACAGGATCTTTGGTTTGTCCCGGCCAATCCATTAAAACTGTATTGGGTTCAACTCCAGAAAAACCAAAGGTACAGGCAATACTTTCAATGCCTTTAAAAATGTTTTGAACTTCTAATTTGCGCCCAAAAATGCCATATTTCTCCAACTCCTCATCCTCAACAGTTTCTTTACTTTTTGGAAATAAAACTGGCGCTTCAGGATTTTCATGCAGGTCAAAATTGGTAATAATGCCCCCTTGACCAGAAACCGCCTTACTAAACTCAATCATTTTTGAGCGTTGTTTGCTATTGGTACTAAATAAAAGCGTATTCGGCTTCCAATTCCGTTTATGGTCCTTGCCGGCTTCCATTCGTTTTAAGCCTTTTTTCACAATTGTTGCCCAAACGGACTGCCAAATATCACCTGTACCCAATGCTACTTGCCTTCGCGAAAACCAAAAATAAATACCTCCAATAATAATGAATGCCGCAATCATGGCAATAAAGTTCAATTGCGACATGATCATAAACGTGGCTATAAATCCTAATAAACCAAACCACTTGCTGACTTTAAAGGTTGGCTTAAAATCTGAACTTGCCCAACTCTCTAAAAAGAAGGAAAGGTTTATAAATCCATAAGCAGCCAAGTAAAACATTGAAACTACCTCTGCAATGACATTTAAATCTCCAATTAAAATTCCGCCCTCTGCAATGATTACAGTTAGAATTAGCGCATTTCTTGGTTCATTATTTTGTCCAACACCTTTTGCAAAAATTTTAGGAGTTAATTTATCTACAGACATAGCCTGTAAAATTCTTGGACCTCCTAAAATACCGCCCAAAGCTGAGGAAAGCGTTGCTCCCCAAACTCCTAAGTATACTAGAATTGGGACCAATGCAAAATTGAATATTGCTTTTGGATCAGTAATTAAAGTGATCTGATCAATGGAATAATATAAGAATAAGGCCAAACCTAAATACACCACTAAACCAACCGCTATAGCGCCTAGGGTTCCTCTTGGTATTGCTCTTTTAGGATCTTTTAAATCACCAGACATAGCTACCCCAGCAGTAAAACCAGTTACGGCGGGGAAAAATATGGCAAAAATAATGGCAAATCCTGCCAATTCTAGGGGAGCTTGGTTCCCTACTTCTCCCACCACTTCATTGGCAACAGCAGTTCCTTCAACAGGTGTGCCTAAAAATATGGAAAACAAGGAAAGCACAATTGCAGTTAAAATGATATACTGCGATTTGATTGCAATGGATGTACTAATGAATGCAAGTATGGTCAATAATAAAAGCCCTATACTACCTGTCACACGGAATGTGTTGGTCAGGTTCATGCTTTCATCAATAATTTTTACGCCATTACTATCTAATGTATAACCATATCCGATATATTCATTAAATATTTCGGCAAAACCAACCATGTAAAGGGCTATACTGAGTGCGGTGGCCACAAATAAGGTCATACCAAGCGCTCCGCCAATTGGCAAACCTAAACTTCTAGAGAGCACATAGTACACGCCTCCTGCTCCAACTTTTTTATCTGTAGCAATGGATGAGATGCTTAAACCTGTAGCAACTGAAATGAAATGCGCTAAAAGAACGACTCCTAATGTGAGCCAGATGCCCCCATTTCCTACAACCCAGCCCATACGCAAGTACATGATCACCCCAAGGATGGTCAATATAGAAGGTGTAAACACTCCTCCAAAGGTTCCGAATTTTTTACTTTCAGCCATAGTTCTATCGTTGCTTCATTTAAAATGAAACAACCCCTAGCTATTCTGTTACGTCAAAGCGCTAGAAATGTTATTTTATTCTTAAAAAGAAACTAAAATTACGGTTATTTTTGATTAATATCTATATTTATAGCGTGGATAGTAATATGCGCTTAGAATTCGATTCAAAATCAAGGATTTGCGCAATTATTTACACTAAAAAAACAAGATGAAAAGAGTACCGGTTGCCTTATTAATCAGAAAATTGACGCGCGTAGTCGATCATTGTGCTGATGAAGTTTCGAATGAAACTGCGGCACTTACGCCTGCGCAGTTAAATTGGCAACCCAATGATAGAACATGGAGTGTCGCGCAAGTTTTAGCGCATCTCAATGCTTATTATCGTTATTATATCCCTGTTTTTAGAGGAAAGATTTCAAATACACGTTTTACTGAACCAACTGAACATTTTACCAGCAGCCCATTAGGAATTGCTGTATTTCGTTCAGTTAAGCTAGGTAAAGTGAAAAATGTTAAACGTAAACTAAAGTCTACAAAAGAATATAACCCACTCATTAACACATCTCTTTCTTTAGATAATGTTGTGGAAGAATATTTGGAGCATGTGAAAGACTTTACCAACGTGCTGCATGAAGGCGCTACAATTAATTTACGTAAAACAAAATGTCCTTTGTCTTTAAGGCCAGTAGTTAAGCTGAATATGGGGGATGCTTTTATTTTTACGGCCTTTCATAATGAGCGGCATTTAGAGCAGATTAAAAAGGTTATTCGTTCTGCTAGATTTCCAAAGTAGGTTGCGACTCTGTTCTCCTATGTTTGTTTTTATATAAATTAAACGAAACAAACTTGATGAGGGGAATGACAGTTATGGATTGTTCTAAGTGACGAAAAGTACACTGTTATCGAGAAATTAACGTCATTCCTTTTA
>WTCE01000113.1 GCA_013138735.1 Crocinitomix sp. | reverse complement strand
AATCTTTTCGTCTGTCCATTTTTTTCCTGTCTCTCCTAATAATTCTCTACACTTTTTTAAACTTAACATTGTTATTTTGGTCTATGTCTTTATTCTCGATTACTCCAATAAATAATGACTTACCGTTCTTATTTGCTCTAGCTAATCTAGTAGCTTGAACCCGTTTTATCCATCATAAAATTTATTACTGTCTGAAATTGCTTCAAAATATATCGCTTCGCTATCTTTTTGATTTTGACCATAGCTGGTGCTATGCTAAAACTCATAAAAGATCATATTTTATTGCTCTTTCATACCTCATTACAAAGTTATAATGCACAATACGGGTTTAACTCTTATATTTGGTTTTGCGTTTTAAGCTGACCACTTTACCGTTTTCCGTTTTGTACTGTATTTCTTGATAGGCATTTTTCTGAATCAAATCGAAGAGTCGTCCACTCGCGCCTGACACATCAATTTGTTCTTCTGTTTCTATCAATTTTACTTCACCTTTGTTTAACCGAACATTTAAGGATGTAATATTCCCCTCACGCAGTAAGCGTAATACATCCTTTTCCTGTTTGCTTAACGCATTGTCGTCTTCTAATATCGACAGATCATATAATTCCTCTCGCTCAATAAAATCTGATACGATATGACGTAACGGAAAACTGATATACGGTGCATTGAGAACTGATGATGTCATGTTATCATTAAAAGGCTTTTCATCATATATAAAGCACGAGCCGTCCTTTCTGATTAACAAATGTGTATCAGTCCTACCAATAATTGTCATGTAAATTAACATGGCAATCACCGTATTTATCATTTTATTTTCAGATGAATCCAATAGCAGATTAAGTTCCGCACGCACACGTTGAAACTCATCTGTCTTGGCATCATCCGCAGATAACTCCATAACAATAGCCTTCATATCAAATTCCTTTGCTATGAAGTTCCTCAATTCAATGATCGCTTTTAGAGGCATCCCGAATTCACGCAATTCGTTAGCTATCCTTAGCCAAACATATTCTATGGCGTTATACTTTCGCCTCCCTTTTTTGGTGGGTTGCTCAATATAAACACCACCTTTCGTCCACGCATGCGCAATGGCATCCGTTAGACCAATGTTTGATAATTGATATTGTTTTTCCAATAAGAGCTTGATTAAATCAACTGATTCAGAGAGAATTTCTCTATTGTCTTCTTCCATTATGTTCGGCTATTCATTTACATTATATAAACCTAATGTAATATAAATATTAGTACCGTCAAAATAAATTTGCCGCAAACCTAAACCGTAGCGGTAATAACACCGATAAACAGTTTAGTCTAAATCCGATAAATCAAGTGGAGTAAACGCGAATTACATTAAATAAATGTTGATTTCCGCTATTGAATACACTTATTCACATAGAGAATCTCTAAATTCGCATTATCTCAATAGCATACACTCACGCAACTATCGAGTAGTAGCACCCAAATTATCCATTAGCAAATCTACTGCGTGCTGAAACTACTTCGAAATAAGATATTGCATATCATTTTAGTGTACTTTCAACCCTCGCTACGATCTTCCAATGTATATTTTGAGTTGTCATAAATTAGATTGTAGCCTGTATTTTCACTACTGACTATAATCTGAGAAATTGAATATATCAATCTAAAACACTCGCGGTAAGATTGATTATCCATCTGTTTGTTTGAATCCAATCGAATTTTAATCCATATCACTCACTGACTGGCTTTTGTATTCCATTAAATTTTCTGAATTGTTTTTTCTTCTGCTCCTGTTTCCTCCTCTCTTTGTTTTAATCCCGATCAAAATCAAGACTTCATTAAACCTTATTATAATTTACAACAAATCGGACGGAATTATTGCAAGGTTTGATGTGAAATAAATGTTAAAAATTGAGAAACCCAGCAAAATCAACACGCTCCGTCATGAATCTCTCACGCTCCTCCATGCTCCGTAATGCTGTTTTTGGGTAAAAAAGTGTTTGTTTTATAACATTTGGAGATTTTCGCTTGTTTATTTTTTTCTCAACCTTTTGATGTTGTCCAATTTATTTAGAGCCATTCGAACTGCACTGTCTTCAAATGTGATATAGCCATATTCGCATTTATCTTCTTGAGCAATTTGATCTAGTTTATTAAATAAACCTTGCATTCGTTCGAGTTGATTTTTTAATTTATTATCTGATTTTGTCCCTAATCTTAACGTGTTAATCATATCCTTCATAAATGTGAGAATGGAATGATGAATAGACATTCCGTTGCACATTCCTTCAGTTTGTTTAATGCACTTATTGAAAATTTGATTGATTAGTTCGTTATTGTCAACAGTCGGTATTGATTGGTTCAAACTAACAACTTGTTTTGCCAAGACTGTTTCACGATTACGAAGGGCTTGTTGCTTACAAGCATTGGAGCAATATTTTTTTGTTTTATTCTTATAGCTGAATACTTCCTTACAAATTTCACACGGCTTCTCTCTCATCATATCCTTTATACTGTTAACGGATGATATAGCGAAATTATTGTTTTTCGTAACGTTACTTAAAACTAAGTCAATGTTACTATTTGTTTCGGAAAAACTGCGAGACAACACTTGTATTGGAAATCATAAGGCTTATTCGTTACGCTTCGTTGCGGAAACATTACGATTTGTTGCTCTTTGTTACGATACGTTACTCAAATCAACTTCGTTTTAACAGAAAACCCAGTAAAATCAACACGCTCCCTCACATTTTAGTCACACTCCCTCACATTCCGTAATGATTTATTTTTCATTTAAAGTGGCGAAAAGGGATGTTTTCATCCTTTTTCCACGACAAACGGAATCTATTGGCTTGTACTTAACCGTGTTGAACGATTCTTAATGCAATTGGGTTTGCTTTAATAGAGTTGTTAACCCTTCGCACTCTTCCTCTAGCCCAAAGTTTCGGAGCAATTGAATTAACGTACTTAGTGTATGTGAAATTTCACTCCGATCTGAATTTTTACTCATTTCAATATACCGAGCAATCAAGTCAACCGCGGATAGTAAGTTAATTCTTATAATACTCAATTCGTTATAATCTGTAACAGGAATTTTTACGAAAAACGCATTGGAATTGGGTTCAGGAATCAAAGTTGTGCAATAATCCTTTTTGAAGCCCTTTAGCTTTTTTGAAATACTCATAATACTTGTTTTTAGGAAGCGGATAAATCCGCAGTAATTAATAAAAAAATCCCGATAGATTAAGGTGTCCTAACATAGTCGAGTAGGCAAAGGCATTTCAGCCTAAGCCTCTCACAGAACCGTACGTGACAGTCTCCCGTCATACGGCTCTTCCTACTCAAAACAATTACGGTTTAAATCCAGCTTCCCAATGATAGAAAAGTCTTGGTTTTAACTTGTAAAACTTATTGATTAGTTTATATCCTCGCCAAATACTGTACTTCAGACTTTTGAATTTATTCAACGCCCATCTCATTAGGTATTCTTCTAATTTTCGAAAGACTTTCTTTAATTCAAATTTCCTGAACTTTCCGAAGTAGTTGATCCAACCTCTGATCTTTGGGTTTAGGATGTCTGCAATTTCCTCTATTGTCGCTTTGCTCCATCTTTTTAATTGAAGTTTTCGCAATGTTGCCACAATTTCTTTACCCGAACTTCTACTTATTGCAGGGTCAAATCCCAAAAATGGTCTTTGCCTTTCTTTAGAAAGACAGGTACGAGGTTGAAAACTAAAGCCCAAAAAGTCAAATTTAACATTCGGGTACTTTGCTTTTCTTCGAAAATCTTTACAGTAAACAATTTTGGTCTTTTTAGGATGCAGTTCAAGTTTGCAGGACTCCATTCTTTTATGAATGCTATCCAAAACCTGTTCCGCTTCTTTTTGGGTAATACAATGCACAATCACATCATCAGCATATCTAGCAAAACGCAGATGAGGATAGGATTTTCCCATCCAAACATCAAATGCGTAGTGTAAAAATAGATTGGCAAGTAAAGGGCTAATAACTCCACCTTGCGGTGTGCCTTTGCCTTGTTTCTCTAAAATTTCACCATCAGCTTTAACCACAGCGGTTTCAAGCCACCTTTTGATGTACATTTTAACCCATTTCTCTTCCACATGTAAGTCAACTGCTTTTAGCAACAAATCATGATCTAAATTATCAAAGAATCCTTTAATATCTAAATCAATCACCCAAGAATATTCACGGCAATTGCCTCTAACTTGGGTTAGCGCATCATGTGCTGACTTTTTGGGTCGATAACCAAACGAAGAGGGCCAAAAAATTGCTTCAAATCGTGGCTCAAGATATTCTTTGAGTACAGTTTGAGCAACCCGATCCGCTATCGTTGGTATTCCTAATAGACGTACCCCACCGCTTTTCTTAGGTATTGCTACCTCTTTAACGTAGGGAGGAAAATAACTTCCCGAGGACAAACGATTCCAGATTTTGTACAGGTTTTTAGATAAGTTTTCTTCAAATTCAATGAAGTTTACTCCATCAATTCCTGCACTACCTTTCTTTCGCTTAACATTTTTGTAAGCCTCCCAAACCATTCTTTTGGTGATTGGGATTGTCTTTTCTTTCTTCTTTTTAATCATCCCTAAATACAGGTTGTTAAATAGATAAATTG
>WTCE01000016.1 GCA_013138735.1 Crocinitomix sp. | reverse complement strand
AAAAAAGAGAGCCGTGGGATAAATGTTTCAAACGGCAAGGTTCAATTTATTATCCCACACCAAATCTCTAACTTTGATGCTTTTTTATCAGACCTTATATAAGGTATTCGTTAGGACTAAATATCCTTACTGTTTATTTCAACATTTAAGGGGCTTGTGGAAGCTGGGGTTGCGATTTGACTTTCAACGTGATACAATCGCGCAGCAGCGAACTATGGTTTACATGAAAACTTTGGTCAAGAAAAATTAATGCTATGGTATCGCATTTTGCGACATCAAAACACATTAATGAGGTTATTTGAGGTGTTTATTCCTGTCAAAATCGCACATCCATACCCTTTTCTCAAAAAAAATCGCAATATTTGTTTTAAGGTTAACCCAAAACCCAGCAAAATCTAATTAACAGTACAGTAAGAATTACCGCAATCTCTTAGAGTGCGACTTTCTTGCATTTTATTTCCCTACTCAATTAATAAGTTGAAAAGCCTCGTGCAACATATCGCGCTCGTGCTCTTACTATTGGTAGGATTAGTAGCACGCACCCAAACGTATCCTGTTCAGGTCTTCGTTCAGGTTAGTCCGCCGTACAATTCCTATTTGCCAGATTACGCCGATCCCTTCACCAATCAAATGAAGGTTTTATTGACCTTAACTGACTTTTCAATTCCATCTACCCAAGTAAAATTACGCTTCGAAATTGAAGGCCCAGGTTATAGTATGCAATCGGTTGATTTGATTGCATTCCCTACCATAACTCTAACGCCCGGAATGCCAGTTGAAATTAGTGGCAGTGCTTTAGCGCCGTATTTGGCTACCGAGAACTTAGTGTTTTCTGGCATTTCTCCTTCGGCTTATGAACTGTCGAAAATATTACCCGAAGGTCCTGCAACAATCTGTGTTGAGGTGGTTGATGTTACCAGCGCTGGACAACCAATTGTAGGAAATCCAGCCTGCGGGCAAACATGGTTCTCTTTATATGATCCTCCATTGTTGAATTTACCATTTTGCGGCACAGAATTAACAATAACCGAACCGCAAGCAGTACTTTTTAGTTGGACGCCTTTGCACATGGCTTCGCCTTTAGCGGGGGAAACCGAGTATATTTTTGAGCTCTATGAAATTCGCCCAGACATGGCCGACCCAAATGTGACCGTTGAAGCAACACTCCCCATTTATACCGAAACAACCATCAATACATTTGTGAATTATGGGATTGTACAACCTATTTTAGTTACAGGATTGTCTTATGTTTGGCGGGTTAAAGCACGCGATCCTTCTGGGCGAGATTTATATCGGAATAATGGTTTTTCGGCAGTTTGCACATTCACTTGGGGATCAATTGCGGGCGCATTAATTGATGGCATCACCCTCGAATTAAATTCAAACGGAACAGGAGTGCGCCAAGGCTTAACCTGGTGGAATTCCTCCGATTTATTTGACAATTATGTTTTAGAAGTCCGCAAAACAGGGAATCCTGCCTTTGAATGGTTTCCTTATATAGCCGAAGTCGGAGAACGCAAAGT
The DNA here is from genome assembly GCA_013138735.1 of Crocinitomix sp. Classification (GTDB taxonomy): domain Bacteria; phylum Bacteroidota; class Bacteroidia; order Flavobacteriales_D; family Crocinitomicaceae; genus Crocinitomix. Next base: position 1,320 of record WTCE01000016.1, on the reverse strand, counting down.
CAATAGTTTAGAACCAGAAACAGAATATGAATGTCGTGTAAAAGGCGTGGCAGGCGGAGCAGAAACTGATTGGAGTAATGTCTCAGTTTTCACCACACAGCCACAACCCAATTACGCATGCGGAAGCACAGCCTTACCCGGTGTTTCTCCACTTGATCAACCCGCACCATTTTTATTACCTAGTGATATTGTCGCCACAGGTCAATTCGAAATGACCATTACTTCCGCCGAACCATTGCCATTCCCTGGCCATTTTTATGGCTATGGGAAAGTTCACATTCCGTTTATGCACATGAACATGAATGTTGAATTTGACGACATTTATATTGACGACAATATGGTTATGCGAACAGGTCGTGTGGATGTGATTACAGACGGAATTGATGCATGGTTGGAAGATTTTGGAAACGTTTACATTCCTGGAATTATTAACCCTGGCGGTTTTGAGTTTTCTGATGACTCCATAGTCACCGTTCACTTTGGAGATGAAAGTTTAGACTTTGATTTTAGAGATAGCGATCCCTTCATTTTTATTGATGAGTCGGGCTTAATTTATACGGTATATTCAGATGGAACGATTACAGTTGGTGGTTCCATTACTTGGGATGATGATGAATTGTCCGCAACTGCTACTGCCAATCATATCATTCATTTTCATGAATATGACGCTCAAGAATATGGTTTTGATGAAAAGCAATACATGCAATGGCAACTCCATTACCCCTGCATTGCTTTAGATGATGGTAGTTTATACTTTGTACCGTATAAATCTGTCGGTTCAGGAGATGATGATGTTGTCGTTGCCAGGATCACCTCTACTGTAACGATCATTTCTCCCCAATTCAAATATGCAGATGGAACGCTCCTGTCATCTTCTAAAATAAACGACAGCACTTATCACATAACAGTTGGCAATGTAGCCATTTCCAAAATGATTTACGCCTATGATGATTTGGGTGCGAAAATCGGCAAAACATTCCTTTCGGTTTATGTCGAAAAAACACATGACGTGGTTGTCGTACCTGTAAATGGCGCAAGTGTTCCTGCAGATTTGCAAACCTACCTCAACTTAACTTTCGCCCAAGCCAATGTGACTTTTGATCTAAGCACAGCTGCAAACTATGACAACGAGACTTTTGATGTTACGGGCAATGGACTAGAAAGTCCAGACGCAACATTAATGCAAAAATACTCCTTAGAAATGCGGACGCTACGCGACGCTTATTTTGATGAGTTTGACAAAGAAAGTGATACCTATTATATTTTTGTCGTTCCGGAGTTTGACACGGCTTTGGATGGATATATGGTGCGTGGAAAAGG
>WTCE01000182.1 GCA_013138735.1 Crocinitomix sp. | reverse complement strand
TTTAATTCAAAAATTAAAGCTTTTAGATCTCAATTTAGAGGCGTTAGAGATGTCAATTATTTCCTTTTTAGATTAGAGAAAATTTTTGCTTAACACTCAGATAACAACAACAATTGTACTTGATCCTTATAATGTTACTAGCTTATGTTAAATAGCTTGGAAAAATAGACAGTGCCCGAAACGTAGAGTAGGGGAATGGCTATTTTAAGTGTGTTGGACAAATGCCAGTTTTCTTTTTTTTTTAGGGCAGGCAAGGAAGCCTGACCAAGAGAGGGGAAAATTAATTCTGTAAAAATCCGTATTTATACTGTTTTATTTCAAGTTATAGTTTACTAATTTCGCAAACTGAATTAACGTTAATATTGAAAAAACTTATGTCACTGCTTTTTACGTTGCAAAGCTGTTGGATACTTGGCAAATGAATTCTGAATACCTTTCAAATCAGTAGACACCTTTTGGTTTACATTTTTGATAAGATCGGTTTGAAACTTCATGATCTTTAGCAAGTCGTGCATGGCTTCAAGATTCTCATGTTGTGTAAGTACGATTTTTTCGAGTTGAGCTTTAGTATAACGTTGCATAAGTTCAGTTTTTAAGTTAAAATATTCCGATTACAGGAACAAATATATTGAAAATCGGACAAAAAACAAACTAAAAGTTTAGATTTTCGGAAAATACTTTCTGATTAAGTAGATTTATATTCCGAAAAACAGATAATTATGACCGAATTAGGACTATATTTTTCCAAAAAATCAGTGAATCGATCAGATGTTTCTAGAAAAACTGGGATCAGTAAAACAAGATTGAGTGAATTAGCCAATAATGAAAAGACTAAATTCAGAGTTGATGAGTTGTACTTGATAGCACTCGCAATAGATGTATTACCATCAGAAATATTAAATGAGGTTTGTAAGAATCTTACTCTTAAGAATGACAATTAATAAAACATTGACACATAAGAAAACATTACCGTTTCTAAGATGGGCTGGTGGAAAAAAATGGCTCAAAAAAGATATCAATGACCTATTACCTAGGAATGGATTCAATAGTTACCATGAAGTTTTTTTAGGAGGAGGCGCAATTTTTTTTCATTTGGAACCCAAGCAAATGATTTTTTTAAATGATTTAAATCAAGAATTGATTGATACCTACAGAACTGTTAAAACTAATGTTGAAAGTGTTATAAATGAATTAAAAAAATTTGAAAACACAGAGGAGTTTTACTACTATATAAGAGCAAAAAAATACAGACTTGATTCTAGAAGAGCTGCGCAGTTTATCTTTCTTAATCAGACATCATTTAATGGAATTTATAGAGTAAATCTTCAAGGACAATATAACGTACCATATGGTTTTCGTACAAAGAATTTTTTAGAACCCGAAAATTTGAGAAAGGTAAGCGAAAGTCTTCAAAAGGCTCAATTCAGTAATGGTGATTTTTCTCGAACAATTGATAATGTATGTAAGGGTGATTTAGTTTTCTTGGATCCTCCGTACACAATTACGCATAACAATAATGGGTTTTTAAAGTATAATCAAAAATTATTTTCTGAAAATGACCAGTACAGGCTGTCTAAAATGATTGATCAGATTAAAGAGAAAGAGGCATTTTATATTTTGACTAATGCCGCACACTTTAAAGTTAAAGAGATTTTTGATAAGGGTGATAGAGTACTAAAAATGAAAAGAGCGAGTCTTGTGGGAGGTACGAATGCAAAAAGAGGTAAGTATTCAGAATATGTATTCACGAATTGTTTTTAAATATGATGAAACAACAAAAGAAAGAGAAAAAGAAAAAATTTAAAGAATTTCAAAGAATTGCTTCTTTGAATACTGCATTTAGCTTATTCTTTAATTTACTCCCGTTTTGGGCAGGAATTTTACTCACATTATCAATGGGCAAAGCTATCGATTGGAGTAGATTTTATTCTAGTGGTGAATTCTATTTGTATAGCACCTCTTTAATTTCGTCTGCGTATTTAATTTATCATAACAATAAGTTAAAAGCTACCGACTTGAGTTCAATCTTTAGTATCTTATCTTTAATGTTAATAGTTGCCATTTCCATTTTATATGCTTCTTTAACAGCAAATAATGGCACTCATGATTTATTTTTTATAAAAGCAGCCTCGATTACCGCAATTGTTTTTGCGATACCAATTTTCTTTTATTCTCAAATAATTCATAACAGAAAGTCTCCAAATGTAACAGAGCAAAGAAGAGATGAACAACAAACAATAATGGAGGGACTAAGCTAATGAATGCAAATACACAAACTATCCAATTTAAGTGCCTAGAAGCCAGACAACCTATTGGGGTAGTCTATGTCGGAGTCATGAACTACGAAGATCTCGAGTATATTTCATTTGCTGATGTAAGAAGACTTGAGTTGGGAAATGAAAACAGAGAAGTTGAGGATTATATTGGAATACAGAGACAACTCAATCCTAAAAGGAAAAAAGATATTGGAAAATATGTAAATCTTGTTGATGCAACATTTCCCAATAGCATAATTCTATCAATATCATCTGAACATGCTGAATTTGACAATAAAACTCAAACCATGACAGTAACTTACCAAGATGATGTTGCCAAAGTTTTAGATGGTCAGCATAGAATAGCCGGATTATCTGATTTTGAAAAGTCTGGAGAGAAGTTTCAACTGTCTGTTTCTATATTCATTGATATGGACATTGAGGATCAAGCCATAGTATTTGCTACAATTAACAAAGAACAAAAAAGTGTTAGTAATTCACTTGTAGCAGATCTGTTTGCGTTTGCCAAAAGCAGAAGTCCACAAAAGACAGCACATAACATTGCTAGAGCACTAAGTCAAAAAGAAGGAAGCCCGTTCTATCAAAAAATTAAGATTTTAGGAACTGCTAATAGAAAAGACAAGGAAACAATTACGCAAGATACTTTCGTGAAAAATTTAATAAAGTACATTTCATCAAATCCCCAATTGGACAGAGATTTTTACAAGCGAAACAAGGACAATTCATCTAAAAAACTAGATTTTGTTGAAGATAAAGAGTTGCGAAGACTATTCTTTCGAAACATCTTTATTTCAGATGAAAAAGATATAAAAATTGCTCAAATCCTTTATAACTATTTTCATGTTGTGGAGAATAAATGGCCAACAGCATGGAAGGAGATTCAACAAAACATGATTTTAAATCGTTCAACTGGTTTTATTGCATTAATGAGGTTTTTGCGCCATGCATATTTAAGTTTTGAACGAATTGGAGATGTCATAACTAAGGAAGAATTTAAAGAGGTTTTCGATAAAATCACATTAGAAGAATCTGATTTTAACAAGGAAAAATATATTCCTGGATCATCTGGGATTGGTGATTTATATAAGGATTTATTAGAGCAAAGCGGATTAGAATAGTATATGGAGCCATTTTGTAAATTTAATTTGTGCGCTGGCAAAAAAAAAAGAAAACTGGCATGTGTGATGGATGAGATGGTGTGTGGTGGCTTTGTGCGCAAAATATTTTGTTATCCTTAAACAAAATAATTTTGAAGCAAATGATTGGCGTGCGGCTATTTACTTTAGCAAGCGCAGCGAAGACATAAGATGTATTATAAGCCATTGCAAGACGCCAAGCAATGTTCAATTGAAACTCAAACTTTCTTATTAGCTATTTACTTCAGCAAGCTAATTTTGCGCGGACAATGTGCGCTTGGAAAATTAGCGCAGACATAATATACATTATAACTGACTAAAGGAGACGAATCTACCGTATTACCGAAAACGCTCCTTTTGGCTTATAATATAATTGCGTTATGTTACTTTGCTTTGGTAGGTTTTATGAGCGCGTAGACCTGCTCTGGAGCGCAGCGAAAGAGTAGTGGGGGAGTTTTATTCTTTTTCTTTTTTAGAGATGTTTGTTAGGTGTTACGGTGTTAACACTTTTTTGTGGAGCGTAGCGGAGCAAATGGGTGTTATTTTTTTTTTGAAAATGCGTAGAAATACGCTTGATTATCGTTTCGGAAATAGATAAGTTTGTATACACCTTAAATTCAAAAACCTGCACCTTTCTTCGACAATTTCGAATAGCCAGATACACTCAAGAAAATATTAACATTTTATGTGGAAGTTTATTCTGAAAATAGTAGTTGGGGTAGTTCTAATATTCATTGGAGCCAACGTAGGTTTGTCTCTTCAACCAGAATTTATTGGAGGAGGGGTCATCTTATTGTTATCAACGTTTATAATTGATGGGGGAGGATTCTTAATTATTAATTGGAGAAGGTTTAAATTTCTTCTTCGCACTAAAATTTTATCTTTAAAGGGTGAATATATTAGGTTTTCGATATCATATCAATATAGAATAAAAGTAAATGACAAATATCTCATTGTAAAAAATTCAAATCCAAATTGGGATTGGTATCAACATGTTGGTGGGAAATATAAAAGAATTGAGGAAACTAATAAAATCCTTAAAGATTTTGAGGCTACTGATGATCTAAAAATGAGAACTAATGGACTAAAAAAAGATGATCTAGCAGTTTTCGTACCTGCCAAAAATGCCGTTAAATTTCTTAATTGGTTCAATACTTCCAAGGATAGAGAAGTTTCTCATTGGAGAGAATTCTATGAAGAGTTGCTAGGAGGAAAAGAGGATCAAATTTTGTCAAAAGAAAACTTTCCATATATCAATTATAAGTTTGTGAAATCAGTCGTAACACCTCTAAAAAAAGCACCAATTGCAAGCGGTTGGGATTGCTGGGAGGTATTGCAGTATGACGTTTTAGACTTAATCCCAACACAAGAACAACAAATTGAATTGGAAGAACTATTAAGCAAGGGAGATACTGATTATGTTAAATGGGCGAGTCAAGCATTAATAGATCGCTTAGGTTACAATGATGATGAAAAAGAAATTAAATACACAATTGGGGCCCATACCAAATGGGTGTTAAACTTAAAATGGAGTGAAAATTGATTTGAAACGACCATACAAATACAAGTAATTTTAATCAAGATTATTATGTCATAGTTTAATATATGGAAAGTAAATCGGTAAGAAATATTTTGATCTTGTTTAGTGGCGGTTTAGATTCAACAGCTTGTATTCAATATTATTTAGATAAAGGGTATTCAATTGCCCCCGTATTTATTAGATATAATCAATTATCCGAGATTCAAGAACTAAAGAGTGCGTTACAAATTTGCAAATACTATAAACTCGTACTTAAGGAAATAATTGTTGAAAATGGTAATAAATTTTTATCTGGTGAAATAATAGGACGTAACCTAATGCTATTGGCCAATGCATTATTAAATGTTGGCTGTAATGAAGCTATTGTTTTAGGTGTTCATGCTGGGACAGGCTATTATGACTGTTCCGTTGACTTCATAGAAAGTTTAAATAAAATTGTTCTTGAATCTTCTAATGGTTTGGTAAGATTAGAAACACCTTTCATTGAATGGGATAAGAATCAAATATGGGAATATTCAAAAATTAAGAATATCCCAATGGAATTAACATATAGTTGCGAAAAGGGAGGTGAATTAAGGTGTCAAAATTGTGCTACATGCAAAGATTTAAATAAATTATATGGAGGAAAAAATACATAGAACTAGAAATATTACTCATCCTAATGGTGAAAAATTTGAAACGCCATTATTAGTTCCGTCATTCTCAAGTAAGGGGTTTTCTCTTGTTCAAACAAAAGATTCTGTGATCTCGGAAATTGCAAGCGTTATGGCTGTAGCTAAAGAATTTTTAGATGAATCCTTACTAGTAAGTGCATACGACATCTATCATAAATTAATTCCAACGCCAGCTGAATTTAAGTCTACGCCAATTACTATTGTTGATAGCGGTGGTTATGAGACATCACAAATCTATGATTTATCGGGAATTAATAAATATAATCATGAAGTTAGGGAATGGGATGAGGAAAAATTCAAAAGCGTATTAAATGAATGGCCGTCTGAAATGTCTGCCATTATGGTGAGCTATGATCATGGAAACATTAGGGTCACTATAAATGAACAAGTTGATCACGCAAGAAAACTCTTTTATGACCACAAAAACATGATGAGTAATTTTCTAATTAAACCTGAAAAACAAAAGCAAAAATTAATTCAACTTCCAGAAATATTAGCGAGACCTGAAATTTTACATGGGTTCGATATCATAGGTGTTACTGAAAAAGAAATTGGAAGCTCACAACTTGATAGGATGATTAATATCGCATTACTAAGAATAGCATTAGATAAGACGGGTAATTCTGCACCGATTCATGTGTTTGGAAGTTTAGACCCTCTAAATGTGATACTTTACTTTTTAGCTGGAGCCGAAATTTTTGATGGCTTAACTTGGTTGAAATTTGCATACCATAATAGTGCCGCGATTTATATTCAAAACTATAGTATATTAAGTCCTAAATATGGAATTGAAACGAATGATACGGCAATGAAAAGAAATTTCTGGGTCGATAACATTACTTTTTTGATAAAACTCAAGCATGTTCTGATGAATTTTACTACAGAACCAAATTATGAATTATTCAAGGAATTAGATAATGATTCATATAATTTATCAGAAAGAATTGAAAAAATACACGTACAATTTTTAAACAAACTTAAATCTAAATAATATGGGAGGATCAGGAGGAGGTTTTTTCTATAGGGATGAAGATTCCACAGAGGATATCATCAAAAAGATAAAGAAAGAACAAGAACAAGCGAGAGGTCGTGAATTTGAAAACGACGTAAATCAATTGATTAATGATGTCTTGAAAAATGCAAATGATAGAAACACAGATGTAATTAACAGACATTTGGATACTTTAATTCAAGCGATCAATAAAGATATTGATGGAAATGTACAAACAATTTTCGGTGGTTCAGTATCGAAACATACCTACGTAGATGGATTAAGTGATATTGACGTTTTGGTAATCTTGAATAATTCAGAACTTACAGATAAGTCACCGATAGAAGTAAATGAATATTTTGCGGAAAAGTTAGAACAACGATTACCTGGTACAGAAATTGAAATGGGAAAATTAGCTGTAACAGTAAAGTATTCGGATAATGTCGAAATTCAAATTTTACCATCCATTCGAACTGAAACAGGCATTAAAATTGCTGAAGCAAACGGAGAAAATTGGTCAAAAGTAGTTAAACCAGCGAGATTTGCAGAAAAACTGGTTAGTATAAACCAAGATTGCAACGGTAAGGTTATTCCTGTGATAAAACTTGTTAAATCCATAATTTCCGAACTACCAGAGAAGCGGCAAATAAATGGATATCATATTGAGTCAATGGCAGTTTCAATATTTTCAAATTATAATGGACCAAAGACTTCCAAGGAAATGCTAAAACATTTTCTAGGAAAAGCAGTAACGACTGTAATTAATCCTATAAAAGACAGTACAGGTCAATCAGTAAATACTGATTCATACTTAGGAGAAAAAAACAGTGTTCTTAGAAAAGCAGTTTCTGATAGTTTGAGCAGTATTGTTAGAAAAATAGATGTTGCTGAAAGATCTGGAAATATAGAAAAATGGAAAGAAATTTTAGGGTAAGTTATATGCTCAAAAATTAGCGATAACTAATCTTAGTTACTCTCCCGTAATAGGAGCGATATAAATTAGAAGGGTTATCAAGAAATTATAATTTTATAGCTTCAGCTAACAATTACAAGTTCATTAATTATTGATGAGGCTAATTAATATAACGAATCTATATGTTAATTTCGTCTTGTAAGACACGGTTTAATTGAAAAACGAAACCAAAACTGGAAACACTTTGTATATTAATGAGAAGTTCAACGGAAAATGTCGATAATATAGTGAACAGTTATCTTGATGTAAAAAAACACTTAATTAATAAGGGGTTTGCATGGGAAATAGATTGGCAGGAAAACCAGAATTTAAATGTATTAGATGAATCTGAATTTTACAAAGAAGCCGCATGGGTCATTTTATCAAGCGGTATGAGCGTTCGATCTGTTACCAGTGTTTTTGAAAAAATTTCTTGTGCATTTTTGAATTGGGAAGATTCCAAAGAAATAGTTTCGACGAGTGAATCATGCATTAGTCACGCACTTAAATACTTTAACCATAGTGGTAAAATTAATGCAATTATGTCTTTAATTCAATATATAGATAACATTGGATTTGATGATTTTAAAACAGAACTGAATGAGCACGGTTTAGAATACATGCAGAAATTTAGTTTTTTTGGCCCTGCCACCTCTTTGCACTTAGCTAAAAACATTGGAATGAACGTTGTTAAACCTGATAGACATTTAATGCGTTTAGCAAAGGCTTTAAATTTTTCCACGCCAAATGAATTATGCCAAGTTATTGCTAATGGAATTGATGAAAAGTTAAGTGTCGTGGATGTTGTTTTATGGAGGTATTGCGTAATGAATCCCAATTATTTGACTTTAATCAAAAGGTTCAAAAATTTCGCCTAACAGTTGAGTCAACCGAATGAGAGTTTAATTTACACTCTCTTAATCTCTTCTTCTATTTCTCTCTTTCTAGCTTCTAACCTAAGTAATAGAACATGTTTTCCGTCAATCGTCTTCTTTAAATTTAAATCATGCGGTTTAAGAACTAAATCAGCAGACAGTTTTCCAATTTCCATAATTATGCCATCTAGGGTTTTGGTTGTATGATTCAAATCTTTAATTAGTCCAATTTTCTTGTCTTCCATTTTTATTTTAATTTATTGAAAAAATTTTGGTTGAACATCATACTTTCCGAATATCCCACTTAGTTAATCCTGTAATTTCTTTGATAGTATCTGCATCCATTCCTTTTGCCTTCATCTTTCTAGCAATCTCAATTTTTCCTTCTTTAAGCTTTAAATCAAGCTCAATTTCTCGCTTCATTTCTAAGTAATCGTCTAAATCCTTATCAATGACTTTATAACGCCCACTTTTCTTAATGATGTCAAAGACGTTTTTATCGGCAAGGCTTGTGTATGAGTCTTCTGTAATAATCAAATGGTCAATAACTTCAATTCCAATAATTTGACCAACCTTATACATTTTGTCTGTAAAGTCAATGTCTTCATCAGAAGGTTTAAGGTTTCCGCTTGGGTGATTGTGAACCAGAATCATACCAACAGCCAATTTATAAATACCCATTCTGAAAACATCAGGAGGGTTAGCTCCAACGCGGTTAACAGCACCCAAACCAACTAACTCAATAAACAATATTATACTCTGATTATCTAAACCAATAACCCAAAAATGCTCTTGATTTCTGCCAATTTTGTTTTCACGTAACAGTATTTGTTGCATGATTTTATAAACATCTCCAGATTCGGAGAGTTGTACTTTTTGATCTTGGGTAAGTCTTACATTCACGCTATAAATATAGCGATTCTGAAACGATTTTTAATTCAAAGGTTGAGTCAAAATCAAAAGGAATTTTGACTATTTTTAATGAAATAATGGAAAATCAGACCGAAAACAGCTTAGAATTTGTCAAAATAGCATTGAAAAGTGCAAATATTGCCGTTTTGGAAACAGAACAAGATGATGGGGTAGTGGTGCTTCAAATTAAAACAGAAGGAGGAAATAAGCACAGTTTATTCTTTCAAGAGTTAGACTTGCAAAGCAATAGAAGTGTCAAAATTTTAAAGACTGACTTGGGTGAACCAAACAGTAACTTATGGATTGCATTAGTATTATTAATGAAAGGTTTAGAACCAATTTTGTATTTGATACCGTCTGTACAATTGGCTGAACCTGATGATTTCGTATTTATTGAGAATAATCAGAACCCTAGATTGGCTCATTTTTCTAATTATGAGATTAAAGTATTTAAGAACGGCATGTCAAAGCTGAATGAGTTTCGCTTTGAGAATATGATAAAAAGGCCTAGATTAAAATGCTAATGCAAGTTTTAGTTAAAAAAAAATCCCTTGATTGTAAAACCAAGGGAAAAGCTAAAATTTGTATTTATGAGAAACAAACATTTAACTTTTACCCAAAGATATAGTATT
>WTCE01000030.1 GCA_013138735.1 Crocinitomix sp. | reverse complement strand
ATACATTAGCCTTATGGAAATGTACTCAAAACAATTACTAACTTAATGAACCGCCGTATACGGATCCGTACGTACGGTGGTGTGAGAGGACAGATAGGGGAATAACCTCTATCTTCCTACTCGATTTGAGGTCTTTATTGAAGGATGCTAACCTTACGAACAATTACATGCTCATCAGATTCTATTCGCAATAAATACTGTCCATTTCGCAATTGCGGAAGGTCTAAAACGAATTGATTTTGAGTAATGCTTCCTGTGAGGATGTTTTTTCCTGATAAGTCTACTATAGCATAGCTTGCGTTAAGCAGTTCATCAGAAACTGTGAAATTTACAACTGAACTAGCAGGGTTAGGATAAACATTGATTTCCTCATTTTTCGATTCATTTTCAATAGAGCTAGTTTCAATTACTACTTCATCAATATCATCTTGATTGTTCTCAATATAAAGTTCTGTGCAAAAATCTCTCATTCTAACCTCAATTGAAACAAGTCCAATTTCCACAATTTCCATATTTGAAAATTCACTTGAAGCGCCAGTTGAAGGTAACTCCTCATAATCAGTAAAATCAGTCATGGTGAATGTAACATCCTCCGTATTGCAATCATCCGTATCAAAAAGATTATCTGTGCGTTGAATTATTCCTCGCACTGGTCCGCTTGGTTCTTTTGATGATCCATAAACATAAATTTCAGTCTCGTTAACCACTTCAAGGTCGTTATAGTCATCATGCAAAAGTTTAGTTTTTGCACTATTTATGATGTTAGCATCTGTATCTATTTCGACGTAATAGTTATAATTATCTGTACCAAAACCGGGGCTAAAATTGACAATAATATTTTCTTCCTTAAAGGCCATTCTAAGGTCTGACGAATAGCTAAGATCAGTTTCTTCTAAGCGTTTAATCCACATCACAGATCCATCAATATTCGAAACCTTCATGAACATAACTTTACCATGGTCTTCGCTAACCCCTCGAAGATAGCCCCCAACCATAAAATCACCATCAGGTAATTGGATCATTGTTTTTGCATGATTATAGAAGCCCAATTTATATTTTGATGTCCAAGTTATATCTCCATTCTCTGCATAACGAATTAAGGCAAAGTCATTGATGTTTTTGTTCGAACATATTCCACCGTCACCAGGGAAACTTAAGAAATCAAATCCAGGATTTTTTCCACCACCTTCTCCGGGGCCAGCTATATAAGAAGATTTTCCCCAAATAATTTCTCCAGTCGCAGTAGTTCTCATTAATATTAAATTCTCGTAAATGGAAATCATCATTTCCAATTCTCCAGAAGGTAAAACGGTAAAACGGTTCATTCCAAAGTATCCTGTTCCATCTCCAAAGTCATATTTTTTAAACCAAAGAATCTCTCCGTTCGCACTTATTTCACATAATGTAGCTTCCTTGGTACCGCCAGAAACACTTGTTTTGTTTAAGCCCCATAAATAAAAGTTTCCACTTGCGCTTTCTTTAACCTCATAACTGCAATTTGCAAAGGTTCCTGGAATATTCAATAGTTTAGACCAGATTACAAATCCACTAGCGTTCAATTTCATTATTCCCGCCATAGGTCTTCCAGTTCCCAATGGAGTGGTTCCTTCCAGGTCAAAAGCGACCATCAAATTAGCATCACTTGTTTTTATAACATCACGAATAACAATGTGATTAGCACCAACTGTATATTCATAGTTGTAAATAAAATCTTGCCCACTGGCAAAAAATGAAAAAAGAATGAATGGAAGGAGTAAGAAATTTTTCATAGGATTTGATTTTGAATAGATTTTACCGCGTTCTGGTTTGGATTAAGGTTATTACACTCATTAAGACGCAGCTTCTTAGAAAAAGATTGGATACTTGTCTGTGACTCAGTGATTTAGCGCGTTCTTGTTTTTGAGAAAGCAAAAAAACACCCAAAATCGTAAGACGGCTGCTGCGAATGAGTGAAAAATTGCCCTTCACCAATTTTCACCTGTATAACGGTTACTGAAATGAGTGAGGTGAAATAGGGAAGACGTGAATTCAACCGTAGCTAACAATGAAAACGAATCAAACCAATTCAGAAAAGATATTGAAAGAATAGTGAGAAAGCGACGGAAATAATTATTTACCGTAGTTAAAGCCAATACCTAAAGACAGAGATATCATGTTCCATGTTGGACCTCTATCATATTCATAGTTTTCATCTTTTGAATCCCATGTTAAAGGGTATATTGTGTATGACAATGCGGTTAACAGTGTTACATGCTTCCCTATATATACATGATATTTCAAACCCAACAAGGCTCCAAGGTCTCGCAATTTTTTTCCAATAGCAAAACTTTCCCCAAAGACCTCATTGACTTGGAAATAATTACCAAAAACAGCTTCATATCCAATGCGAACACTTAGCCCTGTGTTCCAAAAAAGGCTGTGATGAGGTGTTTGGAAAAATGATTTACTATACGAAGCTCGTATATCATAGAATCGCCTTTTCCAATATTCACCTGATTCCTTTTCTGGTAACGGCGTGTGATTTTCAAATGAAAAATTATCAAGAGAAACAGACCACATGCTATTGTTACCAAAGGTATTCATATACTCAATTCCATACCCGTTTGATAACCAGTTTGGTCTATTTCGATAATTCGTTTGTATTGTAGGACCACCATCAAAAAAATTATAGACAGATGATTTGATAAGAAAAGTGTGTTTATTTAAGGTTTCATGTTCTTGTGAAAAAGCACTTTGTATCGTTGGAAGAACGAAACAAAGTGCAATACATATTTTTTTTATGAGTATCATTTTTTGATAATACGTTTTCTTATGACGTTTTTTTCATTGCGTAACTCTACGACATATACCCCATTGGTAATTTGTGGAAGTGTGATGTAATCATCACTGTGCACCTCTTTTTTAAAGAAGAGAATCTCTCCACTCATCCCGTATATAGTAAGATCAAAACGTTCTGTACTTTCCCAATTAATAGCAAAGCCGTGGTCAACAGGGTTCGGATACAATCTAAATTCATCTAAATCTATTTCGCTATCGAGTGAGAGCACTTCTGTACATTCACTTTCTTCCCCGACGCCGACAGCATACCAGGCATTTGTCGTTTGATAATGTTCGTTCGAACACTCACCATACAATACTCTCGCAATCGCAATAGACCCTTGACGAGCATCAGAGTACTGTGCGCCTTCTAAGTTTATGCTCACCATAGTAGCATAGGCAATTCTCGCCGCTATATCAATACCAATACTCGTTACATTGTAGTCATCACTGTTGTCATTGGTTCCTGAACCGCCTTGTGCAAGAAGATAAAACCAGTGATTTTGTACACCACTATTCCCATGTACTCCCCGTGCATCACAGAGAACATCAGTGTCTTGCCAAAATACGCCTTCATAGGTATGAGGTTGTCCTAAAAACCACCTACATGTATCATCTATAACAATAGCATGCTTACCATCATCATTTGGATGGGATAGCGAGCGAGTAAGGGCTGCAGGATCACCAAGCGTCCAACTTGGTGTACCTACGCCCCCCATCAATGCGTGACGCTTCACCATGATCCCCATAATGTCAGCATACGATTCATTTAAGACCCCACTCTCAGCACTATAGATAAGCTTAGAAGTGTGATTTATAATACCATGTGTAAACTCATGACCAACAATGTCTGCATAGTTACCTACATGAAGTCCGTCAACAATATGAAACGTCAAGTTGTCCCATCCATCAAAATCGTCATAATATGCATTCACTTTAGAGGACGCAAGCTCTACATGGACACGGATTTTTCCAAAGTCATCAGTCATACCATCTCTACCAAAAACATCTCTAAAGTAATACCAAGACTGCTGAACATACCAATGAGTTGATGTTGCGTTTATTTGAAAACCCGTCCAAGGCTCTGCTGCTTTATCAATCTCATGGCGATAATTAAAGGCATGGGTTGAGTCATGTTTTTTTGTATGAATTTCAACATCATCATCATTTGTTTCGAGTACAAAGTCATAGTGTGGAAACCCCCTCCACCTCGTATCTATCACTTTAGTTCCTGTCCCGCCACTATTGAGCACCGTTGCAAGGTCATCATGATGTTGATTGCTTAACTCTTTAAACACTTCGCCTGTGTTTGCATCTACAAAATAGTCCACATTACTATACGGACTTACACAGACCACCTTATATCTATACGCCAAACGATAGCGAGATGCTGGAATATAAAAATTAAGGTAGGTATAATCGTCTATGGCTAATATAAGTTCGCCTGTCGGCTCATGCGTTGCCATAGGATCACCTAGTTCTTCTTGTAGTTCTGTCTCCCACTCTGTATCATCCCAAGCCATTATCCAATAACTAGGTAGATAATTCATTAACTCCTGTTTTGCTGCAGATTCCGTTAATTGAGGTGTTACGCTCCTATCCAACTCAATAGCAAATTTCGCATTCGTAAAAATAAGTTCATTGTTTTTATCAAAATGTTCTATAGCAGTCGCACATTCAATAGGTATATCTTTATACGTTTGTCGATAACGATAGTGTGTCATATCTAATATATCGTCTGTCCATGATTTCTCTAAAACCGCATTATTATCGGAGTCCCCAGAAATTGTTCGGTACTGCTGAAAACATTCTCCAGGAATAAATGTATTTGGTTTCCACCACATGAAACCGCTTACAGGGGCTTCTGTTAAAAGTGTGTCGATCATAACATGATAATCGCCAAGTTGCGCCACGCTCGTGCTTGATATGAGCATGCCAACAAGCAAGCCCCAAAGTCTTTTATTTTTTATGCGTAATATGTTTAGGTTAAATAGTTAACCTAAAGATAGAAAAAATCATATGCTTATCCGCTCCTTTCCCTAAAAATAATTGCAGAGCGAAAAGAGATTACGTTCTGCCGACCTAATTCTTGTGTCAAATAAAAATGACACGGATGAAATTATTAGAATTTTTCAATCATTTTACACATGAGCAAAGTTGTAAGGAAGCTTTTAAAGCCAATCTGGTATAACTGTTACAGAAATGAGTGACGTGAAATAGGAAAGACGTGATCTCATGCGCAATGACTGATCAGCGCTACCACACGATTCAAGCGTACAGTAAAATCAAGTCTACCCAACCGCCAATCAACCCGTTTAACTAGGTAATTCTACCTGTTTTGAATCCAAAAGAAGACAAACTGCCAATATTATGCTTTAATTTATAAAAACTAAGCACAAAAAAAACCTACCATTATGAAACTAAAAACGATTAAACTAACCTTAATTTGCGGCGCAATATTTTTATTAGCCGCCTGCAATGCAAACAGTGAAAATGAAACTGAAGGAAGCGACGAAGTAGCAACTACTCTAGCTGATTCAAACGATCCAGAAGATCCAAACGATCCTTGTAATACTGTGGGCAATTTGAGATGTAAAGAAATTGAGTCAGATTCTGCTGTTAATTATATTAATGCTTACAACGCCTATATTAATAATGTCAAATCTACGTTGAGCGCATCAGTTCCAGTAATTTATCCAAATACAAGTTCAACTCTAATTTATGGAGTAGGAACAACGATTGCTGAATTACGTGAAATCATTGATAATTCAGAGTTGGATGATGATAGCGAGCTATGGATAATGTTGGGCATGGAGGATGACAGTACAACGGAAATGTATTTTGGGCTTGATGGCACAAACAAGTTGACGCTAGAAGAAGAATGGCAATTCTACGATTTTACGAAGCCCTGCCCAAATTCATGTCCTACGTTGCCAAGTTTTATTTCAAACTAATAAGAAAAGCACAGATCACTTGAATAGCGCCTTATGTTGAACTCGATTAATTTTTATGCGGCCCATGCGGCATCCATTTTTGTCGCTATCAATGTATTGTTCTGTATCATTCATTATAAAAAATTGGATAGTCCGTTTCGGCGGCTATTCTATTTTTTAATTTTGAACCTAGCAATTGAAATCTTGGCCAGCCTATTCATTGAATTTGGCATAAACAATTTGCCGCTTTTGCATATTTATACCTTGGTCGAATTTATTTTGTTCTCGTATTTTTATAAAAGCATTATCAAAAAACCGAGCACTTTTCATACCGTCTATTGGTATTTAGTTATTGGCGGATCAGCTTTTATAATTTTTAATTCGATTTTCCTGCAGTCAATATTTGGTTTTAATTCAATTGCGAAAACATTTGTGCAAATTTCCATTATTGCTTATGCCGTTATCTATTTCTACCATTTAGTTGATGATCCCAAACTATCGCCTTCAACCTCTAAAAGCTTGCGGCTCGTCAATTCAGCTATAATTACTTATTATTCAGGAAGTTTATTTATATTTATGTTCAACGGAATTTCGTTTGGGGGGGAGGGTTCAAATATCATTTTTTGGATTTTTAATTCACTCTTAAATATTATATTTCATCTGCTGATTTTTTACGCATTATGGAGATTGTACAACAAGAAAGCAATATCGTCAACATGATGATAATTGGAATCCTCATAATGTTGGCCTTTGCATTGGCATTTATAATTTTCGCCAATTATTCGCAAAAAAAAATCCTGAAAGAACAAATGGATAAGCAAAAGTTGGCTTATGACCATCAAGAGAATTTATTGTATAGTACCATTTTGACGCAAGAAGCCGAGCGAAAAAGAATAGCAAAGGATTTACATGATGAAATTGGGTCAAAACTCAACATTATTTTATTAAATACCTTTCGACTGAAAGAAGAAGTCAAAGAAATTGAAAGTGTAGCTGACATTACAACCGAAATTGCAACAATCATTAACCGCACGATTGATTCAACGCGGCGGATCTCTCATGAATTACTGCCACCAACGTTAGAGGAGTTTGGATTGATTGAAGCAATCCGCGAATTGCAGCATAATTACAACCAAACTGAAACGGTTGAAATTGATTTTAAGCTGGCAGCAGATGAAAATGGAGTGAGAGATCAATTGGTAGAATTAAATTTTTACAGAGTCTTACAAGAATTGGTGAATAATTCGATTCGACATGGCGCTGCATCTGAAATTGAGATCCAATTGTGGAATGAAAAATCAAAGTGTAGCATCCATTATAAAGACAATGGCAAAGGTTTTGAAATGGATGACTTGAAGCATAAAAAAGGGCTAGGAATGAAAAATATTGAGAGTAGATTGCATATGATTGGTGCCACTTTCGAATATGAATCAAGCATAAACAATGGTTTTGAAATGAAGATGGAGTTGGACATCTAGTTGTTATTAAGCAAAAAAGCACATTATGAAAACGATTAAAATTGCGATTGCAGATGATGAGGCCTTATTCCGCAATGGAATGAAGCTAATATTAAACGCTTATGAAGATTTTAACGTTGAAATGGAAGCTGAAAATGGCGTCCATTTAATTGAACAATTGAAAATGGCGACCGAACTGCCAGATGTTTTATTACTCGACTTAAAAATGCCCGAAATGAATGGGGTTGAGGTAGCTAAAATCATTCAAGCCGAATATAGCGACATTAAAATAATCGTACTCTCGACTCATTTTAGTAGAGCCTTTGTCATTAACATGATTGAATTATCCGCAGTGGCATATTTGCCTAAAAATTCACAACCTACAGAGGTTGCAGAAACCATTAGAGCGGTGCATGAAAAAGGCTTTTATTATAATAATGAAGTGTTGACCATGATTCGGGAAAATATTATTTCCAAAACAAAACCCAAAGCCAATTTTGCCTTCGATTTGACAACAAGAGAAAAAGAAATTTTACAACTCATTTGTGAGCAATATACAGCTCCCGAAATTGCAGAAAAATTATTCATAAGTCCAAGAACGGTGGATGGTCACCGCAATAATTTACTTTCTAAACTAGATTGTAAAAACGTTGCTGGCTTGGTGGTTTTGGCATTGCAGTATCAAATTGTTGATATTCCAATGCGCTATTGATTCTCCGGTGATAATAGACGAAGCCATCTGAAATCCTATAGCCCCCTTTTAGACTATATAATTCATATATTACAGCACAATTATTATCTAAGTGCCTATAGAGTTTCGATTTATTGATTAAATTGATTTAATCAAATTCAGGTGTAGAAATCACTGTTGTTATTAAATCAACCCTATGAAAAAGATAAAAAAAGGTATTGTTCTTAGTTTTTGCATACTCCTTGTTGCCTGTGGTAATAATGAGACTTCCACAAATGATGCTCCCAAAGATAGTGAGGTTGCAGAAGAAGCTGACCAAACTACCGACCCTCAAATAGATCGTGACGTGCTAGAAACGAGTGAATCACTTCAATCTGAGGGTTTTGAAGGGGGAGATTTATCCGATATAGGATGGGAATTGATGAAAAATGAATCCTTTGGTGCTTTGAAAATAGATATGGATACTGCAACTGTTATCGGATTAATTGGACCTCCAACAACTAAAACGCCAGAGGAATATTGGGGTGCAGATGGAGGTATTCATAACGATTGGTCTTATCCTAATTTAGGATTGACGTTGGGCATGGTAGTTTTTGAAGACACGCCAGAAGTAGCAAAACAGATATTTGGAATGACTTTGAATGATCTGGGTAAATTTTGTACAGCCAAAAATATTTGCATTGGTGCAACTGCAGAAGAAGTAAAGTCCGCTTATAAAGTTGAGCTCGGAAACGGAGTGCTAGAGGCTGATTATTTAGTTGCTGGAACGGTTTATGGCGGCCTCATCTTTACATTTGAAAACAATTCTTTGGTAGAAATGTTCTTGGGCGCTGCTGCTGAATAATGATTTGGCAGAACTATTGCTTATTGTAAGATGATGACGCATTAAAGGCTATAATCAAATCACTATTTTTACGCAAAGACAAAACTCTCAAATTTAACCTCAATGATAATAAAAGTAGAAACTTCTCGTTTCCTGTCTCAAACAATAAAATATGAAACGCTATTTCCTAAATCCCTTTTCGATTACACTCTTCCTTTTTATTTTTCAATTGAATAGCTTAGCACAAGATGGAGCGCTTGATCTTACCTTTGGAACAGATGGTATAGTGCTTACGGATATTGGTGTGATTGACGAAGTGCGAACATTAGCGCGTCAAGATGACGGTAAGTTAGTGACTGGCGGATTCACAGGTACTATTGGCGCATACAGCTTTTTATTGATTCGTTATAATGAAGACGGTTCATTAGATGAAACATTTGGGGTTGATGGAGTTACCACAACCTCTTTAGGACTTGGAGAAGCTTCTTGTAATTCGATTCGAATCCAAGAAGATGGAAAAATTATAGTGGTTGGTGTTTATTTATTGGCTGAAGAAGGGCCGTCTGATATTGCAATGGCACGTTACAATTCAGATGGTACGTTAGATGTGAGTTTTGGGACAGATGGAATTGTGATAACAAACTCAGAAGATTCAGAGGTTTGGGACGGAGGAATGAGAGTTGAAATACAAGCTGATGGTAAATTACTTGTAATGGCATTCAATTATGAGGACGATTTGGAATTTCTATTATTGCGCTACAATACCGACGGGACGTTGGATGACACCTTTGGTGACGAAGGAATTGTTGCTCCTATTATAGGGAGCTATTCAGACGAAAGTGAAGGGCTAAATATCTTATTTGATGGGGATGAAAACATTTTGGTTGTGAGTTCAGCATTTGGAATGGGGGAGAGTCATGTTAATTTTTCAATCGTTAAATATGATTCAGACGGTGATCTTGATTTGACTTTCGGAACAGATGGACAAGTATTGACGAATATCATGGTAACTGATGGCATTTCAAGTAATGATTATGGCTCGGATATTGCTTTTCAATCAGACGGTAAGCTCGTTGTGGGAGGAATGATTTATGATGAAGAAGGAGCTTTTGCAGTAGCGCGCTATTCTGCCGCAGGAACGCTTGATGAGAGCTTTGGAACGGATGGTGTAGTTTTTACTGAAATGCCTGCTTGGACAGAATGTACCAGCATGCTAATCCAGTCTAATGATAAAATCATACTGCTTGGTCATGCTGCGTTCGAGGAGTATAATGAAGAATTTGTGATGGCGCGTTATACTGCAAATGGTGTTTTGGACCCAACGTTTGGCGTTGACGGTTTGGTGAAAACAGACTTGTCACCCAGTCCAGATTATGCAGAGGATTTTCTAATTATTAACAATGAAAAAATTCTAGTGACCGGCACAGAGGGAGGAGATTTCGGGGTGCATTCGCGCGTTGCGTTAGCTCAGTATTTAATTGATTATGAGTTGAGTACAGTTGAGTATGACGTTAGCGAACAAAATATGGCAATTTATCCGAACCCTTTCAACGATTTCACCACAGTTCATTTTGATGAAGTATTAACAGGAAATAATACCATTGTGATGTATGATTTATTGGGCCAGCAAGTTTACCGCACTGAAAATATTACTGGAAATGAGCTCCAAATCGATAGAGCACAGCTTCAAGCTGGTCTTTATTTATTAACGTTTAAAGAAATGGATACAACCGAAAAAGTATTTGTTTCCAAATTAATTGTTGAGTAGCTTTAAAGATTAGCATTAGAGTTTCATTGTTTCTGTTTTGGATACTACTCTAAACGCTTAACTTATTGGTTATAAATAAGTAAGAATTCTAAATTATTGCTTTATAACAAATACAATAATCTAAATAATATATCGTTCTTGGAGCATAACAAATCCTTACCTTAACCTACAATGAAAAGATTTACAATTCATTTCCTTTTAATATTCTTTTTAAGCATTAATTCATTCGGCCAAACAGAAATCTCTGGAGGAATTTATGAAAATACAATATGGACAGTTGAAGAAAGCCCGTATATCATTACAGGTTAGGTGGTTGTATTTGATAATGTTGAAATCACAATAGAACCGGGCGTAGAACTTCGCTTCAACGCAGCAACGAACTTAGAATTGCGTGGAAAGCTAACTGCAATTGGCACCGCTACCGATTCAATTGTTTTTACGTCCAACGTAGACGAGCCTGCACGACACGATTGGCTAGGCATTAAAGTAATTGGAAATGCAGATCCTACTTATGAAGGTGGGCAAGTTACTATGGAATATGTCCGTGGAGAATACGCCAAAACGTTCAT
This sequence comes from Crocinitomix sp., assembly GCA_013138735.1. GTDB lineage: Bacteria > Bacteroidota > Bacteroidia > Flavobacteriales_D > Crocinitomicaceae > Crocinitomix. Next base: position 124,334 of record WTCE01000030.1, on the reverse strand, counting down.
AAATATGGATTTAGCCTATAATGGGCCTTATTTATATAATAATTGTACATTTTTTGACAATTCAAAAGTCAACGAGGATGGGGGAGCGCCACTTACCAAATTTGAGGAATGTGTTTTCCGTGAAAATGGACAAGGTTTAGATTGGTGCCAATTTGACTCGGAAGCCATAGGCTGTCATTTTTTAGATAATGGACAAGGTTTAGCGGGAATTGATTTGATAAAAAATTGCTATTTTTCCGGTAATATAGTGGCTTTATCACCTTATGGCGCGACAATTAATTGCCTCATTAAAAATAATGACGTAGGGGTTAAGTGCAGTTTTAATGCAGTGAACAATACGTTTACCGGAAATACTGTTTTTGGAAATGTGGTTGGAGTTGAAATTCAATCCTATTTTAATGAGTCGGTGACTTTTACAGACAATGTAATTTGTAATAATTCCTTCTATGACATTAAGTTTTTAGATCATAATAATGCCGATTTATCTGATAATTGCTGGTGTACCGAAAGGTCAGATGATATTGCCGGTAATATTTATGATGGCTATGACAATATCGCTTATGGCTTGGTGACTTTTGAGCCTTTTAATACAGATTGCGGATTAGCGAGTATACCTTCGGAGGAAATAAGCGTGAGTTATTCGATTTACCCCAATCCATTTACCAACCAATTTACCTTTGAATCCAATCAAGAAAATGAGGTTATGCTAACCTTTACAGATATTTCTGGAAAGATCATTTTTAGAACAATCTTCACCAAAACAATTAATATAACTGATGTTTACTTAGATGCTGGGATATATTTATACCAATTGCGTGACGAATATGGAAGCGTAACAACAGGCAAATTGGTGAAAGAGTAATGCGTTTATTGTAACAGAAAAAATGCTTCCGTTGCTGCACTTGCAGGATCATTTCATTTTACTCGGTCAAAAAAATCAGTCCGCCTCAGGCGGACTTTATCCGCGTTATCAGTATTCTATTAATTGAACTTTAATTATTCATTAGCTTTCGATCACTCAAATCACCTATCCAACCACAAACCATTCAAATTTTCTTAAATTAACATTTTTATAGATGTTTGCTTTTGAAATCCATATTCTCATTGTTATTCTGCCTTTACTACTTTCCAATGTAATTCACATGTTAGTTGTAAAGCAAAATTTCTTGTCCTCATTAGCACAACCAATTTGGCAAGTTGGGCTAGGGGCAAACAAAACATGGAGAGGCTTTTTGATTGTTCCAATTTTAAATGCTTTTTTCTTTTGGCTGATCATTTCAATTGGGAATATCGCAATTTTAAATCCTGTTTTAATCGGATTTCTATTAGGTTTAGCCTATCTCTTATTCGAACTTCCCAATTCGTATATTAAACGCCGCGCAGGAATTCAAGCGGGTTCTACTGGTAATAAATATGGATTATTTGTCACACTTATTGATAAAATGGATTCCGCTTTTGGTGTTGTTTTGGTCTATTATGTAATGGGGCATATTATGCTTGTTTCGGCGATAGTTTTATTCTTTTTAGCAAGTTTAACACACCTCACAATTTCATATTTATTAATGATCTTCAAGATCAAAAAATCACTTTAGAATATCGATATAATGAAAGAGAAAATCATCAATCTTCCCAACTTCTTGAGTTTATATCGACTCTTAACATTTCCGTTTTTGGTATGGATGATTTTGACAGAAAAAGCAAACCTTTTCGCAATATTTCTTTGTATCAACTTAATCACAGATATTTTAGATGGGCTAATTGCGCGCGTATTTAAATTGGAAACCAAATTTGGGGCAAAATTAGATTCATTGGCAGATATTGGAACCTATATCTGTGCGTTTTGGGGGATCTTTACATTTAAACAAGCTGAATTAGAAGAGAGTATCCATTTGTTATGGCCCTTTTTAGTGCTCTTTATTTTAGGTCAAATGATCTCCATAGTTAAGTTCCGTCAAGCGCCTAGTTTGCATTTATACGCGAGTAAAATAGGTGGTTATGTGCAAGGAATTTACTTTTTCATCCTATTCGCGTGGTTCCACGTTCCTTGGCTTTATTTTATGGCAATTGGCGTAGGTTATTTGTCTTGGCTAGAAGAAATTATTGTGCTTTTAGTTTTGAATGAACCTCGTTCAAATGTGAAAGGAATTTATTGGGTGTTGAAAGAACGCAGTAGTCGAAAAAACTAATGTCCCTCATAATGATGGAATGATTTTTTAAAGAAAACCCCAAACACCGTTCGCCATAAACGTGTGTCTTTTTTTCTTTTAAACAATCCTAAGAACAAAACAAACCAAGAAACGTGCGGGTGTTCGTGATGTGTATCGTGATTGCCAATCCCCATCCCTAAAGGAAACCAAAAAGTATTGCTGGTTTTTGTGCGATCATAGCCCAAATGTTCGCACCAATGTCTTAAGGTGCTAAAAATGTTCAACGTTAACAAGGTTCCAACTAAGAAATAAATAGGTGGCTGAAGCCAAAAAATAAGGCCAATACTTATTGCACTTCCCCAAATTATGTGATAATAATTGATTCGTGGAGATTTAGCTTTTGTAGCAAGCTCGCTGCTTTGCTTTTTTTGAGCAAAAACTAAAAATCCTGTATAAAGCAAGGGGACTAATTCGCATAAGATATAGAGCCAGCGGTAATTCTCATAAAACTGTTTCTTTTGTGAAGGCCATAAAGGATCTACATTAGAATTTGTATTGGCATGATGGATCAAATGGTATTTTCGAAAACCTTCGCCATAAAATGGCAATAACATGACTGCGCAGCCCAAGTTCATGAGGTAGCGATCAAGTTTGGATCGTGTAATTGATTTGTGGGCGCCGTCATGAACGACAACAATAAAAAAAGCATGTCCCATTAAGCCTGCTGGTAAAAATGTCCATAGAAGTCCTTCTTGAAAGTAATAGGCACATATCAAAATGCCAGCGAATAAAGTGAAACCGGTAGCAATTGTAATGAATGGAATCAAAAACGGAATCCTGCGCATTTTACGCTCTAAACGAATCTCATATCTGGTTTTACCTGTCATTTAGCTTAAACCTAAGAAAATTAAATGATTCGTAAAAATTCTAAATTAGAATTGTACTTTTATTGGAGATGCTAACATTAACCCAATATTTGAATCAAATTAGCTTTAAATTATGATCAGAAAGGCAATGAAGATGGATGCTGATATCCTAACAGATTTGACATTTCGATCTAAAGCATTTTGGAACTATTCGCCGGAACAATTACATGCTTGGAAAGTGGAATTAGCGATCACTACGGACTATGTTTTGGAGAATGAGGTCTTTGTACTGTTGCTGAAATCCAAAGTAATTGGCTATTATTCTTGGCTTGTGCATGATAATGACACTGTTGAATTAGGCAACCTATTTATTGATCCACCATGCATGAATAAAGGCAATGGCAAAATTTTAATGAATGATTTTTTGGAGCGCGTTAAAAGTTCAGGGAAAAAGAAAATAAGGTTGTTTTCAGAACCTCAAGTGGAAAAATTTTATGGACAATTTGGATTTCAAACTATAGGTCAGCATCAAAGTTCGATAGAAGGACGTTTTTTACCAATTATGGAATTAGCTTTATGATTAATAGCTAAAATTTATTTAATTATATTGTAGTTTATTATAAGTTATGACTAACCAAAAAATCCTTAGAACACTGATTCTTGTTTGCGTCATCTTACTCAAGCAAGTTTCCAGTTTTTCTCAGGATAACAATTCAAAAGATCAAACCTACTTCTCATTTGAATTGGCGGGAGTTGGTGGCTTGGCTTCACTCAACTTCGAACATAACGTGTTAGATAAGGAGGTGCTGGATATTCAGATGAGATATGGCTTGAGTTATATGCCGATTGATAAAAATAACGGAGGGGGTATAATTATCCCCGTTTTAGCTCATTTTCTAATAGGAAAAGGAGCACATAAATTGGATTTAGGGGCAGGCCAAGCGCTCACGATAACCACCAAAGGAAGTCTTTTTATTCTAGCTCCATTGTCCTTTGGCTATCGTTATCAACCCACTGATAAAAACTATTTTTTACGCGCAGCTTATACACCAATCGTATCTTATCTTTTAGATTTTCAATGGCAGAATTGGGCTGGATTAACCTATGGCTATCACTTTAATCGTAAAAAATGAAAAAAGCAATCCTCCTCATACTACCAATTCTTTTTTTGTCATGTGATAAAAAAGAAATATTTGCCGGCCCAAACTCCTATTCAGATAGTTTTGAAGGCTACACCGAAATCAACGAAACTGTTGACGGAGATAACATAAACTGGTCTTTTTTTCAAAAAACTTATGCTGAAAATGAACTATCAATTGATACGACATTTTTTCATTCAGGCAATAAAAGTTTTAAATCATTCGCAGTTGCAGGAACCTCTGAAGGAGCGTCTAAAGCGAGTATTAACAAACAATTTATGGCTTTTTGGGAGGATGAAACCGTTGTGATTGATATGTGGTACTATGTTGTTGGAACAGAAAATGCCGATTGGATGTTTTTGTTTGATATTGAAGAAAAAACAGCCATTGGTGCAGGGCCTGGGATGCGCTTGGCTTTAGTCGATAATTTTTTGCGCGTAGAGCATAAGTATCCAAATCCTGATATTAAACAAGAGCTTGGAGCAGAGGTTGAATTTCCGCGCGATCAATGGGTCAATATCCGTTTTGAATCAAAACTGTCGCAAAAGAATGAAGGTTCTGTAAAAGTTTGGCAAGATGACGTGCTTATCATTGAGCAGTATGATTGGAAAACCCTTCCGAAAGATATTTTATACGCTACCCAAGGTACAAAAGGAATGTATAGCCAAATTGAATTTGGAGTTACCGCCAATGCTTCTGATAATCCAATGACAGTTTATGTGGATGATATTAGCGTGTCTATAGTAGATTTATTTAGCTAAAAAATCGGGTCAAAAAATCAACAATTATCTGCTGGATCAGCGTTGTCCGTGTGCCATTGACTGTGCTTATAAAGTACAGTTAACTTTAGAATTCAAGAAGGCACTACGTTACAGAAAAAAATGGAGTCATAAAAATGATTATAAATTATCTATCAGTCAACACTATTTATTTTCTATCTTTAAAAATCCATATAAAATGATTTTATGAAAACTACACAATACACATTTGCCAAATTAGGATTAGCGAGTTTAGCACTAATTTTACTTTCATTTGTTTGGAATCAAAACGACAACACGCCGCAAAGCAGTATTAAAGTAGATCCAATCTCATTTGCAAATCTAACTATCACATTGGACGATACTTCTTTTACAGTTGGTAACCACACAGTAAAAGCTTACCGGGCATTCAGTGGGGGCCCAGAGCCTGGGAAATCTGACGGAATTACATTGGCTTATGGTCAGTTCCCGAAAGCAAGTATGGTTGAAATTTCATTATTTGACACCGTTGAGTATAATACGATCACACTTGGAATTTTTAATAATAGTGATCCTGTAATTGAGCTTTTATATCAAGGTGAAGTGGTTAAAAAATACAGTGGAGAAATTGAAAGCGGTCTTACAAATGTAGCTATTGACGTTGAAGGGAAAAAGGTGGATGCCATTCGCGTTGCATCTTTTGAAGCTACGTTAATGTGGATGCGTTTGGAATAAACGTCATTCGTAATTATTCCGTATCTTGAAGTATGAATAAACTTTTCGGCTGTCTTTTTACTTTAATTTCTGCCGGTTCATTTGCCCAAGGTTATTCAACAAGTATTTCAAAATTTAAAGAAATTTTAGTGCGACAATGAAATACCAAATAATGATATTTTTATTGATGCTGAATATGCTTGCATGCACGCAATCAGAGTTTGGTGATACCAAAATCAACGAAGAAATCAAAATCACGAATGAAACAATAATCACGGATGAAACTCAGGTTTTTGTTGATGAAATTTCCAAAATTAATGTAGTAATGGGGGCTCAAGTGAGCTCAGGAGGCGAGCGTCCCTTACAATACGATAATTTTGAAGCTTTAGAAGCTCAAGCAAGCTCCGAAGAATTAATTGCGCTAACGGATCATCCAAATGGAGTAGTGCGCTGTTATGCTTTTTGGGCTTTGTCCTTATCGGATTCCGTTGATTTATATTCAATTGTTATCGATCATATTGACGATACGGCTCGTGTTGAAACGCAATTTGGATGTTCCGTTTCGTATGATAGAGTAGGCGATTTTTTTATAAATGTCGTTACGCCACATTCTATAGATTTGGAGGCTCAAAAATTGAATGAAGCACAATTGGCAATGCTGGACAGTATATTATTATTTGAAGCAAATTTTCTCTCTGCAAAATTTGACGCCATGAGCAGTGCAGAACCAACGGCTGCTCTATATCCTAAGTTCAGGGAAATGGTGATTGAGGAGAACGATCAGAATGCTTTGGTTCAATTAGCGAAATATCAGAAAGCACAGGATATTGAGTTGATCTTGAATTATCGCGGAGACGCAGATGGGGATGAAGACGGATACTTTTATACCTATCGCGCAATTGCTGAGTTTCCGCATCCGCGTTTCTTGCCATTGCTTAAGAATAACTTAGAAAAAACGTTGGATAAAACCCATTATAGTAATGAGTGGAAAGGTCTTTACAAAGCAATAGTGCGCTATAAGAATGAATATGCAGTGGCTATGCTTCAAGTTCCATTCACAAAGGTTAAGCATGAAAATATTAAAGGATATCATATTGATTATGTTTTCAAAGCTTTGGAAGAAAATCAAGATCCTATTTATGATGATTTATTGTGGCGCTTGTGGGAGGAGGAGCTGAGGATGACTCCTTCAGTTTATTACTACCTCAAGGCTAAAGATTCCAGTCGTACATTTAGCTTAACGAAAGAATGTCTGCTGAATATTGATGCTTTTTATGGCGCAAACATGTCCTTTCAGAGTCGAAACGAAGCCGGGTCAGATTCATTAATTAGTCTCATGCTGGATGACGTTTTATTGCAAGACGAAGCTGCGGGCATAATGATTATTAGAAAAAATATTCTGGAAGCCAACGTCCATATTTATGAGATTTTCACAGATCATATCCACAAGCTGAAAGATCCATCTTTTGTACCGCCATTATTCGAACAATTAGAGAAAGAATGGAATGTACACATATATCTTGAAATAGTAAAAGCATTGATCTCTTATGAGGATAAAGCCATAAATCAACAAATTTTGGCAACGATAAAAATCAATGATAATTTAACAATAGGGCAGGGTGAATCAGCCTTAAGTAGATTGCTTGAAAATAATGGAATTCGATAATTATGACACTTTAACCTATGAAATTTTTACCCGAAGAACATCAATCAATTAGCGCTTTATTAATTGAAGGTGGCTTAACAGAACGGCAATATTCATTCAGAAAAAAGAGAGGGCAATTGCATATTGAAATTAAAGACCGCTCAGATACCTTTTGCTTTTATCGAAAAATCGAATCAAGCTTTGATGCTAATATGAAATTTGTTGATGAAACAACTTACTTATTGGGACCTAAAAAGGATGTAATTGTCGAGAATTGGGAGGATGTATTGGCGGCAATAAAGGTTTGGTTATAAGTGAACCTAGATTCTTAATACACTAACATTTCAACAATGCTCGTATCATCCGTAATTTTCACTCTAAAAATCTTATCATTTTCAGTGTGGCCAAGTGATTCAATTGGGCGGGTGGCTCCTAAATAGTCTACCATTGGTAATAAGTTATCGCCGTGTCCACAAATTAAGAAGGCTTTACCTTTATTGGTTTTCATTAAATCTAACATACCGCTAAAGTCAAATGCGGCATAGTTTTGAATCTCCATTCCGCGGTCATCACAAAGGGGTTGAACAGTTTTGATATTACGAATATACTCCGTACTAAAAACGCCTTCCAATTTTACACCTTTCATTTCTTTTACCAGCTTTTCAGCACGCGCTAAACCTTCTGCCGTTAATTCAGGATCCACGTTCGTTGGGTCGCTCAAATCTTTTTCAGCATGGCGAACTAAATAAATCACCACTTCGTCTTTCTTAATTTTTGAAGAGCAGCTTAGAATAAGAGGCCCAACACAAAATATTCCAACGAATAAGATTAAAAGGGGAGTAGTTCTAGAGAGGATAGATTTTTTCATGTGTAGCAAAGATAATGATTTGTTCCAAATCTCAATTATGAATGATTTGATGGTCCAGGGGTCTAATGATCTAGTGTTTTAATTATCAATAACTCAAATAAAATTACTAATTGAACCCTTCGATAAACTCAGGGCGGCGCATTGTACATTGCCTCCCGCCTCTTGCCTCTTAGCCTATTGCCTATTGCCTTTTTCCAAATGCGCCCAAAAAACAATACCACATAAAAAGCGGCACCACCTTAAAGTAACGTTTACCAAGCCGTCTTGGTTCTTGACAAAGTCTGTAAAACCATTCCATGCCACATTTTTGAATCCAGCGTGGTGCTTTTTTTACTTTACCCGTATGAAAATCGAAGGCCGCACCAATTGGGATGATAAATTTCGTTTGCGTAAATTTTGAGATCTGATGAGAAAAATAGATTTGTTTTGGCGCTCCTAATCCAACCCAAAGAATTGAAGTTTGCACGGCATTAATGTTTTCAGCCATTTCTTGATAATCCTTTTCCGTCAATTCTTTAAATGGAGGACTATAATAACCTACAATATTTTTATTGCCCCATTCTAAGCATTTTTCCGCCAATTCTTTCGCAGTGCCTTCTGCTCCGCCACACAAATAATGTTTAATTGGTAAATGAGCTGTGGCGCGAATCACTTGTTCAAATAAATCGGGGCCACTGCACCGTGTGGCTTGTTTGGCGCCTTTTAGCTTTAAAATCCATACAGATGGAACACCATCAGGCAAATTCCAAAAATACTGGTCTAAAACGGCTTTAAAAGCTTTATTGCGACGGGCATGTACTAATACGTTTGCATCAGAAGGGCTAATTAATCGATTTTCTGCAGGCGCGTCACATAAGGCAATTATCTCCTTAATGGCAGCATCCATACCGTGTTCATATAAATCAGTCCCGATTACTTTCATTTAGCTTTTGCTGCAATTACAGACCTATAAATTTCTTGCAATTGCACCATGTTTGATTCAATGCTATACAATTCTTCATAGTCTTGAAAACCGTTTGCCGCCATTTTACTAGCTGCATCCACATTTTTCAAAACAAAGTTAAGATTATCAATTAGGTCTTTGGCAGAACCGGGTTGAAATAATAAACCATTTTCTTTATGGCGAATAATGCTTTGCATAGCGCCTAAATCACTTGTGATAACAGGTGTTTTTAAAGCAAAAGCTTCTAAAATAGTCATTGGCATTCCTTCATACCAAAGGGAAGGTAGAATTAAAGCAGTTGCATTCTTAATAAGGCCAACTGTTTCAAAATAAGGCTGCTTGCCCAACACTAAAATATTTTTCTGGAGTCTTAGTTCATCCGCCAATTCGCCTTCACCAACCATCCAAATTGGAATGTCGATTTGCTTGGCAATTTCTTTCAAGAGTCTTACGCCTTTGCTTTCTGTTAATCTTCCAACAAACACAAAATAGGGCTTAACTTCAACTTCTGGTGGCTCCTCTGTAATAGCAACAGCATTCGCTTTGACGTATAGCTTTTCTTCTGGAAGTCCGTGTTGTTTGAATTTGGATTTGGCAAAGTCAGTGAGGCAGATATAACCATCAATATTTTCGTTCCAAGTTTGATTTTTTTTGTTCTTCTCAATCATTCTGGCAACCGCGTACGTTTGCAGGGCTGAATTGCGATAACACTTTTTTGTGACTGCCTGATAAGCGGATTTCCCCAAACATAATTCACAAATTTTACCTTTACGCATTAATAATCCGTTGGTGCAGATTAAGCGGTAATTATGTAAAGTTTGCACAACAGGAATGCCTTCATCCTGGCAAGCTTGAAAAATAGAAGGGGAGAAGAGGGGCAAAAAATTATGTACATGGCAAATGTCTGGCTGATGTTCTTTTAAGAATGCACGAAACAGTTTGTATGATTCTTTGGACCAAGCAGTGTTTCGAATTAAACTAAATTTTTCTATGATCGAGAAGGAATCAATTTCACGATTATCGCGATCATAGCTAATTACTTCAAGGCCCTGCTTTTCCAAAGCAGCACTTTCAATTGCTACAACAGTTGCCTCACCACCGCGAATTTTATAATAGTTATGTACAATTGCTACTTTCATTCTTCGCTAATGTTTTTGGCTAATAATTGTGGTGCCCAATAAAATAGTGCCGCAAAAAACACAAAGAAAAGCATTCCTTTTTGTGTTCGCATGGTAGATTCTGTTAAACTGAATAAGGCAAATAAAATAATGAAGGATAGAAAAATGGCATTATTATGTTGCACGGCTTTTTTGAACAAAATCACTAATCCACAGACAAAAAAACCAATGGCAAATAAACCATTGCTCATCCAATATTGCAAATACATATTATGTGAATTGAAATCATTTTCCAAACCAATTGTGAAGTTGTTTTCGGTGTATTTTTTCAATAATTCATGATGAGAATCTCCTGTTCCTGTTCCAAGCAACCAATTTTCTTGAATGACTTGCCATGTGCAGTCCCAAATGGATAAACGAATCCCAAGAGGCCCCATAGCGGGATCAGACATTTCATACGTGAATTGAAAATCATTCACTTTACTTTGAATCCCTTTAAAAGTAAAGAAACCAAGCACAAGAACCCCAATACTGATTAGCGCGATATTTTTAGATGAGCTAAAAACTGACTTCCCATAGCGATAAGCAATAACAAGCAAGATGCAAATGGCAAAGCCTAAGGTAATGTTTGCCGATTTTAGCAAGTAGATTAATCCGCAGAAGAAAAGAAACAGTATTCCGAGTAAAATTCGCTTTGATTGGCTTGTTTTGGCTGCAATAACCGTTTGTAGAACCACTATACCAGCTAAAGCAACGTATAAAGAAAAATAGACCGCATGGATTCCGAAAGGATCGGTTAAGCGGTGATGCATGAATATATTATAGAGAAAATGCGTGTTATTAGGAACGGTATAAATACTTCCAACTTCAGATGCTACCATGGCTGCATTGCCTAAACAGATTAATCCAAAAACCGCTGCGGAAGCGACAAATACCCCAATTAAAAATGTTTGCTTTTTTGCGGATATACTAGGGAAACTTGAAATAGCAAAGGGCATTAATAAAAGTGACAGGTTGCGTTCTACCAAAGTCCAACCTTCTTTTAAATCGCTAGTATACAATTGTCCCATGACTAGTAAAAGAAATAATCCAGGTAAAAAAAGTAAGCCCAAACCACCACGAAAAGTAAGTTTTTTCATGACAAGCTTGACCACGCCAAAAATAATAATGAGCATGGCAATAAACCCATTGATGCGGTAATGCAATAAGAAAGAAATTAAAAACGCCGAGAACAAGAGCAAATCAATATTTGCAACAGAAATAAGCCTAGGTTTCAACGGTTCCTTCGTCATCTGTGTAAAATTTCCAGCGGTATATTAAAAATCCCAAAGCAATCCAAAATATGGCATTTTCATAAATTGGAATGGTAATTCCAATGGTAATTAATGGGATTATAAAAATACCAAAAAAGATGGTCTTATTCCAACTCCCATTTGGCGCCCACTTTTTTATCTGATTCCAAACCATGCGAAACAGGTAAAAGATAAACGCCAAACCAATTATTCCGCTATTTATAAACACACTCAAAACCGCATTGTGCGTGTCATAATCAGTGTCCGCGTTAGGATCTGCTGCTAATAAATACCAAGTGTCTGCCGTTGCATAATCTGCAAAAATATCGAAAGACGAACCCATTCCATTCCCGAATAAATAATTCCAAAACGTAAAATCTTTGATTCGTTCAATATAAATATTCCAAATTGCACCACGACCTGTTAACATATCCGGTACAAATAAATATCCTGTATAGGTGTAGACTTGGGAGAAAAAACGAAGTGCAACTGTCGTCAAAATAAGCACAATGAGCACGGCATAAAAAATAATCCGCTTTTTTGAAATGAGTTTGAATTGAGCTAGAACCCCTCGATTGACAAACACGATATAGTAAAGAAATAAGAGAGCGGCACAACCAATTAATGCCTTAAAGTATGTCATGAAAGCAATCATAACCAGCAGTAATAGCATCCAAACGGCTTTGTTTTCTTTTTTAAAGAATTGAAATAAGGCCATAAAGCAAATGATAACTGAAAGTTCTGATCCATGATAAAGCAATCCATTTGGTCGTGGAATTGCCAGATCGCCAAAATAAGCGAAGTTAACATAAGTGGCATTCCATAACTTGATAGGGAAAAGGTTGAAATATTGCAATACTGCAATTGCAATTGGCACCCATAGCAGGTAATAGAAACGCCTTTCATATTTCAAAAGCGTTGCTTTGGGTAATTTTTGATTCACTAAAATATCCAATAACAACAACAAAGCAAATGGCCCAAAGAAATAGTCGACCAAACCTTTTAAATACCATTGTTCGTGTGTGAATTGAATCAAGGTATAAGCACCTGCAACATATAAGATCCATTTTTTATAAGGATCAGACATTAAGGCCCAAATCATGATTAAAAATATAATTCCCAATCCCATGTGATGGATTTTTATTGGCATGGGAGGAACAACATTGCCCAATATGATTAGGATAGGGGTAATGCTGACCAATTCTAGGAAAAGAAGATGAATGGTATTGTTTTTTGTCAACGTCCGTTCCATTATGCTTCCAGTTTTTTAATAACAGAACGATATTGAAGCGGCAATACAATTGAAAGTGGCAAGAGTACAATGCTTGTAGCGATTATTACTCCAGTAATTCCAATTTCATCTAATAAATAAAAAGATAGAGGCACATTAATTAAGGCAGAAATAACCAGTACCAACATTTGACGTTTCGTTTTAGAGATACTGTTTAGGAAATATGTGAAAATATTATTCCAACAGGTAATTAGAACAGAAATCCCCATAAAAATGGATAGTTCTAAAGGAATTGTGACAGGTTCTCCAATCCAAAGTTCATAAGCATAGCTTGAAACCAACAACATAACTACAGACAAACCTGTGATGGCCAACCAAAGTAACATTAACCTACGCACGTTCTTTTTAATCCAGGAAATGTCCTTCCTATGCGCCGCTTCCGTAAACGAAGACCAATAGGGCAACAAAACAATATTGAATAAAATAATTAAAATATTAAAGTACTTAAAAGCAATATTATAATAGGTGACATCAGCGCCCGTCATCCCGTTTATGATTATAATATTGTCGGTTGCGTAAATGATTAGCGTGCTGATTTGAATGATGAAAAATGCTTTTTGAACATGAGAAAAAGGTCGTGTTTTGGGGCTTAAAATCTCAGAGATTCTTGGTTTTATTGGTTTCAAAAATGAACGATAAGAAAAGAGCGTTGCAATTCCCCAAACGATAACGGGGATAACCGAAAACCACAAGCAAATAAACGATAGTGATGCCGTCAGCTCAAATTCAATAAAAGCTATGATCCCAAATAAGAGCAAAGCTTTTTGAACAGCACTAATAATGTAAGTGGATTGCGCATGATGGGTAGCCAATAAAACCGTTTGTAAAAAGAAGAGAATATAGTGCAGCATATAAAGCACAAAACTGACTTGGAATATGAGGTTGAAGTTGGCGTCAAATTGATCAAATGAATAACCAAGAATATTAAATACAATCAAAAATAGCGCAATGGAAATCAGGTAAATGATAGTGCTTGCGTGATAACCCATCCCAATCCATTTGCGAATGTGATCAAATTTTTTGTCTGCGAAATATTGCGTTAATTTATTGCGGAAACTGCTGCTGATTCCAAATTCAATGACCGAAAACCAAGCGAAAAAGGATAGAATTGTGAGCCAAACTCCGTAATCCTCTGCACCGAAAAATTGGATGGCGTAACGTACCAATAAAAAATTAAACAGTACATCAATACCTTTGTAAATGATACTTCCGTATACATTCCGTTTTAACTTTTCTGTAATTCCAGCATTTTCGGCATTCATTTATGCCTTGTTTTTGCTTAACTTATAGAAGAAGAGTAAGAGAATGGTCAATAAAAAGGAAACTCCTGCACTTACGATTGCACGCGATAATTTTCCATAACCAATCTTTTTACCAAAAGGGTTTAAATGTGAGCTTACAAAATAGCAGGATGCATGTTCTTCAATGGCCACATCAATATTTGTGATTTTCAAGGCGTAAAAGATCGAACGGTCTTGAATATCTAATGCATTCACACTTCTATTGGATTGTTTGTCGCTCGATAGGTTGACATAAGTATTTGTTCCTGTCCCTCCTGAATTTTTGGCTTGTTCTAGCAGTGCTAAATTCATTACTTTTTTCAAGGTATCTAAATTGGCCATTTCTTTGTAATAAGTTTGCCGTTGAAATTCCAACGCTTTTTGGCTAGATTCTAACAATTTATTTAATTCAGGAACCCGCTCTAAATAGGCGAGTAGCGGCGCTTCTAATTTTGAAAATACTGTTTGATCAGTAGCCGTAAAAGAAATTCTAAATTTAGAGCTTAAGTCACCATTATTTTGTGACATTAATTGAGCAAAATCTAGGTTGTTATAAATTGCAGTATCGGTGGTCATGTATAATTGGTTGAGAGCCTCCGTTTTTTCAAAGAAAGTGGCATAGGGATAGGCTTCGCAAGACTTTAAGGTTGCTGCCTCCAATTCAGTAATCGATAGCAATTCAGAAAGTTCTGTCAATGCACCTTTTTTTATTAGGGCATTGAAATAACCAACGTCATTCAGCAATTGCTCCTTGCCATTTACATTCATTTTAACTGTCATGTTTGACTCATACTCACGCGGCATAAGTTCTGTGCTGAAAAAGCCCAAACAACCACCAAGTATCACAACAACCGCAAGAATGATAAAATGATGAAAAGCAAAAGCAATAAAATTTTGCAATCCGTTGATAAGACGCGTAACAATTGAACGAATAAATTGAACGAAACGGTTAAAGAGCCGTTCTAAATCCTTAATTACAGGGGTTACCGTAACTTCTTCGGAAATTTCATTTTTCTCCATAATTTAGGCTTGATTTGGTATAATTGACTAAGATAATTTATTTATTCGAATTCGGGTTGTAAAGTCTGATTTCTGCTTTACTTGATCGAAAATTGCTCATTTCGATAGTTTGATAAACTCAGAACGTTGCAGCTAACCAACCTTATTTCAATGCTGGACGTTATACTTTTGGAGTTTAATGCTTTGATTTATAATTGAATGGTAATTTTTGGATGAGGAGCTCAAATCGTTTACCTTTGTGCTAAATTGATGCTAATTTAAAATGAAAAGGCTTCTTACTGGACTCTTATTGATTTTTCTAAGCGCTCAAGGCTGGACGCAAAACGTTCGCCTTGATTGGGCTGTATCTGCGGGTAATCCACCCCTTCAAGATTATAGCTTTAGTTTGTCTGTAGACGATTCTGGAAATGTTTACACTACTGGTGCCTATGCCCTGACTGCTGACCTCGATCCAGGACCGGGTTTTGATGAGTACACCGCTATGGGTGGCTTGGATATTTATATCCATAAGATGGATAACAACGGCAATTTCGTTTGGGTAAAATCCATTGGTGGAACTTTAAATGATATCGGAACTGAAATTATAACTGATTCTCTTGGCTTTGTTTATGTTGTGGGCTATTATGAGAATGAGGCTGATTTCGATCCAAATGACGGTGTGCTTTTACAGACTGCAAATGGAGCGTCAGATATTTTTGTAATGAAATTAGATTCACTGGGGAATTTAATTTGGTCAAGATCTATGGGAGGGGGTGACGCTGATCGAGGAATTAGCCTTGATATGGATAATGAAGGAAACGTTTATGCAACTGGTTTTTTTCAGGATACAGTTGATTTCGATCCTGGAGTTGGCTCTTTTGAATTGATTTCTGAAGGTGGAATTGATGTATTTGTAGTGAAATTGGATAATGATGGTGAGTTCATATGGGCAAATGCTTACGGGGGGACTGCTAATGATGCTGGTTTAGAAGTAAGTATAGACGACGCAAATAATGTTTGTATTGTAGGTTATTACCGAGCAACTATTGATTTCAATCCCTCGGGCATTCCAGCATTACACACGTCCGAAGGATTTGAAGACGGGTTCATTCTAAAACTTGATTCTGAAGGTAATTATTTATGGTCGCATTCAATCGGAGGGATTAGTAATTTAGAGTCTGCGAGAAGTTTAACAACAGATGATGAAGAGAATTTATATGTCGCAGGAATGTTTACTCAAACTGTCGATTTTGATCCAGGTCCTGAAGATTCTTTGGTCACATCTGGAGGAAGTGCAGATGGATATATTTTAAAGTTAAATAGTGAAGGTGATTTTTTATGGGTAAGGGTAATAACAGGTGAAGATGATGTCAACATTTTTAAAATAGTTTTAAATGATGATAATGATATATTTGCTACAGGTCTCTTTTCAGAGGTCGCAGATTTTGATCCAGGAGAAGGGGTTTACGAATTGGATGGTGGCCTTTTCAAAGAAGATACATATTTGTTAAAATTAAATGCTCTCGGAGAGTTTGCGTGGGTCAAACATTTCGATTGTGATGATCAAGCAAGAACTGAAGGCCTAGATATAGACGACTCCTCCAATATTTTTATGTCAGGCTTTTTCGAAGGAACAATGGATTTTGATCCCGGACCAGATACGCTAGAATTGGAAGGACCTTTAGACAATGACGACTTCTTCATCCTAAAAATGGCACCCTGTACACCTCATGAAACCACCGATACAATCGAAGTTTGTAATTCATACACATGGATAAACGATATTGAATATTTCGAAAGCACCACTGATCCTATTTTTATAATGGCAGATACTTCTGGATGCGACTCCATCATTTCACTTCACCTCACAATTCTTCCAGCCTCAAGCACAACTGATAATATTGAGGCCTGTGATTCGTACACTTGGATAGACGGTATTGAATACACCGAAGATAATGACGAAGCTGTATTCACATTAACAAATGAGTTTGGATGCGATTCAGTGGTAGCACTTAATCTAACAATTCTTTCAAGCTCATCAGGAATCGACGAGCAAACAGCTTGTGATTCTCTTTTATGGACTGATGGAATTACGTATTACGAAGATAATTTCGTAGCAACAGATACATTTGTAAACGCCGTTGGTTGTGATTCGGTGGTGACTTTGAACCTAACTGTTAATTATTCAAACACGGGAATTGATGAATTGGTGGCTTGTGATTCACTCCTATGGATTGATGGGATCACCTATTATGAAAATAATGACGAAGCCACTTTTACATTAGCCAATATGTTTGGGTGCGATTCAGTGGTAGCACTTAATCTTGAAGTTAATTATTCAAGTTCAGGAACCGACGAACAAACGGCTTGTGATTCTTACGTTTGGATTGATGGAATAGAATATTTTGAAGATAATACGAGTGCCACTTTCACTTTAACCAATGCAGTAGGATGTGATTCGGTGGTGACATTGAACCTTGATATTGATCCGATTAATTTTGGTGTGACAAATGATGACCCAACTTTAACTTCGCTAGAAACAGACGCCGAATATCAGTGGTTAGATTGTTTAGATGATTTTAGCGAAATACCGGGAGCGACTACAATGAGTTTTGTACCTGACGATAATGGAGAATATGCTGTTGAAATTACAAAGGCAGAATGTGTCGATACTTCTGAATGTTATGTGATTGTTACGGCAGGTGTTGTTGAAAATGGGGCTTTGAATGCTGTTAAAATTTATCCTAATCCGAGTTCAGGATTAGTTTATGTTGATTTGGGTGATTTGCAAAATGTTTCTATTCAGGTTTATGCTGTTAGTGGTGAATTGGTTTATCAGGCGCATAATGTTGAATCCGCTATTTATTCGTTTAAATTGGATGTTGATGCAGGGGTTTATTTTGTTGAGGTATTGAGTAATGATGGTCGTGGGCAGTTTAGGTTGGTTGTTGAGTAGGATTTGCCTGTGATCCTTTTCAAGCTTTGGGAAGTCAAACCGATATAGTTGATTATCAAGATGCAAATGGCTTGACCAAATATCCTTTAGATTCTTCTGAATTTAATGATGGAACAAATGCGCATCCAGGAGGTAGTATGGTAATTACTGAAAGCGTATCTTCAAACTTACCAGCGGGTGACACCTTTACAAAAGTTGAAATCACCATAGAAGATGGATTAGGTAATTCCTTTATGAAAGAAATTACAACCATATCGGGAAATACAACCTTTACACATGGTGATGGTAGTCTTGTTCTAAATGGTTCAAATCCAAATAGGACATATACTTTTAGCATTAATGTAATCAGTGCTTTATGCCCTGATGGTGTTTTGTTTGTATATGCAGGACGTTATACTTTTGGAGTTTAACGCTTTGTTTTATAATTGTTTGGTGTTTTTTGGGTGAAGCGTTCAAATCGTTTACCTTTGTATTGAATTGATCCTAATTTATTATGAAAAGGCTCCTGATTGGACTCTTATTGATTTTATTTTCCGCTCACGGTTGGACTCAAAACGTTCGCCTCGATTGGGCAGTATCTGCGGGTAATCCACCCTTGCAAGACTATAGCTTTGGATTGTCGGTTGATGATTCTGGAAATGTATATACCACAGGTTCTTATGCACTAACAGCAGATCTTGACCCAGGACCAGGTGTTGACGAGTACACCTCAATGGGAGGAGCAGATATTTATATTCACAAACTCGATAATGATGGAAATTTTGTATGGGTAAAATCCATTGGAGGAACGTCAAACGATATAGGTGCTGAAATTGTCACTGACACGAATGGGAATGTTTATCTAACAGGTTATTATAGTGAAGAAGCAGATTTTGATCCTAATGATGAAGTATTAAACCTCATCTCTAATGGATCAGCTGACATTTTTGTAATGAAATTAGATTCTTTAGGGAATTTAATTTGGGCAACATCTATGGGAGGTCCGCTTGTGGACAGAGGGATTGGAATTGCGATAGATGATGTTGGAAATGTATATACAACAGGTTTTTTTGAAGATACTGTAGATTTTGATCCAGGAATTGGAACACACGATCTTATTGCTGAAGGTACGGTAGATGTATTTGTTTTGAAACTAGATGTTGATGGAAATTTTCTATGGGCAAATGCCTATGGAGGAACTGAAGATGATGCTGGTTCAGAAATTCATATTGATAATTCTAATAATGTTTGCGTAACAGGGTACTATCATGAAACAATTGATTTCAATCCAGAGGGAATTCCTGCTTTGCACACGGCATTAGGGCTGAGAGATGGTTTTATTTTGAAGCTAGATTCTGACGGTAATTATTTATGGTCTCATTCTATCGGAGGGATCTTTAATCTTGAATCCGCTCAATGTTTGACTTCTGACCTCTCTGAAAACTTATATGTTGTAGGCACATTTTCATCAACAGTCGATTTTGACCCAGGTCCAGGTGACTCCACAATTACTGCTGGAGGATATACGGATGGCTATATCCTAAAATTATCAAATGATGGAGATTTTATTTGGGTGAGAACGATTACTGGTGAGGAGGAAGTTAATGTGACAAAAGTTATTTTGAATGCAGAAAACGAAATATTTACTGTAGGAAAGTTCTCAGAAGTGGTCGATTTTGACCCTAGTGAAGGAGTTTACGAATTAGATGCTAATGGATTTAATGATGATACATATTTATTAAAATTAAATGCTAGTGGTGAGTTTAGCTGGGTGAAGCATTACAATAGTAATGATCGATCAATCCCGTATGGTTTAGATATAGACGATTCATCTAACATTTTTATGTCAGGCTTTTTCGAAGGAACAATGGATTTTGATCCAGGACCAGATACGCTAGAATTGGAAGGACCTTTAGACAATGACGACTTCTTCATTCTAAAAATGGCGCCCTGTACACCTCATGAAACCACCGACACAATTGAAGCCTGCAATTCATTCACTTGGATAAACGATATCGAATATTTTGAAAGCACTTCCGATCCCATTTTTATAATGGCAGACACTTCTGGATGCGACTCCATCATTTCACTTCACCTCACAATTTTGCCAAGTTCAAGCACAACTGACAATATTGAAGCTTGTGATGCGTACACTTGGATAGATGGTATTGAATACACCGAAGATAATGACGAAGCAACATTCACATTAACCAATGAGTTTGGATGCGATTCAGTGGTAGCGCTTAATTTGACTATTCTGTCAAGTTCAACAGGAATCGACGTACAAATAGCTTGTGACTCTCTTTTATGGACTGATGGGATAATGTATTACGAAGATAATTTCGTTGCAACAGATACTTTTGTAAACGCTGTTGGCTGTGATTCAGTGGTGACTTTGAACCTAATTGTTAATTATTCAAATACCGGAATTGATGAATTGGTGGTTTGTGATTCATTGGTCTGGATTGATGGAGTTACATACTGTGAAGATAATGACGCAGCTACTTTTTCATTATCAAATGTGTCCGGATGTGATTCAGTGGTAGCACTTAATCTTGTGGTCAATTATTCAAGTTCAGGAACTGACGAACAAACAGCTTGTGATTCCTACGTTTGGATTGATGGAATAGAATATTTTGAAGATAATACGAGTGCCACTTTCACTTTAACCAATGCAGTAGGATGTGATTCGGTGGTGACATTGAACCTTGACATTGATCCGATTAATATTGGTGTTACAAATGATGACCCAACTTTAACTTCGCTAGAAACATACGCCGAATATCAGTGGTTAGATTGTTTAGATGATTTTAGTGAAATACCTGGAGCAACAGGAGTCAGTTTTGTGCCAGAAGATAATGGAGAATATGCCGTTGAGGTGACTAAATTAGAATGTGTTGATACTTCTGATTGTTATGTGATTGTTACGGCGGGAGTTGTTGAAAATGGTCCTTTGAGTGGTGTTAAAATTTATCCTAATCCAAGTAGTGGATTCGTTTATGTTGATTTGGGTGAGTTGTTGGGTGTTTCAATTCAAGTTTATGCTGTTAGTGGTGAATTGGTTTATCAAGCGCATAATGTTGAAGCTAAGATTTACACGTTTGAATTGGATGTTGAAGCGGGGGTTTATTTTGTTGAAATAACCGCAGCTGTCGGCAGTGAACGATTTAAGTTGCTTATTAAAAAGTAATAAGGCTTCAAGATTACCATGTTTTAATCGCAAAACTTAATCAAAAATCGGCCGCAGAGACAAAAAAGGTGATAAATGCAGAAACTATTGAGGAAGTGGATAACAAAAAAAGTATAGAGCAATTAAGTTTTGTCTTATCAAACTCTTTTCTTTGCTGCTCAAGCGAATTTTGTGATAAAAGTATAATGGAGGAAAAATTATCACAACAAACAAGACCCGAACCTCATTAATGAGAAAAGATAATTAGTATGACAGATCAATTTAGTAACAGCGCCATTAAAGCCATTCTGCATGAATACGAATTGGCAAAAACCGGATTAGTGAATGTTATTGAAAACGTTTCACCAGATGATCTTTTGCGTAAAATGGATTTAAAAACAACAGACCCAAACTGTGTTTCTATTCAATCAATCCTACGTCATGTGTGTCAGTCTTCGTATGGTTATCTTAATAGCATACAAATTAACCGAGATAAGCCAACCATAGCCGTTCCTGTGAATTTATGGTACGATAATATTGCTGATTATACAGATCAGCTGGATGAATTGATGAAGGTACATTACACTTTTCTTATTGATTTATCAGATCATGATATTGAAGAGCTAATAGATGAAAAGAAAATAATTTCCTCTTGGCGACAAAAGTATGATATTGAACAACTTTTAGAGCATGCGATAGTTCACATACTAAGACATAGATATCAAATTGAGAGTTTTATAAAACGACTTCTTTAAAGAACAAAACCCCATGCCCTAATAAAAGGCTTTATTGAGACAAAGAATAATTCGCAACCGCCCAAATTCCGTTGATACAAAAACCACTATATTTGGTGCGAATGCAAGGGCAAAATGACGCTTCTAATAATGGAAATAAACCCGATCGAAAAAAATTACTTCGGCGGTTTTATCCTATCCTTTTAAATGGTGTACGAACCATCCTTCAACCAATAGTTTTCATTGTTTTTTCTTATTTAATTGTACACTATCACTCAAAAGGACTTTGGGGTGGTTTTGTAGATTATTTGCTATTTTTTTACTTGGCAACCTTAATTTCCAATTGGGGTAGTAAAGATTATTTGTCGCGGTCGTTTAGCGAAAAGCCAAAGGAATTGATTCCAGAATGGCAGTCGCATTTTACAGCTCGATTGCCTTTGTTATTAGTAACAATTGCCATTGTTCCGTTCATATTTGAGCAAAGCGCTCAGCTTTATTTTATCTTGTGGTTAATAGCGGGCTTCGTCAACAATGCATTCATTCCCGTCTATACTTATAAGCGTGATTTTGGTAAAGTCATTCTGACCGAATTACTTGGTTTTGCTTTGCTCATTTTTCTTATTCTTAGATCCTCCCAAGAATTAACGGTTACCGATTTGGTTTACTTTTATGCCTTAAGTCAAGTTTTAAAGGCCTTGGTGTATAGTCTCATTTATGCTGCCTTTTTCCGCTTTTCTCGCATTCAATTTAAATGGGGGCTTTTGCTTTTAAGCTTACCATTTTTTCTAATGGGTTGTGCGGGATTCCTACAGTCAAAAGTAGATTTATACCTCTTTGGTTTTTTTCATAACAAAGAACTTTTAGGCGAATATCAAATAATTTCTGGCTTTTTTATTTTTTCGCAATCTATTGCTACGATCTTACTTTTGCCCTATTTAAAAAACATTTACCGGATGAAAGCAATGAGCATTCGTTCGTTAAAACAACGCATGATTTGGGTAGGGTTTTTTCTAAATTCCCTTGTTGTTGCAGCGATATACTTGGCATTAAAACTGTTTTTCAAAATTGAATTATCGGCACTTGAAGTGGGGGTTGGATTCTTTATTGGATGGCCTTCATACGTTTATGTAATGCACGTCTTTTATTTGTTTAAAAAGAACGCAGAGCGCACTGTGCTTCTCATTAGTGTGGTTAGTTTAGGCTTTAACTTTATGCTTTCATTAGTTTTACTATCTTTGGATGTAGCCATTTTAGGTGTTTTAATTGCCAACGCAATTGCACAGATTGTAGCTATGTTTCTCTACCTCAGTAAAAAAATTGATGACGACCTATTTAAAAAAGATAAATAAAAAGATTGCCCCAAAGAATTTCTTTTTTGCACCAGAATGGGTGGTGCTAGGTGTGAATAACGTCTGCAATTTGCATTGCAAAATGTGTGATGTTGGCAATCAAAATTTGGACAGTAATTTTGCTCAAAATTTGGTAGGCACGCATCCAATGAATATGCCTGAGGAATTAATCTTTAAGGTGATCGATCAAACGGCGAAACATTATCCCAGCGCTAAATTGGCTTATGCCTTTACAGAACCTTTGGTTTATCCTCATTTGGCATCCTCTTTATTATACGCCAAAGAAAAAAACTTATATACAACCGTTACTACAAATGCCTTAACGCTTAAAAGCAAGGCGCCAGGCATATTAGCTGCCAAATTAGATGAACTTTATGTTTCATTAGACGGGCCGCAAGACATCCATAATGAAATTAGAGGGCATAAAAAATCTTTCCAAAAAGCAATGGAAGGCATTGAGGTCTTAAAAGCACATGAGGATTGTCCGAAAATAACAGTTATTTGTGCCATTACGGAGTGGAATATAGGCGAGTTGGTTAATCTAATTGAATCTTTGAAACATTTAGGAATTGATGAATTTGCATTTATGCATACGCAATTCAACAGCTTAAAATCGGCGCAAACGCACAATGCTTCCCAATGGGGAGTTGATTATCCTTCATCTGAATCAAATTTAGATTTCATAGATTTTAGTAAGATGGATTTGGAGCTTTTGCTCAAAGAAATTCATGAAATAAATAATGCCGATTATCCTTTTAAAACTTATTTCTCTCCAGAGATGACTAAAATGGATGAATTAAAGCGTTATTATTTAGAGCCCGAAACCGTTATTGGCAGTCATTGTGGCGCCGTTTTCAACAGTATGATGGTCAAATCTGACGGAAGTGTAATTCCAGCGCATGGCAGGTGTTATAATATGACTATTGGAGATGTTTATAAAGAAGGAATAAACGATATTTGGAAATCAGCCAAATTAAAACAGTTAAGAGGGGACTTGCATAAAGCCGGAGGACTATTTCAAGGATGCAGCAGATGCTGTAGCGCTTTTTAATTCAGATAAATGTCGGTAAAAAAACAACTTTTTGATAATGCTGCGGCGTCCTATGATACGACTTTTACCAAGAGTCATATCGGAAGATTCCAGCGTGCAAGGGTTTATTCTTACTTGTCTCAAATTGACTTTTTCAAACGGGTGAAATCTGTTTTTGAAATTAATTGCGGTACTGGCGCAGATGCTACTTATTTTCATGAAAATGGATTGGAAGTAACAGCGACGGATCGCTCTACAAAAATGATTGAAGCAGCCAAAAATAAAGGTACTACAGGAATCAATTTTTTTCCATTAGATTTTTCAAAATTAGCCGAGCAAGAAATAACAGCAGACGCTTTATTCTCGAACTTTGGCGGTTTAAACTGCGTGCCGGGTGATGAATTGAAAACCATTGCAAGTACTATTAGCAATAAACAACAAAAAGGCGATTTAATCATTTGGGTAATTATGCCCCGTTTTTGTTTCATGGAAGGAATGTATTTCTTGTCTCGGTTGAAATTCGGGAAGCTTTTTAGAAGAAATACCGCAAAGGCAGTAGCCGTTAATGTTGACGGAACAGCAGTAGAAACCTTCTATCATTCGCCACGTTTTGTAAAGCGGGTTTTGAATGATACCTATAAAATCGAAAAAGTAAAACCAGTGGCCTTTTTTCTCCCCCCCTCTTATTTAGAAGGGTTTTTTAAGAATAAATGGTTCCTCTTAAACTTTTTAAATCGCTTAGAAAAAATTGCAGGGCGCATGTCATTTCTATCTGGTTGGTCAGATCACTACATCATAATTGGAGTAAAAAAATGAGCGTTATACTAACTCACGGCTATTTTTTGGAGGAAGATCCAATTGAGAAAAAAATCATGCGGCCATATCCGCCATTGGGGATTCTCTATTTGTCTTCTTATATCAATGAAAGAGGATTAGAACATAAGGTCTTAGATACGACCTTTTCATCTGAAATCGCGTGGAAGCAAGAAGTATTGGAATCCAAACCAAAAGTGATTGCTTTTTATGTGAATTTGATGACCAAAGTCAAAATCATTCAACTCATTCAATTTATTAGAGCAGAAGCGACCCTCGCAGCAACCAAAATAGTATTAGGAGGTCCAGATATAACTTATAACAAGGAAAATTACCTAAAAGCAGGAGCAGATTTTTTAATTATTGGAGAAGGAGAAGAAACCATCTTTGAATTGACGACAGCCATATTAGCTAATACGTCAACCAGTGAAATTACGGGGTTGGTTTATATGGACGGCGAAGAAGTGAAAACCAATCCGCCGCGACAAAAGATGAAAGAATTGGATGAACTGCCCTTACCAAACAGAGCAGCTTTTCCAATTGAAAGATATTTAGAGACATGGAAAACAGCACATGGGAAAAGCGCATTAAACGTGAGTACTCAACGCGGTTGTCCTTATACCTGTAAATGGTGCAGTACGGCTGTTTATGGACAAAGTTATCGCCGTCGTTCACCCGAAAAAGTGGTGGAAGAACTCAGTGTTTTGATGGAAACGTATAATCCGGATACTTTTTGGTTTGTGGATGATGTTTTTACCGTAAGCCATAAATGGATGCGTGGATTTGCTGCCGAAATTAAAAGAACAGGATTGAAGATTCAATACGAGTGCATTACGCGTGCCGAACGGATGAATGAAGAAGTTATTCAGCAGCTAAAAGAATCGGGCTGTATTAGAGTGTGGATTGGTGCTGAAAGTGGTTCACAAAAAGTGATTGACGCCATGGATAGAAGAGTGGATGTAGACGTCGTTTGCGACCAATTAATTGCAACACGAAGAGCAGGAATCGAGACAGGAACATTCATAATGGTTGGTTATCCCGGAGAGGAATATGAAGACATTTTAAAAACCGCCGCATATCTAGAAAAAGCACTGCCTGACCAATTTACAATTACGAAAAGTTATCCCATTAAAGGAACAGCACTTTATAACGAAATTGAGGCGTCAATAACCGAACAACCGAATTGGTTCACCACAACAGATCGACAAATTGATTTTAAACGCCCTTATAGCGATCGTTTTTATTCCTATGCGGTGCGTTATATTTACAATCGGGTGCAATTAAAACGAGAGAAAGCAGCCAATAAAAGGCGCTTAAAAACCATCCTAAAAGTCCGTTTAAGCGGAATCATGTTAAAATTATTGGCGCGTTAATATGGGGCATTCAACACTCATATTTGCTGATAAATTATTGAAGCCATTCTATTTTATAATGAAATGGCTAAAATGCATTTGGCCAAAAAAGACAGTGGAAACGGACGAATTCGTTGTCATTAAGTTTTTTGGTTTGGGCAGTTTGACGCGGATAGCGTATGTTATTGAAAACACTGGTATAGATGAAAATAAGGTAACGATTATCACTTTAAAAAGTAATCGACCCATTATCGAGCATTTGAAAATCAATGCTATTTATATACGTTCAAGCAATCCCTTCTATTTTGCAGCTGATTATTTTAAGGCGATCTTTCATGTATGGAAGAAAAAGCGAGTCCATGTTTTTGACATGGAGCGTTCATCCAATTTTTCGGGCATTTTTAGAGTTTTATTAGCTATTCGGAAACCATCAACAGGATTCTTTTTTAAAAGCGAGAATAAGACCTTGGGCAATCAACACTTTATCTCATTAGTCAACAAAACGGCAATGGCTAGCATTGCTGAAATGTTTGGGGAAAAGGAAATAGAAATAACTAAAGCTGATCTTGTTTCGGTTCAAACCAATCAGGTTTTGATAAATGTTAATGCGGGTGCTTATTTACCTGAGCGTATGTTTCCATTGCATAAATACGCAGAGTTGGTGATGAAACTACATGATTCCTATGCCAATTGGACGTTTTTATTAACTGGGGCTAAAGCTGAAATAGATCGAGTGGCTGAATTTATTCAATTGTTAGAAGAAGGCGGAGTGAACCTTGAAAAGATTCAGAACCTCGCTGGTCAGCAAAACTTAGAAGAATTTTTGGCAACTATTAAAGGGGTAGATTTGGTAATTACAAATGATTCTGGTCCAATTCATTTCGCCAACTATGTCGGATCTAAAACGGTTGGAATTTGGGGTCCAACGGCTGCCAATATAGTCGGTTATTCAAATTCAAGCACTATGTTGAATTTAATGCCAGATGAAGCCTGCTCACCGTGTTTTATTAACCCAAAGTCAAAGGTTGCAAAAGCATGTGGCGGGCAATTGACTTGTTTTCATAACTATGATGTAGACAATATGTTGTCCAAAATCAAAGAATTTTTGGAAGCCTCATCTAAAAATGGTATCATTGATTCTGAATAAGCCAAAATGGTAGATAAAAAGAACATATTATTTCTAAATCCGCCAGGTAAAAAAATCTACATTCGAGATTATTATTGCTCAAAAGTTTCAAAAGCTTATTATTTACCACAGCCGGTTGATTTATTAATGCAAACGGCGCATTTTAATTCCGATCACTATAACCTTAAAGTAATTGATGCCATTGCTGAGAAAAAATCAGTAGCGCAAACCGTTCAAGAAGCGAGCGCATTCAATCCCGATTTGATTATTGGCTTAATTGGATCAGCGAGTTTGGAGGAAGATGTCGCTTTTTATGTGGCATTAAAACAAGCCATTCCAACAGCAAAAATTGCCTGTTCAGGAGATGCTTTATTAGAAGAGTTTGATGCAAAATTTAAAACCTATAATTGGTTAGATTTGATCATTACCAATTTTTATAGTAATGGCCCTTCGCTATGGTTTACAGACCAAGCGGATGAAGCACAAGGGATTGTTTATTTGGAAAATGAGCAGGTAATTGAAAAAATTGCCAAACGCGCCAAACCTATGGATATGGCAGTTCCACAACAAAAACTGTTTACGGGTAATTATCGCATGCCATTTGCAAATGCAGAACCTATCGCTACCGTTTTAACAAACTATGCCTGTCCTTATCCATGCACGTTTTGTATCATGTCAACCTTACCATATACACCACGCACGGCGGAATCAATCATAGAAGAGTTAAAGTATTTGAAAGCAGAGGGCTATCGTTTTATTTACTTTTCAGATCAAACATTTTACCAATCCAAAGCAATTACTAAAAGGGTGTTAGAATGGATGGTTGAGGTAGAATACGGCATCAATTGGATGTGTTTTTCACGGGTTGATGTGGTGGATGAATACCAATTAACCTTAATGAAAAAGGCAGGCTGCAAACTCATTATGTTTGGCGTTGAATGGGCCGAGAATGAGCGTTTAGAGCATTATAAAAAGCATTATACCGTTGATCAAATTCGGGCAACTTTTAAATTGGCCAAAGAACTAAAAATTCAGCGTTTAGGCACTTTCTTAATAGGTGTCCCCGGTCAAACGGCAGCGTCCATTTTAAATACCGTAAAATTTGCCATTGAAATTGATGCGGACTATGCCTCTTTTAATGTTGCAGTGCCTAGATCAAACACCTCTTTTCGCGAAGAGGCGATTGAATCAGGTTTAATTGATGCTTCCGTTCAGGTAATGGATCAGTCTGGTGAACGCGTTACAATGGGGACTGGAGAATTGACCCGTGATGAGCTACAGACCATTAAAAACAAGGCCTATCGCTCTTTTTATTTTCGACCGTCATATCTCTTCAAACGCCTTGCAAACATTTCTAACTGGACAGAATTTAAAGCGCATGTCATTGAAGGAACTTATGTGCTAAAAGGAATCGTCAAAAAGAATAAGGAAGATTGATTCGTGCGAAAGTTAAAAGACATAGTAGCAAATCGGCGGGTCACAAAAGTTGTGCTGGGAATTTGGCTTGCTTTAACAGCCTTATTCATCATTTATAAAGGTGGAGTAGAGGGGTGGAATAATCGCGGCGGAGATTTTAATAATTACTATACAGCTGCTTCTCTTATTACTGATGGCGAATCAATCGATCAATTTTATGATAATGATTGGTACGCAGCAAAAGCACGTGAAATGGGACTTGAAAAGGGGGCTAAATTCGCACCGTTTCCGCCAATAACTGCCTTTTTATATTTACCACTTTCGGGACTTGATTTTATGACTGCCAAGCGTGTTTGGCTCATCTTTAACGTTTTTTTATTACTGTTTTTGCCTTTTCGGTTAAAACGCATATTTAATTTACCGCTCCTTTCCGCTCTTTTCATTAGTAGCTTGTTTTTCGTTCCATTGGCCTCAAATTTCAATTTTGGACAAGCCTATTTTGTTCTTACTTTTTGCATGGTTGAGGCCATTGGACTAGTACAATTAAAATCAAAGAGGCATGCGGCCGCCATCATTTTAGCCTTTTGTGCTTTGCTTAAATATTTCCCAATTTTGTTTATTCTTTATTTGTTCGATCCAATAAAAGAAAAGGGGGCTGGGTTAAAGACTTACCTTTTAAAACAAAAGTGGATGCTAACAGCTGGATTGACTATTGTAGGTGTTTTAGGATTGACTATCTTGCTCTTTCATGATGCTTACCAAGCCTATCTCATTACATTTTCTGATCATTTACAAGGCGATCTTTCAGGGCAAGGTAAACATGCAATTGGTTTCCAATCCGTTGATTCTTTATTGAATAATCTTTTTGTTCCCGAAAGGGCTGCAATAGTCGACATGCCCATCCTTAAACCTATTGTGAAATCAGTTTTCATTGCGGGGGTCGCATGGACTTGTTTCAAAATATTCAAGCGCGATCAATTTCGTTTTACAGCAAGCAACAGTTCCATTTTTATTATTGGAGCTTTTGTTTTAATTCCCGCTTCTGCATCTTATCACTTTCTGTTTTTACTCATTCCAGTGGTATTTATTTTTAAATGGTTGAGCGCATTAGAAAGTAAGCGGTCACTTATCATTTTTACCATGTTACTCTTATTGGTGTTTTGTGTTCAGTACCATCACATTCCTGATATTCAAAGCATTCCTGCATTAAATTATATCATCCATTACCCAAGGCTTTGGAGTTTGTTATTATTATTCGGATATTTAAGCTATCTAAAATTAGATCCCAAAAATGGCTAAAATGCTTTTTCTTCAAAATATGGACTACGAATTCGTAGGTCCTATGTACATCTCAGCCATGGTTAAGTCGCATGGACATGAGTGTGATTTAGCAATTGGACATAAATTGGAGGATTTTGAGGAGATCATGGAAAAATACCAACCAGACATAGTTGGGTTTTCAGTCATGAGCGGCAGTCATAATTGGGGAAAACGAATTGCGATTCAATTAAAAGAAAAGTACAATGTTTTAACCTTGTTTGGTGGGGCGCATCCTACGTTTTTTCAAGATTTTATTCGAGAAGATGGCATTGACTATTTGATCAGAGGAGAGGGCGAAGAATCAATGGTTGATATTTTGAATTGCTTAGATGCAAAAGAGAATTTTGATCATGTGCCTAACCTCTCTTATATAGATGCTGAAGGCAAAACAAAACATAACTCACTGCGGCATTTAGCCGATAATATGGATGATTACCCTTATCCAGATCGCAAGTTATACCACGCATTAGATAAAAATCAACACCGTCAAGTGCGGAATGTTATAACCTCTAGAGGTTGTCCTTTTCACTGTTCCTTTTGTTTTGAAGACGCCATGCGGGCTTTGTATAAAGGCAAAGGAAAATATGTTCGTATTCGCGAAATTGAGGAAGTAATCCAAGAATGTATCCGCTTAAAAGAAGAAACTCCAGTAGAAGTCATCTATTTTGCAGATGATGTTTTTGGTATGAATCGTTCTTGGCTATACGAGTTTTTAGAGCGTTATAAGGAAGAAGTGGGCTTGCCTTTTATCTGTCTTGTTCGGGCTGATTTGGTTGCGGCAGATCGCGACTATGCGTTTAATTTGGCTAAGGGAGGCTGTCAATCTGTGTTTTTTGGTGTAGAATCCGGAAACGAAGATTTGCGCAACCAAGTCCTCAAAAAACAATTGAACGACAAACAAATTGTCGAAGCCGCTGAACTGTTGCATGAGGCGGGAATCACATTCCGTACCTATAATATTTTAGGACTACCGGATGAAACTTTAGAAGATGCCTTTTCAACTGTAGAACTCAACATCAAAATCAAAGCAGATTATCCCTGGTGTTCGATTTTTGCACCCTTTCCAGGAACAGAACTTGCTGATTATGCCTTGTCAAAAGGCTATTTAAGCCCAACATTTTCTGTCGAAGAATTAGACAAATCATTTTTTCTCTCCTCACAATTAGATTTACCTCATAAACGCGAATTGCAAAACCTGCAAAAGTTTTTCCAAACTGCCGTCTTGTGGCCTTGGACTTTTCCGCTCATCAAAAAGCTTATTAAATTACCACCCAATTTCTTGTTTAGAGCATGGTTTGGCTTCATTTATTTCAGAGTTTATATCCGTTCTGAAAAACGTAATTTTTGGGAAACTTTTAAGTTTGCCATCAAGAATTATAAGCATGTGTTGGTGAAGGAGTAGCTTTGGGATGCTATAAAGGTCCTTAAACGAATGCGTATTATTCTTGTTTTCCGAGTTGTTAGTCAAATTGACCTTGTACTTTAATGCCGAAATGAACGATAAATATTCAGATTATGCTAGAAATTGAATTTATACTTTATGTGTCAGATCAAGGTAAAAGCACCGAGTTTTACAAAAAATTACTTCAGCTTAATCCTTGTTTAAATGTTCCTGGAATGACTGAATTCAAAATAAATGAATTTACAAAACTTGGATTAATGCCTGAAAAGGGTATTTCTAAGATTATTTCTCCAATAATGCCAAATCCGGAAGAAGGAAATGGAATTCCGAGATGTGAGTTATATCTGAAAGTTCAAAATTCTATTGAATATTTAAATAGAGGAATTGAATTAGGAGCGAAAATAATAAGTAAGTCAAAAGATAGAGATTGGGGAGATACAGTTGGTTATATTGCTGATATAGATGGACATATTATTGCTTTTGCCGAAAAATGAAATAGCTAAACAACGAATGCACAATAACATGTATGAATTAATTGCTGTAGAATTTGTTCGATTGATCATAATGAGTTCTTACATGAAAAAAATTAACAATCAAACGGCCAGTATCGTTTTCTAATTTGTGACAAACGTTTGGACAATATTTGCCAACCAATTAACTAAATTGGACGTTATTAAAATTGAAATGAAGTTATTTAAGCTATCCCTATTTTTCTGTTTGTTTTTATTTCTTGCTACGGCTTGTCGCAAAGAAACTGGTCCAGACGCACTTGACCTTATGAAAGACGAAATGCGCCAACCCTTTATTGGAGATTGGAAATTTACTATGAGTCATTATTTTGAAGGTTTGGTATATGATGAAGTAAGCGATACGTCCACCTATCAATTTGTCGTTGATACAGTTTGGGTGAAAGAGGGTTCCATTAGTGCTGATCAGTATTCATTTGATGGTTTAGTTGTGAATTACGGGCCAAATGAACATGATTTTATAATTTCAACGGATGGTTCATATGTCACCTGTATATCTGACTGCCAAAATGCAGGTTATGATACCTTAGGTCCATTTGCTAATTGGTGGTATTTAGCACAAGGAGAATCTAACACTGATAGTGCGGCAATCTACAATTTAGGCGTTTCTGAATATTATGGATCGTCAAATAGTTGGTCCATTAGAGGCTATCCTCAATAATCGAACTCAGATTTAGAGTCGACGAAAAAACGAAATCATCAAATATTTCCGTCTCCATTTTTCTAATTACTGCTGATCTTGAACGCTTGGTAAACATCCACCAAAAAAGTCTTACATTTGAGCATACAAGATTGAATTATGGAAGAGATATACGTTAATAGAGAGATAAGAGAGACGCTAATAGATTTAGCTGTGAAAAATAAAACGGTTACCTATTCCAGATTGAATACGAGTTCAGATTCAGGATATGATTTTCGAGATCCTGACGAACGTGATAGTTTTGCTGAGGATATTGAAGCCATTTCAATGAGTGAAGTAAAAAATGGAAGACCTCCATTAGGTGCTGTGGTCGTGTATAAAAGTGGTTCAGTTAGTAAACCAATACTTGAGAGCCTTTATAATATGTGCGTGGAACTTTATGACTTGTCACCAGAAACGACAAAGCCTAATTCCAAGTTTCTTAAAGACTTACAAGCTAAATGTCACGAATATTGGAAGATTACTGAGAACTACAGAGAATTTGGTCCGAAGAAATGGTAAAAGGTTAGTTGTCCTGAAGCAACTGCAATTGTATACCTCATTTATTAGAATCTAAAGTGCATAAAACGCGGTTTGGTAAAACCATTGTTATATGAAATTTAGAATCACCTTGTAGAAAATGAAAATAGTCCTGTAAAGTCAATCAAAGAACTATTTATAATTTAATTAGCAATAATTAATTCATATGCCAACCAGCAACCCCATCAAACATTTGAAACTCTATTTTAGTCGTCCATTCTTTTACATTTGCTACTCCTTCTTCCATTGACGGATCCATATTTTTAAGTAGATCTCCTAATGATTTTTTTGAGTCCCAAATAGACAACATTCCAATTGGACCATTTTTAGTTGTCGGCTTTAAAACTTGCGCCATTTGCAATCCTTCAATTCCTGATTGAAACATTTGCAGCGTCTCTTTGCATATTGCCATTACGGCATCAAATTTTCCTTCTTTAGGAAAATAGTACTCGACTACTACGTGGTTATTAAAGTTCATAATTCTATCTTTTTTATTTCATTTGTAATGTAATTCGAAACAATTACTATGTTTCTGATGTAAATATAACGTATTATATCAAAAACACAATAATATTTCGTAAATTTGTTCAATAACATATGAAAAATGAAAGCTAAACTTATACATACTCTTATAGATCAATTGGATGAATTCTCAAAATCAAACGAGTCAGAGAATATAGAGGACTTTGCAATATGGCTTAGTGGTAAATATTTCAAATCAGATAATACAAATAGTCATAATGATCATTTGGATTTAATGCTCGCTTTCCAAATTTCAATGCTCAATAAAGAAATTAAGAAACAAACAAAATCTGTGATTTCAGACTCTCCTTTTTCGTCATTGGACGGGTACAGCTTTTTGCTTCATTTGGATCAAGTTGAATCATATAGAAAAATGGAAATAATAGAGCTTCATAAACTTGAAGCACCAACTGGAATAGAAGTAATTAAAAGACTTCTTTCAAAAGGGTTAATTACTGAATTTAACGACCAAGAAGATAAACGAGCGAAAAGAATAAAACTTTCAGAAAAAGGACGAAAAGAAATTGTAAAATTAAAACCACAAATAGATGAAGAGTTCTCAAAATTCTCTAAGGCATTAAGTCTTAAAGAAAAACTTAGTTTAGTAAGTGCAATGAATAAACTAATCGGTAATTAACGGTATTATACACGCGTTACAAGAGGTTGATGACTAAAAAAGCGAATAACAATTAAGCGCTAATGAATTGCGGTAGGGCAGCAATACTTTGGCGTGTGTGTTGCACTCATCCTTTCGCGTACAAAAATAAGGCTCGGTGATGCAATTAGTATTTGTCTCTTATTTTCGGTCCAGATATAGAATTTCATCTCTAGCGATTTCTACACCCAGCTCATTGAATAGTTTACTGAGTTCAATCAAACACTGGCTCCTGGCATTCAAAAACGCACCATCAACATTGGTGAACTTCATCCAAACCCTCAAAGTGAAATCAATCTTTTCCTTGTGAATCTCATTGTATACAAAATTCGGTGGTTTCTCTTCATAGAGAAAATCAAAGTTCATCATTCTCCTTTCAGCTTTTTGTCTAATCTCATCCAGATTCTCCCTAAAATTTATTTTACCAATTACATCAATTCTTCTATAGCCGGTTTTTGAATACTCTTTGTAAGTATTATCTAAAAGGAGCCTATTTGGAATATCTACATTTTGCCCTTTTACATTCAAAATTTTTGTAGATCTTAACCCTACTCTCAATACATTTCCAAATGTATCATTTGACTCAATAAGATCACCTAAGTGTACTGAGCTTCTGATGGATATAATTAGTCCGGATAAAATATTTGCGGCTGTATGCTGAAAAGCAAAAGAAAGTGCCAACCCTAGAATTCCAATTCCGGCTAAAAGAGAGGTTACCGTTTTGTCAAGATGCAAAAGTCCTAGAGCAAAAAAGACCCCAGCCATAATGATTAGTATAGATAGTGATCTGACAATGAGTTTATTGATGGGCTTGTTGGCAGGATTGTTTTTAGTTAATCTTCCAAGCATTTTATTCACGATATGACCTATCCATTTACTGGCCAGATAGAAAAGTAAAAAAACGACCAAGGCGATAATGACATTTGGGATCATCTCTATCAATGAGTTCAGCCATCCTTCCAACTTATCGTATAATTTATCGAATGCTACTTCAAGGCTCTTTGTTTTCATAATTAGCTGCAAGTTAAGAGTCAAAATTGTATATTAATACTAGAATATCCAAAATAATAAGCGAATTATTAGTGAGGACAATGGAATCTAATAAAGCTGATAATGATTTATCGATTGAAATAAAATATCGATCTAAGATTTTCGTTAGCTTGCAATGATGTTCGAGTTAGACAATCAGACAATTAAGGATTTAGACATTTTTGGAAATTCCTCCAATCAAAATTCTGTGTTCGATTATTTTAATCATACGCATACAAAGGGGGGGCAAGATGCACTTTCTCAAATGATGAGATCACCCATTAATGATATTAATATCCTAACTTTCAGAAAAGACGCGATTCAATATTTTGGAGACAATAAAGTGGCCATCCAATTCAATTCAAGTCAATTCGATTTTATTGAACATTATCTCAAACTAAATATACCTGTACTGAAGGATAATTACATGGATGCCTATAGTGCGCATCTGTCTAATCTACTAAAAGCAAAAAATGACTACCACATAATTAGTAAAGGCATTGAATATTTGATTGATGTATTGCGAACTCAATCAATTTTTTTTCAAACACTTGATTTGACAAAAATGCCTTCTGAAATGTCAAATAGAATTTCTTCATTGTCTGAATTATTGGAAGATAAATTAATGAAATCTGCTCTTAGTAATAAGGCGAAATTATCTCCAAGATCGATTAATAAATTTGATCAAATATTCCGCTCTAAACTCAAGAATAGTGTTCGCGATTTTTTAGATTTATTATACCTGTTTGATGCACTTGGTTCAGTTTCTAAGGTTTACATTAATAATGGTTTGTGTTTACCAGAATATACAGATTCAAAAACACCAACAGTTGCTATCAATGGACTTTATCACCCTTTAGTGAAAAATGCAATAAAGAATGATGTTATTCTTGACGAATCACAAAATTTGTTTTTTTTAACGGGTCCTAATATGGCTGGAAAATCGACTTTCCTTAAATCAATAGGGCTTTCTATCCATTTATCCCACCTTGGTTTTCCAATTAATGCGGACAAAATGAAAACATCTATATATAATGGACTTGTTTCGACCATTAATTTATCTGATGATATTTCTAGGGGATACAGTCATTTTTATAGCGAAGTCAAAAGAGTCAAAGAAACCGCAATAAAAATCAAGACCCATGGAAGAGTATTTGTCCTTTGTGATGAATTATTTAGAGGAACTAATGTAAAAGACGCTTTTGAAGGTTCTACTTTAATAATTTCTGCACTTTCCAAAATTAAGAACTGTACATTCTTCATTTCAACGCACATCACGGAAGTTGCAGTCGAACTTAAGAATAGTAAAAATATTCAATTCAAGTATCTCGACGCTAAACTCGTCAACAATACTCCCGAATTTACTTATAAATTATGTCCAGGAATTTCTGAAGTAAGGTTAGGGTTATATATTTTGAAGAATGAAAAAATCACAGATATATTGGATGAAGCTTACCAAATTAGTGCAGATGAAAATCACTAAAAATGTATTTAGATATTGAAGAAATTATTCTTTTAGCTAAATAGCAAAAAAATAATGCAATAGTTGATCTAAATAGGTTTGAAAGAATAATTGCTTATTTTAGTAGGAGTAAATCTCATGTGGATTATTATTAATACGTAAATATCTGCATTAGAATAAATAAAAACAATAATTAAAAAAAGATATCATGGGAAAAGGTCAAGACGCAAAGAAAAATGTTAAAAAAGAACCTACTAAAACTGCAAAAGAAAAAAAAGCAGCCAAGAAGTTAAAGAAAAGTAAATAATTTTTTTTGAATTCTAAAAACTTGAAGTAAACATTGTTAAACTCTGTTTACTTCAAGTTTAGATACTCCTTGCTGCAACTATCAATTTTTAACGTCTTTTTAAATAATTCAGCTAAATAGTTGGTCAAATTACTGAGCCATATTATTGTGGGTAATTCTTGAATTTGTTCTTGTGGAATTATTGTTTCTAATTTTTTGCTCAAGCACCAAAGGTTATTAAAAATGACGACTAAAAGACAAACAATAATCACAGTTTTTACAGCAATTTATTTGCTAGTCGTTTTATTTACGGATTTTTCTCTAACCGGTTTCTGGACGGATGTTATCTTCTCTATAGTTATTGTTACAATTACTTTATTCATAGTATTCAAAAGAAAAACCGAAAAACGGTGGCAAACTATATTGTTAAGAATTACAGCAATTCTTTGTTCAACTGTTGTTTATGGTTTACTAATCTTAGTCTTGGTAAATCCCATGACTTGGGACACTTTTAAAATTAGAAGTTTTTATTATCAAAAGGTTGATGGACGATTATTTAATGCTTATTTCAAGCCTGTTGGCTCTTATGCTGGTGGCGAAGGGAATTTTTGGATTACGGAAAGTCCAATCTATTTTCCATTAGTTGAAACTCGAAAGTATTATGACAGAACCGTATTATGGAATTTTAGTGTTGACGAATGGGATGGAGAGCGGATTGATCAGAATGAAGTTGTGAAAAGCTACATAATTGACGAAATAATTGAAAAAGAAAATAACCCCTAAAGTAAAATGGCAGCAACTTTCGGAATAAGAATCCTTGAAAAGGAAAAAAACACGCTTAAATTTAGAGTTAATCTCATCTGATTTTAATTTTCTTCCGCGAACACATGGTTTTGGTTTTCTAGTGTTAATAGTTGCTTTTCAGGTCATCTGTATATAAAGAAAATACTGGTGATTTTTCAGTACTATATGCTATTTTAACTGAGTGCTGTAGTCACTAAAATGTTAAGAGCGCTGTATTTATAGTGCAGCCAAATCGGACGAAAAATTATACATTTGGCTGCTTTATGTATCAAATATATAGTGCAGCCAAATTGAATAAAAAATCATATATTTGGCTGCGTTATAAAATAAATAATTACTATGTCAAAAAGAGTCGTAGGACGGGTAAATGAGCTTAAAGTTTTAACGAATACCTTAAGTAGTCGAAGATCAGAGCTAATAGCTGTTTACGGACGAAGAAGAATTGGCAAAACGTATCTTATTAGAGAGTTCTTTGGTAATAAGATTGAATTTAGTTTCACCGGGCTAGAAGTTGGAAATAGAGCAGATCAAATTGAGAATTTCATGCTTAAGTTAAATGAATTCACAAACGACCGCTATGAAAATGAAAAGCCCGTCTCATGGTTGGCAGCGTTTACACTCTTAAAGAAGTATTTGAAAACCATAAAAGTCACTAAAACAAAAAAGGTGATTTTCATTGATGAATTCCCTTGGACAGACTCACCTAAGTCTCGGTTTTTACCAGCCTTCGAAAATTTCTGGAATGACTACTGCACCACAAGAACAGATTTAGTAGTAGTGGTATGCGGATCAGCTGCCTCTTACATGATGAAAAAGATCATTAGAAATAAAGGAGGTCTGCATAATAGAATCACACAAAGAATCGAACTCCAACCTTTTACATTACACGAAACAGAGGCGTTCTTTAAGTATAAAGACAATCCAGTTGAGCAATATGACTTATTAAAGATGTATATGGCTTTTGGTGGAGTCGCTGAATATTTGGAACATGTTAATACTGGAGAATCATCAGTTCAAGCTATCGATCGTATGTGTTTCTCAAATGGTGGTTTTCTAGAGAATGAGTATGCAGATATATTTAACTCACTCTATGGACAGAATTCATATCATGAGCAGATAATTCACGTCTTGGCAACAGCTCGAAAAAAGGGGCTAACTAGGACTGATTTATTAAAGAAAACCAACATTTCAACTGGGGGACAATTTTCAAAATCTTTGGAAGAACTTATACTATCAGGCTTTGTACTAAAGTATGATTCTTACAGAGAGAAGTCGAAAACGACCCTGTATAGAATTTATGATGAATTTTGTTTGTTTCACCTTCAATTTATGATCCCATATCGGGGGTCGAAATGGACATCAGTATACCAGAAACAAGAATATAGAACATGGTGCGGCTATGCGTTTGAAACAATATGTTTGAAACATATTAAGGAAATCAAGAAAGGACTGGAGTGTGATCAAATAGAGTCAAAAAATTATACATGGAGCAGTAGCAAAGCACAAGTTGATTTGGTCGTTGATCGAGATGATAAGACGGTAAATTTGTGCGAAATAAAGTATTACGGTGATGAATACGAACTTGATGCTTCCGATCTAAAAAAACTTAGGAATCGAGAAACTCAATTTAGGGAGTCTAAAGAATCCAAAAAAGGACTCAAAACGGCAGTTATTACAACATGGGGAGTAAAGCAAAACCAATACAGTAATGCAATAGTTAGAAAGATTGTTACAATGAAGAGTTTGTTTATACAAGCATAAAATCAAATGACTACAAAGCGTGCATGATCCTAATCGCAATATGATTTATCATAACCTTTCTAGGATCGTTTTACTGGAAATAAGCGCTAGGTCATAATGTTGCGTTATATTCACTCGAACTTTATAATTGATTAGCCAAAATATGAATAATACAATAGCATCAACTGTAAACTCAATTGACGACTATATTCGAAAGAATAAGTGGTTTGATTTTCATTTATGGCGTTATGATGGTCGAAATCTTATTATAGCCGGTAGTAGTGATTTGACCTATTATCATAAGCTTGAAATTATATTTACGGATGTTTTTTTCGCATCAACTTTTTTTGAAGGTTGGCATTCTGATACTGATAAAGCGGTGATTGAATTACCCGACCCTGAATTCAACAAAGAATTGAATATTAAATTTGAAATTGAACAAGGCTACCAAGTATTTATAATTAGAACAGAAGATTATAAGAATGATATTTATATAGCGGCTAAGGAAATTGGATTTAATACGGATACCGTTTATTATTATTATAGAGAAAACCTTAAAGACAATGAACGACTTGCCTAATTTACAATTGATAAATAATGAACTATAATATAGCGTTTATTGTTTCAGGTCTATTGGCACTTTTATTGACCATTTACACTAAAGTTCTACTTGAAGAAAAGGGATTCAAGGTTTCGTGGAAGGCCAACCTTAATCAGTGGGGGCAATTATTTCAATTAATTAAAAGGCAGAATAATAAAGCAGACAAATGGAAATATTCCATACTACTATTATTTCTTGTTTTTTCGACTTTAGGTGCTGTTTTCTGCTTAATTAAAGCGTGAAAATTGAAACGTGTTTCATTGCGTTATTTAGGTTTGTATTAAGAATTATAAGCAAGTGTTGGTTGATGATTAAAGGGGATTTGTTATTTTTAGGAGCATAATCAGTCACCTGAGGGATAAAAGGGATAAATAACACTCGAAATCGCTTATAGGCCCCAACTGTGTTATAAACTACCCCGAAAAAGAGTACCTATTGATCCCCTTCTAAGTAAAATGAAAGAACCAGAATACGATTATATTATAGTAGGAAGCGGTTTTGGAGGTTCTGTGAGTGCTTTAAGGTTATCAAAAAAGGGCTATAAGGTTTTAGTTGTTGAAAAAGGAAAATGGTTCAAAGCGAAAGATTTTCCAAAGACCAACTGGAATTTTAGAAAATGGCTTTGGATGCCAGGCGTGCGCTTCTTTGGTATCATGAAATTATCCATTTTCAGACATATTGTAATTATTTCGGGAACAGGAGTTGGTGGAGGTTCTTTGGTTTATGCCAATACCTTACCCGTTCCAAAATCAGCCTTTTTTAAAACGGGCAGTTGGAGCGAACTCAATGATTGGGAATACGAATTGGCACCTTATTATAAAGAAGCGTTGAAGATGCTGGGGGCAACCAAAAACCCCAAATTATTTGACGGAGATATTGGGCTCAAAAAAGTAGCTCAAAAATTGAAGATGGAAGACAAGTTTTCTGCTACCAATGTTGGTGTATATTTTGGCGAAGAAAATGTCACAGAAGAAGATCCCTATTTTGATGGAGAAGGTCCAAAAAGAACCGGTTGCAATTTTTGTGGGGCCTGTATGACGGGTTGTAGAAATAATTCTAAAAATACATTGGACAAAAATTATTTGCATTTGGCTCAAAAATACGGTGCAGAGATTTTGGCAGAACATGAGGTTTATGACGTTAATCCTATAGATTCAGAAGATGGCACGGGTGGCTATGAAGTAGCGATAAAAACCAGCACAAAATTCTTTAGCAAGAAAAAGAAAATTACAACAAAGGGCGTTATTTTTTCTGGGGGTGTTTTAGGTACCATTAAGTTATTACTCAAACTAAAACAAAACTCATTGCCAAACATTTCAGACAAGTTGGGGCAAGATATTAGAACCAATAATGAAACTTTGGTCAGTGTTTCAAGTCTTGAAAAGGATAAAAATTATTCAAAAGGTGTGGCTATAGGCAGTATTTTAGATACGGATGAAAATAGTCACCTTGAAGTAGTGCGATACGCCGAAGGTTCAAATGCTTGGAAGTTAGTCCATTTCCCTTATGTCACAGGCAATAATGTTTTTGTGCGGATAGCAAAGATGTTTTGGGCTTGGATAAAATCGCCCATACAATATTTTAGAGTTTATTTTGTGAATAGTTGGGCAAAAAAAACGGTTGTACTCCTTTTCATGCAGACGCTAGATAGTACACTCCGATTTAAGCGAAATTGGCTTGGATTGATGCGCTCAAAAGTTAGCACAGGTAAAAAACCGACTCCCTTTATTCCAGAATCTGTCAAACTGATTAAGGAATATAGTAAAGTCGTAAATGGCGTAAGTACCTCATTTGGATTAGAAACATTGGCAGGCATTCCGTCAACGGCACATATTTTAGGTGGTGCTGTAATGGGCAAAAATCCAGCAGAAGGAGTGATTGATAAAAACAATGCCGTTTTTGGATATCAAAATATGTTCATTATTGATGGTGCTATGATTTCTGCAAATCCGGGTGTTAATCCATCCTTATCTATAACCGCAATTGCCGAGCATGCCATGGATCAAATACCTTTTAAAAGTGAATTGGGTTAGGGTGGATGTTGGTGGTTTGATTTAGGTTTTTTTGCTAAATTAGTGATGCAATCCGTCAGCTGGCGGATAAAAGGAATATAGATCATGTGGCTTATCGCTGGATGTTAGCAAATATTAAAATCAACTATGAAATACTTCTATATTATAATTCCCATTATTCTGTTTACTAGTTGCGCAGAACAAAAAAAACAATGTGAAGTTTGTGAAGTTTTGAAAGACGGACAAATGATTGAGATGTATGAAAGCTGTGATGACGAAGGAATGAAAGCCTCCAAATCAATATGCCAAGAAATGGCTAAACTTCAAGACGCTGAATGTGAATGTTATAAAAAAGACAAACCAGAATCAAATGAAACAA
This sequence comes from Crocinitomix sp., assembly GCA_013138735.1. Taxonomy (GTDB): domain Bacteria; phylum Bacteroidota; class Bacteroidia; order Flavobacteriales_D; family Crocinitomicaceae; genus Crocinitomix. The sequence goes on along the minus strand of WTCE01000030.1, from coordinate 81,413 downwards.
TGAAAAACAACGTATTGACAACAGTTGAAAATGCAAAGAAATATGTGACCGAATCTTTTAATAAAAAAGAAGAAACACTTCTTATTTCAGATGAGCTAAATGATGCCATGGGATTGAATATGGCAATCATAGCTGACGGAATATTAAAAAAAGGATATATGCCAGATGGATTTGAACAAAAAGATGGATATAGGATTTATAAATACAACAGAGAAAATTAAAACGATTCGCTAAAATTATGTAAAAAGCATTTTACATTAAACATGGCATAAATAAAAAACACATGAAAGGGAGACTTTTAATAATATTGGCAGTATTGACACTTATCGCTTGTGAAAACACTGTCCAAGACAATACACAAAATAAAAATATTATCTCTACCGAAGAGGCTGGAAATCAAGTGTTCACCGCTGAAGAAATAGGCGCTCAGGTATTCTCTATTTCTTCGAACATAGACACTACATTAACAGGAAAGGACGGAACTGTTTTGACAATATTTAAAAACTCATTCATTGACACGAATGGAAGGCCAATATCTGGAGAAGTAACGATTGAACTCAAAGAGTGCTTAGATAAACTTGATATGGTTCTGAGTAACCTAACAACAACGTCCAACGGACAATTTTTGGAAAGCGGGGGAATGATATATATTAATGCCACGTCTGATAATCAACAACTAGAAATAGCCCCCAATAAGACTATTGGGGTAGAAGTACCTACAGACAATGTTCTGAATGATATGCAAATATATGAAGGCAATCTTGCTGATAACTCCGTAAACTGGATAAATCCATCACCAATTAATGTTGAAAATGAACAAGAGTTCCTTGAGCCTGGTTTTGATAGTATGCTGGTTTCTTTCATCCAAGACACAGTTTATAAAAGCCATAATGTGGCTTATAATGTTGACGGCTTTTCGGACGTTGGAAAACATGACGAAATCCCAACTGAATTGAGTAGTAAAATAGGTAAACAGATTTATGCAGGAATGGGAATGATCCTAACAAAAGATTCATTAATGATCGTTGACGGTTACAAAGTTAACCTCTTTAAACATGATCCTTTAACCCAATGGGAAGACTATATCTATGGTGAAAAGTGGGTTGAAATAGGGGCTGTAAACAACTTTGTTGAAGATCAAAGTACTACCTATATTTTTTCATTGAAAAAACTAGGCTGGGCAAATATCGATCGACTGTTTTCAGATCCTCGAACGCAAGAAATTGATCTGATAGTTTCAGTCAAGGAGTTTGATGTATATGATAATATTTATACGAGCATGATTTTTAAGAATCAGGACATGTACTTACCGGGTTATCAGAAGAAAGACAAGACTTTTTCCTTTACGCATGGTGATTATGAAAAAACTTCTTTACCAATCGGTGAGACCGCTACAATTCTAATTACCGCATATAAAGATTCAAAACCCTTTTATTCAATCAAAACTTTTGAAATAAAAAAGTCTCAAAACATTGACCTGACGCTTAAAGTCACAACCAAGGAAGACTTGAAAAAAGAACTTGAAAAGATGTTATAACTAAGCCGTAAAGGGCGTTTTTGGGATGTTATTGAGTTTAGAATTTTGAATGATAAGCGCGGCTTGCTTAAGGAGTAGAATTTCGTATTTTTAGGTGCGCAATGGGTCAGTTGAGGTAAAGTCTTTAGCTAGTTGTGCTAGCAAATAAAACATAGGAAATGGAAATAGATGGAAGAATTATAGCGGCCATTCTGGGTGCAATAATAGGATCAATTATTGGACCTGTAATTAAGAACTATCTCGACAGATGGACAGCAAAGAGAAATGCAAAGACTGAACTTCGACCTGAAGTCTATGAAACGTTAGTTAAGTATTTATTTGCAGAGGATTTGACCAATGAGGATCTCGAAGACTTGAAAATAAAACTATTGGTTTATGGAAAGGATGAGGTTATAAAAGATTTTGTTAAAGTGCTTGAAAACAAGTCTGAGGGTAAAATATCAATAGCACATTTCCGCAGTTTAATGATCGAAATTAGATCGAACCTTGGAATGAGTAGTAATTTCCAAGAAAAAGAGATTGAATCAATTTTAAGATTGAATCAACATATTGCAACAAAAAATAAGAACCTTTAAAACAGGCATTTAAAAGAATCGTTGACTTCCATGAATACCAAATTATTAAACGCATAAATAATATTTGATTAATCAATATAATAATTGAATCAATTTCATATCGAACAATAGCAATGGACGAAAATTATAAAAGTACAACCGTAGTCATTCCTACATTAGACATATTTATTCATGACCAATGGGAATTGACCAAAGGAATTACAGCACCCAGGTTTTCAATTGTAGATAATGTATATCCAAATCAAGAGTTTCAAGTCATAATTATGATCGGTGATTATGAAATCGTTAAGGGTAAAATCAGTGTTGGAATAAACTGCCATATTGAAAATGAAGAGGGACACACTGTTTCGCAAAATGATTTTGAAAGAACATTAGTGGCTGATCTCGAAGAATATATCGGTTTTATTCTTTTACCAGAACTACCTCAATTTAACTTTGGTAAAACGGATGCTGAAGGAGAATACACTATTGTTGTGACAATAAATGATGCCAATTCAGGGAAAGAAGAGATCCTAAAAAGTAAGATTTCATTGCATACTTCAAGTCCGAATAAATTCATAGAGCTGGAAGGAGAATTAGAGGGATGGCGACAAAATTATTATTTGGACCCAAAACCGAATGAATTAATTTCATACTATTTACAATCAATGGATGAAATAGGAATGAATGATAATGCCAACATTCAATTCTATGTTGAAGCATTGAATAATGCCTTATTCCTCATAGAGGATATTGATCAACTATTGATTAAAGACGAACTACCACAGAAAAAAAGGAATGCCATCAGTTTATTAATTGCCCGTTCCAATTACAGAGGGCCTGATTTGAGCGGGTTTTCTAAACCTGAGTTAGAAATACATCATCAAGTCAGAGAAGAGGATGAAGGGGCTTATAATCCGCTCTTAGAAGAAGCATTAACGCATCCAACTGAATTGGATATCTTGTGGAGTATGTTTTTTGCCAATGGGAAATACGAAAACATTGAAAAGATTATTTCAGCGCTGAGTTACACTGAAGGTCGAAGCATTGAAGAGGTTAAAAACGCTCCTCAGGCAGATATGATCCAATATGCAGTAGGTATGGCAAGTTCTTGGTCTTTAGGACTGAATGGAGAAAGTCATCCTTTGATAAAGACATATATGATTCATACGGTGAATAAGCCCGAAATGTCGGAACATATAAGAAGTGAATTAATCACGATCCTTGAAAATACTGAGGAAGAATAACAATCCTATTTCCATTGTTAAAAACGCATTTAATTGGTATCATCTAAATGAGAGATAGAAAATCGTTCATATCACTTTTAGGGTTGTTTTTTGCGACTAGTCTTTTGATTGCCTGTCAGAACACGTCAGAAAAAGAACAAGCAATAAATCAAAATGACATAGTTTTTGAGGATTACGTTGAAATTTTGAAAAAAAACGATAGTTGCTCAATCTACGATCCTAATTCTGTTTCGATTTATACAAAAGAAAACACAAGTCTTTATCCACTAGGAAATATTGGAGACTCAAAAATAGTATTGATTGAAACGGAAAAAGGATGCGGATATACCGGCAGTTGCGGGAATCGTTGTCTTATCATTAAAGATAGTACAGAAATTCTTTACCAGAATTGCGGATTTATTGACCACGTTTCAGATAGTATCTATAATGGAATAAATACTTTTTTTGATTTAAGCAGAGGCTATCAAACTGGATATTTGAAGTACAAAGTGTTTTGGACTGGCAATGAATTTGATTCAAAAAAAATATCTAGAAATGATATTCCTTGGAGTGTCCTGACACAGCTGCCACTTGATAAGGAAGAGTGTGTAGCATCCAATTATGATTGTTTTGATGTAGGTGCGCTGAAAATGGAAGAAATAATCATTGGCGAAAAAGGAGAGACAGGCCTAATGATTTCTGCTCCGCACTATATTTTTGAAAACAATATGAGTATAATTGAAGAAGAATATTGGTTGTTTGCAACAGAAAATAAAGAGGAATATCACTTATTAAATACTTTTCATAATGTGAGCGAAGTCTTGCTTGACGAAAAATCAGAGAACGGATATTATAATATCTTGACCGAAGAAACAGATTCGAACTCATTTCTGTACGTACAAAAAGTATATAAGTGGGACGACAAATCATATGTAGAAACATCATCTCTAACTGACCAATAACAAATGGTAGAAAAAGAAAGTATATGATCCCAGAAGATAAACTAAAAGAATTAAGACAAGGGCTAACTAAAGCTGAATGCGAAAAAGTTCTGAAAATTATTGATGAATTTAAATTGAGTCCAAACCTAATAATTAATGAAAAAAGAGGAACTGACATTTTTTTTCATGCTGTACAGTGCCGCGTAAGTAGTTTTAAAGGTTCTGAAGATCAAATAAAACTGGTAAATGAATTAATTGAACGTGGTGCAGATCCAAACGTAAAAACGATTGATGGCTATAATGCCCTGCATGTTGCTGTTTCTAACAAAAGACTAGCCAAAATTGCGCTACAAATAGTGAAGGGATGCAGTATTGAAGTCAATGCTACTGCAGCGCCGCATCAAAACTCTGTTCTCTTCCTCGCGATTGGTGAATATGGGCAATGTTGGCAAAAAGAGGCTGAATCTGAGAAAAGAGTATTTTTTGAAATAATTCAGAAGTTATTGGATCTAGGAGCTGATCTAAATCAAGAAAACAAAAATGGATATATTACATTGGAAAAAGCAAAAGATTTAGAGGATGAGGATTTAATGGATTTAATAGAAAAGTATAAATAACAATATTTAAAAAAGGCATTATGACAAAGGAAGTAGTAAGAAAACTATCACAAGAAATTGAGGATATATCGAATAATTTTGAAAATAAACCTTGGACAGGAAATGCAAAACTACTCAAAGAAGATTTTGATATTAATTCAATAAGCACACCAAAAAAATATTCGAAAACTATTGACGAATTAGAAGAGATTCTTCGTGAAACTCGACTTTTATTTCTCTATTCAGTATTAAATATAGTGTGTAAAGAAGTAGGTAAACTTTACTATTTTGACACCCCATTTCAAGCAAGTATGAGATATGATGCAGTTATGAAAAAAGAAGGTAGCTTTTACATTCTAGATGAAGACGGCGATTATAGTGAAATATTTACGAGCGAATCATTTACGCACTTTATTGATGATTTATATTGGGAACTATATGAACAAAAATGAATAATAAAGAACAATGCGTGATCGCCTAACTGCAAGTATAGCATATAGCCACTTCACGTTCATTAAGACAAAGAATTCTATATTTAAAATAGTATAAATCAATATATATCGGAGTAAGGAACGGCAACACTCCACACTTGCAAGCCATCACCCGCAACCTAAAACAACGTTACTGTATGATAATCAAACCTAATAAATTGACAAAAAAAACAACTCCCAACTTACATTTACTATGGAGGGGAATGAGTTATTCATTATTAATGCTTGTAGTTATTTCTTGTAATGACCTGAATCAACCAAAGTCTAATGTGGATATAACGGTTTCCCCAGCAGTTGAACAATTAACGATAATTGAATCCAAAGTGATAATTCCGCAATATGGTTTTAATAGCGGATTGTTAGCTAGCAATGGTGATTTGTGGTTTGGGAGCAACGGAGGTGGTTTATATCGTTATGATCCCACTTCAGCCGGGTTTACGCATTACACTCAAGAAAACGGCTTGAATAGTAACATAGTTTTATCAATGATAGAAGATAAAAACAGTGATTTATGGTTTGGTACAGCAGACGGATTGTTAAGATATGACGGGAAATCGTTCACACACATCCCAATTCCTTATAGCGATACTAGTAGTATTTGGTTAGATAAAGTATATCCTATAATTAACCCAAACGCTGTTCATTCTTTGTTGGAGGACAAAAAAGGTAATATTTGGATTGGTACAGGTGGTGCCGGAGCTTACCGCTATGATGGAAATAAATTCACCTCTTTTTTAACTGAAATAGGACACAAACAGGAAGATAGTCTTAATCATAATTGGATAACAAGTATTGTTGAGGATGCTAATGGACACATTTGGTTCTCTTCTATGACACGTGGAGGAGCAAATCGATTTGACGGTGAAAATTTCACTCAATTTATGCCAGAAGATGGTTTGTTCACTGATATGGTTCGTACCATTTTTAAGGATAAGGAAGGCATAATATGGTTTGGGTATAAAGCAACTCATGATGGTGGTTTTACGCGCTATGATGGGAAATATTTTGTCAATTTTAACAAAACAGATGGTCTTTGTAATCACAGCGTTAGAGTGATATATGAAGATAAGGATGAAAATTTATGGTTAGGAGGAGATTTGAATCCTTTATGTATTTATGATGGCGAAAATTTTAACAAGTTTAGTTCCGAAGACGATAAGAATTTTAATGGAATACTTACTATTCTTGAAGATGCTGAAGGAAACATTTGGTTTGGAGGAAAAAACGGACTTTGGCAATTTGATGGAGAAACGGTAACGAACATGACAAAGTAGGCATCAATTAAAATTCCCCCCTACATACCTAATGTACTATTTACCTTCAACATTGCTTTCACTAAACGCAGAAAATTCTTAAATTTATTGAAACCTTGGTAAACAATCAAAATGATTAAAATCTTACTGCCTATATTATTCTTTTGCTGCTATACTTCAAGTGTTTTCTCACAAACTCAAGATGATATAATAGCTTATTCTGATTCCTTGTTTGAGCTTGACCAATTTGAGGAGGCGATTTCATATTACGATAATTTAATTGGGCAAGACAGTTCTGAGGAAATGTATTTTAGGAGTAGAGGTTACGCCTATCTTGAACTAAATGAATTAAAGAAGGGGGAAGCAGACTATCAAAAGGCACTTGAACTCAATCCAAACTGCTCATTCTGTTACAGCCATTTAGCCAAACTTGAAGCCAACAGGGGAAACCTTGATAAGGCGCTGCAGCTGCTTGAACTTGCCATAGGAAATGACGAAAAAAATGATTTTGCTTTTTATATGAGAGCAAATTTAAGGGAGTTTAATAACAACAAAATTGGAGCTTTGTTTGACTATAATAAAGCAATTGAATTAGCGCCAGATATGGCATTGTACTATACAGGAAGAGGACTCTATAACCTTAATTCGGGATATGCTGCATTGGCTATAAGAGATTTGAATAAAGGGTTTATGCTTGATTCAAATGATAGTCAAGTTATTTATCCTAGAGCGAAATATTATGCCAATAATCAAGATTGGGATAATGCACTTAAGGATTTGAATCGCTGCATCAAACTTCAACCAACAAATTCTGAGTATTACGCCACCAAGGCAACGATTCTTGCATTTCTTCAAAAGTATGACGAAGCCATAGACAATTATGATTTATCGCTTAAAATTGATAGTACTTATTTTTTAGCATATATGAATCGTGCAAGAGCCAAATATAGCAATGAGGACATGGACGGTACTTGCGCTGATAATAGTAGAGCGCTAGAATTAATAGAGAAAACTGAAGCGAATAAATCGAGCATTGACTATTTAAAAGAGCAAATTGCCGATCTATGCGACCCTAAAAAGAAAAGCTATTACTATCAAAGGGGAATTGCTTCATATAATCTTGGTCAGTTTGAGCAGGCGATTGTGCATTACGATCAAGGATTGATTCAATTCCCAAACAGTGCCATGCTATTGTCATTCCGTGGAAATGCGCTCGTAGCGTTGGGCAAGGACGCCTTGGCAATTGTGGAATATAAAAGTGCCCTACAGCACAAAGACGCATTGAAATCAGAAATAAAGAGTAGTGCAAGTTTCAAGGATAACAGCGTAGCAGGTGATGTTTATTATATTGGTGCGGTTGGTGCATTTTATGGAAGTCTTGCCGAATGTTATGCAAATATTGGAAACTATGAGACCGCTATTACTTATGCAGACAGCGCCATTAATTTTCTGCTTAAGCATAAGGAGAAAACCGGAATTCATGAGGTTTTGTCGTCTAATTATAATATTAGAGGCGTAATTCATAATGTGCAAGGCAACTATGAGAAAGCAAAAAGTGATTTTTTAAATGCCACTCATTTTAATAAATCCAATCCGCTACCGCATGTTAACATGGCCTTTGCTCTAATTAGTGAAAGTAGCACCGTGGAATACAAAACAATTAATATGGGGTTTTATATTAATCCTTCGTTCATGGGGAGAAGGTCAGTGACATTGCCCGTTTTTAGCAAGAAAAAAATTGACAATAACAAGTTAGAACAGGCATTAAAAGAGTGCAATATTGCCCTTGAATTAGATAAAAAAAATGCCTTTGCCTATCTGGTCAGAGCTCAAATAAAAATACTCATGAAACAGTCTGGTTATTGTCTTGACGTATTTAACGCAAAAGAATTAGGAATCCTGAACGCCGAAGTGCTATTGGGGATAAAATGTAAATAAAAAGGTTGTCATTACGAATTAAAATTCAGCTGCCGCCTTACAGATTTGTCCTAAATGTCTAATTTTATTCGACCGTAACCAATAATAAAAAATTGAATGAATAGAAATATAATCGTATTTGGAGCTACAGGAAAAACAGGGCAACTCATTTGCAAAGAGTTAGAATTAAATAATTTGAGCTACTCTGTTTTTGTTAGAGAAGAATCTACCAATAAAATCGAAAATTCGACGGTTAATATTAAAACGGGGAATGTTCTGAATGCCAAGGATGTTCAACTTGCTTTTGACAATGAATCCTTTAGTGATGTAGTAATTGCCTTAGGTAGTAAGGATTTAAAAGGAGCAGGAATTAGAGCAGTAGGCACTAAAAACATTCTTGACGCTTTAAATAGTTCGCAATCCAACTCTCATATTCACGCAATAAGTGCTTTGGGTGTAGGAAAAAGTTGGGCGCAGCTTAATTGGTTCGGAAAGCTCATTTCTAATTTATTAATTAAGAGCACTATGAATGACCATAATGAGCAAGAAAAGCACCTAATGAGTAATGCACTACCTTATCATATATTGAGACCTGTAGGATTAAAAGATGGTGCATCAAAAGGAGAAGTACATGTGCAAAATGAAGGTTTTTTGCCAAGCAACGCAATTCAAAGAGCTGATGTGGCAAAGTTTCTTGTCAATAGCCTTTTAGAAAACAAAACTGGAGTAAGCGGTATTTGTCAAAAGAAATAACAACTTCTTGCAAAGAAAATCTAAACTGAATTAGAACGCTGTTAAGCTAGACATTAGCAACAATCAATAATGTGAATATTTGGAATAATCGAACTCAGATTAGTCGCAAAAATACATGTCCAGCCTTGGCCAACACTCTTTTCGCACAATACGTGTACTTATCCTATGAATTTGCCTAAGGTTCGGTTTCCTTTTGCTATTTTAGTTGCATAACACACACAAGATGGAATTAAATAAAATCATTTTCATGACGGGTGCCACATCTGGATTGGGCAAGATTAGCGCTTTAAAAGCGGCTGGAAATGGTGCTACACTTATAGTCTTAGCTAGAGATAAAAACAAAGGTGAGTCACTTAGAACTGAATTAAAAAATCAATATCCAAATAGCACTGGTCAAATTGAATTTATTGAAGGTAACTTAAATTCACTTGATTCAGTTTGCTCAGCTTGTGAAGAAATTGGGTTAAAATATCCGGTTATCGACATGATAGTCAATAATGCTGGCATAATGAATTTTAAGCACAAACAGACTGTTGACGATATAGAAGAAACTTTGCAGATCAACCTTTTATCACCCTTGTTAATTTGTCATTTACTTTTTGATAATTTAAAAAAGTCTGCTGACCCCAAAATAATTTTCACCAGTTCAGGGCTTCATCAAGGAGAAATTAACTTTAACAACTTAGAATTCAAGGACTCCTTTTCTAGCTTTAAAGTTTACCGACAATCAAAACTTGGCGTAATATTAATTTGTAGATTATTAGCAAAGACATTAGAAGAGAATAGTGTAGGTATCTACTCACAACATCCTGGTATGGTTAGAACCAATTTAGGCAAAAGAGCAGGATGGTTTTCAAAAATGATATTTTATTTAATGGGGAAATCTCCAGAAAAAGGTTCGCAAACATTAAGCTTTCTTATCGAAACGCCAAATGCTCAACTTAAGTCTGGTGAATACTATGCTGATAAAAAAATCACATCTACAACTACTGAGAGCTACGACATGGAAGTCGCTAAAAAGCTTTTACTGACAGTTCATACTTATTTAAGGGAAAATTTAAATTCAGAATCTCCCATTTTTAATGAAAACGAAGAGAAGCCTAATAATGCATGAAAAAGCAATAAAAGGGAGTTTAAACTAACCGTTGGCAGTAATTAAAACCTATGACCAAAAAACTGATAATAGGAATAAGTTTAGTTGTACTAATGGGTATAGGGATGAGATCTTGCTATCGTCATCTTTTTTGTGAATATATACCCGTATTAAATTTGGATGATGGAAGTGAATTTATTCTTGAAGATTCAACGATAATTGTACCTTTCATTAGCCTGGATGGAAAGACCACTATTCGGAGTGTACTTAGATTTGAAGGAGTAGACAAGCAGATACAAATCAACTCAATAACCCAGGAGATTGTTTCTATAAAGAATGCAAAGCAGCCTATTGAACTATCTCATGTATTGACTTATACAGATACAGTTAATTGGGAAAGAGTCAATAATTCGAGAATAAGAGCTTCAAATTTTGCTGAATTCCCTGAAAAATATAAGTTTGTGTCACCTGAGCGTGAAGAGAATACATACATATTCTATTTCAAAACGCCAGACATTTTGGAGTCTGAAAGGTATTTGCTTAAGATTAAATTGATTTATTCGATCGGTGACAGAAAAATAGAAATAGAAAAAGAGATTCCTCTCAGGCAAACAATGAAGTGGAAAAAAATTCAAATGATGACATAGAAAAACGGCTAACACTCTAAAAAAAAATCATATCCGCTTATCGGCAGGCCACGCTTGTTATACTTAACGTTAGCATTAATTCACAAGATGATTTGGCGATATCAAACACTAAATACATTCATGAAAAGATTTATTGGTCTTATTAAAGACTAGGAGTATTTTTCTTGAATTTTGGTTTTTAAATTTTCCATAAATTCAGTTTCACTATCCATCCATTTTCCCCAAAGCGAATTATGAGTAAGTTCTAAAACGTCTCTGCTTTTATCAATATGCGTTTTTAAACTATCCTGAGAGAACGTTCTTTTAGATCCATTTTTTTTATAGCCTCCAAAATTCTCATAAATATCGGTTAAATCCCCGTGAAAAAAAGGGTCGTTATCTCCATCAAATTCTAACCTTGCTATTCTTCCATCAATTGGATAGGCAGTAAGTATAACGCTACCACTTTCTAAGATTAATTTTGGTCCTATTATTTCTCCATCATAGAGCCTCGTCCATTTGCTGCATTCTCCAGTAAGATAAAAGTTTTCCTCTTTTGCGTTGACAAATAGCTCGTCCACACTCATGCCAGCATAAAAGCTCTTGTAATTTCGAGGAAAGGGGACAGGAGCTATTTCTGAGGTGTCTTCAACTTGATCATTCTCAGTCGCACAACTCGTCATTAAAATCAAAGCGAAAATAAAAAATAATTTCATAGGTCTCCAGGTGTTTTGAGTGCTCAAATATATTAATTCTTATTTTAGGTGTGTCATATACAACGAGTAAACCTAAAATAATGAGAATTGATCTATTATTCATATTTACTATCACCATTACTGTCTCTAGCTGTTCTGGGAATTCTGATCAAGAAAATGAAAATCAACAAGCACCTAAATCATCAGTCGAATACTGCTTAGAACAGAAAATGAAAGAATATTATGATCATTATGAAGAAATGAGGACCGACCTAGTTAATGATGGCATTGTTGATGACTCCAAAAATTCATATGCAAACCTCTATGAAACTATTTATGATTTCGAATACACGCACACTTTTATAGATAGTGCAAAAAACATGCAATACCAATTCTTAGATGGAATTGGACCTCATTCCCGGATTTTCTTTTGCTCACAACTTGCTAAAACAGATACTGTATTAACCGACAATCAACGACAATACTATGGACTTTATGAAACTTCAGGCCACACAGGAAGCTTCTTGCCGGAGAGTGTAGCGAAAGTAATTAGGTCAATGTCAGAGGCTGAGTTCAATTCTAATAGTGTGAAAGAAACATCTGTTTTTTTTCTCGGTCATAAGTACATTTTCAATAGGTACTGCTGTTACAGTGAATTAGAAAAGGTACCCTAACATACGAGCCAAAGCTCACGATTCCTTATCCCTGCAAAAGGCTCCTGCGACTGAACCTGATCCAATGTCCAGAGATTCCATCACTACTGAACGCCAATGTGGTCCGCGGCGGCATTCATCTTCATTACACTTCGGTGAACGCAGAAAATGCCTATCTTTATTCAAACCTTGTACGTCATTGGATTCACCGTAAACAATAGAAATATGAAAGTTGTTATTTGCACTAAATATGGACCTCCAGAGGTTCTTCAGATAAAGGAGGTAGAAAAACCTTTCCCTAAAGACAATGAGGTGCTGATAAAAGTGCATGTTACAACTGTGCACATAGGAGATACTAAAGTTCGGCGGTTAGAACCTGGTTTAGGTCCTGTAAAGGATTTCTTTTTCAAACCTATAATGCGAATAATGATGGGGTTCAGGGGGCCAAGAAAAAAAATACTTGGAATGGAGCTGGCTGGAGAAATTGAAGCAGTAGGAAAAGATGTTAAGCTATTTAAAATTGGTGATCTTGTTTTTGGATCTACTGAATTTAATTTTGGTGCCTATGCTGAGTATTGTGTTATGCTTGAAGATGGAATTCTGACAACAATACCAACTAATATGAATTATGAAGAAGTTGCCCCGCTTTCTAATGGTGGATTAACCGCCTTACTTAATCTCAGAAAAGCAAATATTCAGAAAGGACAAAAAGTTTTAATATATGGTGCTTCTGGCAGTGTTGGCACTTTTGCAATTCAGCTAGCCAAGTACTTTGGGGCAGAAGTTACAGGAGTATGCAGTGCGGGGAATTTGGAATTGGCGAAATCTCTGGGAGCCGATAAGCTTATTGATTATACGCAAGAAGATTTTACGCAAAATGGTAATACTTATGATATCATCTTTGATGCAGTTGGCAAGATTGATGCCTCAAAACGTAAAAAATCTTTGACAACGTCAGGGGTCTATCTTAACGTTCTGGCTTTGTCGAGCAACTTTAAGTTAAAAGTCGAAGACCTTATCTTTCTCAAAGAACTCTGTGAGGCAGGAAAGTTAAGATCAGTAATAGATAAACGCTATCCTATGGAACAAATAGTAGAAGCGCATAGATATGTTGATAAGGGCCACAAAAAAGGGAATGTAATTATTAATGTTATATAAATAGCACATGCACAACAAAGTCTAAGCTGAATTAAAACGCGGTTTACCCAACCATTATACCTAAATTGATAAAAAACAACAATATGAAATTTGAAATAGACGCAAAAACGTACGAAGAAATTGCTGAGGTGATCCATAGTGATAAAAGCCCTGTAGGGATTGATGCAAAAAAAACGCATATTCTAATTCTCAATAAACTACAAGAGTTGTGCGACCGCATGGAACGAATAGAGCAGCATATCATTAAAGAATAAGAAGCTATCCTTAACCCATTCAAAATGAAAAAGCTATTTCTACTCGCAATTTTTAGCCTAATCCTATTAGGATGTAATAAAGAAAAGTATGATTCCATTCCGCATGGATATTACACAATGGTATATCAAAATTTTGCTTGGGGTTACACCTTCAATGGTTGGATGATAGATTCAGATGGTAATGTGAATTCCTTTAACTTGCCGGAGGGCATGAATGGAGCAGATTCATTAGGCTATATAAGCGAGTCTGAATTAATTGAAAACATTTCAAACTGCGACGGTATAATTGGGAGTGTGACTAAAAGAAAATTGTACACCCAAAATAAGTTAATCAATAAAGCAGCCAACGGGGCCTTTTCTGAGGGAACAAGTCATGGAGCAGATATGGGACAATACAGCTATTATTGCTATCAATTTGACACTGATGTGGGACGCTATAAAAGAATACTACTTCACACTGAGGGGGATTGGAGCTATTACAACGAAAGTAATGAAGCCAAAGCAATCACCAGATGGATGAAAAAAATTGAATAAAACCCTCCTTTTTAATTACTAGACTTATCATTTGCTATTTTTAAGAATCATTTACTGCGCTTCGAAACCTGGTGATTTCGAGTTCTTGAGATACATCATTTAAAAAAAAAACAGTCCGCCTCAGGCGGACTAAAATCTAAGTTCCCGATAACAATCGGGACTGCGTTCAATGGACTGTATTTATCTAATAACTCTAGGAGGTTCCGAACATTTATGGGAGATAATCTATTACCAGCCAGATAAAACTAACGCGGATTGCAACCACATTAATCCTAATTCTGATAGAGATTGTATTGATCAATAAATTGACACAAATTCCCCGCCCATAATTTTATATTGAGCGCCCTCCATTTCAAACGTATCGCCTTCAACCAATTGTCCAATATTCGTATAATCGCCAGATAGTGAATGAACACTCCCTTTTGTTTTCCAAGCAATTGTTAAATGTTGTGGATTAGCACGTCTGTCATCCACACAAAGTACAACATGCACGGGCGCCTTTAATTGTTTGAAATATTCATAGTCCATTAAGCCGGCGTCCTTATCAACGAAAAGAATGACATCATCATACGTTTTCGCAATGCCGTCTCCAGCTATTAAGCCCTCTATGCTGTGTGCTGCGGTTTCTAAACCTACATTATCATATACATAGTTAATCTTATCTACAAGTGTTTGGTATTCTGGAGAAACCATATGAAAAGCAACACCTGACTCTGAGTTTTGTTGCTTTTTCCCATTGTTATATAAGACGAATTGGGTGGTTTGATCCGCTTTTCGATTTGCTTCGTACCATATTGCCAATTTCAAGGCATAGGCTAACATTTCGTATGAAACATCAGTAATAAGCAATTTATTCTTCCAATCATTCCTGTTCATAACCGTTTCCAATACTAAATCTCCGTTATAAATTGCATTACCTGCTGCTTTTGCCAATAAAGCTTGTTGGCGTTCAAGTTCCATGCGCTTTTCTTCCGCTTTTTTTCTGCGCAAAAACTCTTTGGTTCCCATATAAGTAATCTCAACTCTTGTGCTTGAGGTTCCTTTAGAATAGACAACCTCCTCAATACTATAATTGCCATGATACTTAAAATTGACGTTATAAATATCACCCTTTGGCAAATAGAAACGCGCACGCCCTTTGGCATTTGTATTTGCCTTGAATGATTTATTTCGCTTTCTTCCAGTAAACACAATTTCCTCATCCTCTAAAAATTGTTTCTCCAAACCAATTAAGGTTATATCTAATGTTGAATAGTTTTCTAGATCGTGAGGTTGACGCATGATCCAAGCTTTGGCATAAGTTGTGTCTGGCAAATGAGTTATGGCACGATCGACTACCTTTTTTTGCACATCATTCATGGCAAAGGCCTTACTTTTTTCCAACATATCTGCCGCATACGAAAAGGTTTGTGTGGATGTGCTATTGGCATAAGGAGGAGACATCAATTCAATTTTACCAACATAATTTGAAATTGTCACATTAAACTTTTCTTCACAGGGTAATAAAAAGGATGCTTCTCCTTTGAAGTCAGTCGTATTCGTGTATACTTTTTTACTTCTAAAACTTGTCAGAACAACTTTTTGCCCAGAAAATAAACTCCCGTTCGTAATGTTGTCTAATTGAATAACTATGGTGGATTGACAGTCTTGCGCAAAGGCAGAATTAAGCATTGTTAAGGCAAGAATAATAACATAGACGTAAAGTTTTGTCATGGAATTAGATTTAAGGTTTTGAATAAATGGGTGATGGTTTACTAACGAGACATATTCCAATTGTTACAAACATTTAATCAGCTTATAAGATTTCAGCCTTTCCTTTTGTACCGAAAAAAGTGAATTTGGGCAGTGTTTAAGTTTGACTTTAAAAACTATAATCCTGAGCAGGGAAGGAGTAGGGGATAATTATTAATTTAGTGGAGACAATCGCATACGGGTTTTAATCAAACCTAGCGTACAAATTAAATGAACAAGATTTTATATATAGTTTTATTGACGTTTCACTTAAACAGTTGCTGGCAATCTGATGGGAACTTTGATAGGGTAATTGATCACCATGAAAACGGACAAATCAAGTCAAAAAGGCTTTATGATTCGAAATTAGACACCGTCAATTTTGTTCTTCAAGAATACTATATAAATGGAGAAATGAAACGAACAGGTCCTGTGAAAGATTCAATCGTTCATGGGGCATGGGAGTATTTTTATGATAACGGAAATCTAGCGGAAAAAGGGAATTATATTATCGACGATTCTTTAAATAATGGTAATTGGTCTTTGAGTTATAAATTACCATTGTTAGATAATAATGGTGATACGATAGTCGAATATGACAGCTGGATTAGCAGTGACGCAAAGAGGGCTCGTGAAAAAAAGAACCTCCATGTATGCAAAGAGGGATTTTGGGAATTCTATTATGAGGATGGTCAATTAAAAGCAAAAGGCAATTATAAAAATGGTTGGTCAATTGGTAAGTGGGTGGAATATGCGCCAAACGGACAATTGATTTTGGAATCAAATTTCAAGAATACAGAACCTGATGGTGAGTGGAGGTATTGGTATCCAAATGGACAATTAATGAAAATAGTTCAACGAACTGACTCGCTAGACTTATTACTACTACAGGCATACGATAGAGATGGGACTCAAAAAATTTTTGATGGACATGGAGAGTTTAAACAACCGAACCCTAATGACACAAGTGAATCCGTTTTTGCTGAATACCATGACGGGGTTTTCCACGGAACTTATATAAAATACTTTGATAATGGAAAAATTAGTGTAGAAGGACAATTCAAAAACGGAAAACTTGAAGGAAATTGGATTCATTATTATTACTTCTATGATAAAAGGTTCATACGCAACTTCCAAAATGGCGAAGAGCATGGATGTTTCTATCGCTTTTATACCAATGGAGATACAACGGAAATTAGATGTTTCATCAATGGTTTAGAGCATGGTGTGACAAAAAACATGAATTCACAAACAGGCGAAATAACATTTATTGAACCATGGGATATGGGAAAACGACATGGGATTAGGAAGTTTTTCAATTCAGATGGAGAACAAACTTCTGCCGACTATTTTTATCAAGGAGATGGGATAGGATATGAAATATATAAAAACGGAAAATTGACCAAACAAGTAATCCTTGAAGGAGAGGAAGAGCGTTTTCTTGAAATAACGAGATGAAAATTCAGAATAGGTCATTGATTTTAAACCCATTAATTCAGAACATTTTTGTACATTTAAAAGGTAGACGGCTTGCAGTAGTAGGAGAAAAACAATATTAAACCTAACACCAAAACTATGAGCAAACAACCTTTAATCATCCTTCAAGATGGTGCCGTGGACGAATTAATTTCTGTCGCATTGGTAGCCACAATGCAAAACATAAATCTATTGGGAATAGTAGTCGTAAATGCTGATTGTCGCGCTGCGCCTACTGTTGATGTTACGCAAAAAGTACTCAACCTAATGCAGCAACCCAATATTCCAATAACAACCAGTACCGCTCGGGCAATCAATGCTTTTCCATGGACTTATCGCCAATATTCAATGATGGCCAATATGTTGCCCATGTTAAATATTACGCCCAATACTGTTCCACCTTCAACAGTAAGTGGTGAACAAATGATAGTGGATTTGATTCAAAACAATATGGATCAAGGAGGAGAAAATGTGAAAATTTTAGTGCTTTCACCAATGACTCCCTTAACAACTGCTTTATCCATGAATGCTAATATCAGAAATGGTATTGCTGAAATTCTTTGGATGGGTGGAGCTTTACCACCAGCTACTGGAAATGTAGATCCAGGTTTGTCACCTGGCGCCAATCCCAATGCAGAATGGAATGCCTATTGGGATCCTTTTGCGGTACAAGAAATCTTGGCTTCAGGAATTCCATTAACCATGTTCCCTTTGAACGCGACTAACGAAGTAATGCTATCGCCTCAAATAGTGCTTGACTTTGCACCAGATAGTGAGCAATATCCTTTGTATGCTTTAGCTGGTCAAATGTATTCTATGGTGGCCTTTGAAGATGGTTATGCCTTTTGGGATACCGTCACAACAGCTTATCTTGATCAACCTTCATTGTATACTATTGAGCAGCAATTCTTGCTTAATGTAACCGAAGGTTCAGATGAAGGAAATATTGTACAAAGTTCTGAAGGCTATGCTGTGAATGTAGTTACTGATATTGATGTTGACGGATTTTATGCTTATCTTTTTGAGCAGTTAACTTGGGTAGGGTGAGAAAACGGGCTAATTTAGGTTGTAATCTCGAAGCTGACGGATGGTTTATAGCGGGATGTTATGTTTTATTACCATTTGACCTAAACTGAATTTAACCAACCATGAGGAGATTTATTTCGTGTTAACTATTAATCATGCTCAAAAAACATTAGTCATATTTATATTGGTTCTTAGTATTACCACATTTGCCCAAAATGAAGGTAATATGTGGTATTTTGGATGCCACGTTGGATTAGATTTTAACTATGACCCTCCATTGCCCATAGAGGATAGCGAAATTTGTTGTACAGCATGTTCAAGTATTAGTGACAGTCTAGGAAATCTATTGTTTTATTCGGATGGAGCTCATAACTATGACCGGAATCAAATTGAAATGCCAACATCTGATGAAATTGGAGGATATAATCATCACACTCAATCTCCAATTATAATACGCAAACCAAATTCTAACAACCTCTACTATCTCTTCAAAATGACTGGGGGAGGATACTCACAAGAATTAAGATATTCGGTTATCGACATGAATTTAAACGGAGGCTTAGGAGATATCTCTGATTTAAAAGGTGTTGTTTTAATGGATTCGGTATGTGACAAAATAACAGCTGTACGCCATGAAAATGGCCGTGACGCATGGGTAATTACACATAGTCTGGCTGGAAATAAATTTTATTCGCACCTGCTCACACCAGACGGTGTTATTGCCGAACCCATTGTAAGCGAAGTTGGTATTCTAATTGATAATTCTGAATGGGATTATTACGTGAATGGTCAACTACAAAGCTCTCCTCTTGGGAACAAGATCGCAATGGCAACTCGCCATAATGATTTTCAAGTATTGGATTTTGATAAAAGTAGCGGGGTCATAAGCAACCCCATTACTTTCCCTAACATAGCAATTTACCCAGAATGGGGTCAGTATGGTTGCGAATTTTCACCGTCAGGAGAATTATTATACATTACAAACCCTCATTTTTCGCCTTCGTATTCGTTGCTTTATCAATATAATTTGACAGCAGACGATATTCTAGGTTCAGAAGTTATTATTTCAAATGAAGAAATTGTCTGGGGACAAATGCAAATTGCTCCAGATGGGAAAATTTATATTGCTTGTAGTGGAGAACTGTTTTTATCTGTTATTCATGATCTAGACGCAATTGGAACCGATTGTAATTTAATCTTAGAAAGTATAAACTTAAGTGAACCCGAAGTTTTAACTCACGCGAGTAGAGGCTTACCAAACTTAATAAATACAATTCATCTGGAGTATTTAAGTGTCGCACAAAAGTTACATCAAGAAAAGTATACGCTTTCAATTTTTCCAAATCCTTATGATCATTCACAGCTTTTGAATTTTAGTCGTGAGTTAAAACCCCAAACAAGAATAAGTATTTATGATGTAGCTGGAAAAATAATCTTTTTAAATACAGATTTTTCGGGCTCTGAACTTAGATTAAACGATCAGGTTTTAATTCCGGGAATCTATTTTGTTTATGTCGAAAACAATAGTTCTGAAAAGAATGATATGTTCAAATTACTCGTTCAATAATTAAAAGCAAAAACCTAACAATAAATAAAATTACAGCAAAGCTGGTTCACCATAAAGGCCTATTTTTACACAACCGTCATGCTCTATTGCCCAAAACTGAAAAAAAAAATGGAAAGTTACTTTTTAGATATACCAATTTATAGATGTTCTGAAAAAAAATACTTGCAAGAATTAGATAAATTAAGATCTAATATTCATACTTCACTTGAACCTCAACGAAAGTCAGTTCCTGAATACAACCTTGATGATATAGAAAATAGACTTTTCGAGAATAAGTCATATCCTTACGAATACAACGAGATAATTGGATGGATCAAACTATATGTTTTAGGTACTCAGTTGAGGGGTGAATATTTCTTTGAAGTTTCCTCTTCCAAGTCGCATTCAATAAAAACGCGAATTAATAAAGGTGTTAGAAAAAAAAGGTTTGAGCTTTTTGGAAAAGCATTCGAATTATCGATAAGAAAGGAAATGAATTCTCACGAAATTTTCACATCTTTATGCGAAAGATTAGTACGATTAAATCTTAATGAAAGACCATTTATAAATAGGCATCTTGATCTTGCTAACTTAATGGCGATTGGTCCCCATTTGAACTGGATAAGTTTGATGAATAATTTAGATCCATATAGACAATAACTGCCAAAGATGCCTTAACAAGACTGTTTTAGGCTTAAGGATTATTAAAGGAACAAATGCACCTAAAAAAAACTGCGAAAACAATTGTGGCATATTTTTTTATTCTGTGTTTCATTGTATGCTAATTTCACTAAAACCATGCACAATGTCAATTAGTATTCCAACGACACATAGAATATATAATTCGTTAGCAACTTAAAAAAGAGTAGGTTTATAATGTCGAGGAATGATGTGCATGCCTACCTTCAGCAGTCATGCCAAATCAAGTTGCATTGATAAGGACGTTTTACGCAACTATTAGAATCTACATACACATTGTAAACTTTTGTTTACTTAATCATTGCTTGTCGCTATTAATGTAAACATTTATTAACATTGTTGAATCATTTTGCTATATTTGTAATTAATGTAGCTCTTTATTAACATTAAAGAGCAAATAAAGCGTTAACGTAAATTTATATATACATTATGGATTGGTATTCACTAACAAATCATAGAATAGAAGAATTATTGGGAGAAAGACTCAAGCAACAGCGATTGCAATATAATATGACACAAAATGAGCTTTCAACTAAAACTGGAATAAGTAGAGTGTCAATTAGTAAAATAGAAAGAGGCTTGGGAGTCAATCTCTCGTCAATAATAGAAATAATGCGAGCACTGCACATTCTAGAGAATATTGAAAGCCTTGTTCCAGTCCAAGAAATAAGTCCAATAGAAATTATTAAGCTTAAAAACAAAAATAAAAAGAAAAGAGCTTCATCAAAAAAATCAAGATAAATGGCAGAAGTAAGCATTAAAATTTGGAACAAAAATGTAGGAGCTGCAATATGGGATAATGACAAACAAGTTGCAATTTTTGAATTTAGCAAAGAATTTATAAAAGAAGAAATAGATTTAGCACCATTAATAATGCCAATTGAAGCGTTACAAATGGGGAAAAGAATTTATTCTTTTCCAAACCTTAATCCAATTACATTTAAAAAATTACCTGGGCTATTGTCTGACTCATTACCAGATAAATTTGGTAACGCACTAATAGATATTTGGCTTAGTCAAAATGGAAGGTCTCCAAATGACTTCACTCCAATTGAAAGGTTGTGCTATGTAGGTAATCGAGCAATGGGAGCATTAGAGTTTGAACCAACAATCACAAAACAGAATGATGAAATAGAAGATATCCAACTTGAAGAATTAGTGAAAATTGCTTCTAAAATCATGAAAAAGAAAGAATCATTAAATACTTCTTTCAAAGATGACAAAACAAAGGCTCTTGAGCAAATAATTTCAGTAGGAACATCAGCCGGAGGTATGAGGCCGAAAGCAGTAATTGCAATAGAAAAAAATACAAAAAAAATAGTCTCGGGCAATTTAAACCTAAGTAAAGAATACGAACATTGGCTGCTTAAATTTGATGGCATTCAAGATAATGAATTAGGTGATCCAAAAGGATATGGAAAAATTGAATATGCATATAATTTAATGGCAAAACAATGTGGTATTGAAATGAATGACTGTAAATTAATAGTTGAATCAGATAGAAGTCATTTTATGACAAAAAGGTTTGATAGGGAGTTTGGAGAAAAAATTCATATGCAAACCTTGTCAGGAATTGCCCACTACGATTTCAACAATATTGGATCAACTTCATATGAACAACTCTTCCAAGTTATGAGAAGACTAAAATTAGGTAATGATCAAATAGAACAAATGTTCAGAAGGATGGTATTTAATGTGATCGGAAGAAATCAAGATGATCACACTAAAAATATTTCCTTTTTATTGCCTAAGGGGGAAAGGTGGAAAATAGCACCAGCCTATGATATCACATATAGTTATAACCCAGAACAAGGGAGGAATACAAGTAGACATCAAATGTCAATAAATGGTAAAAGAGAAGGTTTTAAAAGAAGTGATTTAATAAAAATCGCGAATGACAATATGATCAAGAGACCGAATGATATTATTGATGAAGTTATATCTGCTCTCTCAAAATGGCCTTCAATTGCAAAAGAACATGAAATAAGTAAGAAAAAAATAGAAATAATAGAAGGTAATTTAATACTGACAATGAAATAAATATGCGCTAACCATATGTACAGTCTTAACTAACTGACATAGTAATAGCCCAACACTTTGCACGGCAGCCAATAATTTCTAACTTTAAACAAACGTCCCGATTAATAACGAAAGTGGAAGAAAGGTTAAAACAAATATCAGAAAAATACAATTGTGAGTATAAACAGTGGCAAGGGACGTATGATTTAAGTTTCCAAATACGTAATCTTCCATTAGGAATAATTACGCTTGAGCAAGATAGAACAGATTTTAATTTAATCGCTAGATGCGAATTTTTATGGGGAACATCTACAGCTCCATCATTTCTTTCGGGAAATAATCCTGACAAATATAAGTTTAGTATAACCTGCCAATTGACAAATAGCGCACTAAATGCTTTTCATATTATGGAACATGACTGGTTCAGAAGAAGGGTGTTTGGTCGTGATTTAAGTATAAAAAGTAAAGACAAGTTATTAGCTGCCTTTCTTTCTGAAAATGAATTGATTAAGGATGTTTATAGCTTTGGAAAAGGCTCGTCAGAACTGAGCCCTGTAATAGCATGTTACACTAAAAATAGAGAAGCAACAATAAATATAAATTATCAATCTTTTGAATTGAACACAGACATTTTAGATAAGTCCATTGAATTTTGTAATCAATTAGAAAATTATAAACTTAATTAGCCGATTGGCAGCATAAAACGAAATAGTTTAAATACCTGTTTTAACTAAAATCACTAACACCCACTAAAAACAACAAATTGAAAATCATGCAATATTTAGGAATTCTACTGGGAGCATTATATGGCTTGGGGTTTCGTATGCTTTGCGAAAATGCAGGTCCCAGTGATATTTATGACTATTATGATATTTACAGCGTAACGTTTATTTGGGTTGTCCCAATTATTGTTGCAATAATTCCAATTCTATTTGCACGGAATGAAATACTAAAATCCAGATGGAAACAGTTTTTCTTTCCAATCTTTAGCGTTATATTATTCTTTTTGTTTGCGCTATCAAGTGGCTTAGAAGATTGGTTGTGTATCTTAATTATAGCCTTTCCCTTTTTGCTATCAGCAGGACTTGTGGGGCTATTATTAGGCAGTTTTATTAAAAACAGGAAATCTAATAAACTATATTCGATTGTGTTTTTACCCCTATTATTAAATCCTCTCGAGGTCTATTTGCCAAACAGTCAAGAAACTTATAGCGTTAAATCTGAAATCATTATTAATGCTCATAACGAAATGGTTTGGAATAATTTAATTGAAGTTCCAGAAATTAAGGCGGATGAATACAACTATGGATTCTATAATTATATTGGTGTTCCAAGGCCAATAAAGTCTGAACTTGAAATTATTGATGGGGAAGAATATAGAATAGGGTATTTTACAGAAGGTTTAAAACTCTATGAAACAATCTCTGAAATTGACACCTTTAAGTTCGTTAATTTCAAAATTCATATTGATAAATCGGAACTTAGAGACACCCCAACCGATAAGCATTTATTACAAAGCGACTATTTTAAGTTTAAAAACATAGCCTATTCACTTCTGAAATTGAAAAATGGTAGAACTAAATTGACATTAAATTGCGATTATATCTTAAATTCAAAAATGAACTTCTATGCCAATTATTGGGCTGAACGAATCATAAAAGATTTTGAGGAGAAATTATTAGAAGTATTAAAAGCAAAAATAGAATCAGAATTAGTAAAAAAGCATTAGCGTCTATATTGTAGCTTCGGCGTAAGCATAGAACCCAAACCTATACAACCATTAACTTCAAAACCCAAACCTAATATGATCGATTACTTTCTTAGCTTAGACATCAAAGTGCAAGCAGCATTAATTGCGGCTTTAACTTCTCTTTTAACGTTTATTATTTCAATCAGTAGCAAGAATTTTCTTGAAAGGAAAATACACTCTTCAAAACTTAAAAGCAATTATGAATATGAACAGCGAAAATTAATTAAAGATGTTTTGGCAAAAAATAAAGGACATCTAATTCATTCAGCACATTCATTGAATGGCAGGTTTAAAAATTATACAAAAAACTACCCGCTATCTTCTGAATGGCTCGATAGAAAAACTTATTACTACAAATCCTTTTTATATAGAATATTGAGGTTTTTTGCTTGGATTCATATAATCGAGCAAGATTTAATATTTCTTGATACGTCGATTTCAGCTAAGACTGACCTTGATTTCGCGAAATATTTAAAAGTTTTTCCAGAATTTTTTCATGATGGAGACTTAGTAAACGAATTAAATGTCCCGAGAAATGAAGTTGAAAATGACCTAATTTTTAGAGATGCTTTTAAGAGAATGTTTTTATGGATGATTACGGAGGATAAGACTGTGATTTCGTTTAATGAATTTGAAGAAAAATATGATGCGAATTATTCTAATTTCGAACCTTTAGGTGATTATTTAGATAATGTTGAACGCGATAAAGCAGGGTTTAAAGCTGATCGCCTTTTTGGATTGCAGTTAATGCTAGTTGGTCTAATAAATAATTACGGCTATGATTACCAAGAAACAAGTAAGAAACAACTCAATGAATTAATTAAAGGGCAAAACACAACACGAATTTTTAAAAACATTAGGCTTCATGTTTTTAAAAAATACAAGATTAATAAATTCAAGAACAGAAGAGTCTATTGTGCAATAAAAAAGCACAGTAGCTAAAAAGTATAAAAATGAACCAAGCGATTTGGACGAATGCGGCGGACATTCAGATGATACAAGAGGTTACCATTATCACGCAGGTGAACCAGGAGGCAATCAAATTATAAAATATTTGCATGGCTTAGCGGGATATACATCAGTTGAGGAATAAACACGACGCACAAGCCGTTTTTCTTATTACAATTTGATAAATTTGCAATATTTACAGGGAAAACACAACAATTTGGCTACAGAATCTCAAAATATATATTTAACAAAAAAGCAAAAGTTAAAATGTCAAAAATGCTATGCGCCTATTTTGCTAGGAGCGGCATTTGTTGGTGAAACTGAAAAATCAAAAGGAACTTGTTTTACCTGTTCTGATTTTGTTGACTATCCTTTATTACCTCCAGGGAATGCAGCTTTAACAAGGCGATCAAAAAAGCATTCTGCACTATGTGGAGTGCTCTTGGCATGGAATCAACGCCGAAAACGTTTTGAACGCAAGGGACAATATGTAGAAGCGATAGCAATTGAAAAAGCCAAACTTGAATGTGCCGCCGATCAAAAAACGAGAGATCTAAAAAATGAAAAAGCGGCGGTTGTTCGTGTAAAACAAGACGCAGTGTATATCGAAAATTTTGCTCTTGCCATCCGTGAATTTTATCCATCTTGCCCTGTCAAAAGAGAGTTTGATATTGCCAAACATGCCTGTGAAAAATACAGTGGAAGAGTTGGACGAACAGCAAATGCCAAAAAGTTTGATAAACATATGATTGACTTAGCTGTCGAAGCGCATATTAGGCACCTTGAAACAAATTACGACTCGCAATTTGGTAAAGGGAAACGAAAAAAAGAAATCCGTTCAGACATCAAATTTGACGTGAGTCGAACCATGATGAAATGGAGACAAAAGAAGATCCTTAGCTTATTTGATTGAATACCTGATTAATGAACATCTATACTTATTTTTGAGCGGAAAGAATCATAAATGATTTTAAAAATAAATTATAAGAATTATTATACGACCAAAATCAAATGAATAAGCCTCTTTCCATAATAACAGACAACAAACGTTTGATTCTAAATTGGAAGCAAAAATTGAAACATTATTCTCCTGCAATCTGGATCTTTGCCGTCATTTTAATAATGATAATTTACGTGCTTTGGGATGAATACTTTTCTGCAGAAAAGCACGGTGTAAGAACCATGGGAGAAATGCTTCAGGCTTATTTGTACTTAGGAATAATGCCTACAATAATTGTTTTTGTAAAGTATAGAAAGTTAAGGTTCAAAGAAATCCCCATTTCAGTGACAGAAGAAGAGTTAGAAGAAGCCATAAAAAGAACCGCTAAAGATCGGAAATGGCATTTGAAACTGAATCAGGAGAATGTTTATCAATATGAATCTGCACCGGGGTTTACAACAAACTGGGGAATGATGATTACCATAATTTTAGAAAAAGAGAGCTTTCTATTCAATAATATCTGCTCTTTAGAAACACGATCATCAATTTCGTTAGGATTGGTTCATAAAGACCGAGATGTCTTCTTAACGCACCTCAAGCAGGTCATATTAGGCGAAGATTATACTAAAATGCGCGAAATAAATGATACGCAATGGAACTGGAAAATGGTCCTAGCACGCTTATTTTTATA
This sequence comes from Crocinitomix sp., assembly GCA_013138735.1. GTDB lineage: Bacteria > Bacteroidota > Bacteroidia > Flavobacteriales_D > Crocinitomicaceae > Crocinitomix. The sequence continues at coordinate 54,306 of WTCE01000030.1, read as the reverse complement.
CCCGCTTTGCATTTTCTTTCTTTGGGTTTCAATCTTTCATTTGATCCCTTCGGGAAAGTATATCTTGCCAATCATCACAATTTCAATTGCCTTAACCTATCTCATTTCTGATTTATACATGATTTTTAAACGCAAGGAAAAAGTTCCTGATGAAAAATAGAAGTCACTTTTAGTTAACTGCGCCTAAATCGCTAATTTTATTCATTACTATTTACAGCATTAAAGCCTAAACTGACAAATGGAATTGACATTCAATCTTACACTTAACTATCACGTTTTTCAAGAGAAAACCTTGTTAAAACTTTTTAGCAAAGAGTATAATACAATTGTGCTTGAAAAATTTGGCTATTCTGAAAGTAAAATGACCAAAGTGGACAGCTCTTATAAAGCGAATGTTAAAGCGCATTGGAAACAGTATATGTCAATATTGATCAAAGGAAAAAATAGACTTCATATAAGTCTAAGTACAGATCAATCGGGTCAGATTCATGGAGGAGGAGGGATAACTGTGAGTATCAAAAATCTTAATTCAGCCTTAGAAGACCTCATGCAAATTTTTAATATTTTAAATGATTCAGGCGCCCTAATTTTTGCGAGTTTAGATTCTAGAGAAATTTACGATCAAAGGCACAAAGTGGTAACGCGTTTTGAATCTGGAGGATCTTCTTATGGTTGGGAAGGATCATCAATGTGGGCTTTTCAAGATTATTTACCAGGTATAAGTTGGTTTAATTTTTTTGGAGAGGATTATGTAAACGCAATTGGGAAGTCTAATTTATCAGATTTGGAAGGAATTGTTTATGGAAAGTCTAAAAATGAGGCAATTGCCTTTTATTCGAATAAAAATATGGTGGACACAAGCCTCATGGATTTAGAAGCGATAGAAAGTCAAATAGGTGAAAATTATTTTTTTAGTAAAGAGCGAGTAATTGAAAATCTTCATCATCCAATTCAATTCTCTCAATTCTTAAAATCTTTAGAGGAAAAATTTATAGAAAAATATCCATAGCATCATTTAGAAGGGATTAAAACGGTTAATTTTATTCAACCGGCAAGCTGAAATCAATGATGACTGAACTAAGCAATATCACAAATGGGTCAATGCCCCTCCACGAACACCCATTGAGATGGCTTTTCGAAGATTCTCAAGGGAAACTTCCAGCCAATGAACACCTTGACCAAATTTTTGCGCTTGATGCAAATGCCTCAAAAGCACTTTGGGATTTCGAAGATCAAATCAAGATCAACAACTTCGATCCAGAATCAAAAAAATATTTTGAGGATTACGAAAAGTTTAGTTTTGGAGAAGAGATGGAAAAAGAAGTTAAAAAATGGCTCTTCAATCAAAAGTTGAAATTTAATAGCCTTGTTTATATGACTTTTCAACCAGATACCGCTTTTGTGATGACTTGGAAAATGGCCATTCACTATTCAGCAAATCTCTTTTCCGCTTATGACTTAGTAGTTTGGGACAAGACCTTGAATTGGGCCTTATACTATCACCACAATGATGTATTCCATTTTGCTCAAAACAGAATTTATGATGGGCAAGAAGAAAAATTAAAATCGGATAAATTATTAAAGGAGATAAATGAACAGAATCCTTTGCTCAAATAAAATAATCATGCAATTAGTTACCTTCCAATTTATTTGAACATTAATTTCAAGAACAAGCTAAGGCTCTAATCGAAACTTTCATGACAAAATATTTATACTTCTTGGCAATTGTTTTTCTGACTTTATCCTTCGGTTCATCAATTCGGCTGGACACTTTAACAGAAGAAGAGCGCACTATTGAAGAACGCGAAATCTATGACGTCATTTTAGCTCAAACAACTTTAACAGATTCAAGCTATCATGAAATAGGAAAGGGCCAAGAAAGTTCGTCTCATGATATAAACCGCGGATTGGGTTATACAATTATCCCAGATTCTTTATTCAAAAAGTACATATTAGAAATTGTAAACGATTTCGAAATTGCCAACGACCATTTTTCGGACAGTTTAAAATTGAATACCACTTATTTTTCATCTGATCATACTGAAAAGACAGCTAAAATACTTTTTTCACATTGTGGTTTTACTAAGGGCCTTAAATATGCTTTTGTGTATTTTGAAGATTGGACGCCCTATTATCGCGATTTAATGGCTGGCGAAGGTGCATTTGTTTTTCTTACTAAAGTTGAGCTAGAATGGAAGATTTTGAGCATAGATTATTATTGGAAAGCTAATTAGACGCACTAATTTGAAAAGGAGTAGGGGATTTTGTAATTTCGAGGGACATTTAAATTAATACGATCAAGCACGTTTATTCATAAATAACCTTCAATACCGCAAATATGATAAGTAAACACATTATCGCAGGTACCATCTTTTTTGGAATCTCTCTTTTCACATTTATAACCTGTTCTAGCATTTCAGAAGAAAAACCTTCAGACAAAAATGAAGTTCTATTAAATTGGAAAATTCCTGATGGAGAAAAAATTGAATACGAAACTGTAATGGAAGAGATTGGAGAGTCCACATTTGAAGTTGAACTAGGCGGCTTATTCGAAAAAATGAAGGATTCAGACTCTGATGACAAAAAGAATGATTTCTTCAACAAACTTAAACAAATTCAAAGTAATACATCTTTTAAAACAACTCTAAGTAATTCTGAAATATTTCAAGATGTTGTAGACATTGAAATGAGTGCCACCCCAAAAGAATCAGATTCTGAAGATGATTCTGAAATCGCGAAATTTCAATCTATGCTAACTGGAATTGTCCTAAGAGGTACAGTGAATAAAGATGGTACCTTGCATAGCTTTTGGGTCAAAAGTGAACAAAAGAACTTATTATCAATGTTTTTCGAATTACCAAAAGGACCTGTTTCAAGAGGTGATACTTGGACATTGGGTAATATAAATTTAATCGGAAATGATCAAAACTACATTTGCCAAGAAGCAATCAAGGAAAATGTAGTCACACTAACTGATATAGTCGATCGTGACGGAGAAACAATAGCTATTGTTGATTACAACATACGAGAATATGTTTCTGGTGATTTTGTAACGCCATCTTTTAGCGGGAAATCGGGAGAATCAACAAAAACCGTGATGGAATTTCAATACAGTGCGCAAGGTGAATTTTCAGTGGATCAAGGCAAGTGGGTATCACTTACAGGCATTCTCTCTTTAGATGCTTCGGGTGTAATGACTTCGACTCAGAAACAAAAATTTTCGCTTGTTGAAGTGAAAAACTGAAGGTAACATATTAACATGAGTTCTCTTTATTCCAAATCTCCACACTTCTTGGTATTACTCCTTTAAACCATTTGTTTGTCCAGTATCTTGGGGTTACGTCACACATAAAGGACAATGTCTGGAACTTAGCCAGCGCACTCGTCGTACCATCTAAAAATGGCTATATTTACTCATACGTACGCCAACCATTACCAAAACATGAAAATAACACTTGTCGTAATAATTTGTTTGATCTGTTTTTCACTTCAGAAAAATCAATCAGAACCAGAAGAAGGTCAAGTGTTTTTTACAGACTACACGCAAGTATTACATTTTAAATTCAAAATAAGTAAGGAAGAGGTAAGTCGCTTCTGGTCGCAAAAAGGGCGTAATGACGAAGGTTATCCTAATTGCTTGTTTGATAGATTACCAGAAAAACTTGATCCTAAACTAGCTGAAAAGCTTTTCGATTTAGGTTTTGTTAGGAATAGGATAAAGAAAAAACAATTCGGAAAATTGAATGAAATATTCTCTTATCGATCAACAGATATTATAACAACAGCCGAGTGCACGCCAACTTACAGAGATATCCTGATTTTTAGAAAGAAAAAAGACGTCATGGGGATTGTTCAAATTTGTTTTACATGCGCTCAGTATAATATTATTGGTGCAAAAGTCGATTCGCGTTTTTTTGGACAATTTGGTGAATTCGAGCAATTAAATAACTTGTTATATCCAAAAGGAAACAATTAAAAGTAAACGTAATACAAACTGTTTTTAATAAAAAAAAGCACATTTAATGTCAACAACTCATTCAGCCAGAATATTTTTTCTATTAGCGAGAGAAGCGAATAAAGCTGTAGTTTTTAGAAGAGGTCCTACAAAGTGGACACAAATGATTGTATGGGATTTGGAATCTGATGAACTAGAATACGGCCAATGGTCAAAAGTTAAATTGCGACCAAGATGTTGCGACCTTTCTCCATCAGGAAAATACTTGATTTACTTGGATGACCAATTTGAAGAAAATGACAGTACGACAGCCATTAGCAAACCGCCTTATTGGGCTGCGCTATATAAGTGGAAACATCATGCACCTTTATTTGGATCGGGTGGTGGCGTTTTCAAAAGTGAAACAGAATTGGAACTTAATGGAATAAGAGGAAGTGCTATTGCAACAGAAGGTCTGTTACCAGAAAATTTAAAAGTCGGAGTGTTTTTGGGAGATGTTTTGAAGAACTATAATTTATGGAAAGGGCATATTAATCCTTTGCTAGAACATAGACTAAAGAGAGAGGGTTGGAGCGAGATAGAGAATCAATCCTTTGTTGAAAAAGAGACCTCAGGAAATGTGACAAGAAAACCTTCTGAACGTTGGAATGAGACCAATCCTGAAAGCAAAGCGCCAATGGAGCCAAAGCTATTTGAAAAGAAAATTACACAAAGCTCCTTTTTATGGATGATCTCCTATTATCATTCAGATATGGGGAAAACATTAACCACATTTTACCTTAAAAAAAGAGTTCTAAAAACAAAATTAGACGGTTTTTTCTGGGCAGACGTTGATCACAATGGAAGAATAATTGCTACAAAAAACGGCCAACTTTATGCCTCAAAACGATTAAAGGATGGGGCTGTGCAATTGTTGAATTTAGAATTACTGCATGATCTAAATTCTCAGAAACCCACAAAAGTTGAAGCGCCAGATGAAATGAAAAAATGGTAATTTCTTAAAAGTGAGCAAATAGTCATGGAAAAGCTGAAAATAGCCTGTACATAGTAATAAAATTCACCATATTTCATGTTTGAAACTTAAGAGGGACAGAATAGAATACAAGTTAATTGGTTCTTTTTTGAAAATTCTGACGCTATTCGAGCAATGCTTCTTGAATAATTCAATAAATTAGAGTTCTGTAAATTTAAGTGTTCAGATCAAACTAACATAAGCTATAAAAATGAATAAATTACTCTTATCAATACTGTGTTTTACTCTAATGGTTCCTGCATTTGCACAAGGAGAAAAGGTTGAAGAAGTTGAATTGCCTAAGCTTGAGGATGGCATGTATGCCAAATTCAACACGACAAAAGGAATAATACTCTGTGAATTGGAATTTGAAAAAGCACCCATGACAGTGGCGAACTTCGTAGGATTAGCTGAGGGGAACTTCACTATTGATACAAATAACTACGACAAACCATTTTATGATGGACTTATATTTCACCGCGTCATAGCTGACTTTATGGTTCAAGGTGGTGATCCTGACGGAAATGGAAGCGGCGGCCCCGTTCATAGAATGTATGATGAAACCAGAGACGATTTGCGTCACAACGGACCTGGAATCTTATCAATGGCTAATTCGGATCCTCGAAATTCCAAAAGGCCATTTAGCAACGCGGGAAAAACAAATGGGAGTCAGTTTTTTATTACGCACAAAGCTACGCCACATTTAGATGGCTTACATACAGTATTTGGTCATGTTATTTTCGGTCAAGATGTGCTAAATTCAATTGAAAAAGATGATGTTATGACTGAAGTCATCATCATTAGAAAAGGTAAATTGGCTGAATCATTTGACGCAACTGCAGTTTACAAAGAAGAGTCATATTATAAAACCCCTGAAGGTCAAGATGATATGGTTAAGAAAAATGAAGTATTGCTTGCAACTTTAAATTCTCAAATTGAAACGTTAGAGAAAGAGAGTGCCGCTCAAAAAAAAGAAAAGAAAAAATTAAAAATTGATACGGAAATTAGTGCATTAAAATTAGAGTTTTCAAACTTAGAAACGAGCCAGAAAAATTTAGTTGCCGTAATTGATAATAATAAAAGAATAAATGCTGAAAAGGCCCGTATTTCTCAATGTGCAAGCATGTCAGTACCGGATTATAATAAGTTTTTTCTTGCTGAAATTCAAAAACTTCATCCGAATGCTGAACAAACAGCATCAGGCTTGGTATATGTAATCGAAACAGTAGGAGATAGCACAGTTGTTGCTCCAGGATTAGCGGTAGAAGCGCATTGTACAGGAAACTTCCGCAAAGACGGCTCTAAGTTTTTCTCGACATTGGACGGAGTGGGTGAGCCAATGAAATTTATATATAAAGTCAATAGAATGGTTCCTGGATGGGAAGAAGGAATGGCAATGCTTGGAGTTGGAGGAAAAGCAGTTTTCTTCTTGCCTTATCACCTTGCTTATGGAGCTAAAGGTCGTGACGCAATTCCACCTTATTCTGATTTAATTTTCACAACGCATATTCTAACCGTTAAGCCCGCTCCTGCACATAATGAACATGATGGGCATGATCATAGTGGGCATAGCCATTAAGATTTAGAAGGACGGTTTCGCGGAAGTTGTGGTGCTGCAGATTTTGCTTTTATTCAAGCTTGTCGCATCAATTGGTAACATAATTATTCCATGACATTATAGGACTATGAATTCAAACAAAACCACTAAAATTCTTTTCTCTATTTTAATTTTTTGGTCAATTAGCCTATATGGACAGGCGGATCACGTTTATATTGACATAAAAAATGCTTTAAAGACACCCGAGAAAGTTTTTCAACTTGATTTGAGGATGGGAGATCCCAAAAAATCTGAATTAAAGAAATTGGGCGAATTCAAAAATCTTCAAAAATTGAATTTATCCCTTTGCGGTCTAACCAGTTTTCCAAAAAGTGTCTTGAATTGCAAGGATTTGAAATATTTAAATTTGGAGTACAATTCGATCACAAAGATTCCGGAAGAAATGTCGCAATTAAGCGAGCTTGAAGAATTAATAATTGGTGGTAACAAAATTGAAGCATTGCCGAATGCCATATTTGAATTAATTAAGCTCAAAAATCTTGATGTTTTAAGTACAAAAGGTTATTTAAAACTACCTCCTGAATTGCAGAATATGAAATCCTTAGAGGTGCTTCATTGTTCCGCTTCCGGCAAAGAGTTCGAGGATATAATTTGCAAAATGACTTGGTTAAAAGAGGTTGAAGTTTTCACATCTGAATATATTTCTCCTTGTCTTCTAAAGCCATTAATTAATATAGAGAAATTTCATATGGTTTTGTCTCTTGTATCAAAATTTGAGAAGTTTGAATGTTCGCTCTTTGAACTTAGCCAGATGAGAGAATTCTCCATAATGTACCACACTTGCTGTTGGCCCTATATTCAACTAACCGAAGCTGAGATTAAAGAACTAGAATTATTACTCCCCGAAGGTTGTAAGTTAAAGGGTTTTTGCGACGAAAACACGGAAATAAAAAGTGATATTGAATTGCGGTAAATAATCACAAAATCAAATCTTAGTTTTAAGACAACATTCATTTCGACTTGATTCGCCTCAACTTTTTTCGAACCATGTTTTTTTGATAAAGGAATAAGAAGATTATTTGCTATTTTTAGGTGTGCAATTCCTGCACAGATTGAATAAAGCTTGTGGGTTTTGTTAAACCTTTAGCATTGCAAACAATATGAGTGAATATTATTTTAAACATCAAACGACTAATCGAGCAGAAATAAAAGCCGAGTTTGAAGAAATTTCTCAGGCCTTAGATTGTGACAATACATTTAATTTTAGATTCAATACAAACTCCATTACTTCATTTAAGGAATTAGTCGCTAGAATTAATAACTCAAAAAACTTTGATGTAGCCTTAGAAAGTAAAATACCACTTCAAAAACAGATTGACTTTTCTTCTTGTTTCTCGTTTTATTCCAATGATAGTCTTGAGCTTTTTAATCTTACAGTGTTAAACCAGGAAGAATATAAAGGCGATCCTGAAGATGAATGGATGCATGATTATAATTATCCATTAGTTGCTCTTGTTCTTGTAAAAACAGAGAACCGTTGCAATATTTCTATTCGTGTTGAAGATGACGCTAAAAAAGCCAAATCAAAAAAGAAGCAAGCTGAGATTATAGCGTATCGATTAAATGTTTTTAACGCATTTTTAGACACTTTAGGAATAAAGGCGATAGCTGAGGTTGGAATCTCAGACGGTAGTGATTACACTTGGAAACAAGACACACAAGGTGTGGTTATTAAGAAGCTTGATGGAGACAAACCAAATTATACAATAACCAATACAGCACTCGGATGTAAATGGATCCATTATTCGCTGGAAGAAAATATAGATGATATCAACTCAATTTTCACGAAACTAATTCAATTTGACTTTTTCGCTAAGCGCAAGGGAGAAATGACTGTTTACACAAAGCCAGACAATCTAATTGAGCTATTAAATTCTACTCAAATTTCAATTGAAAACATTTCTAATATTGTCAGCCAAGAAATAGCAGCTGATGAAAGTTTATTCAAAGCAATGCTTGAAATTGAAAGGTTTGAGGGAAATATAACATTAAAACGGCCTTATTCTTTTAATAATTCTTTAGCTGACAATTTGGGGATCAGGCTTGACTTAAATGAATTATATTGTTTTGCAGATGCAGCAATGAATTCAAAATCTACGATTAATAAATTCTTAAAGAAAATTTCAAAACCACTGGAAAAAGAAATAGCCTTTGAAGAATATTAAAAAACTCAGGTTTTTTTTAAATAAAATGGATAACATGGAAAAAGTAAGGCGTTTTATAGGACAATTTTTGCAAACAGAAGCTGACTGTTGGACTAAACTTGATCTCAATGATTTAGATGATTATAATAAGTCAGTAACTGCTTTGTATGCTATGGCAATTACTGATTTGGATGAAGGATTTGGTATTCTGATTGAAGACGAGTTAGATCAGGAGGAATATCAGCAGAAATATATGGCAGGACATCTATTCAAACTGAGTTCGTATAAGAATAGCGTCTATGGTAATATTTGGATCGCTTATGCATCTGGCAAAAGTCCTAGAAGAGATCCTAAAAAAGGTGGCTTTTGGCGTGGATATGTGATTTCAACAATTGATGATCAGCTGAAAATAATAGGATTAATGTCTGTAGCATTATCCGAAATGGACATGGAACCAGTGGGCTGGGATAAAAGCGTTTACAATCCAGCCGATCTGAATATCAATAATTTTGGAGAATTTATAGCAACAGAAAGGTATGATGAACCAAAGGATGATGGGTTTTCAGTTCAAGATTATTTGAAGGCTAAATGAGAATAGTATTGACTTATTCTATAAAGAAAACAAATGAAAAAGAGTTATACCCTTATTGACCCGAGTAAGAAGAAGGATTGGTCAATCCAAATGCATGATCGTTTAATAACATGCACTTCGGGCAAACGAATAGCGGAAAAGGAATTTGAAAAGGAAATGCTTGCGTCCAAGGATTTCTTTAAAAAAGTTCAGGCAAAATTTAATCAAGGGTTTATCTATGAGGACGCAGATGCTGAATTTGGAGAAGCAAAGCTAATCTTCCGATTTGGGAATAAGTATAGTGGGTTCTATGGGCAAGATTATAATGAGGCCTCAGGAATTTTAGCCATATCATGGCCTAAAACTCAAAAAGGTGAATACTATAAAGTTCAATTAAATCCTTTTGAAGTCCTGCTGCAAAAAGATTGGCTCTCTTTTGACTTATTTAAATTACAATGGGCCAACAAGAATCAACTCGTTGGTATTTATTCAGGTAAAATCACATTAATTGATGGTGATGATCCGAACAATGTTGAATTGCTCACGATTGGTGATTATAAAGCCGAAACAAATTTTGAATTGCAATACCCCGTCTTGGTCGCGAATAGTGGAACTGATTTGGTTGCTCAAACGATTGATGATAAAAAAGAATTTTTCAGTATTCCATTACACATGGGCTCGGATCAAAAACCTTTGTTTTCGCTTCATGCTAATAAAGAAGTATTAGCTATCGCCAAACCAGAAGGGATGGTGGTTCTAATGAATATTACTGCTAACGAATTAATGCTTTCGATTGATACTGGATTTGAATTCATTACTAAAGTTCATGTTCTTTCAAAAAGGGATGAAATAGTAGTACAAGGCGGTCCTGATAGTCCCGGAACAAAATTTTATGACATGAAAGATGGGAAAGAGATCTTCAAAAAGTTCGATTTGTCTTTTAAATATCATTCAGGAGCAATATTCAAAGCGAATGGTATAGGCACTTATGCTGTCAGTAATAATGGTAAATATTTTGCAGCAGGTTGTGGATATATAGATAATTCGCAGATTCTTATTTTTGATTACGAATCGTGCGAATTAGTAAAAACGATAGAAGTTGACTTTGTGAATAAAGGGTTTCAGCTGTTTTTTTCAAAATCAGATTCGCTATTATTCGTTAGAACGGATGAAGGCTTTGTGATTGTGATAAATTTTACCGAGTAAGAATTATAGTTGAAAAAATATAACGTTTAAGAAATATGAACAAGCAAGAAATTAATAAAAATAAAGCACAAGTTTTAACAGACATAATGGATGTTGGAACGAAATAATTTAATGAATTTCAAACCATTCTCTTAAACAAATCTAAAAAAAAAACGCTCAAACGAACAAAAAAGGGTGATAGAACTAATGGCGCTTAAATTCAAAATGGAAGACTATTTAAGTTCTAAAGACAAACATTTAACAAATAAAGAATCAATCAATTGAAATGATTACTTATTTTTTATAAAAAACACAAATTATGGAGCCCATCAGACCACCTTATAAAAATCTGGTAAAAGACATTGACACGTTATTGACACAAGCAAAGCGAAAGGTCGAAAGAATAGTAAATAGTACTATGGTGACTACCTACTGGCATATTGGTCGCTATATTGTAGAATATGAGCAAGACGGTAAAGACCGAGCAGAATATGGGACACAATTATTGAAAAGTCTTTCAAAAGAGTTGAAACAATCTTTTGGTAGTGGGTTTTCATGGCGTAACTTGTACAATATGACTGAGTTTTACAAGCAGTTTCCAATTTTGCAGCCACCGGCTGCAAAATTGGAAACTGTAAATGAGAATACAAAGTCTGTTATTTCTGAAAACGAAAATCTTGAAAAAATGCAGCCAGTGTCTGCAAAATTCAGTAAAAAAGCACTTTCCTCTATTTCAAAATTAAGCTGGTCCCACTTGGTAAGATTGCTAAGTGTTAAAAATGAAGATGAACGTAACTTTTATATTATAGAATCCGCGCAAAATGCTTGGTCAAAAAGAGAGCTTAACCGACAAATACAATCATCCCTTTTTGAACGATTGGTGTTAAGTAAGGATAAACAAGCAGCAGGTAAGTTAGCAGAAAAAGGACAGGAAATAACGACACAACAAGATTTGCTAAAGGATCCTTTAGTGTTAGAATTTCTAAACCTCAAAGAAGACACAAAATATTCGGAAAAAGAACTAGAAACAGCCATTATTGATAATTTGGGAGATTTTTTATTAGAATTGGGTAAAGGATTTACATTTGTTGCACGCCAAAAACGTATTTCATCCGGTTCAGAGCACTTCTACATTGATTTGGTATTCTACAATCGTTTGCTTCGCTCTTTTGTCATTATAGACTTGAAAATTGGTAAACTTAAACATCAAGATATTGGACAAATGCAGATGTATGTCAATTACTATGATAGAGATGTAAAAACAGAGTCAGAAAATCCGACAATAGGAATAATACTGTGTAAAGAAAAAGATGATTTTGTAATTGAATATACATTACCAGAAAATAATAAGCAGGTATTTGCAAAAGAATATAAACTGTATTTGCCTAACAAAAAAGAGTTGCAAAAACTTTTGGCTCATTATTTATAATAAGCTATACACTAGAAAACCAGTAATAAACAAGCAAAATGCAAACCAGAAATCTCAGAGATACAAGCCTAATTATTTCAGGAATACTTTCTGTCTTGCTATATTACTACTTTTCTTATTTTGTTGGAATCTTGGTGGAATATATCTTCGCGAAACACCAAATTTATTTTATTCCACGCATTACGATTTTCGAAATTTTAGCAATTGCATTTATACCCTTTTGGTCCTATCTATGTTATCGACCAACTGCAACGGTAAAAAAGATCATAAGCACAAACTTGATTATCGTATTATCATTGTTTCTATTTATTTATCTGGGTGGCTTATTTGCCATGCAATTTGATAACCGAATATCTCCCTTATTACCAGAATACCTTGTGACTGAAGTTTTTCCACTTTATTGGTCAGTAGTTCTATTAGTTGGAATTTCTTTTCCAATGCTATTTTTTAAACCTTGGAGCAAAAGAACGAATATCACTCGCGAAAGTATTAGCAAAGAATTATTAGATTCAGATTGAATTAAAGAACATAAATAATAAAATTGAATGAATAAATATGATATTGCCATAGCAGCTGCAAAAGAATTGAAGAAAGATTTCTATTTTTTTTGTTCAAAGCGGCACCATTCGTTTGAATATGATAATGCGAAAGAAAAATTGTTCAGAAGCCTTGCTGAGATAGACGTACATATCCAAAAGATTGAAAATAATTATGTCAGAGAATTGCTTCAGGAAATAATAGCAAAATTCAGAGAGGAAATTGAGTTTGTTCGAGGTGATAAAGAAGCGCGTTTAATCGATCAATTAATAGAAAAATTTAGTTCGACTCCTATTCTTGAATATCTTCATCCAAACAAATAAAGTGAACGTTAACACTTGTGGGTTTCTGCCCAAGCATTATCTTTATTCAACAACTATTAAAAACAAAACACTTAATTCAATTGAATTCAAAAGAGCAACATAAAAACACTGACAAAACCGTAGATCAAAATCAGTCAGTGGTAAAAGATGCAATTTTGTGGTGGGAAAAGAAAAGATGGATTTACAACCTTCTGATTATAGCTGTAACTAGCCTCGTTGTTTATGATTTTTGGGAATTCCCAATGCGAGGAATTATCGGGGGGAATCAAATTGTTTTTGAAGCGTTTTTAATTGTGTTGGGTGCGAATTTATTTTATGCCTTAGGTTGGGGACTAGAGCTAACTGCACATTACATCTTAAGCAGCAAATGTTTGCATCCAATAGCAAGATGGAGCTTATTTATACTTGGCACACTCGCAACATTTTTTATGATAGCTATGTATTTTACGCTTAGACTTGATGTGATTTTTGCCTAAACAACCTTTTAAGGTTCCATATAATTAACCTCCACATCCGATTTCTCACGAACACTACTTGAAACTTGAACAGATTGATAAGGCGCCAAGTCTTCAATCATAGCCCGGTCATATAATTCCCCTAAAAAAGGAAATTCCTCTTGTTCATGTGTTGGATAGCCTTCTAATAATTTATTCACACCAGTGAGTGAGATATTCCATTCGCGACTTAAGCGCTCGGCAGATGGTTCCATAAAACCAATATAAAGTAATTCCATTTCAATATGTTCTGTCACCTGATCATAATCAACACCAGTTGTAATTTCTTGTTGTTTGGCTTGGAGCGCATATCTAAAATGGAATAGGGTATCTCGTGTTTGAAAATAGGTCATATAACCAACCTCTGTACTTTGAAGCGAAATAAGAGGTTGAATACCTGATTCGTGACACCACATACACTTTGCAGGTTTCCCAGCTTCTGAACTTTCAGCAGTTGCTACGTTTAGGCGATTGCCACTCACATCAAAAATCCCAAAACGTGGTTGCCCATTCGACATTAAATCAACGGTTTCAATTTCCAATATTTCTCCAGTTTCTGGATCCGTTTCCTCCATAATAAAGAATTGCTTCAACCCAGTTTGATTTGACAATTTAAGAATGCGGTTCTTTTCTGAAATGGCGGAATTATCTACTAAGCCCAAAACAGGCAATAGTTCATATTCATTCAACAAATCGGTGAATTTTAAAGGCATTTCTGTTAAAGCATAATAATGTTCAGACGCACCAATTAACAAGGCAACATATCGGCCCATGTCAATAGAAGCATTGGTAGCAAATTCTTCTGAATCTACCAACACGCGATTTAATCTTTCTAAATGCCCTTCAGCTGTAGCACTAAAGCCTAATTGTTGAATGTTAACGGTGAGTACATGTCCTGCCACAGGCATATCATACAATTGATTGGTCTTAATGGCGCCAACATGCGAAAAAGCCCATGAAAGTCCTACTACTGCTTTTTCAAAGCTATCTTCCGCATAGGATTGGTTCCATTTTAAATGAATGATATAATCTTGTCGAGCTGTTTTATCCTTTAAGCAGCTGACCAGCATAAGCAGGCTAACGATTAAGATATATTTTCTATGAAATTTTAGCATTTCGTTTATTAACGTGCAAAGTTAGGGAATTTTACAATTCGAGCTATTTTCTCTTGTAAGGGACAAACAAAAATGTATCTTTGGTAAAGGCGCCCAAATCAATAAAACGCGGCAGACTTTTATTATGAAAAAAATTCTACTATTCAATCCGCGAAGTGGTAAATGGAAGCACCGCGTTCCAAACTCCATTCTTCAAGTAGCTGCATCTGTACAAGATACACATGAAGTTATTTATGTGGATGGAAACCTAGAAAAGGATCCAACTACTAAAATTCTAAATTTAATACGCGAAAATAGCATTGATTATTTTGGTTGTACGGTCATGCCTGGACCACAATTGAGACAAGCAATTCCAATTAGTAAATTGATTCGAGAAGAATTACCAACTGTTAAAATTATTTGGGGTGGTTATTTTGCCACGAACCAATTTCAGGTTGTGCTGGAGAGTAATTTTGTTGATGTTGTGATTGCGGGGCCTGGTGATACGGCTTTTCCTAACCTCTTAAATGCATGGGAAAACGACGAATCCATTGCTGAGGTTGAAAATTTAATTTATCGAGATGCTGAAGGGATTATTGTAAAAACGCGCAAGCAAAAATTATTGGATCAAGATACATTACCAGGCATGCCTTATTCAGACTTTAATTCGGCCTATCCGATTAAAAATTATTTGGCAAAGACCTTTATGGGCAATAAAACCATGGCTTATCATTCTAGTTTTGGTTGTCCGTTTACCTGTTCGTTTTGTGCAGTTGTTCCTATTTATAATGCACGTTGGAAAGGGAAGTCAGCCGAAATAATGTATCAAGAAGTTAAATCGTTAATAGACACGTATGGTGTCGATTCCTTAGAATTTCATGACAATAATTTTTTCACTTCACGAAAACGCGTCGTCGAATTTTCAAAATTAGTCTTGAATGATAATATAAAATGGTGGGGAGAAGGAAGAATCGATACTTTGGATAAATATACAGATGAAGAGTTGCAGTTGATGAGTGATGCAGGTTGCAAAATGATCTTTTTTGGAGCAGAATCAGGCAGTGATGAAGTATTAAAACAAATGGATAAAGGGGGAACACAAACTGCCGAACAAATTGAAAAATTTGCAGTTCGTTTAAGTAAATTTGATATTACTCCAGAATATTCCTTCGTTTTAGGGATGCCAGGTGATGATAAGGTGAAAGTGATGAAGCAAATTGATGCTGATATCAACTTTATCAAAAAAATTAAACGCCTAAATCCAAAAACAGAAATAATCATTTATTTGTACAGTCCAGTACCTACTGAAGGGTCTGAATTGTACGAACAAATTACAAAAGCAGGGTTTGCGTTTCCAGCCAATTTAGAAGAATGGCTCGATCCAGCTTGGGAGAATTTTGATCTAAGAAAGAACCCATTAACGCCTTGGTTAACTTCGGCAATGGTGGATAAAATAAAGAATTTTGAAACTGTACTCAATGGTTATTATCCAACGAGTTCAGATTTCCGTGTGTCGGGCGTGAAACGCACTGTATTGCGAACTGCGGCATGGTGGCGTTATCGATCAGGTATTTACAATTATCCTTATGAAATTAAGGCTTTGCATAAAATTTGGAAATATCGGCAACCAGAAATAGAAGGTTTTTATAGCGAATAGTACATTCATGAGAAGAATTCCTGCTAAAATAATCAGTCCGGCTTTACAAATTTATGTCAAACATTATTTTAAAAAACCGCGACCATATCGTTATAAAGGCATAAAAGGAATCGTTCATCCAGGCGTTTTTTTTCCGCAATTCACCATTAGTACAAAAATGTTGCTTCAATTTTTAGAGGTAAAGGAATTGAAGGGTCAACAATTTTTAGAATTAGGTTGTGGAACAGGTTTGGTAAGTGTAATGGCAGCTCAACGTGGAGCAAATGTCACAGCTTCAGATATCAACCCAGCGGCAATTGAAAATGCGAAGGATAATGCCAAACGGAATGCCGTAAAAATTCAAACTATTTTATCCGATCTATTTACGGAAATTCCGACCCAAATTTTTGATACAGTAATCATCAATCCGCCTTATTATCCAAAAGATCCAAAAAATAGAGCAGAGGAGGCTTGGTTCTGTGGTTCAGCTTTCGAATATTTCGAAAAATTATTTCCAGCATTACCACAATATTTTAATGCGGATTCTGAAGTGTTTATGATTCTGTCAGAAGATTGTGAATTTGAGCGCATCAAAGCCATTGCTGCAAAAAGTCAATTGACATTTTCAACTGTACTGCAAAAGAAAAAGTGGGGTGAGGTTAGTTTTATATATCGGCTTGTTCTCGATACAATTAATTTTGACACCGTCAAAATTAATCACTCGAACTGACGCCTACAATCGAAGATTAAATTTGGATTTTAAGTGATCGGTTGAGTCAAAAAAATCAGCGAGCATCTGCTAAACCTGCGTTCCCGATAGTGATCGGGACTGCGTTCTATTGACTAATTCAGTAAAGTGCACTAAACTGCCTGTGGAACAATTGCGGCTGTTTCATTGCTATTTCGTTTCAACTGCAACAACTGCATATAGATTAAATTCGAAGTCATTTTAAAATAGCCCCATTTCAGGAAATTTTTAAAATTGCCTTTTTTCATCTGAGCAACCGCCTGCTTTTGACGGAACCGCTTGTGGATATAGCGGTGTAATCGCTTATAAAATTCGGGTGAATACGTGCTTTTATACATTAATAACAATTCATCCGAATCTTCCCAATTGGCTTTATCGTTTAATTGTGACTTAACAATGTCAAAGAATTTTGTGCCAGGTAATGGATATGAAACGGATACACCAATGTCATGCGGCATTTGTTCAAACAATAAATTCAAGGTCATTTTAATGTCCTCCCAAGTTTCAGTCAAATAACCAAATTGTAAGAAATAGCAGGGTTTTATTCCACCTTGCTTCATTAAAAGCGTACTTTCTTTTATTTGAGCCAAGGAAGTTCCTTTGTCCATGGCATCCAATATTTTTTGAGAACCACTTTCTGCCCCAATCCATATTTCTTCGCAACCAGATTCAGCTAAATTGACAATTGTATCATCTTTTAACAATAAATCGGCCCGCGATTGAATTTTGTAATGAATGCTAACGCCTTGCTTTTTTAATTCTTGATTAAATTCTTGTACCCAACTTGGTTTTAATCCAAAAATATCGTCCCCAAACCAAACATGATCAAACTCAAAAAGTGACTGCATATATTGGATTTCGCGCACAACGTGCTGCGGCGATCGACTATTATAACGATTGCCGTAAATAGGTTTAGCGCACCAATTGCATTTATAAGGACAACCGCGCGTAGTAGCCAAGTTTATCGAAAAATAACCGTGTTTGCTCCAAGCTTCTCGGTAAGGTTCAATGTCAATTAAATCCCAGGCAGGAATGGGTAAACTGTCCAAGTCAGTTAAAACGGCGCGTTTTGGGTTTTTAATAATTTCGTCGCCTTTTTTAAAAGCAATTCCGCTTAACGCTTGCACGGCGCCTTTGCTTTTTAAAGTGTTTAGGACTTCTAAAAGCGTTAATTCACCTTCTCCTAATATAATTTCGTCTGCTCCTTTTCGCAAATACTCTTCATAATGATCAGTAGAATCACTGCTGGCAACAATTACATGAATGCCTTTTGCTTTGGCACATTGAATCATTGCAAAAGCCGCTTCACGCATCCTAGTCAAACACATTTTAGTCAGATAGTTAAACCCATCATCATAAATCACCAATACTTCAGGTTCATGTTTATC
Organism: Crocinitomix sp.; assembly: GCA_013138735.1. Taxonomy (GTDB): domain Bacteria; phylum Bacteroidota; class Bacteroidia; order Flavobacteriales_D; family Crocinitomicaceae; genus Crocinitomix. Next base: position 36,172 of record WTCE01000030.1, on the reverse strand, counting down.
CAATTCTGCATTTACATCTTGTGGGTCCCGTGAAAAATATGTGTCAAAAAGCCCAACGTCATAGCCCTGTTCGCGCATATAAGCGGCAGCCGTAATTGTTCCAAGTGGGGGATAGGGCTTACTTAATTCGAATTGTTTCGAATCGAAATAAAGAAAGTAACTATGTGTAAATAAAATTTTCATTTTACATGATTTGATTCAACGTTGGATTCAAATTGCTCCATTCGTTGAGCGTACTCTTTTAAAACTCTGTTTTGAAAATCTCTTGGATGATGCTTTGAAACTCCGCGATTAGATCGCATGGTTAAGTTAAACTTGGCGGCATCAAAATGCTTAAACTTTTTTTCCCATTTCTTATAAGTGAACTTCATTAAATACAAATCAAAACGGTCTCCCATTTTTCCCTTAAAAGTAAACTGAATAAAGCGGCCAATCCAACTTTTACCTTTCACCTCTTTTACATCAATAAAACGCTCAAACTCATTAATAAATTTACTCGTCCAATTATTCTCAGCTCTGAATTGCGAAATGATTTCTTGATTGTAAACTGGCAATAAGTATTGAATCTCAATGGCGGTGAAGATATTTTCATCAGGAATAAAGAGGTTCTCTTCATCCACAAAATAATTTACACAAAAGTATTTTTTAGAATTGAGTAAAAATATTTTTTTGAAGACCACTAAAAAGGTTCTGCAAATCCATAAGCGACCTTTATCTGTAATTATAAAATAGTCAATGTCACCATCTTCGTGCATCACATTTTTAGACATTGATCCCGAAATAGCAATTCCCTTTACAAAAGGGAATGCGCGAATCAATTTAGCATAAAAAGGGAGTTTGTCAAAGTATTTTTTGGCCCGTTTTTCTTTGACTTGACGCTCTTGAACCAAGGCTTCAATATCGGCTTGAATACTGATGTAATCATCTAATTCAAAGCAAGTACCTGCTAGTTTTAACTCTTCTAACACTTGAATTAAATCCGCTTCGGTTGTTGCGCATAAACGAACCAGTTCCCTCTTTTGTAAAGGATGATTAAAAATGTCGAAATAACACAGGTATTTTAAAATTTCAGTTTTCAAAGTATAAGTTGGGCAATCCCGATAGCTGTCAGAAGTTTAATTCAAAGCCAAAAGATAATGATAAATTAAGACAAGCGCTTTGGAAATGGCTCTAATTAATACTTGATTTGTTTGGAAGTAGTCATGATTGAGTGATAGTGCGTTTATTGTCGTGGAAATTTCTATTTTTACGATATACAATTCAATGAGCAGAAAAACTCCCAAATACTTTCATTACTTTTTAGCTTGTGTGCTTTTTGATTCCTTGATTTTGGTCGGGATTCATTATTTGTTTTTCACACCCAGTTATCTTTTGGTGATTTTGGCTTTATGGGTAATTGCAAATTTGATGAATTATCCGCGCGTAGTTGGTCGAAGATATATTAGTCATTATAAGTTATTAGGCTTAACAGTTCGGCAATTGATTACATTTTTTATCCTTTATGGTTTAGGGTATGCAGTTTTAAATTCGCAGATATCTTGGCCAAATTTCTGGCAAGTTCTGCCCGTGCTCTTTATTATGTTGAGTCGTTTGATCTTCGTATTTCTATTGCAGTTTTACCGGATTCGAGGACGAGGATATAACCGTTTTTTGATTATCGGAGATACACCAGTTATGGAACAATTGATCAATCGGTTCTTATCAAGGAAGAGTTATGGTCATATTTTAGAGGGGAAATTGGAAGCGTTTTCGCAAGAACCAATTCAAGAATTGATACTGAACAATGGTATTAATGAAATCTACTGCTCTTCGCGTTGTGTAACGCAAGAAGATATCTCAAAATTACTGGCCTTTTCATTTCAATACGGTGTTAACGTGCATGTAGTATCTGATAATAGTGCGAAGGAGGAAAGCGAAGAAAGTTTCGAATCAATGGCTTTAGAATATTCAGAACTAGATTTAGAAAACTATCCTTTAATAGACCAAAAAAACTTGATAATCAAGCGTTGTTTTGATCTCCTATTTTCTACCATTGTTATCATTACCGTATTAAGTTGGGTAACACTGATCGTTGGTATTTTAATCAAATTAGAATCAAAAGGCCCCGTTTTCTTTATCCAACCTAGAGCGGGTAGAAATGGCAAATATTTTATGTGTTTAAAATTCAGATCAATGCGACAAAATTCTGGGGTGAAACAAGCCACGGAAAATGACCCTAGAATCACAAAAATTGGGCGTATTATCCGAAAATTGAGCATTGATGAACTGCCGCAGTTTGTAAATGTTTTTAGAGGGCAAATGTCCGTTGTTGGTCCAAGGCCGCATATCAAAGATTTGAACGATAAATACGACGCAACAATCAGCAATTATAATGATCGAATTTTAGTAAAACCGGGCATTACAGGATTGTCACAAATCACGGGCCACCGAGGAGAAACCAATGGAAATGCTTCCATGTCGAACCGCATTCGAATAGACATTCTTTATTTGCGCAGTTGGACGCTTTTTCTAGATTTGGTCATCATCTATAAAACCGTGGTAGATTTACTATTTTTCAAAAGTAAAAATGCTTATTAGCGGTGTACCCTTGTCAAAATAATTTCTAATTGACCAACTTTAAAGTGATCTACCTATGGGTTAAGTAATTGTTTGTCAACCATTTAGTGGTTTGTTTTTCCTTTTTTCAAAATGACTTTTGATGGAATTGTGGTTTTTAATGACACTACGCGCCACTTAACTTTACTGTAAATCTTAAAACAATAATATTATGAAAAGTATTTACCTTTTTACATTACTACTGCTAGGCTTATCTAGCAACTCATTTAGTCAAATTGATATAGATCCTGTTCCCGTACTTCCAGATCCATGTATGGATACTGTTGATTTGGAATTTTATGCTTTACCCGTTGGCGGATATGACTGTTACTATTGGTTTTACCAGGATATTTTGGCTATTTATAACCTGCTTGGAGTGTACGCCATAAATGTGAAATGGGATTTTGGAGATGGCAGCACCTACATTCAAACAAATACGTCCGCCACGGGGCATATATTTAACGAGCCTGGAACATATACTGTTTGTGCCACGGTGTGGTCAACCAATGGTGTTGAATGCTGCCAAACAACCTATTGTAGAGATGTTGTTGTAACTGGAGCTTGTGATCTATGTGAGCAACTAGACAATTTTGATTTCAAAGTTTCAGGAACAGGACCATTTTTGGTAGAGCTTTGGTGTTCGCTTCCTTCTGCAAACGTTTTCGGTTATTTGGTTGATTATGGTGACGGAAGAATCTATAACCAATCACTTCCATTTACTTTGGTTTATTTTGATGATGGAAGCTACGCATTTAGTATTACCATCTTCTATTTCAATCCAGCAACGGGCACATGCTGCAGTCGTAAAGTTACCAAAAGAGTAAACTATGTTGAAGGCAAGTCATTAGAAGTAACCGATATTACAGATGAAGTAATTGAAGAAGCTCCGATTTCCTCAGATAATATCTCGGTATTCCCAAACCCGACTAGCGGTGAGTTCACTTTACAGTCCTCCAACGGATTAACAATTCAATCTGCTACAGTATATAACGTTATGGGTGAAATGCTTCATTCTGAGAAGGCTATTGCTAATCTCAGCGAAGTTCAAATGAATTTAGAACATTTAGCACCAGGAATTTATTATGTATTGGTTAATGAAGAAGACGAAGAAAATAGAGCTTTCAAACAGTTAATTATTGAGTAAATAATTGGTTTTATATCAAGGGTAGGTTTCTTTTAGAGGCCTGCCTTTTTTTATACAAAAATGAATCAGTGTTCCAAACGCGATAGCAGGGCTTCAATTTTATTACGTTTATCAGGCCGTACTTTTGCAATTTCCTTCTTGAGGTATGGAATAGCCAGTTCGCCTAAAACATTAAAACCATTAATTGCTAATTTCGAAATGCGCGAGTTTTTGTGAAATAATAATGGAATAAGAGCTGAAGTAATTTCTGCTTTTTTTGAATGCGCAAGAGTGCTAATGGCTTGTTTTAGCAGACCAATATCTTTGTGCGTTAAAAGTGATTTACATATTTCTAAATAAGATGATTTGGGAACATTTTTTTTAAGTTCCCTTAATGCCAAACTCCTAATTTTGGACGATTTATGTTCGTTCAATAACCTTTCAAGAAGTTGGTCATAATCAGGGACACCATAAGCGCCCATACTTTTAATTATGGCTTTTAATTCATGCTCATCTCCTATGTTTTGGCTAAGTATTTGCGTTTTTGTGAATTCAATTATGTTGGATTTATCTGCTTCATTTAATAATTCCAATACTTGATAATCTGCTCCAAAATAATGTATAATTGCGCGGGATGCTTCAATATTGAATGGCCCAATCTCACTCAGTTCTATTAGAACAGGAATTTGTTGTTCTGCTGTTAAAGTCTCAATCGAAGTGATTGTAATTGAAATAATTTCTGAATCAAAATGTTGTTGTCGTTTATAATGTTGGAATAAAAATGCCTTATCAGATGTATTCAACCAATTAATGGATTGAATGATACATGTAATTGCTAGTGTATGTAATTCTGTTAGTTCGAATTTAGAAAGTAAAAATTCCTTTGCACCTTCAATTGCAAGAATATCCTTTGAAGAACCCGCTATCAAACTATTTAAAATAGCGCTTTGTAATTGTAGGTCAGAATGAGATAGTGTGGTTTTTATAAAGTCAAAGGTTCCTGGAACAAACTTTTGATTATAAGCGCACATTTTATACATCAAACGCAACACAATTGGCGTTAGCTCAATGTTTTGTCTACTTGCGGTTAAAGTGTCAAATAATTGTGGAAAATATAATGTCTCCTCAGGTATTTGAACCAGCCAGTTAAGTATTCCCAGTTTTGCTGCCGGATTAGCGTCATTTATGAGTGGCAAAAGTTCACTGTGAATAGGGGTGTGCTTATGCAGTAATTGGATGAATTCTATACTGCCATTTTTTATGTATTTTGACAATAAACGCCACCTATAATCGATTGATTTGATTTTGATTGTCTCCATTACAAAACTAAAATCCTCCTCCCAAAATAAATCAGTTTCAATTAATTTTTCGACAGTTTCACCAACTAAAGTTTCACATTCTTTGAGGAGGTTAAACAGCCGTTGCAGCTTTTGTTGATCTTCAACAAGTTCCTTTCGTGATCCTGATAAAAGTTTTGAATAAATTGTTTGTAGCTCCTCCTTTTGATTTTCGGTGAGAAAAGCATCAGTAATATACAGATGTCCTTCGATAATATCATTTACGAAAGTAGTATTTAAGAATGGAAATAGGTTCCTCTTAGAACTGAGGGTGACTATAAAGTCATGCCGTCCTTTCGTCTCAAGATTATCGTAAAATGATTGAATACTTGCTTGAATGGAAAGAATGTCCGCGTCAGAAAGTTGATCAATGAAGGAAATTTTATCCTCAGTTTTACAAACACTAAAAAGGTAAGGAAGTGCAATTGTTTTTATCGGTGGATTTGTAGCTAACCATTTTGTTGCTTGGACGGCGTGCTTACTCAGAAATTCCGAATTAAGTTGATTAAACTGTCCAAACTCCCATGTTTTAAAGCTGTTAAAGACTTGGCTTACAAGTCTAGTTCCATAGATCTCTAATGCCCAATTGACTGTTTTGCTTGAATCTGTAGCGATAAAATACTGCATTGTTTTGGCAGCAAAATTCTCATTCAGTTTTAGTTGTTGAACCTTTTCAAAATCATTTTCTGTTTGAAGAAAACTAGGAAAAGCCCAGTTTTTAACCGAGTTATTGTCAGATGAAGCTGCTAAGTAAAGGTTTTGTGAATCAATTACACCGCCATTTTCGCGTAAAATATCTAATAATATTGGCGCTAGTTTTGGATGATTTTCACTACTAGATCTTAATTGATCTGTGAGCAAAATAAATTCATTTTCATCAAGTGACAATACCTTAACACGCAACCCTTTTTTGTTCTTTTCAGAAGCGTCAAAGATTAATTCTTGCAAGGCATTTTCGCAGGATGTTATTGCGGTTGAATTAAGTTTCAGCCCAGGTTTCTTTTCCGGATCAAGGTCAACAGGCATTTCTATTTTGAATCCTCTGTTAGGATGAACGCGTCCAATTTCATTAATCAACGCATAATTTGTTGATTCGATTGCTTTAAGTATGAGTTCTGCTTCACGCTTAGTTTTAGCGTATTCGAGCGTGTTAAGGGCATAGCTTAAGTAATGATCACTTAAAATGTTTTCTAAGGCAGATTTCACGGCGGCTCTCAATCCGCTATTATCGTTGTATTTTAGAATGCTAAATAAAGGTGAAACGGCTAAATAATCGCCATGCACAATTAAGTAAGCAACAGCCGCCTTTTTAATGTTCATATTGCGGTGCTGTAAAAGTTCTACTATGCTTTGTGTTAGTGCAAATTTGCCAATTTTTTCACTCGCAATAATCGCTTGTCGCATCCTGAAAATATCGCCGTCAAGTTTCAAATAGGGCAACAATACAGCTGACAGTTCAATCAATTTAGTATTGCCTATAATTTCAAGACCAATTTTTTCTAAATGAACGTTTGATAGGTTTAAGAAGGCAGTTACCGATTGGAGAACTTGATGCGGATCAGCAGACTTTGCTAAATATTGAAGAATGATTGTTTGGTTTTCAAAATTATTTCGTTCTTGTTTGAGCAAATCAATCAATAGAACAGTTTGCGCTTTTAAAACAGCATCAGCCTTATCTTCCATGAGCAGAGTTCGCGGCTCAATGCTTTTATTCTCATATAATTTCCCTAATAATTCTTTGATTGTTTTAAAGGCTTTATCACGAACGATTTCATTGCTATGCAATACTAATTTATTGAGAATTGATAGCCCCCTTTTGTCTTGAAAAGTAATTAATTGTTTCATCAGGCGATTTAAATCTGATGTTGCCGAACTAGCTGCCAATATTGGAGCAAGAGAGTCGAAAAAGGCACCGTCAATTTGAGGATGCAAGGTCGCCGAAATGGACTTAAAATAAGGTGGGTTCCAAAGCGCTATTTTATTGAGTAGGTCAATTGGTTTAGGATCATTTTCTAATAAAAAAGTAAGAGCTTGCTCTTCCCAATCGGAAACATTAATTTTTTCAAATGTAGGATTGTCTAGGTTGAGTTTTTTGACTAGAAATTGGACGGTTTTGTCTTTGCCAAGATAGTAAAGCACGCGCATGCTTTGTCCTGGCAATTCGTCAAAATGCGCCAATACTATATCCTCTGATTCAAAGGTGGATAGAGTAAGAAAGGTATCTAAAACTGTTGACCTTTCTGCGTTGTTTTTAAGATTGGGGTATAGCTTGCACAGCACTGTGTGCGCATTCTTGTTATTAAGCGAGACAAGTAAGTTCAGTATCCTTTTAAGACGAACATTTTTATCCTGAGTAAATTCATAGAGCTTTTTCTCGTCGATTAAGGTAATTAATTCTGCAATTTTTGAGCTTGAAAAGTAATCGTTTTTTGCATAGGCCTCCAGTACAATATTTTGCTGTTTTTTGTCAAGTTTAAAACCGCCTCTGTTCAATGCAAGTAGCGTCTCTATTATCTCTGGGCCCAATCTTTCGTCCTTGCTATTTAAAAGAGTAATTAAGGGTTTTATAATAGCAGAATTGCTAGCGTATTTAAGGTTTTTAATCGTTGCTCTTTTTACTTCCAAGGACCAACTTTCTCCTTCTAAAATCCGTTGGAATAGTTCGTTGTTGGCATGGAGACGTAAACGTTGAATCAAAGCAATTTGAACAGTTTCACTCTTCTTACTAAGAATCCAAAATACCTTCTCTGGGAAATCATCAAATATAAATGGATTGTCTTGAACAATATCTAATGCCCCAAGTATCAATGAATCGTTTTCTGATCTCATTAGATTTTGAACACATTTTTTAGCCCAATTAGAATTATAATGACCGTTTTTTAAGCCTTTTTTTAAGAAAAGAAGCCCCTGTTTTTGTAAAACATAAGATTTAGATTCTAAAAAATGACTAATCCGTAATTGTGGTATAATGTAGGATTCTGACAATAAATCCATGAGAATTTGAATATGAAATGGATTTTCATGATCAAGTTTCCAATTCTCATTATTTAGAAAGCAGGCTTTTAACCATTCCAATTCAACTTTTTTAGGCATATCGGCATATTGCCAATTCGGTGGGCTAAGTTCAGTACTGTATTTGACAAACAGTTCTGCTATTTTGAATTGTACTTCATAAGGATATGACGCACTATGATTGGCTAGTTTTAAAATGTCAAGTCGGTCAGAATCTGAAAATAGGCTATTTTTGGACGATAAATAAGCCATTATACGAACATGACTATTAAAAACTTCATCTGTTGTAAGTCTGTTCTTCATTTGAGCTAGTTAATTTATTGACGCCTTCGCTTGCTCATAAAAATAAGGCATTATTTGAGATGTTAATTAAGGAATATGATGAAAATAATGTTAAGGTTGAGATTCTATCGGGTACTCAGCACTAATAGTATCGCCAATACACAAAAAGTAAGCACCTTAACCACTTTCATGATTTTCAAAAATCGGATAGATTGCAAATAAGAACTTAACTGATGGGCGAGCAATGCAAAACCACTAAAAATGATAAATGTAACAACCATAAAAATCACCCCTAATATTACCATTTGAATAGAGATGTGAAAACCAGTTGGACTTACAAACTGTGGAAAAAATGCAATAAAGAAAAGCGATACTTTGGGGTTGAGAATATTCATGAAAAACCCTTTCCGAATTAATTTCGAACGATTTTTCTTTGAAATTTCACTTTCATTAATGTCAATTGCAACAACTTTTTCTCTGAACTCGAGATAGGCCAAATAAAGCAGATATCCAGCTCCGGCGTACTTTATCAACTCAAATACAAAATCTGATTTTTGAATAACAATAGATAGTCCCGTGGCGGCAATAAGTGTATGTCCTAAGACACCTATTACTAATCCTAATGAAATGAGAATCCCTGTTTTACTGCCATTCTTCAGACTCTCCAATAAGACAAAAATATTATCAGGGCCAGGCATGATCGCAAGCAAGAGCGAAATGCCAATAAAGGAAAGTAATAATTCTAATTCCATTTAGTTTAATTCTTAAATAGCAATTCTATACGCTCCAAAAGTTGTTAAAATATCTGGAAAGTGGATTGAACCTTATTCGAAATACATGTCGAAAATAACTAATTCATTTTTTATGGCTATCGCAATGGTTTCACCTTCTACTGGGTGACCAATGTTATCCATAGTTTTTCTTAGATCGATAAAAGGCAATAACCATTTATGCAATTCGTCATGTGCTTGACCTTTCATGGTACAATTCGAAATAATTGATTTTGTATGACGTTCTAAATCGGTCGATAAATTCGCGAAATCATCCATTGTTTCTCCATGAAAATCTTCCATTCGCAATTCAATTGAATCGATTGAAACTTTCATTCCTTCATCAATTACCCATTTTTGATTGTCAACCATTACTAAATCATGAGGAGTAGGAACGGCTTCAGTTATATCTTCAACGACATCTTCAATTGTCACCAACTCATCTTTAATAACTGGTTCATTTCCGTCACAATTGAATAGCAAAAAGCTTCCTGCGATTGCTGCTGTTACAAGTGTTAATTTCATACTGTTTTTTGTTTTTAAATTGCTTAATTCAACGCTAAAATACTACTAAGTTTCGATTCTATTATTTTAAATTGACTTGGAATGTCACTTATGATTGAAGCGCCTGTTATTGCGTCAACATCCTCAATTTTATTACCTGCAGTGGCAGAAGTGCCATGTACAATCATTTTTCCAGCGTCATAATGTTCCTTTAAAAACGCGTCGGCATCCTCTTGTGGCTTCCAAATTTCAAACGTGTGTATGATTACAATTGCATCCCAATCGTCCACTACAACTTCAGGCAGCAACTTTACATCTTTAACACTGATGTAAATATCATAGGCTGTAAGGAAATCCACCAATGAATCCGTTAACTTATTTTTATATTCGCTTCCCTGCGTTGCAATTAAAACCGTTTTTTCCGCTTCTTCATTTCCTATTGTATAGGACTCAACATCATCCATAGAGTAGGTCGCTTCAAACCAAACAAGTCCAGCAAAAGCAAATACAATAAACAAACCTATTACTATTAATATTTTCTTTTTCATCAGTTGATTTTACAATTGTGATCTACAAAGTTCGATAATAACTTGCCTGGAATGGCTGATGATAGTAGCACTGCAATATGATTTTGATCACAGAGCAAATTATATTGCAATATAGGAGTACAAGATATTTATAAGGCCCGTGTCAGAACTACTTCCGACTAAACACTATTTAACGAGGAACCAACCGTGACTTCCAGCTACTGCGCCAGCAGTTGTGATTAAACTCATTGCGAGTAATATCCAATGGGCTCTATGAATAAAGGCAAATGTTTTAGTGGGATTTTCGCTAGCATATTTTTTGAAAAGCTTATGCAAAACTAGCGGTTCTAAAACATATAAAACTAATGTAAATAATATCCATACTAATGTCATGGCATGAATCCACCAAAACCGATAATCAAAGTAGCGATCCCATGCATCAAGAACGTACATCATATAAAAACCACTAAGACCAGTTAAAAGAGTTGTGATTTTGGCTTGAAATGCAAATCGGCCTTCTATCTCCTCAAATGTTTTGATTTGTTCTTCTTTAGTCTTTAATTTTTTGACAGCAGGAATGATGACAGTGGTAACCATAGCCACACCGCCAATCCATAAAATGACCGCGATTACATGTATAACACGTGCCAGAGCATAATCATCCATTATTTTTCTATTTATGTTTAAGCTTCATGAAAGCCGTGATCAAATAACTCTCAACCAGACAGAGTTAATTAAACGTGTTGTTTATTGGTCTAAACTTACAATCATTTTATAAAATGCTGATGATCGAATATAATCAATGATCATTGCATGATCAAAATTTTCGGCATCATAATAATGTTGATTCGGTACCGCGATTTTTACATCATAAAAGTTTAGATAATATTGATTGAACTCTAATTCACCTACACCGAATTCTTTGAAGTATAAATCCTTTATCGCCAATTCCAATTTGCTGATTAGGTCCTTTTCAGTTGAAAGGAGCTCTTTAAGGTATTTAATTATTAAATCGTTGTCAGTATAGGTAGTGAAAGCATGCGGTAGAAGCTTTTTGAGTGCTTTTTGCGGCTGCTTCAATTTGTAATAAATAAAGCCGTAACGGGCGGCAGTTTGAATCTCGTTATAACTCGCAGCAAAACCACAAAAACTTAAGTAGGGATAAGCAGTATCGGCCAATTCAAAATATTTTAGCGCAGATTCATATTCTTTATTATTAAAATAAATTTTACTGATGATCTCGCATGATCTATGTCTATAATTGGTAAAAGGATCTGACATGATACCTCCTCCTAAATCTTCTTTTTCGTTGAAATTGCTTTCAAGTATTGCCTTAAATATTTTAAGTGCTTCTGTATCATTTTCTAATACAAAATGGATGTAGCCCACATTATAAAAAGCACGTGGATAGAGCACATTTTTAGGATGATTTTCAATAAGGTATTGGTAAGACTCAAGCGCTTTAGTATAGGCTTCTTCTTCATAATAATTACTAGCTTCATCAAAATAATCTTCAGGCATTTTTTGGGCATTCACTATAAAGGCGCAGAGTAGTGCTATGCTAAAAAGGACTGTTTTTACCATGTTAGTTTATATTGATAATAAGCCGCGTTCTTGATTCCATATAAAACTAATCCATTCTCACTGAAAAAGTAACTGTAATCCAATATTTTATCCACTCCGTTCAATTCTTGATATACCTGATTGTTCATGGTGATCATAAATTGTTGTTCCCCGGTTTGTTGCACAACGAAATAGCCCAAATCGTTATGTTGACTGATGACAATATTTCCAATTGTTGCTGTTCTAGCGTAGCTTCTTGTCACCTTTGGGATTGTTTGTTGCGATAATTCTCCATTGTAAACGAAATAGGCTTTGTCGTCATATTCCATGTAGAAAAGAGATTTTCCATTCTTAGTTTTACCGCGTTTATAATAATTTGAAATAAGAAATTTTGTCGGTTCAATTCTAAATTGCGTTTTATTGGAGATAGGCTTAAAAAGTAATTTTTCATCTCTATACAAGTAGGTTGAATCGTCTGTTTTAAAATAATGAATAGAACTTCCGGTGGGGCTGATATAAACTGGCACTCCTCGAACACCATACTTCGAAATTGGCGCTTCAATTTTTTTACCGTTCACAATTTTATAGAGGTAATAATCTATGACTGTATAACATGAGAAATTACCAGCTTTGTCCATTGTTGGCTTCAAAATTTCATCATAATTATAACTGAATACCTGACCATTTACATTGATTTTTGTTTTATCGTTTTCACCAAAAGTAAAGAAGAAATTTTCTTTATCAAGTAAGGTGATATTACTCACGTAATCTAAGTCTCTATATAGTTTATCGTTGATGGCAATATAATCAGTCCCATTATCATCTCCTGAATAATAATAGGCGCCATTGGGCTTCAATTCATAATCCCAGACGGTGCGCACATAATCAAACGTTATATTATTAGCGTGGATATAAAAGATATAATCATAACGACCAATCTTTTTTTTCGGCTTATGGCCTTTGGCATAAATATAATCGCCATTATCGTTAATTGCCATTTGAATAAATCGAAATTTACTGCTATCAATGAGTTGATTATTTACAAATAATTGAAAGGTACTATCTTCAAAAATCCAATATATGGCGTTGCCATTTTCACTAAAAGCCGCAAAGTCATTTGCTGTTCTGTAATAAGTCTTGGGATTTTTTAAAGCGCTAGAAACAAGATGTCCATTCAGGTGATAATAAACCGAGTCATCTGTCGTTGATACAAATGAAATACTCTCATGGCTGACATTCGACTGGAAATCTTCAACTTTTCCGATTGCAGTTCCATAAACGCGAGTGCCTAAACCATTTTTATAATAATATGGGGTGCTTCGATCTTTCCAACCAGCGGAACCATAGCTAATGGCCCCCCCGCCGCCACCGCCAATCCCTCTTATGGACTTTAAACCGCCGAATGTATCTTTGTTCGTGATAAAGTATTCAAGGGTGTCTATTTTTATTTGAAAGCAGTAATTTCCATCTTTATCAAATCTTCCGCTTGACTCTTTTAAGTAAACAGAATCAGAGCTGTCTTGTAAGATTAATTTTTCGGTTAAGGTTTGACCAAATCCATTAAAACTAAGGAGCAAAACTAGGGCTATATGAAAGTGTTTTAACAAAACAATATAAAAGCTAAAATTAGTGCATTTACTTTTTAGTTCCTAATAAATAAAGCACCACACTCGGACCAGACTTAACTCTCTTAATGTCCCAGTCGAATTTACCTGCACCATCCAAACCAGCTACCAATGCATTCATTTCTTTAACGGAATATGTCCGCAAAGAAGAAACTATGCCGTCCCATAAAACGAATAAAGGCATAATCGCCGAACTCAATCAATTTTTTAAATGAACTTATGCGCTTATATACTTCCTAAATCATTTTTTAAGCAAAACTTAAGACAAGATGCTTTACTTTTAGAAAAGATAACCTGACATTTGTAATATGCGCATACTTATCGTTGAAGACGAAATAGGAATAGCCAATTTTTTGAAGCAAGGATTGGAAGAGGAGTCTTTTGCCGTAGATGTTGCTAATGCAGGTGACGAAGGGTTGATGCTTGCGCTGACGGGTGAGTATGATTTGCTGATTCTGGATTGGATGTTACCTGAAAAAAGTGGAATTGAGATCTGCACTCAATTTAGAAAAGAGTTTAAAGACACACCCGTAATTTTTCTAACAGCAAAGGATACCGTGAAAGAAACAATTTTCGGTTTACAAATAGGAGCAAATGACTATATCAAAAAACCTTTTCATTTTGAAGAGTTGTTGGAACGAATAAGAGTTCAGTTAAGAACAAAAACAAGCGAAACGAATGAGCTAGTATTGGGAACTATCGTTTTAAATTTGAACAGTCATACAGTAACAAAGGAAAACAATGAAATAGCACTAACTCAAAAAGAATTTGCACTCTTGGAATTGCTCATTCGTAATAAAGGAAAAGTTTGCTCTAGAACCAAAATTATTGAAAGCGTTTGGGATATACATTTTGATTATAATACAAGCGTGATTGATGTGTTCATCAATGCACTGCGAAAAAAACTTAATTTAAGTATTACTGAAAATTACATCCAAACGGTTAGAGGTGTTGGATATATTGCAAAGGAAATATGAGTTTAAGTTTTAAAAAAAGAATAGCGACCCATTTTATGTTGGCAACGGCATTAATTATTGCATTCGTGTTTGGGGTGGTTTATTTTATCGTTCAGCAAAGCGTTTATCAAAACATTGACAACGACTTGTCTTTTGAAGCAAACAAACATACGCATGAGATTGAACTGAATGATGGTGGAATTCGCTTCATTAACAAAGGCGAATGGGAAGAGAGTGAGCATAGAGAAGTCCAAGTTAATCCCGTATTTATCCAATTAATTGACAAGCAAGGGAAATTAATGGATAAATCTCCGAATTTAAAGGAAAATGAACTTCCGTATAATGGTGAAAATAAATTTGGTGACCACTTCAATACTCAGTTGAATCAGCGCACAATCCGCCAAGTGCAAATTCCAATTGAACGGAATGGAAAGATTAAAGGGTATATAGTTGCTGCTATGTCGCTCGATAGTTCCTTGATGGTGCTTGAAAACTTGCGCTTCACCTTATTCATTTTGTTCCCAATTGTCATGATTGGTTTGTTCTTTATTTCTGCATTTTTGGCAGGTCGAAGTATTATTCCCGTTGTTGCAATCACAAATACGGCTGACAGGATCACTAAAAACAACCTCAATGAGCGAATTGTATTACCGCAAAACAAGGATGAATTACATGATTTGTCAAGCGCAATTAATTCTTTATTAGATCGTCTTGGAAGTGCCTTGGAAAGGGAAAAACAATTTACATCTGATGCGTCTCATGAATTGAGAACACCGCTTTCTGTTTTAAGAGGAACGCTCGAAGTTTTAATTAGAAAAGAGCGTTCAAAAGAAGAGTACGAGGAGAAGGTAAAGTATGGATTAACCGAAATTGACCGCATGGCAGATATAATTGACCAATTATTAGCCTTAGCGCGATTCGATTCTAATCCTGAATTAAACTCACAATCGGCAATTCCAATTCAAGCATTGCTGGATCAAATATTGGTATTGCGCATGCCGTTAATATCTAAAAAAAATATTACGATTGACTTTGATTCAACGAACTGCAGTAATACTGTTCAAGTCAATAGTTTTTATGCCAGTCTAATTTTAGACAATGTGATTGGAAACGCCATTAAATATTCACACCCGAATGGCATAATTTTAATAACATTAACAGAAAAAGAAGATCAGGTTCGTTGCACGATTAAAGATGCTGGAATTGGGATTAAAAAAGAAGATATTGATCAAGTTTTTACGCCATTCTTTCGTTCAGATGCGCTAAGCCATAAAGAAATAAAGGGAGCTGGTTTAGGACTTTCTATTGCCCAAAAAGCAGCTTTAGCAATTAATGCAACATTAGATGTTTCAAGCGAATTTGAGCAAGGAACAGAGCTCAATGTGAATTTTAAGGAAATCTTAAGAAACCCCTAAGGAAACCTTTAGGTAGTTGGAATTACATTTGAACATGAATTTAAAGTATTCGTTCAAATGTTAGAAAAAATAATCAATTTCAGTATTCGGAACAAACTAATTGTACTGCTGTTAACAGCGTTTATACTTGGTGGTGGGGTTTATTCTTTGATGAATATTCCAATTGGTGCAGTTCCTGACATTACTAACAATCAAGTTCAAGTAATTACAACCTCCCGGAACTTGGCAACGCAAGATGTTGAGAAGTTTTTGACCTATCCAGTTGAATTGGAAATGGCCAACTTACCCAACGTTAAAGAAATCCGATCCATTTCTAAGTTTGGTCTATCAGTTGTTACAATCGTTTTTGATGATGAAATTGGAACATACCTTCCACGACAATTAATTGCAGAGAAAATTAAAAGCGCCGAGGAAAAGATCCCTGCAGGGTTCGGTTCGCCTTTTATGGGGCCTGTTACCACGGGTCTTGGCGAAATTTATCAATACGTTTTAGATGTTGATCCAGAATACAAAGATAAATACTCTATTACTGATTTGAGGACTATTCAGGATTGGGTGGTAAAAAGACAATTGTCAGGAATTCCGGGGGTTGTTGAAGTGAACACTTGGGGAGGTTTTTTAAAACAATATGAAGTAGCAGTTAATCCAGCACAATTGCGAGCAATGGATATTTCTATAACAGAGGTTTATCAGGCTTTAGAGAATAACAATAGTATTGCTGGCGGTAGCTATATTGAGAAAGGAAATGAGAGTTATTTTATTCGAGGAGAAGGACTAGCCACTTCGATTGAAGATATTGAAAATATCGTTGTGACCACTCGCGATAATCAGCCGGTTTACGTCAAAGACATTGCTAATGTTGGATTTGGAGCAGCTAACAGATTTGGTGCAATAACCGGAAATGGGGAGGGTGAAAAAGTACTCGGGCAAGTTATGATGCTCAAAGGAGGAGATTCTAAAAAAGTAATTGATGCCGTTAAAGCACGTGTGGAAGATATTCAAAAAGCGTTACCAGAAGGCGTTCGAATTAATGCCTTTTTAGAGCGAAGTGAATTAATTGCAAAAACAACATTTACAGTTAGTGAAAACCTTATTCTAGGATGTTTGATTGTGATTTTTGTTGTTGTTTTGTTATTGGGGAACTTCCGTTCAGGTTTAGTTGTCGCTTCGGTTATTCCATTGTGTTTAGCATTTGCATTAACCTTGATGTATATTTTTGGTGTGGATGCAAACTTAATGAGTTTGGGGGCGATAGATTTTGGTATCATCATTGACGGGGCAGTCATTATTGTCGAATTTATAGCATTCAAAATTACATCTGAAAGGTTAGCCATTAATGCCTTGCCAAAAGAAGAAAGAGCTGCGTTTATTGATAAGATCACTTTTTTGGGTACGACCAAAATGATGCGTTCTGCAATTTTCGGACAAATCATAATTATTATCGTGTTTATCCCTATCCTTTCATTGGTTAGTGTAGAAGGAAAAATGTTTAGACCAATGGCTTTGGTGTTTTGTTTTGCATTGATTGGAGCAATGCTACTTTGCTTTACTTATGTGCCTGTAATGGCGTCTTTATTTCTAAAGCCAACCGATCCAAATAAGAAAAATATTTCAACTCGCTTGGTGTCATTTTTAGGACGAATGTATAAGCCAGTTATTATTTGGGCATTAAGAAGAAAGGCTCTTGTTTTAGGTGGTGCAAGTGCTTTACTAGTTTTGGTAGTCATTCTTTTTGGACGAATGGGCGGAGAGTTTGTTCCCACTTTAGATGAAGGAGATTTGGTTATTCAGCCCGTGCTTAAAACAGGAACTTCTTTGACAAAAACTGTAGAGACGACTACACAAATCGAGAAAATTTTAATGACTTTTCCTGAAGTTGAACAAGTCGTATCTCGAATTGGAGCGGCTGAAGTGCCTACTGATCCAATGTCAATGGAGGAAAGTGATGTAATTGTCAAACTAAAACCAAAAAGTGAATGGGTTACTGCTCAGACTAAAGATGAGTTAACAGATGCATTTAAAGAAGCCTTAACGGATATAGCGGGGATAGATTATGAATTCACGCAACCAATTGAAATGCGATTCAATGAGCTGATTACCGGGGTTAGGGCAGATTTGGCGATTAAGATTTTTGGAGAAGATTTAGATGTTTTATACAAAACAGCCACAGAAATTGAAAAGGCGATTCAAAACGTCGAGGGGGCATCTGATATTTCAGTTGAAAAGGTGGCAGGTTTACCGCAAATGACTGTGCATTATGATCGGCAGAAAATTGCGAAATACGGCGTTAATATTGCCGATCTAAATGAAGTGTTAACAATGGGTTTTGCTGGTAAAACAGCCGGAACAATTTTTGAAGGTGAAAAACAATTCGATTTAGTGGTGCGATATGATGAAGCGCATAGAAAAGATATTTCGAACATAGAGACAACATCTATCCGTTTACCTAATGGAAATACCTTGCCTTTTTCAGAATTCGCAAAAATAAGTTACTCAACTGGTCCTGCGAAAATATCCAGAGATAATACCAAAAGAAGAATTGTGATTGGCGTCAATGTGCGTAATCGTGATTTGGAGTCCGTCGTAAAAGATGTACAAGAAATTATAGAAACTCAAATTGAAATTCCGCAAGGATATATGGTTGAATATGGAGGTCAATTTGAAAACTTGCGTTCGGCAAGAAACCGTTTAATGGTGGCTGTTCCAATAGCCTTAGTGCTAATTTTCTTTTTGCTTTATTTTGCCTTTCAATCTATTAAAGAAGCTTTAATGATTTACAGTGCAATTCCGCTTTCAGCAGTTGGTGGTGTGCTTTTCTTGTATTTCCGCGATTTGCCTTTTAGTATTTCTGCCGGAGTAGGTTTCATTGCGCTATTCGGTATTGCTGTATTGAATGGAATTGTGCTCATTGAGCAATTTAAGGAACTGAAACATGATGGCATCCTAGATATCAATAAACGTATAATTATGGGGACTCAATTAAGATTACGCCCTGTTTTACTAACCGCCGCCGCCGCTGCATTAGGTTTTTTACCTATGGCTATTTCTACCAATGCGGGTGCAGAGGTGCAAAGGCCATTAGCAACGGTTGTCATTGGAGGTTTAATCTCAGCAACCTTATTAACCTTAATCGTTCTTCCTGTGCTTTATGCTTTATTTGATCGGAAAGGCAAAATAAAAAACAAAAGAAAGCCTAGTTTAATAAAAGCAGGAGGATTGATTCTAATACTTGGATTAGGAACCTATTCCAGTGCGCAAACATTCGAGATTTCATTAAATAAAGCCCTTGATTTAGGATTGAAAAACAATAAGCACATCCAAGCTGCTTTGAATCAAGTTGAAATGACGAAGCAGGCTGAGGGCGCAGCCTATACAATTGATAAAACAGAGATCTATTACAATTTTGATCAGAATAATATTGCACCTAATAATATTCCGCTAAACATTTGGGGAATAAATCAGTCCATTCAATTCCCTTCTTTTTATAGTGCACAAAAAAAAGTGTTAAAGCAGCAAACAGCTTTGGCTGAAAATGGTCGTGAAATTAGTGAGCAACGTATAAAAAAAGAAATTACGACAAGCTACTATACCGTTTCCCATTGGCGTGAATTGCTTGTCAATTATAGTTATTTAGATAGTGTCTATCAAAAATTTTTGGCTGCTGCTACAAAGCGATTTGAATTAGGAGAGTCTAATAATTTAGAGCTTTTATTGGCGCAATCGAAACGAAAAGAGGTAGGCGTTTTATTAGATCAAAGTCAGCTCAATTATGAGAAATCAATTTTGCAATTCAATAAATGGATTCAGTCTGACACTGTTTATGCAATTCTTGAAAATGAAATTGAAACAGTTGTAATATCTCCGTTGGACACGACATCTAATCCTTCCTTGGCCTATTTAAACCAATCGGTAATATTGAGTGAAGAACAATTAAAAGTAACCAAACAAGGACTTTTGCCTGATATTAATTTGGGTGTTTTTCAAGGATCAAATAATGGCGCAAGTCCGAACCGTTATTTTGGATTTCAGGCAGGTATAGCTGTTCCACTTTTTTATGGAGCTGATAAAGCAAAAATTCGAGCAAATAAAACTGAAATTTTAATGCGGCAAAATGAATATGAAAATTTGTCCACTCAATTAATAGCAAATTATCAATCCTTAATTCTTGAATTGGCAGCTTACCAAAAAGGGATAGATAATTATACCAATTATGGTAAGGAATTATTTGAGAAAACTTTATTAAACGCCAATAAATCCTTTCAATCAGGAGAAATTGATTACCTCCAGTTTGTTGCATTTCTTGATCATGCAAATAAAATCAAACTCAATTATTTACAAAACCGTTTCTTTTTCAATTTAACAGCTATTGAAGCAAACTACATCCTTAATTAGTCATGAAAATCAATAATAACAATTCACAAATGAAGCTCAAACACTTGATTTTATCCGTCCTAACAATTTCGCTGATGATGTCTTGCGGAACTGAAAATCCTAGCGATTCAGAATTTGTACTAACCGAAATCGAACCGGAGAATATTATCATTACGGACGCTCAATTTGACTTGGGGGAAATGGAGTTTGATTCGTTTACAAATCAACCTTTCCACAGGGTAATTAAGACAACAGGAATGTTAGATGTTCCACCTGAAAATAAAGCGACAGTTTCGGCTTATTTTGGAGGGTATGTGAAAAACATATCACTTTTAGAAGGTCAAGAAATCAAGAAAGGTCAAACCTTATTCACTTTAGAAAATCCTGACTATATCCAGGTGCAACAAGATTTTTTGGAGGCTAAAAATCAATTAAACTATTTAGAATCGGATTATAAAAGACAAAAAGAACTGGCAAAGGATAACGTAAACTCTCAAAAGGTTTTTTTAAAATCAGAGTCAGACTATCGGGTGATGCTAACCCGTTATGAATCGCTAAAAAAGAAATTGCAGTTAATGAATATTGATCCAAATTCATTGAATGAAACCAATTTACGAACATCTATTGTGGTTAGAGCACCTATTTCGGGCTATGTGACAGCCGTTTTAGCAACAAAAGGATTGTTTTTAAATCCCTCTGATGTGGCATTGACAATAATGAATACCGAGCACATGCACGTAGAATTAACTGTTTTTGAGAAGGATTTAGCGCAGGTGGCAATTGGTCAAGAAGTTTCTTTTGGCGTGCAAAATAATCCAACTAGATACCAAGCAATTATTCATTTAATAAATAAAGCCATTGATCCTGAAAAGCGTACCATAAATATTCATTGTCACTTAGTAAACGAAAATGAAACCGCTCTTTTCACTCCCGGAATGTATGTTGAAGCTGATATTTACGCTTCAAGTGATTCAACCATGGCATTGCCAAAAGAAGCAATTATTTCAGTCGAGAATAAACATTATGTTTTAGTTAATAAAAATAAAACAGCCGAAGGTTATGAGTTGGATCAAGTAGAAGTTCAAGTTGGTCAAATCAATGCTGATTATATAGAGATATTGAATACGCATGAGTTCACAGCGAAAACTGAATTTCTAATCAAAGGAGCATTTAATCTCATCCAAGAATAAGGATGGAAAAAGAAGTGAACAATTATAAATTTTAAACTAAAAATTATGAACGGAGCACATTTTCATTTAATCGTAAATCATTTACCTATTGTAGGTGTTATAATAGGAACTCTTGTGATGATTACCGGGTTTTTACTGAGAAAAAATCAAATAAAACAAACCGCATTAGGAATCAATATTTTTTCAGCAATTACCGGCGTTGCAGCATTTTTAACGGGAGAAGCGGGAGAAGAAGTGGTAGAGGACCTGTCGGGAATCAGTGAAACTCTCATTCACATCCATGAAGAATATGCTGAAACTTTTTTGATCCTCTCAATTATTCTTGGAGTTGTTTCAATTATAACTTTGTTTCTGTCTATCAAGAATCATAAATTAACGAAATATGGATTTTTAGCAGCCTTATTGCTCTCAATCAGTTTAATTGTTGTTGGAAAAGTGACAGGCACTAGCGGAGGAGAAATCAGTCACCCTGAAATTAGAAGCGATTATATTCATGTGACAGAATTGGAATCGGATGATGATTAATTCTTCTTCACTTTTCTGTTTTATTTAAAACACAATTGAATTGAAACACGCTTTATAAATTAGCTTATAAAATCCATTTTTAACATGTGTATCAAATAAAATTCATTAGCCAACCCAACCTTTATTGGTTTGTTTTGTCTTGTTGGTAATTGGATTTATTTGCGCGCAAAGCTAAATCAAACTTGATCGAATTAGAAACTAATAATAAATTACTTGAAGCTTGTTTGAAGGGGGACCAAAAAGCAAGAAAAAAGCTCTACGACCTATACGCTCCTCAAATGATGAGTGTATGTTATCGTTATTTAAAAAATGACGAAGCTGCCAAAGAAGTCTTTCAACAAGCATTTTTTAATGTTTTTAAGAATTTAAAGCAACTGAAAGATCCAAAAACATTAAGTGGTTGGATAAAACAAATTTTTGTCAATGCAGCGTTAACCAACTTGAATAGTAAAAAACGGCTCTATCTTATTGGTGAATTGTCGGATGCAAACAATGGTTTTGAGAACCAGAACCAGGCTATTGACAATTTGGAAGTAGAGGTTATTATGAATATGATTGAAAATTTGCCAGCGGGATGTAGAACTGTTTTTAATATGTATGCAATCGACGGCTATTCTCATAAGGAAATAGCAGAGCATTTAGGTATTTCTGTTGGCACGAGCAAATCCCAACTCCATGATGCTCGAAAAATGTTGCAAAAATGGATTAGAGCGAATGAGAATGTGCAAATGAAGGTTAAAACCCAATAGGATGCGAGAAGAGAAGAAACATAAGGCGTTTGACAAAGCAATTCGAGAGAAGATAGGAAATCATGTTGCTTCTGGTACAGAAGGATTATGGGCTGCAATAGAAAAAAATGTTGCACAACTTGATGCCGAAAAAAAGAAACGAAGACCCGGATTTTATATGTGGTTGGGGTTAATTTCTATAACGGGTTTAATAGTTGGGATCTACTTTTATCAATTTCAGCCTAGAAACTTTATTGAGGACGACATTAATTCTGCTCAAAGCGCAAAACCTATTTCATTATACAGCACTTTAAACGATTCTAAACATAGAGAAACAGAGCATGAGATGGTGCAAGCTGATTCTAACAATAAGTCTGATTCAACTGAATATGAAAACAAACAGTTTGCTCAGACAAATACCCAAAACATGAATTTTTCAAATACTGTCAAAAAAACAGATCTGAATGAAGCAGGAAATAACAATAATACCAATGCCGTTGGCCAAAAATGGGCGCAGGAAAATGAAACAAGTAGTGCAACGAATTTAGCTGAAAATGAACCAATAATTGATGCTATTGAAAATGTAATTGATAATAAGAAAGGGATGAAAATGGCTACTGTAAAGGCAGATTCCATTGATGATAATAGTATGAAAACAGAGGGGGATGATGGATTGCAAAATGACGATATAGCAAAAGAAACTCCAGAAATAAATGATACGATTGCAATGGTATTAGAACCATCAAATTCAGACACGCTCGCTACTGAACAAGCCATAAACAGATTAGCCGATACGACGGCCATTGATATTCCTGGAAAATTTAAACGCATAAAGTATATTGAATTAGCAGCACAAAGCATTCGAACTTCAGCTTTTTATAAGAATAATGGACTAGCCACTGGACAAAACGAGGAGATTGAACTAGCTGACGGATTTGGTCTACACGCCCAGTTTGGTATAAAGATTAACAAGAGAATTGAACTGTTTACAGGCTTGAATTTTGAAAAAACGGAGCTTGAACAGCGTTTAAGAACTGAAGTTGATAATTTTGATTTTCAAACTGCTTTTGGTGAAGTGCATATTGAAGAAGGAGAATATCAGGATGAGGATGATTTTTTCTATGTTGAGCGTTATTTTTATTACTTGGAAATGCCTATCGGAATTCGCTACAATTTTATTGCAAGAGACAAATGGCTTTTAAATCTAAAAGGAGATTTATTGATCAACTATTTGATGAATCAGTCCAATAGAAATGAATCCTATATTAGTTTAGGAAATCAAACAACAATTTTACCGCTAACTTTTTCTTTTGGATTAGGAATTGGAACGCAATACAATTTTAAAAGCGGTTTTTCCATTGTTTCGGATTTTAGATATAGTCTAATGCTTAACTCGATTTCTTCAGATGAAAATGTTGTAATAAAACCTTATTCGATAGGGGTTGGACTTGGAATTAAAAAATATTTTTAATCCTTCCCAACCTTTTTTGCACTTGTTTATCTTATTAGAAAACACTTAGAAAAATGAAATTAGTAACAAGTTTATTCTTACTCTCTATTTTAACATTTATGTCTTGTGCAAAGGACAAAACAGAACCTTATGAAGAAGCTGTGCCAGCGGATATAGTAATAGAAGGTGGGGGTGAATATAAGCTAAGTAGCTATGGAGATATGGAAAGTCATAATATGGGACTTGCATGTGCCAGTTGTCACTATTCGGGAGGAACAGGAGAAGGTTGGTTTACAATTGCTTCAACAGTTTATGACGAATCACTAGTGACAACCTACCCAAATACAACAGTGAAGCTGTTCACGGGGCCAAGTGGAACGGGTGATTTAAAATATACCTTTGAAGTAGATGGTAGAGGAAATTTTTATTCGTCTTCTACTATTAATTTACAATCAGGACTATACCCTGCTGTTGAAGGAGATTTGACTACGCAATATATGAATAGCCCAATTGTAACAGGTAATTGCACTAGTTGTCACGGCAATACAACAAGTGAAATTTGGACAAAATAAAATTATTAAATGATGAGAAAAAGTATTCAATTTATATTCGCAATTTCAACACTATTCCTATTTCAATCTTGCGAAGGGGATCGATTTGAAAAAAAGATTAGCACGTATGGTGATGATGAAAGCCATAACGCAGGTGAAAATTGTATGGCCTGCCATTCGAAAATAGGTGGTGTTGAAGGATGGTTTGAAGCCGCGGGAACAGTTTATGATCCAAGTTTTTCAACAGTTTATCCCAATATGTTGGTAGAATTATATACAGGTGCAAACGGTACGGGAGATTTGAAATATTCTATTGAAGGTGATGCGAAAGGAAATTTCTATACGACTAAAAAAATAAAGTTTAAAGATGGCCTTTATCCAAGTATAACCGGAGATGGTGGAACAAAACACATGTCTTCACCTATTACAACAGGAAACTGTATGAGTTGTCATGGGAACACCACAAGCCATATGTGGGTTGATTAGGTATTTCTATATTAACTGATGTTGTGTTTTTAATTCTTGGAACCCTCATTCCTAAAACACCTTTTAGCTTGTAAGGCAGAATTACATACTGCCAAGAAACCTGCCGCTTGGATACTACTGATGCTTCATAGCACAATCATAATGATTTGCATGAACTTTTATGAGCTATCTAGCTACTAAAAACAGCATGTATCAAAGTGAACAACGCTGGCTTAAGGAAGTTTTTTGGAATTCAGAAGTTACAGTTTGATTACGAGCAGTAATGAAAAACTGTTTTAACCGAATGCCTTACTGTCGGTTTATCAGTTAACATTAAATAATATTCCAATGGTCCCAACATCACTTTAGCAGGTTAAAGTTTCGAAGAAGAAACTTTAATCAATGCAGGTGATTTCACTTTTGGCGAATGGTACATAGATGATGGCTGTATTATATCAGGTTCAAATTTAATTCATATACTAACCCAGCCATTATTGGTTTGCTGGTAATCGGATTTATATGTGTGCAAAGCCAAATCAAGTTTCTGTAAATGACGAATTGTGGTCAGATAAACGGTAACAATTTTGCCAGTATTGGGCAATAAAATCAAAGAATGGTAGATAGTTTTTGAACCTTCTTTTTTGGATTAACGATTGTTGCAAAATAGTTGAGCGAAATTTAACACATTAGAAAGCAAAGTATTCATGTCAGAATCGCAAATCTTCTGTAGCTTGCTTATCAGCGATTTACAGCGTTTATTATTGTTTTTTAAAGGCGTATTTTTTTTTTAGATTTGACCTAATTGAGAATAGGTAGTGCTTTTCATTCCTTTTGATAGCTTCATTATTGTATATTACAACAGCAAATAGTGAAGTAACTTCAGAAAAGACTATTTTTTTAAAAAGATTGTTTTTTCTATCTTTATGGAAGTAAAATGAGATATAAAGATTACTCGATATAACAAATAATAAAGCCGACACTTATCTAATTAAATAATATTTACATACATGAGTAAACAATTAAAAGAACCAATCGCGATTATTGGGATGGGATGTAGATTCCCTGGAGAAGCTAATTCACCAGAAGAACTATGGAAGTTAATATGCGATAAAAAAGATGCCTTAGGTCCTATACCTGCGGATAGATGGGATTCGGATGCAATGTATGCACCTGAATGGAGAAGAGCTGGAAAAATCAGTGTAAATCGCGGAGGTTTTATCAAAGACGTAGATAAATTTGATGCAGGATTCTTCGGGATTTCACCTTTAGAGGCGAAGAGAATGGATCCACAACAAAGAATGATATTGGAGGTTTCATACGAAACGATTCAAGATGCTGGATTGAATTTAAGTGATTTAGATGATAGTAAGACGGCTGTATTCGTTGGGATTTCTGCCCATGATTATGGAGATCTTCAAAATGCATATGAAGAGCGCGTGAACATTGGTTCACATACAAATGTAGGTTCTGCACTTTGTATTAATGCTAATAGAGTCTCTTATGCATATAACTTAAAAGGGCCTTCATTTGCCCTAGACACAGCTTGTTCATCTTCTTTGAATGCTGTACACATGGCTTGTCGTGCAATTTGGGAAGGTGATGCTACCGCTGCTTTTGCTGGTGGTGTGAATTCAATCTTGAAACCTGAACCTCAAATGGGCTTCAGTAAAGGTGGGTTTTTATCTCCTGACGGAACATGTTACTCTTTTGATGAAAGAGGAAATGGATATATTAGAAGTGAAGGTGCTGGATTAATTTTCTTAAAACCGCTTTCTCAAGCAGAAGCTGACGGAGATAATATATACGGCGTAATTCGTGGGTCTGCAGTTAATCAAGATGGTACTACAAAAGGAATCTCGGTTCCAAACCCATTAGCGCAACAAGATTTATTAAGAGATGCTTATATAGATGCCAACGTTGATCCGCATGCTGTTCAATATGTTGAAGCGCACGGAACTGGAACATTCGTTGGAGATCCAATTGAAACGAATTCAATTGGAAAAATAATTGGAACAGACAGAGAAGATGATTGTTTTATTGGTTCAATAAAATCAAATATTGGACACCTTGAGCCCGCTTCGGGAGTTGCTGGAATTAGCAAATTGCTTTTAGCAATGAAGCACAGAACGATTCCACCAAATATTCATTTCAAAAATGGAAATAAGAATATTCCTTTTGAAGAATTAAAATTAGTTGTTCCAACCGACCAACATCCTTGGCCTGCAGCTTCTGGTGAAGAAAGTTTTGCTGGAGTGAACTCTTTTGGATTTGGAGGATCAAATGTGCATGTTGTATTACAAGGTCACAATCAAAATGATCAGCCAAAAAATTCTACGGATAAAAAGGGACTTCAAGTTTGTACATTATCAACTAGAAATGCTGATGCATTGCAAGAATTAACACAATCATATATTGATTGGTTAAAAGACAAAGATAATACGGCAACTTTCAGTGATATCTGTTACTCAACTGCAGTTAGAAATTCACAACATGATTTCAGATTATCAGTTGTTGCAGAATCGAAAGAAGAATTAGCTGAAAGCCTTCAAGTTTATTTGAATGGTGAAACATTGACTGAAGTTGCTGATAATAGAGCACTAGAAACGAAAGATAAAGTTGTTTTCATCTTCTCAGGACAGGGACCTCAGTGGTTTGCAATGGGGAGACAATTATTAGAAAATGAACCAATTTTCAAAAGCACGATAGAAAAGCTTGAAAAAATGCTAGCTGTTCATGCTGACTGGTCATTAATTGAAGAGTTATCTAGAGACGAAGAAACATCAAAAATTAGTGAAACCAATATTGCTCAACCTGCGATTTTCGCGATTCAAATTGCGTTATACGAAATGTGGAAAGCAATGGGTGTTCATCCAAAAGCTGTAGTTGGTCACAGTATTGGTGAAGTTGCTGCTGGATATGTTTCTGGAGCATTGACGTTAGAACAAGCGGTTCTTTTAATCTTTAACAGATCAAGAGTTCAGTTCAAAGCAACGGATAAAGGAAAAATGTTGGCAGTCGGAATTTCTCATGAAGCAGCCAAAGAGTTGATTAAAGGAAAAGAAGACAGAGTTTCAGTTGGAGCGGTAAACGGACCAGAAATGGTTGCACTTTCCGGAGATACTGATGTGATTGAGGAAATCGCAGCTGATTGTGATTCAAAAGATATCTTCCATAAATTATTGGTGGTAAGGGTACCTTTCCATAGTCATCATATGGAACCTTTAAAGGATGAGTTATTAGCATCATTAGGTGAATTCAAAACAAAAGCTACTGACATTCCATTCTATTCAACTGTTGAAGGTGGAGTTGTTAAAGGAGAAGATTTGAATCCAATGTATTGGTTCAGAAACGTGAGAGAGGCTGTATTATTTACAGATGCGATTGACGCACAAATAAAAGATGGTTTTGATACATTTATAGAATTAGGGCCACATCCAATTCACGCAATTGGCGTAAATGATTTATTAGAAATCAATAAGGCAAAAGGTATTGCTGTTGGATCTTTGAGAAGAAAAGAGGATGAAAAGAAAACTTTCTTATCGAACGTAGGCAAATTACATACTTGGGGAGTTAATATAGATTGGAAAGCATTCTATGGTGAAGACAATAATTTTGTTCAACTTCCAAAATACCCATGGCAAAAAGATTCTTATTGGGTAGAAAGTGAAGCAGGAAGGAAAACACGTTTAGGAACTGTCGAATTTGGACATCCACACTTGAAGAGTAAAGCGGTTTCGGCAAGAGAGAGCAACAATATCCTTTGGGAGGTTGACTTAGACAAAAGAACATACCCATACATTGAAGATCATAAAGTACAAGGGCCAATTGTATTCCCTGGTGCAGGACATGTTGATTTAATGATTGGTGCTGCTAAAGCATCATTTGGTGAAAACTTTGGATTTATTGAAGATGTTAACTTTGATAATGCCTTATTCTTACCAGATAATGGTGAGCCACCACATATCCAAATAGATATTTCTCATGATAGTGGAGATTACTTTATTTATACCAAACCAAAAGGTAGAGATGAGCAATGGACTATGTGTTCAAACGGAAAGATTAATCATATCGCAGATAAGTTTGTTGCAAAACCAGTTGACTTAGAAGCAATCAAGAAAAGAATTACGATTCCTGTTGCGGTTAAACCAATGCATGATGAGTTATTGGAGTCTGGTTTATATTTAGGGCCAAGCTTTAGAGGAATCACAAATCTTTGGAGAAGTGATGGTAACTGGGAATCTTTAAGTGAAATTGATGTACATGAGAGTGTAAAATCAGAATTTTTCCAATTTAATATTCACCCTGGTGTATTAGATAGCTGTTTCCAGACTGTATTCGGAATCTTTAACGAGAGAGAAGATCAATCTAAGAAAATGGGAGTTTATGTACCACGTCACATTGATAGAATCAAGTGGCATGGTGATGTAAATTCTACTAAATTATTTGTTCACGGTACATTAAGAGAATGGACTGATGAAGAAGCAATAGGTGAATTATGGATTTTCAATGCTGATGGTAGTTTAGTTGCGGAATTCCACGGATTCAAATCTCAGTACCTTAAAGGTTCTAGAGGTGAATCAGGAGGAGAAGCTGACAGATGGTTCTATGAGTACAATTGGAACATGAAGTCGCGTGCTGATCAGGAGTTAATGCGTAATCCAGGAGAATATCTTCCAAATCCTGAATCAATTAGAACAGGAGTTCAAGAAACAATTGATGAAGTAAACGGAAGAGTTGTTCAAAAAGAATATTACGAGCAATACGAGCCAGAGCAATATGATTTGACATTGGCTTATATCTGCGAATCACTTCAAGAAATGGGAATGTCGTTTGCGGCAGGAACAAAGATTGATGTGGACCAGTTATATAAAGATTTTGGAGTAATTGAAGTTCAAAAACGTCTTTTCTATCACATGTTCAAGCTAATCCAAATAGGAGGAATCCTAACTGGATCTGGTTCAAGTTATGAAGTGGTGAAAACGCCAGACTTCAAAGATTTGAGAGCTTGGATGGAAGATTTGAATAAGAGATATCCACAATTCCACCACGAGTCTACATTATTAGGTAGATGTGGGCCAGATATTGCTGGTGTATTACAAGGAACTGTTGATCCAATTCAATTAATCTTCCCTGAAGATAAGTGGGATGCAATTGTTCAATATTATGTTGAAGGATTCGCATTTAAGAAATACAACGATATAGCTGGACGATCAATTGCAGAATTGATTAAGAACATCCCAGTAGATCAAACAATCAGAGTATTAGAGATTGGTGCAGGTACAGGAGGTATGACACAAGCTATCCTTCCAATGTTACCGGCTGATAGAACAGAGTATGTCTTTACAGATTTATCTCACATGTTCATGATCAAGGCACAGCAACGTTTTGCAGAATATCCATTTGTTCAATACAAAATTATGGATATCGAAAAAGACCCTGCTGATCAAGGAGTTGATTTGAATTCATTTGATTTAATTATCGCATCTGATGTTATTCACGCCACAAGAGACTTAAGTGTTTCTTTAGGAAATGCTAGAAAATTATTAGCTTCTGAAGGTGTGTTAATGATGTTAGAGGTGACTAATTCTCCAGTATATCTTGATTTCATCTTTGGTATGACTGAAGGATGGTGGTTGTATGAAGATTTCAGAACTGATCATGCTACTATGCCTCCAGAAATGTGGGAAAAAGTACTGACAGATAACGGATATAACAACACAGCTTACTTTAGTGATATTCCTGATAACTCAATTTCTTGTCAATCTGTTATCATGGCGAGAGCTGAGAAAATTGACTTCACAGATAAGATTGTTGTAAACGAAACGAAGACTGCAGTTGCAGATTATCTTGTTTTCGGAGATCATAAAGGAGTAACAGATAAATTATCTGCTCAATTAGGAGATTTAAATAAAACAAGCATCAACGTAACAATAGGTTCAGAATTCAAGCAGATTTCTGATACTGAGTTTGAGGTTGGCGCTATGTCACAAGTAGATTGTGATAAAGTAATTGACCACGTTAATTCAAGAGGTAAACTTGAAGGGATAGTATTTGGCTGGGGTATAGATCTAGTAAGTAATGAAGACCTTACTGCTGAGTCTATAGAACAAGCTGAAGGTTTAGGAAGCATCATGTTGATGAACATCATGCGGAAACTGAACAACTCCTCTTATAAAGTGAATCCAAGTATTTGGGTTGTTTTAAGTGGATCACAAACTGTTGCTGGATCACCTGAATTTTTAAATCTTGGTCAAGAAGGACTAAGAGGTGTAGCAAGAGTAATTGTGAATGAGTTCCCGAATTACCCAACAACTGTTGTTGATTTGAGTTCTCCTGTGCAAGATGTAGAAGTTGAAGTATTAGTTGACGAAATGTTTGCTGGTGATAAAACGGATGAGATTGCATTTAGAGGAAGAAGAAGATACATCAACAAGTTAGAAAGACTATCAATGGATAACATAGCGAAACAAGCTATGAAATCTGTTCCTGCTGAAGGTTCTGCTTATACAGGTACAATTGAAGAATTTGGTGTACTTGATAATGTTGTATTAAGAGAAAGCGCAAGAAGAACTCCTGAAGCGAATCAAGTAGAGATTCAAATCAAAGCATCTGCTCTAAACTTTAGAGATATTATGATTGCTATGGGTCTTTTATCTGATGATGCTGTAAATGGTGGATTATTCGGTAAAACATTCGGTTTAGAATGTGCTGGTATAATTACTAAAGTAGGAGCTGATGTGACTAACGTCAAAGTTGGTGACGAAGTGATGGCAACTGCCCCTTCTTGTTTAGGTGGATTTGCTTATGCTTACGGAGTACACTGTGTGAAGAAACCAGCGAACATTAACTGGCATGAAGCAGCAAGTTTACCTGTAGTATATACGACAGCTTATTTTTCTTTAATCCATCACTGTAGATTAGAAGCAGGTGAAACTGTTTTGATTCACGCAGCAGCAGGTGGTGTTGGTATCGCAGCTATTAATATTGCAAATGCAGTAGGAGCTGAGATTTACGCAACAGTAAGTACACAAGTAAAAAGAGATTACATTATCAGTTTAGGTGTTAAACCTGAAAATATCATGAACTCCAGAACATTAGATTTTGCTGATGAAATCATGGAGAAAACAAATGGTGTAGGTGTTGATGTAGTTTTAAATTCACTTTCGGGTGAAGCGATATTTAAATCAGTTAGATGTTTATCTGCCTATGGTAGATTCATTGAAATTGGTAAAACAGATATCTATAGAAACTCTAAACTAGGGCTTCAACCATTTGGTAACAACTTAACATACTTTGGTGTGGATGTTGACAGATTGTTCGAGCAAAAGAAGGCCTTTGGAGGTAAATTATTCCAAGAGTCTATTGACTACTTCGTTGAAAACAAATTTGCACCACATCCAGTGACTGTATTCCCAATAGGTAAACTAGCAGATGCATTCCAATTCATGGGTGGAGCAAGACATATTGGTAAAGTAATTGTATCAATGGAAGGCGAAGTTGATATCGCTCCAGCTACTGAAATTAAATTCAAAGAAGATGGAACATACCTATTAACAGGTGGTGCTTCAGGATTTGGATTATCAGTTGCTCAATGGATGACAACTAAAGGTGCTAGAAACTTAGTTCTAATGAGTAGAAGTGGTGTTAAAACTGACTTTGAAAGAGCTATCGTTCAGAGCATGGAGGATGATGGTGTAAACATCATGATTGCGAAAGGAAGTGTAAACAACCAAGCAGACGTTGACAGAATCTTTAAAGAAGTGGCTGAGACAATGCCTCCGATTAAAGGAATTCAGCATGCTGCCATGGTATTAGATGATGTTTCTATTCCAGAGATTGATTATGATAAGTACATGAAAGTGTTTAATCCAAAAGCCGTAGGTTGTTGGATGCTACACGAAGCAACGAAGGATATGGAATTAGATCATTTCTTATCTTACTCTTCTATCTCTGCCATTTATGGTAACCCAGGTCAAGTGAGTTATGTAGGTGCAAATAGTTTCTTAGATAACTTCTCTCATTGGAGAAGAGCTCAGGGGTTACCAGCTACTACAGTTAACTGGGGTGTAATTGGTGATGTTGGATTCGTAGCAAGAAATGTTGAAGAAAATGGAGTTGTTATTGACCTTCTTTATAAACAAGGATGGAAAACGTTCTCTATTGATCAAGCATGTTGGATATTAGAACAAATGTTATTAAACAATCCTATCCAAAGAGTTGGAACAGATTCTGATTGGGAAACAATTGGTGGATTCTATCCGCATACTGCTAAGTCGAGTCGTTTTGCTCACTTAGTGACAGAAGGAGATTTAAATGCAGGATCAGGAGCTGGTTCTGGAGATGGTGCTTTAAAAGCAACATTACTAGAGTCTAAACCAGAAGAACAAACAGAGATCTTCTTAGATCAGTTGAAAGACACATTCGCAAGAGTATTGGGTACAACTTCTGAAAAAGTAGATACTGCTGAACCAGTAACTAAATATGGTCTGGATTCATTAATGGCAAATCAAATTAGAAACTGGATTCAATCTAACGTTAGTATTGATTACTCAATGATGAAAATCATGAGAGGACCAACTATGGAAGAGATGACAGAGGCAATTCTTGATGAATTGAACGGTGCCGGTGGTGGTACTGGACTAGAAGGTGAAGCTAAATCTGAATTAGATAAATGGGTAATCCGTTATAAGAAAGTAGATAATCCTAGATTAAGATTATTCTGTCTTCCTTACTTTGCAGGTGGAGCTTCAATATTCTCAACATGGCACGAGTTTTTGCCAGATGATGTTGAGGTATGTGCTATCCAATTCCCAGGAAGAGAAGAAAGAGGAGATGAGAGAGCATTTGATGATGTAGCTGCATTAGTTGCTAAGATGGCTGAAGTAATGGAACCATTATTGACGACACCTTGTGCATTCTATAGCCACTCTTCAGGAGCAGGTGTAGCATTAGAATTAACGCGTCACTTAAATAGAGAACTAGACGTTCAACCTACCAAGTTTATGGTTGGTGGATGGAGAGCTCCGCATTTAGTGAGCCCGTTCAAATTCTTAGAAGCAATCGGTGATGATGAAGTTTACAAAGAGAAGAATATCCCGAATATCAAAGATCACTTGCGTTCATTAGAAATTCCTTCAGAGGTTATTGATAATGATGCGGTATTCAACGAAATGCTTCCGGCATTAAGAGCGGATATTTTATTAGGTAAACGTTATAAATTCATTAAAGATGAACCATTAAATTGCCCATTAACGGCATTTGCTGGTGCAGATGATACTGTATTTACCGAAGATCAAGTAAGAGGATGGGACCAACATACTAATGCTGAATTCACATTCAGAGTTGTGCCTGGTGGTCACTTGTTCTGTAGAGATAATAAAGAAGACTTATTAGCAATAGTAACTGAAGAACTGAAAGTTGCAGTTTTAGACTAGGGTTCTAAGACTTTAATTCTATTATTTATATGATGTGATGTAATGATTTTGCCAAGGCAGAATTCTACATCACATCATTTTTTTTTGAGTATTGAAGATGCTCACCGAGAATTTTGTATTATTGAATTTGTAATCCTATTCAAAGGGCATTAATGCTTGATTTAGATTTTTTTTTATAAAGATGAAACTCATATTGGGTTTTATTTTTTAGATAGGGTTAATTATGAATGTATCACTCCATGCCAGTCTTTGCGACATTAGCACCAAAGACATCATGTTCCAACTTCAAGAGCCATTTGAGAAATTAAGTAAATATTTAACCCAAGAATATGGTGGTGAAATGGAAAATTTATGGATTGACCTTAATCTTTCGGTCATGTCGGCTAATTCTTGTCCGCCATTCCCTTTTAGGTTTCAAAAGCGAGTATCAGGGAAATCTAAAATAATTTCTGGTGTAAAATTGGAAGACAGTTATAATGTTGGAAACTATGGCGTACTTCCTGATTTCAAAATACTTCAGGAATCGACAAATCCTTTAGAATATGTCATGAAACTCATGTATGACTCGACGGCAATTTTAATCGATAAAAAATCAAAATTTAAAGGGTTCAAACCCGAAAAATTTAGAGCGGAATTTATAAAGGGTTGCGAAATATTAGGGTACGTAGTAAAAAACTAACCCTAACAATTAGAACCCAAAATCACGTGGGCGCAGGGCGTCCCCACTGATTTTTTCTAAGTGTTGCACTATGCCGCTACGCTTTGGCTTTTAGAATTTTTTCCTTACTGTGTAATTTCAATAAATTGGCTTTCTAATTACTGTGTTTTACATCTGGTATTTGAGTCGCTAAATTGAGTCATTTTCTTTACCTGGGCTTTGTTTTTTTTGCCATTTGGTAATTTTTTATTTTTCCGTTATGGTTAGTATTTATCATAGGGCAATAGCTGTTGCGTCCACCCAATTCGAGGTAGTTTACTGGTCTTATTATCATGAGTATTCTAGTTTATTTGGTAATAGTTTTCTGGGCGATCCGCGGCTTGGATGAATGACTTTAAAGACAATCATTTCCCCCTCGTTACAGCTTGTGCAACGCGTTACGTCAATTCCAGTAGTTTCTAAAACAACTTGTGCCAAGGTCATTTTATCCTTTTTAGGTGGAGCAGTTTGGTTTAGAGCTTTGCGGATGAGTATTAATTTTTGCTTTTTTACTCTTGTGCTAAAAATGCCATAATGCCTTATTTTAACAAAATACTTGGGAAGTATGTGCTGCGCAAAACGCTGTAAAAAGGCGACTACTGGCAGCTTTGTTAAGCGCTTAATATCTCCTTTTTTACGATCTCGATAAGTAAAATTAACCAATCCGTTTTCTACTGATTTTAGACGGTAATTACTAATGGCAATTTTGTGCGTATAGCGGGCTAAGTATTCTAAAACATGAGCTTTACCATTGAAGCCAGGTTTGCTGTTTACCACCCAGTCTTTGTCGAATAAAGCGTTAACAAAAGCTTTGAATTCAGTAGGATTAAAGCCTGTGGGTGTTTTTAATTTTTGAGTATTGTAGAGCAGCTTAAAACCTTCGCAAAACTTAGCCTTAAACACTTTGCTTAAATTGGGTACATAAAATAAAAACTTACCTGATTTGGCTTTCCATTCTCCACTAGCAGTGAGTCCACCACTTGGCACAATACAATGCAAGTGTGGATGGTATTCTAATTTTTGTGTCCAAGTGTGTAAAATACTGATGACCC
>WTCE01000032.1 GCA_013138735.1 Crocinitomix sp. | reverse complement strand
AAGGAATGACGTTAATTTCTCGATAACAGTGTACTTTTCGTCACTTAGAACAATCCATAACTGTCATTCCCCTCATCAAGTTTGTTTCGTTTAATTTATATAAAAACAAACATAGGAGAACAAGTCCGATAATCCTTTAAATAGCTTAACACAATTCAATATGACAAATAAAATTTTAATGCTATCCAGCCTACTTGGGCTAGTCTTTATTTTTGTTTCTTGCGATAAAACTAACCCATCTGGAACCTTAAAAAGATGGCTCAAAGCGAATGGGGGAGAGTGGGAAGTTACACAAGTAGATGACTATTATACAGGTCTACATTATCCTGAATACGAGTCTTCTAAAGATCTTGGAGTTATGGGGGTATTCTTTTTTGATGATGAAGGTGAACCGCGTATTGCGGGTGACTTTGGGACATGGACACCAGTAGATGGTGAAAAAAAAGACATCATCTACCAAGTGGCAGATACCCAAGGTAATTTAACCGTTGCAACATGGGTTTGGGAAAATGATGAAACAACAGATCATAACGGTTATGGCGTGGTTGATGGCTGGACTAAAACTGAGGTGGTTTGGGGAAATTCAACCACTGTTGCTGATACAATTATTAGACATATAAAAACGCTTCGTAAGTTGGGTGAATAAAAACGAATTCGTAACATATCACTATTGTCTATCTAAGTGTCATAACGACGTTTTTGTTAAATTGCGTAGTTCTTTTTTTATATTTGGTCATGGATTTAAATTATCAGCACAATCTCAATAAAGGAATGTCCGTTGACTGCGTTATTTTTGGTTTTGATTTTGAAAAATTAAAAGTATTGGTTATTCAAGATGAGCCGAATGAAGCTCCGTCGAAAGCTCGTTTTTCTTTGCCAGGTGATTTAATTTATGATGATGAAACGCTCGATCAAGCCGCCGCGCGGGTTTTAAAAGAGTTAACCGGATTAGAAAATATCTTTTTAGAGCAATTGGGCGCCTTTAGTAGTTTAGACCGTTTGTCAAAACCTGCTGATAAGGAATGGTTAATAATGATGCGTGAACAACCCGAAATGCGCGTAATTACTGTAGCCTATTTTGCACTAGTCAATTTAAATGCATTCAATCCAATGGTAGCAAAATTTGCAAAAGCTGTCAGTTGGAAACCAGTAGATGAAATTGATTCTATGGCATTTGATCATTTTGATATTTTACAAAAAGCCCATCAACAATTGCAGTCAAAATTGAAAATTCAGCCCATAGGTTTTAATTTACTGCCCGAAAAATTCACACTTTCTCAATTGCACAAATTAGATGAAGTAATTGCTGGAAAGGAATTGGATAAGCGAAATTTCAGACGAAAGATGATTAAATTGAAAATCGTCGAAAAATTAGATGAAAAGCAAAAGGGCGTGCCACATAAGCCATCTAGTTTTTACCATTTTAATGTCGAAAATTATCAAAAATTGGCAGAAACAGGCTTTGACAATTTTGGGTTTTAAAAACATTGAAATTCAAACTAAACTATCAGGAATGCGCTAAGATTATGGATGCAGATGGAAACATCATTGATGTTAAAAAATTCATCTACGAGTAAAAAAGCTTAAATTTTATTTGTAATGCCCAGTCCGCCTTAGGCGGACTGGGCTTTTTTTATACACTTAAGTTGACCTAATAATACAATAGAAAAAGCGTTAATACAAAAACCACTGCTCCAATTATAATCGACCATATTGAAAGATTCCTAACTCTTCTAGACCGTTTCTCAGGTTTCTTTTTATTTAAAAGTATAAGCGCAGTAACTCCCAAAGCAATCGCTGCGAGTGAAAACAAAAGCCCAAAGATTAAGAAACTAAGTGTACCGAGTATAATTCCTGTTATAGCCATCCACATTAAGGCCTGTGTGTTGTCGCGTGGACCTGTATTCGTGTTCGGTTCGTTAAACACACTCACCGTAGGTTGCTCGGTTTGAATTTCCGAAATTAAAGTGGAGGTTCCATTGGCGTATTTTATCTTAAAAATCTCATTTTTAGGTTTTGTATAAACGGGCCCTTCAAGATTGTCGCAAAGTTTGTATTTAATTTCATAGCTTCCTATTTCGGTTACTTTAGCCTCAATTTCGTCGCCGTTTTTAAGCATGATAATGTCACAGGAACTTTCTGATGAAACAAGATTTGAATAACCTTCAGAGGTTGGAATTATAACCTCCATTTGAACTGTTTCCTGCTCAGGTAATGTCGTTTCAAAAAGCACAGCAATATCATTCTCATTATCTGCAACAAGTGCTGGTTCATCCTCTGTGTAAACTTCAGTATTTGAAAGGTTAGCATTACTCTGGTCTTGATTATCATTATTCTCAAAACCAGTCGCACGTTTTTCAGTACTCCAGCCTTTAAGGTATTTACGTTTTTGAATTCCACGGTTTGTGCTTACGTTGCTTGTGGCACAAGATGCTATTATCAATAGGGCAAGCCCCATACATAAATAGTTAAAAAGTTGTTTTGTATTCATATCTAATTGTTTTGGTGTTTTCGTGATTCTGCAAAAACGGGCTTGTTTTATTTGTAAACCCTGCAAAGAATCATTTTGCAGGCAGGACAGGTTTTGTCATTCTATTCTGGTGTAAAATTAAGTTGAAAGAAAGGCCTATTTATCATCCTAAATGATGAATTATCGCATCATGCTTTAAGAGGATGTTTTTCTTTTTCTAATCCCCAAATAGTAGTAGGGCGAAGAATTTTTTTGTGGAGAAGTGTTGGGATTATGGAAGGTAAAACCTATTAATTAGGGTTAATCATAGACGCTGATTTCAATATTTTGAATGATAAATAAACATTTTTCCTCCCCCCCATTAAACCTTTTCACTTTATCAAAGTCTTACCACAATATTGTCTTCAATAAAAGACAATATTTACATTTAATTTTATCAAAACCAGAACATGAAATCAGCCTTATTACTATTTAGTCTAATCGCCTCAACTTTTATATGGGCGCAAGAATTTAACGGTTATGCACTTTATAATAAGTCGAACCAAAACACTACTTATTTAATTGATAAAGACGGAGGAACGGCGCATACTTGGAGTTGTACAGATCCTTGTAACTATACCGTTTTAATGAAAGATGATGGCAATATCGTAAGAGGTGCCAAATATTCTGATAATGAATTATCAGGCGCAGCAATTGGCGGGCTTGTGCAAGAATATGATCCAAGTGGAGATGTTGTTTGGGAGTTTGTTTATTCAACAGATGAGCATTGTTCACATCACGATATTGCAATCAATCCTGTTAATAATAGTGTGTTTTTAACCGCATGGGAAGTTAAATCGGCTGCTGAATTAACTGCGGCTGGTTATGCTGATGCTGGTGGGTCTGATAAATGGCCAACACATATTGTTGAGGTACAACCTGACGGCAGTGGTGGAGGAGAAATTATTTGGGAATGGCATCTTTGGGATCACATGGTTCAGGACGAAGATGCGTCTAAAGACAATTTTGGAGTAGTAGAGGATCATCCAGAATTAATGGATATTAATGCCGTTTCTAGTGGAGGCGGTGGTGGCCCAGGCGGAGGAGATTGGTTTCATGTGAATGGAATTGATTATAATGCACAGTTAGATCAAATCGTTTTCTCTTCGCGTCATGCAAGTGAAATTTATATCATTGATCATAGTACAACGACTGTTGAAGCTGCGAGTCATGCCGGTGGTAATTCTGGTAAAGGTGGTGATTTTTTATACCGCTGGGGAAATCCTGATAATTATGGTGCTCCAGGTGTCGCAGATATTCCTGCAGCTTGTCATGATGCCAGATGGGTGAAAGAAGGACGTCCAAACGCTGGAAATATTCAGTTTTTTAATAATGAAGGTGGAACTGGTGGACATTCGGCTGTGGATATGATTGTTCCTCCATTAAGTGTTGACGGTTACAATTATGATTATACATTAGGTGAAGCTTACGGACCTGCTGCTGTTGATACACGTCATGAATGTGAAGAAGATTCTGATGGACAATCAGCAAGTGACCGCATGTCTAACGGTAATATTTTTGTTGCTGTTTCAGGCGAGTACATGTATGAAGCAACTGCCGCTGGTGATGTAATTTGGTCTTATGCCGAAGGACCACAAAAAGCATTTAGATATGAGTGTGATCATGAAGGGGTTTTAGTTGTAGTTGGTGATTTATGTGGTGTTGGAATTGATGAGCACGAAGCTACGCATGCAATCACTGTTTATCCAAACCCGTCAAACGGAATGGTAACGATTGATGGTCTAGTTGATTTAAATAATTATTCGGTTGAGGTAATTGATTTGCAAGGACGTATTGTTTATGCTACTTCTAATGAAAATCAATTGGTGTTAGACGGATTGGATAACGGAATCTATACCGTAAGAATTTTTACGGATCAAGGAATTTATGCTGTGGAGCAAATTACAATAAACAAGTAATTTTGCTTTCTTGAAAATTCTATTTACATATATTTTGTTTGGGCTAGGTTCGCTTTTTTCGGCGGCTTATGCCCAAACTGATTTTTATGAGATCGAAACCATTCGAGAAATTAAAATATATTTCGAAGAGGACAATTGGGATCATATTTTAGATAGCCTTTATGGGGATGATATGCAAGAGCGTCTCATTGGAGATGTGAGCATTGATGGGATTTATTACGAGAATGCTGGTATCCGTTATAAAGGCTATAGTTCTGCTAGTGCAGATCGGGTTAAAAACCCATTAAATATAAAATTGGATTTTGTTCACAAAGATCAAAATCATGAGGGCTTAGATAAAATCAAATTAAGTAATGTCATTCACGATCCTTCATTCGTGCGAGAGGTTTTGTCCTATGAGATTGCGCGAAAATACATGCCGGCTTCACGCGCAAATTTTGCTAACGTTTACATCAATGATGTGCTCATTGGTTTATATTCAAATGTAGAATCTGTAGAGGCCGATTTTTTAGAAAACCATTTTGAATCAAGTAGCAATACATTTTTTAAAGGAAATCCAGAAACGCTTGACCTTGATGGCGAAAATTCCAACTTGTCTAATTCGCATGGAACGCATAGCTCAGATTATCATCCTTATTATACACAAAAGTCAGACAATATTGGGGATTGGAACGTTTTATATGGGTTGATTAAGGATTTGAATGAAACACCAGATGAGTTGGACGTAGGTTTAAATATTGATCGGGCGCTTTGGATGCATGCCTTTAATTATTCCATGATAAATTTTGATAGTTATGTGGGTTATGCCCAGAACTATTATCTCTATCAAGGAGACAACGGTCAGTTTAATCCAATTATTTGGGACTTGAATCAGTCTTTCGGGAGTTATCGTTTGACAGATGCGTCAACCTATTGGGCAGGGTTTTCAATTTTAGAAGCTAAAAATGCCGATCCATTACAACATTTTTTGAGCTTTTCAATTACTCCTCGTCCATTAATGACGGTGTTGTTTGAAAATGAGACCTATCGCAAAATGTATTTAGCGCATTTGAAAACCATCATGGAAGAGAATTTTAATGATGCCGACTATTTAGCGCGCGCTACTGCCATCCAATCTATAATTGAAACGGATGTGATGAATGATCCCAATAAGTTTTATTCTGATGCTGATTTTTATACGAATTTGGATACCACTGTCAGTGATTTAATTGATTATGTGGGGCTGCGCGATTTAATGGAAAATAGAGCGATTTATTTAGCCACCTATCCAGGAATGACTGGTGAACCTACCATTGTAAATACAACAGATCTTGATTTGGACTATAATTTAGGTGAAACCATCACCTTTACAGCAGAGTTAACTGATGCGGATGAGATTTTTTGCCATTATCGTTTTATTAAGACAGACATTTTTACGCAATTGGCAATGAATGATGACGGTGTAGATGGGGATGAGCTTGCTGATGACGGTGTTTATTCCGTCAATTTAGAAAATGCTTCAAATCACATTGACTTTTATTTTTATGCACAAAATGAAACGGCGGGTAAATTTTCTCCAAAACGTGCGGCCTATGAATTCTATTCCTTATCCACCGAATTGCAGCTTGGTGATTTGGTAATAAATGAATTTGTTGCTAAAAATTTGTATGATCAAACAGATGAATGGGGCGAATTGGAAGATTGGGTTGAACTCTACAACAATTCCAATGGACCAATTTCAACCGCAGGTCTTTTTATTTCAGATACCATTGGAGACTTATTTAAAAGTGAAGTAGGGGATATGTTAATACCTGCCAATTCTTATAAAATATTTTGGGCGGATGAAGACGGTATTGAATCGTTGAATCATTGGGATTTTAAGCTGAACGAAGAAGGCGAACAAATTGTGCTTTCTACTGCCGAAGGAATTATTCTAGATTCGGTCACCTTTGGACATCAAAGCAGTATTTTTTCCTATGGAAGATATCCAAATGGAACAGGTGATTTTACCGAAATGTTTTCAACTATGCAATATGAAAACCAAGCACCAAACGATACCGTTTTTCATGCAGATTTTCATGCCTTTCCAATTCCCGTAAGAGATATTTTATACATTAATACAAGCTACGAAGCGCCCTATACCTTAACGTTGACCAATTCAGTTGGTCAAACCATGAAACAAATAGAAATTGATTGGGATGGATTGGTAGAATGGGATGTTTCTGCCTTGGGTGATGGCATGTATATAATCACACTTGAGCGAGACGATTTTACGATTTCGAAAAAAATAATTATAACAGATTAAAAAAACACAGATGAAAAAAGGACTTTTTATAGCAAACCTCATTCTATTAGCTCAGTTTAGCTTTGCGCAAACTTTTACTAATTATTCAGATGTGGATGGATTAGTAAGCAATAACGTTTTATGCGTTGATGCAAATGCAGCAGATAATATTTGGTTTGGAACACAATTAGGAGTGTCAAATTTTGATGGCGCTTCATGGACAACGTATGAAGTTGCTACTTATCCTGATATGGCTGATAATAATATTTTATCCATTTATGTAGATGCTTCAGGTAGAACATGGATCGGAACTGACTTTGGTACAAGTGTACTAGAAGCAGATGCCTGGACAACTTATACAACGGACGACGGCTTAGGAAATAACAAAGTACAATGTATAAGTCAAGATAGTGACGGAAATATGTGGTTTGGTACTATTACAGGACTATCAAAGTTTGATGGTGCAGCTTGGACCAATTTTGGAACAGGAGACGGTTTACCATTTGGTGGTGTTAACTCAATAACCCCTAATGCTGACGGTAATTTATGGTTAGGAACAGGTTTAGGTGGAGTTGCAATTTATAATGGAACAGATTTTACTGAAATAACAGAAGATGACGGATTGATTAGTGATAAAATACGCGCTATTGACTTTTCACCTAGTGGACAAACTTGGGTGGCTACAGCTGATGGTGTTGCTACATTGAATGATGCAGATGTGGTAATTGCTAATCACACAACAATTTTCACATTACCAGAACCTGATACTTTAAATCCAATTGTGGATGTGAAAGTTGATGACAATGGTGTTGTTTGGGCAGGAGTTTATGTTGATTATTTAGTCTCAGAAGGTGGCGTTTGTGCCTATAATGGTTCTACTTGGTTTGAATTTGACATGAGTGATGGCTTGGCTGGACCTGTAATTAACGGTTTGGATATTGATGAGAATAATGACGTATGGGTGGTGACGAGCACAGGTGTGACTAAAATTTCTGATCATACTTTAGATCTTGACCAAAACGGAGTTAGGAAGATTTCAAGCTTAAATTGTTATCCAAATCCTACCAATTCTGTACTTAATATAGATCCAGCAACTGAGCAATTGGGACAAGAATTAACGATTTATAATGTATTGGGCGAAACAGTTTTGGCAACAAAAATGACACTGAACCTAACAATTGAAATTTCCAATTGGAATCCGGGTCTTTATTTTATGGTATCAGGTCAATCACGCGAGAAGTTGATTGTGGAGTAAATCGCATTCTCAAAAAAATGACTAAAAAAAAGGCGCTGATTTTATGATCAGCGCCTTTCACATTTATAAGCAAGCGTTTTAATTTTTATAGAAATGCTGTATATATAATTCTCCGTCCATTTGGATAGGGTTTGGATCACAAGGTGTCAGGGAGTTTTGAGTTAATGTTAAGCGATCTTCGTCAACATGAAATGCCCATAGACGATAATAAGGGTTTTCATAAAACCCGATCAATGTGTCATTCAGTATTTCAAATTCACAAAGGTTAGCTGTCACACCAGACATCATTAATACCGTATTGTCGTCTTTAAAGACCATTGAATTGTTGGCTTCATTTGTACTATAGTCATAACTCTCACCAGAACAAAACTTGACTAATCTAGTTGTACTGTCTGCTGTCCATGTTGTATTTGTAAAAGCTAAATAAGATTGTGTAATATTACTGTTTTCGCCAACAATTGTAAGTATTGTTGAAAATTCAGAGGCAGTTGTTTTCTTTGCACCTTGAACTTGTAAGGTGACAATGTACTCACCAGTTTCTGTATATGTATGTCCTGGGTTCTTCAATGTAGATGATTCTCCATCTCCGAAATTCCAATAATAGCTAATTCCATTTTCACTCGTGTTTTCAAATTGAATGGAGTGTTTTTCTTTATAAACTGTTTTGTCTGTTGTAAACGACGATTCTGGCTGATCTTTTTGGCAACCGAAAATTAGAGTGGATAGCGCTATCAGCGATAATATTGATGTGATTTTCATAATTCTAAAGTTTTGATGAATCAGTAAGTTACAATCCATTATGTCGAATATGTGGAGGTA
This sequence comes from Crocinitomix sp., assembly GCA_013138735.1. GTDB lineage: Bacteria > Bacteroidota > Bacteroidia > Flavobacteriales_D > Crocinitomicaceae > Crocinitomix. Next base: position 82,575 of record WTCE01000032.1, on the reverse strand, counting down.
AAAATTGATCAGCACCTACTATTTATTCAACGGGGTTTATTCCAAATTGAATGGAAATTCAGCATAACTTATCGTATATTTACATAACTACTTGTTATACTTAAATTCAATCTAAATGAAGTTAATCTCTAGGTTACTTTTATTTGCTTGTGTATTTGCATTAATTCCAAGCACAACTTTTGCTCAAATTCATGATGGGAATGCCTTTCTTATTGGCGACTTTGTTAATGTAGGTGTTGACAGCACAACAGGAAAAGAAGGCACCTTTGGTTTTGATGACTTTCATTCTCGAAGCACTGGTGTTGGAGGAATAACAAGTGGTTTTGTTGCAGATGTTAATCATACAGACTGGGATACTACACTTTTTCACGGTGATTTTTTTATACCTGGCGCACCAGAAAACGGATTCGGTATTCGAATAGATACTATCAATTATTCGAATAATTATACCCATAATGAAATTATAGTATTGCCAGGATATCCAACCCATTCAAATGATGACGGATGCATAAGTGTGGAATGGAGAGGAATAGCTGAGGATGTTATAGTAAAGGTTCTTTATCAACTTAAAACGGGTGCCTTATACTATACTACTGAAGTCACTTTATACAATGAATCGCTTGAAGATTTAACAGACCTTTATTATTATCGAAATGTTGACGCAGATAATAATCATTCCCTTGGTGCTGGTTTTATAACAACAAATACCTTGGTTTCTCAACCAGATGAAACCTGTCAAAAAGCCTTGGTAAGTTCAACCCAATCCGAACCATTTCCTTCTTATGTTGGTTTTGGAGCAATAGGGCCTAACTTTAGAGTAAGTGCCGGTGGTTTTTTAAATAGAAACGGTTCTGATATTTGGAATGGTGTTGATCCGTATATGACCGAAGAAGGAGAAGTTGCAGTAGCCGACCAAGCTATATCGCTCGCTTATAAAACCGATTTATTGATTGGAGATTCTACTACTTTTGTCTTTTCTGTAATTCTCAGCGAAGAAGGAATTAACGAAGCGTTTAACGAACATTACAACTTGAATTATTTAACGAGTTCGGGTGAAACTGGAACAGAAGTTGATTGGGATGAGTGCACAGATTTTATAGAGGTTGTTACACTTCAAATTTGTAAAGGAGACTCTGTTTTGTTATTTGTTGAAGGAGATTTTATTGCCGATTATGATTGGATTTGGACACCTGATGAAATGCTGACAGAAATAACAGGAGATTCCACCTATGCCATTCCAACTGAGTTAACAACTTATACCGTAACGACTTCAATTTCTGACTGCCTTGGTCCAGGAGCACAAACTATTGTGATTGATCCAACCTTATTTCCACTTGCCTCAGTAAGTCTAGATGTAACCATTACAGAAGGAGAATCAACCACCTTAATTGCTGAAGGTGGCGAAACTTACGAATGGTTCCCGATAATAGGTTTGAGTGATCCAACAGCTGCAATTACTGATGCATCTCCAACCGAAACGACCTTCTATTCGGTTGTAATTGGCAGTGATTCTGTCATGTGCAGCGATACGCTAATGGTTATAGTTTATGTAGAACCAGATGGTGATGTTGATACAATTGGATTAAATATTGATGAATCAATCCTACACCCCTTTAAAGTTTATCCAAACCCATTTGATGCATTTACAATAATTGATTTTGGAATCCCATTAAAAACAAATCATTCCCTCACCATTTTTGATCTTTTAGGGAAAGAGATTTACCGTAACGAACAAGTGATTGGCAAAATATTTAAAATTGAAAACCAGCAATGGGAAAGCGGGATGTATCTAATTTATCTAACCAATTCAGATTCAGAATTACTATACTCCACAAAATTGATGATTGAATAAGCAATTCGATATGCATAACGCATAACAATCATAACGCTATAATAAATACTAACGACTACCCATCCAATAAGGCTCATCTTTCCACCGCTCTTCACTCGCATAATGCCCAACTAATTTCTCAGCATAACCTTGATATGCCTTTTCCATCAAATAGCGATAAGTAAGCATAGCGTCTGTCTTCCCTTCAATGGCACTTGCTAACGCATGACCGCCATACATTCCAGAAGCCAATGCAGACGTAATTCCATAAGATGAGATAGGGTCAAATGAATACGCAGCATCTCCAACGGCCATCCAATTTTCGCCAAACGGAATTTCAAGCCTGCTTGTGCCGCATGGTAGTATTTTTATAGGTCCAAAATCACAATTTTCTGCATTTACTAATTTGGAAATATGCAAGCTGCTTTTCAATTCTGCTCGCCAAAATTGAGTTGAATTAACTTTGTCAGGAATCAGAGATTTAAGCGTGAAAAACATCAACGTTAATTCCTTATGGCCTTGTGGAGCAGCATACCACCAGCCATTAGGTGTTGCTTCAACTACAATTTCACGCGCAATTTCTTGCGATAATTGAACAGAACTGGTCAAGGCAAATTGTGCGTCTAGAAATCTTTTTTTAATACCCAATTGCTGACAAACAGATGCTTTTCTGCCGGTGGCATCAACAATATACTTAGCTGTTAAAGTAATTGCCGCAGCGGTATTTTCAATTGTTGCAGTAATTCCTTTTTCACCCTTCACCACTTTTTTCAGCCGATAACCTGCTAAAAAATCACCACCACATTTTTCTAAATGCGCACGCAATTGCGTTTCAAAATGTAGTCGATCCAGTAAAAAACCATGACCATAAATATCCTTGATAAATGCCTTTTGCTCCAGTTTTTCGCTGCCCCATGAACTTTTATTACCGTAATAAATACAGTGTTTGGGATCTTCCATTAATTCATAAATGCCTAACTTTTTCAAGAGTGGTTTTGCATTTGGAGGAATTGCTTCACCCGTTTTTTTCTGAGGCAAATGTTTGGCTTCAACAAGGCAATTTGAAATTCCGCGGTTCGTTAAAGTCAAAGAGGTGGCAATCCCTGCGGGACCACCACCAATTATAATAACTTCATAGTTCCGTTTATCTTTCGTCACGGCGCATTGTTCTTCTTTTTCTAGTACTCTTAGGTTTGTCTGCATTTATTTCGACAACTTTATCTGCTGCTTCACTCAATGAACCAACGAATAATTTTCTTGTATTCTCGCTTACTTGGTCTATTTCCTGTGTTTTCACAACACTCTCTTTATCCCCTTCGGCATATAATACTTGTATAAATGTTGCGTCAATTTCGCCGTCGGCAAAATTCCTTCCCATTTCAACCCATGAAGCCTCAGGTAAGTATCCTTCTTCATTGTTAAGAATAGGTTTTTCTTGTTTTGTTACAATACCAAGCTGGTGCCATTCGTCTACCATATTTTGAAGGCGTTGTAAATGATCGGCTTCAATATCTCTTAGCCAATCTTGTCTAAAATCCAAATGCTTTAAGCGTTGTGCGATATTTACATGCTCCGCTTGAATTCTTGCGTACCCTTCTTCTGCAAATACTTGATTTGGAACCCTTGCTGCCCAAAAAGAGGGGAGTGGTAAATAATTGGATACCGTATAACCAGAAAGACAACTTGATTCATCTGTTTGCCATGGAACTCCCATCCATCTGGTTAATGATCCTGGACCATTAACAGACAATGGACCATTTTCACTCAATGCAATTTCTGGCGTTAACATATCGCCAAAATCCAGTTGAATTTCATCTCCTTCGGCAACAACATTAAGGCGATAAGGTGTTTTCCACATTTTTTTGATGCGCATTGTCCATGTCAACTCAATTCCCGGATGAAAAGGCCCGCCTAAGCAATCTTCTAAGCCTGCTTGTTCTAGTGCATTGATTTGGGCTGCGGCACTCAATTCTTCAAATGGTTTTGGGCTTGTGCGCTCACCTGTAGTAAAGTCACCATCTCTCCATTGTAAAAGTCTGTCGTATTGTGTTGCAGTAATTGGTAAATCATCCAATGAAATATCGGTGTAATTCCCAAATCCATCTCCATAAAAAGGTGGAACTTTGGTAGGCTCTGGTTTAGTTGATGCTGGATCTCTAAACCATTCGAAAACTCTTTCTCTGTGCATTTTATTAGCTTCTGTTGGCTCCTTTAATACGGCAACCACTTTAGGGTTAGTAAAGTCAGAAGGAGAATTTTTACCAAACAATTGATAAAACCCTTCATTCACCCATTGCGTATTCGTCATGCGTTCAAAAATGGGATAAATATCTCTCCAAAATTCAACCCCGTCGGCAGATGGATTTGGATAACCCATTTCATTGATGAATAAATTTTGCACCACATCATTCATGGTAACAACGCCGTATAATCCTTGACCAAAATTGGGAGGAGTTACAGCAACCATTGAAGGTTTTGCTTCAAATGTTTTATCACCTATTTTTACAGTTGCTCTAATAACGCCATCACACGTGTCATCATGCCAACCGTTATTATTTGCAAAAGTTGTTATGGGCAGGTTGTCATGCGATTGTGCATCTCCGTCGCCTGGAAAAAATAATAATCTTCCTGCGTCATCTGTTTGAAGATGTCCTAAATCGACATTGGTACCGTAAAATTTGCCGTCATCAAAATTGTGCTCCTGATCGCAAATGTTTTTTCCTGAAATTGATTTTGGACTAGGCTTTATTGCTAATTGCTCGCGATACCCGCCAACAACGTCACTATTTCTCCGAATAGATGGGATGGCGTATTTTTTGCCTAAATCTAGCGCGTTGTTAAATTCATACCAAGCGGGTTTTAAATTAGCAACGGCTGCGCGCCATTCAATAGTGCCTTCACTTGCCGTTATTTCTCCAATCACGTCGCCAGAATGATCGAAAGCGTAAACTCTGAATCGGGCTACTTCTTTTTTAATCCTTCCTTTTCCATCTTTATATCCACCTTCTGGCACAACTGATACATTTGGCTGTTCGGCTGCTAAAAAATGTTCGGGTGAATTTCCTATTCGCGCAATTCCCACTGGTGGGTATATGGCTACATGACATATTTCTTTTAATTCCATGGTTAATGTTTTATATATTTAGCTTAAAACTAGGCGTAATGCTTGGATTGTTTAAGCGTAATAATACCTGTTTTGAAAATTGAAAAGCAGCATTATAGTTTCAGAATTCATTTAAAAAATTATCTTGGCAAGTCTTAGATAACTTCATTATGAACGAATATTGGTTTTACGGATTATTGCTAGCTGGCATGTTGGTGATTGCTTATTTGCGAATGAAAAAAAAGCAAAGAGTCTACCGTAGAATGCCTGATCGTGAATTCCCAGAGGAGTGGCGCATTATATTGGAAAAGCGCGTGCCCTATTATCAACGTTTGTCTTCTGCTATTCGCAAAGATTTTGAAAAAGAAATTCATATATTTTTACTCAATTATAAAATTGCAGGTGCTGACATTAAAGTCACAGATTTAGATCGAATACTCATTGCGGCTGGTGCAGTAATACCTACATATAGATTAGTGAAATGGCATTATAAGAAGCTCGAACTAATAGTTGTTTTTCCAGAAAGGTTTCAAATTCCAGAAACAGATCAAATGGCAAGTGGCTTAGTTGGTTGGGGAGAAATGGAAGGACAATTGTGGCTTTCACGTAGGGCTTTATACAAAGGATTCCATATTGATAATGATAATAAAAATGTGGCCATCCATGAATTTATTCACTTAATGGATATGCAAGATGGCTTAGTTGATGGTGTTTTAGAAGAGTTGATGGAAGAGGCAGATATTGAACCTTGGTTACAATTAGTTGCAGACAAATCTAAAAAAATTGGAATAAATCATGTTTCAATAAGAGAATACGCAAAAGCAAATCCTGCTGAGTTCCTTGCAGCCACCGGTGAATTCTATTTCGAAAGCCCCAATGAAATGCGCAATGCTCATCCCAAATTATACCGCGCTTTAGATAAAATTTTCAACCCAAAAGCCAATTGGTGGTGAAAATTGTCTAATTTCTATTGTTATCAGGGTTTATGATTTTGAGTCTAAAACGCCTTATTGACAGGGAGTGTAGAAGTTTGGGTTAGTAGGTGTTCAATATTGCCTTTATTTTGAAGAGAGTTCCTAATCCTATATAAATTGTTTGTTTTTAAGGGCGGAGAGGTAAGGTCTTGTGCTTCAGTCGATATTGACTGGCTTTGGGCATGATTTAGCTCATGAATGAGCTCATGCTTTGGAATATCTTTGTAATGTAAAACATGTCAATTTAATTATTTGAATCTATCTTGAATGTGTAAAAATTTGTGAATACCTGCTCTCAATGGGTTGGTCTAAAAACAATAGAAATGATAAAAAACACACTATTAATTGGCGCACTATTTTGCCTTAGTTTCGCCTCGACTAGTCAAACTACTGCTACAGATTTTACAGTTGATGATTGCTCTGGAACTACACACAATTTATTTGATGAACTGGATGATGGTAAAGTAATTGTAATTGCATGGACAATGCCGTGTTTTAGTTGTATTGCACCTTGTTTAACTGCTCAAGACGCCGTTTATAGTTTTAATACAAGCCATGCCGATAGAGTTAAGTGTTATTTGGTAGATGATTATGCTGATACGGATTGCGCTACAATTGTAGCGTGGGGCGAATCTAATGGCTTTGCTCACGTTGATGCATATTTTTCTGATGCAGCAATAAGTATGGACGATTATGGTATCCCAGGAATGCCTAAAATTGTGGTTTTAGGATGTACTGGTCATAAAGTGTTTTACAATGGCAACCTAAGTGTGTCTTATGATGATATTCAAGCTGCAATCGAAGAAGCTTTGTCTGCAGAAGGATGTGTTTCTAGTGTTGTGGAGAATGATCCAATATTAGACCTTAGTCTCTATCCAAATCCGTCAAAAAACAAGATGAATTTGTCATATACTCTTCCTGAAGCTTCTTCTGTTGATGTTGAAATTTATAACTGTACTGGAGTTTTGATTGAGTCGTTAATTTTTGATGCTCAGGGAGTGGGTAGTTTTAATCGTTCAATTGATGTGACAAATTTTGCGGAAGGTATGTATTTCATAAAAGTAAAAACGAATACCTCTGCAGTAACTGTGAAGTTTATTGTTTCTAGATAAAAAAAGTCATTATGCGCCAATTATTTATTTTTGCTTGTATTGCGTTTTCTCCTGGTTTAGTGAATGCGCAAGGTTGTTGTTCAGGAGGATCGGGAAGTCCTTTGTCTGGAGGTGCGACTACTGGCGTTCTTCAAAAAGGACAAATGGAGGTCGCTTTTACCCATCAATATTCTAGGTCAAATAATTTTTTTACTGGCAGGGCAGACACTACTGCGCTTTTTGGCAATTTAACCAGTAATTATTTGTTTTTCAGAGCGGATTATGGCTTAAGTGATAAATTAACAATGTCTGTTGCTAGCGGCTATTTTCTGGATAAAACTTTACTAGAACTCAATATGGAACATTCAACTGTTTCAAAAGGGTTTGGAGATTTGATTATTCTTCCAAGATATAGTGTTTTCAATAAGACAAGTGGACTTAATACAACTGAACTTTCTCTAGGTTTAGGATTAAAAATCCCAATAGGTTCACATAATGATTCATCATTGGTTTTTACCAGTCCTGTCACTGGACAAGAGTATTATGCTACCGCACCTCCGACGGTTCAAACCACAAATGGTTCAAATGATTTTATGTTTTATTCTTTTTTCTTTAAAGGGTATCCGAGTAGAAATTTGAGGCTATTCGCAAGTGCCTTGTATATTAAAAAAGGATGGAATTCTCTTGGGCAAAAATTTGGAGATTATGCTAGTTTAGGAGTTTTTGCAGGGACAACTATTTTCAAAAAAATAGGATTAACTGGTCAAATCAAAGGAGAATATATAATGAAAATGAGTGCACATGAAGATGTTAATATGCTCGCCCTTTATAATATTGACATGACATCTACTGGAAGCAGAAAATTATTCTTTGTTCCTCAGATTAGTTACACGTATAAATCGCTATCTATTTTCGCATTATCGGAAATCCCGCTATATCAGCATGTGGAGGGAGTGCAAGTAGGTTCTGAATATCAATTCACAGCAGGTCTTTCCTATCGCTTCTTTGTTAAAGAACCTGAGATAGATTCAGTAGTATTCGTTGAGTCGAAAACATTTGTTGAAGAAGCTGGTGCAATTGAGGAGCACACGTTTAAAGTTTGGGGTAATTGCGATATGTGCAAAAATCGAATTGAATCAATGCTCGAAAAAACTGAAGGGATATCTGAAGCAACTTGGAATGTTGAAAGTAAGATGCTAACTGTTAGGTTTGATAATAACAAAATTAGTTTGAATAAAATCCAACAAAAATTAGCAGATATTGGCCATGATTCAGAAGGGTACAAAGCTTCTAAAAAGGCCTATAAAAAACTGCATGCCTGTTGTCGATATGAAAGATCATAATGAGGTAATACCTTTATAATTCAGCGCTTGACATACATCAGCTACTGAACTTTCTTTATAATCAGTAAAAACTGGTCATTCATCATTAAATTGATATCTTTGCGCAAAATTTTAAACCTCAATTGGAAACAATTATAAAGGGGTGAAACTTAGTCGAAAAGCAAAGTATTTCCTTAAGTTTTGTAAATTAGTAGAAAGATGAGCCACAAATCAGGTTTTGTAAATATAATTGGTAGTCCAAACGTTGGTAAGTCAACCTTGATGAATCAATTGGTTGGAGAAAAACTTTCGATCATAACATCAAAGGCGCAAACAACTCGGCATAGAATTTTGGGGATTGTTAACAAGGAAGATTATCAAGTCTGTTTTTCCGATACCCCAGGGGTACTAGATCCGCATTATAAGTTGCACGAAAGCATGATGCAATTTGTCAACTCGGCATTGAAAGATGCAGATGTAATTCTTTTTGTGACAGATATTTATGAAACAGGTTTAAATCATAAAGCCACGTTTGAACGTTTGCAAAAAACGAACATTCCAATTTTATTACTAATCAATAAAATTGATCAAGGAGATCAAGAAAAGATTGAATCTAAAATTGCTTATTGGCATGAAATGATGCCTAAAGCTGAGATTCTACCAATTTCTGCCCTAGAAGGATTTAATATGGAGCCGATTTGGGCAAGAATTTTGGAACTTATTCCAGAAAGCCCCGCTTTTTATGATAAAGATTCATTGACAGATCGACCGTTGCGTTTTTTTATTAGCGAAATGATTCGTGAAAAAATCTTCATGAATTATAAGAAAGAAATACCCTATGCAACGCAAGTTGAGGTAGAAGAATATATAGAAGACGAAAAAATAGTGCGAATTCGTGCCATCATTTATGTGGAACGTAAAACGCAAAAAGGAATTATTATTGGGCATCAAGGTGAGAAAATTAAGCACGTTGGAATAGCTGCCAGAAAGGATATTCAAAAATTTATTGATAAACACGTTCACTTAGAACTTTTTGTAAAAGTGGACAAAGATTGGCGCGAAAGCGACCGAAAATTACAAGGATACGGTTATTGATGTACAGTGTATAGTTTTAAGAGAATTGTCTTAACATAACACAAACTTTACACTTAACACATAACACAATACACTCCTCAAGCACAGCGAGAGGCGACTAAAGATTAAAAAAAAACATGTCAAATATAGTAGCGATAGTAGGAAGGCCGAATGTTGGGAAATCAACACTTTTCAATAGGTTAACTGGCAGCAGAACAGCCATTGTAGAAGAGATTAGCGGTGTAACTCGTGATAGAATTTACGGCACTTCTGATTGGAATGGAGTTGAATTTAGTGTGATTGATACGGGCGGATATGTTCAAGGGTCTGATGATATTTTTGAGGAAGAAATCAGAAAGCAAGTTGAAATTGCAATTGAAGAGGCTGGCGTAATTCTATTTGTAGTAGACGTTACGGTGGGGATTGCTGATTTAGATGAATCAGTAATGAATCTGCTAAGAAAAAGCAAAAAACCATTTTTATTGGTGGCCAATAAGGTTGACAATTCAGCACGTGCGAATGATGCTTTCGAATTTTATTCATTAGGCGTGAAGGAAATATTTAATATTTCTGCAAATAATGGCTCTGGTACAGGTGAATTATTAGACAGTTTAGTGGAAAACTTCACCGTGGAAGAGGCTCCTGATGATGATTCGGGGATTCCAAGAATTGCCGTTGTAGGTAAGCCGAATGTTGGGAAATCATCCTTCATTAATGCCATAACAGGAGAAGAGCGTAATATTGTTACGCCAATTTCTGGAACTACGCGCGACTCTATTGATACACGATTTAACCTTTTCGGGTTTGATTTTAAATTGATTGATACCGCTGGGATTCGTAAGAAGAGTAAAGTACATGAAGATCTTGAATTTTATTCCGTTATCCGTTCAATAAGAAGTATTGAATATTCTGATGTCTGCATTTTTATGGTGGACGCAACAGAAGGGATACAAAAACAGGATTTGAATATCTTTTATGTAATAGAAAAAAACAGAAAAGGGGTTGTGGTGCTCATCAATAAGTGGGATTTGATTTCTGAAAAAGATACCATGTCTACCAAAGAATATGAAGATAAGGTGCGAGAGCAATTGGCACCCTTCAAGGATGTTCCCATTTTGTTTACTTCTACAATTACAAAACAACGCTTGCATAAAGCCTTGGAAAAAGCAATGGAAGTTTATGAAAATCGCGTCCAAAAAATACCAACTTCCGAGTTAAATAATTTCTGTTTGGCGATCATTGAGAAAAATCCGCCACCAGCATTAAAAGGGAAGTATATTAAAATAAAATTTGTAACGCAATTGCCAACCCATGCGCCAGCATTTGCCTTTTTCTGTAATTTACCACAGTATATTCCAGAATCATATAAACGATTTTTAGAAAATAAATTACGCGCTCATTATAATTTTGAAGGCGTTCCAATTCGAATTTTCTTCCGTAAAAAATAGAATGCGTGACGTTTGATGAAATCATAAACCAAATCAAGAATAAAGACTTGCGACCTGTGTATTTTTTGCATGGCGAAGAGGCTTTTTATATTGACAAAATTGTTGATTTGGCTGCGGCAGCCATTTTAGATGAAGGCGAACGTGATTTTAATCAAACAATAGTTTACGCCAAAGATACTGCTCCAATTGATGTGCTAGATGCAGCCACACGGTTACCAATGATGAGCGAGCGACAAGTCGTGATTGTTAAGGAGGCGCACGAATATAAAAAGTCATCACAATGGGAAGTTTTCGAACAATACTTTGAATCTCCATCAAAGTCAACAGTGTTGATTTTCGCTTATAAATACAAGAAATTTGACAAGCGTTCTAGAGTTTATAAAATTTTAAAGAAAAACGCTATATTATTTGAATCTGAAGGCGTCAAAGAATATCAGTTAGGCGGCTGGATTACAAATTATATTAGCGAAAAAAAATACCAAATTACTGCCAAAGCAACCGCACTTTTAGTAGAGTTTATTGGCAATGATCTTTCCAGAATTGCAAATGAATTGGAAAAACTCTTCATTTTGGTGCCAAAAGGAGACCAAATTAATGAAAAGCACATTGAAAAACACATTGGAATTAGTAAAGATTATAACGTGTTTGAATTGGTCAATGCCATTCTTGAAAAAGATGTTTTAAAGGCCAACAAGATTGTGCGTTATTTTGGTCAAAACCCAAAAGCAACCCATATAACAATTGTTTTAGCAAACTTGCACAACCTATACCAACGTTTATTTAAGGCGCACTTTTCTAAAACCGAAGACCCAAGACAATTAGCATCCATGCTTAAAATTCATCCCTACCCAGCTAAAGAATTGTTGCTGAATAAACGGAAACACCCAGCAAAAGTGATTTCACGCAACTTTAGTTTACTACGTGAATACGACCTAATGGCAAAAGGAGTCAACAATGCAGGCGTACCAGAAAATGAACTTTTAAAAGAACTAGTGTACAAATTATTGCATTGAAAAAAGCAGCTTATGAGTGGAATGCTACACTTGGATAAGCGAAATCACAAAATCACTATAAAAAACTTTTAAATGGCTATATTTGACATTCTAAAATCTATACTTATGAATAGAAGTTTACTGCTTATCTTTTTAATGACATTAGGAACCTTCACATTTGCCCAAGGAACCGTTAGAGGGATTGTTAATGGAGACGAAGATGGAAACTCAGTTCCTTTTGCAAGAGTAGCACTTTCAGGAACAGAATTGTTTTCAATGACAGATGAAGATGGAATCTTCTCTATTCCCAAAGTTCCGGCAGGAGATTACGTGTTAATCGTTAGAGCCAGTGCGTTTGAGGAATTTAAGAAAGAAATTGTAGTGACAACAGGCGGAATTGTTGACTTATCAATTGAACTTGTTTCAGGAAAAGTTTTAACAAAAGTAAACGTTGATTGGCGCGATAAAGACCGAAAAATTGATCCAGGAATTTCCGTTGTAAAAATTACCCAAAAAGATATTTTACGTGTACCAGTAACAGGCGGTATTTCCGATATTGCAGGTTATTTTCAAACGGTACCAGGTGTTGTTACAACTGGAGACCAAGGTGGACAAGTTTATGTAAGAGGTGGTACACCAATACAAAACAAAATTTTATTGGATGGTATGACAATCTACAATCCATTTCACTCAATTGGATTTTTCTCCGTTTTTGAGACAGAATTAATTCGTTCGGCGGATATTTACACAGGTGGTTATAATGCGAAGTATGGCGGTCGTATCTCATCTATCATGGACATAACATATAGAGACGGGAACTCAAAAAGATTCGGCGGAAAAGTTGGTATCTCACCGTTTACTTCAAGTTTGTTATTAGAAGGGCCAATTTCTAAAGCGAATAATGTTTCGTTTGTTTTAGCAGGGAAAGCTTCCGTATTGGAACAAACTTCAAAAGCGCTTTATCCTTACATTAATGAAGGGGAAGGTTTACCGTTTAACTTTTATGATTTATATGGTAAATTATCAATTAAAGGAGATGCAGCGAATAAATTAACCTTATTCGGTTTTTCATTTAATGACCAAGTAACCTATCAAGCAATTTCAAACTTGCAATGGAATAGTTTCGGTGGAGGAAGTAATTTTATTTTCGTGCCTCAAAATTCAGAGCTGATTATGAAAGGGCGTTTGAACTTTTCGTCATACGATATTAAGTTAGAAGAAGAAAATTTACAAGATAGAACGAGTGGAATTTTTGGAGCTGAAATGGCTTTTGATTTCACATACTACCTTGAAGGTAAAAGCCGATTAGATTATGGATTTGGATTCAACCTTTTTAGAACTGATTTTAACACGTTTAACGAAGTGAATCGCCCAATTGAATTAAGCTCAAATACAAACGAAGCAGGAGCTTATGTGAGTTACCGACACGTAACCAAAAATCGCCGATTGATTTTAGAACCAAGTATTCGTTTTCAAGGCTATTCATCCGTTGGACAAGTTACTGCAGAACCAAGATTTAGTGGGAAATATAACGTAACTGACTTTATCAGAATAAAAGCAGCCGGTGGATATTATACACAAAACTTTACAAGTACAACCTCTGATAAAGATGTGGTAAATCTTTTTTATGGTTTTATTACTGCTCCAGAAAACTTACCATCAAATTTCGTACAACCTGATGGTTCAGAAAGACCAATTGACAACGGACTGCAAAAGGCATGGCATGCAATTGGCGGAACAGAAGTTGATTTATCTGATAATGTTTCATTGCAAATTGAAGCTTATTACAAGTGGTTTACACAAATGACAAACATTAACCGAAACAAAATCTATGAAGACACTGATGTAAATTCACAAATTGATGATTTGTATAAAAAAGACTTTATCGTAGAAAGCGGACAAGCTTATGGTGGAGATATTGTTTTGACTTATAATTCTGAAAAACTTTATTTATGGGGAGTATACTCTTTAGGTAAGGTAACAAGATGGAATGGTTTTGAAACATATGCCCCTGTATTTGACAGACGCCACAATATCAATTTTATTGGTACGTATACATTCGGTAAAAAAGCCGATTGGGAAGTAACAGCACGTTGGAATTTAGGTTCAGGTTTACCATTTAGACAAACAGTTGGTGTTTATGAAGAACCAGAAATATCCTCAATTGATGATGACTACGTTTCAGGCAATCCTTCAGAATTAACGTTCCTATACGATAATCAAAATAATGGTCGCCTTCCAACTTATCACCGTTTCGATATGAACTTGAAAAAGACAATCGAACCTGAAAAGCATAAAAACATGAAGTGGGAAATTGTTGCAGGGGTTACTAATATGTATAGCCGCCAAAATATTTTCTACGTTAATCGTGTGACAAATCAAAAGGTATATCAATTACCAATTATGCCAAGTGCCGCGGTTTCTTTGAAATTCTAAACAGAGTTCTGTCCACACTTCGAGTTTCGTAATGCGTACTTTCAATGTTCCATCTTGGGTTTCTTAAACCAGTACTTAGTACTTAGTACCAAGTACTCGGTACTTACAGCGAGCAAAACGAGTTTTACACTATGTGCGCCTCAGCGTTCCGTCTTGGGTTTCTTAAACCAGTACTTAGTACTAACAGCGAGTAAAACGAGCGGTCTAAGTACTAACAGCGCAGCGGTCTAAATACTAAAAAAACACATTGGTACGCTCTTTGTTTTAATTAACCTAAATTAAAGGCATGAAACAGATTTTATTAGCGATAGCATTAATGAGTGCAAGTGTATCTTTTTCAAATAATATTGAAATTAATACAGCCTTGGATCCTAAAGCAGAATTTGACTTATTAAAGAAAAAAAGAAAATTCAATCGCCGAGCGCAATATCCCGCTGGCTTCAATATTTATGGAGGTGGACCGCACGGCCTCATTGGTCTTTCATTCGATTATTTTATAACACCAAAAATAGCCTTAGAAGTAGGTAGTGGTATCCGTAATTTCACACCAGATGTCGGCTTTTTCGCTGGTGGTAGATATCACTTTTTAGGAAAAACACCACTTAATTTAACACCCTATTTAGGCGTGTACTCCGGCTTTGAATATACGGGGAATGATGTTCGTAATTATAACCTGTATGTGCCCTTTGGTATTCAACGAATCAAAAAGAATAAAATAGCTTGGTCTATTGAAGTGGCTTACCAACGTAATTCCTACAGCAAAGGAAATAATATTTATGGCGGCGCAAAATTAGGGTTTAGATTTTGATTTGTTTTAGGCAAAAGGCAAAAAAGTCAATAGTTATTAGGGAATAGTCAATAGTTAAATAGTTTTTCATCTTTACTCTTTACTCTTTACTCTTTGCTCTTTTCTCTTTGTCTCAACAGCGAGTAAAACGAGCGGTCTAAGTACTAACAGCGTAGCGGTCTAAATACTAAAAAGGAAATAGGCAAAAAAGTCAATAGTTATTAGGGAATAGTCAATAGTTAAATACTTTTTCATCTTTGCTCTTTCATCTTTACTCTTTCATCTTTACTCTTTACTCTTTACTCTTTCATCTTTCATCTTTGCTCTTTTCTCTTTGTCTCAACAGCGAGTAAAACGAGCGGTCTAAGTACTAACAGCGTAGCGGTCTAAATACTAGTAGCGCAGCGATCTAAATACTAGTAGCGCAGCGATCTAAATACTAGCCATTAAATTCTTGATCCGAATGACTCAGAATTAAGGATAGTTTTATATCTTTGTCTTATTAATAATCATTCTAAATAGTGGTCAACTTAATCTTAGCTGAAGAAAACGAAATTGTAAGAATTGGTTTAAGGACCATCTTCAAAAATGCCAATGTGCAAATCATTGGTGAAGCAGCTAATTCAAAAGATTTATTGAGCCAAATCAAGTCATTTAAACCTGATGTAGTTTTAATTGACTACACAGGTGAAGGGTTTACGATTGATGTTATTCCTAAAGCTTTGGCCCAGTCTCCAGATATTCAATTTGTAGCAATTACACCCATGCAATCTGGGCAAACACTAGTTCATGCCTTAAAAAGTGGGGTACGCTCTCATATAAAAAAGGATTGTAGTATTGCAGAGATTCTCGATTCAGTGAATGAAACATACCTAGGCAAGAAGTTTTTTTGCGGTCAAATATTAGAAACCATTCATAAAGAAGGAATTGATGTAGAAGAGCTGAGTGATGCTGAGTTCACTTGCGAACCAATTGTACTTTCAGTGAGAGAAATTGAGGTCATTACCTTAATTGCTGAAGGATATACGAATGTTGAAATTAGCGAAAAGCTTTTCTTGAGTAAACACACTGTAAATACGCACCGTAAAAACATCATGGCAAAGTTAGGTGTTAAGAATACAGCAGGTATTGTCATGTATGCCGTAAAAGAAAAACATATTACGCCAAATAAGTATCTTTTTTCGACAGAGGGTTAGACTTTCTCCTTTTCGTTTAATTCCGACCCAATTTCCGCTTTTTTATCGCATAAATCTAGTCCGTATTAATACGTAAATATCTTGTGATTTTAAGATGGATTAAAACGGCTAACTTGAGGTTCCTTTTAAAGACGATTTAGATGAAAAATTAACAAAAAAGCATCTTTTAATAGAAATATTAACTTTTTAAAAACATATTTTTTCAACTTTATTCTGCGCGCATAATAAATACCGAATCCCAATAACCGTCAAGGATGTTGTTGTAATGACCTTTGCTGCAACTCATTGTTTGTTAATAGATTTAGTCCCTGTTGAACAGCATTTATTACATAAATGATTAACTTAAGTAATGTATAGTAGCAAATTGCATACGTGTTTTCGCTTACATTAAACCGCATTTTGCACTAACATTTTTTTTAACTAAAATTTAAACCCATGAAAAGAAAATTTCTTTTGATGTGCTGCTTAATGGCAGTTCAAATTGTTGTCTATGGACAACGAAAAATCTCGGGAACGGTTAGTTCCTCGGAAGACGATTCTGGAATAGTCGGAGTCGTAATCAAAATTGTCGGAACTGCCACGGGCACGTTCACAGATGAGCTTGGAAGGTATGAGTTACAGGTACCCGACGGCGCAGATTCATTAAAATTTACATTTGTTGGAATGGAACCCGTCTTTAAAAAGATCGGAACTGGAGGAACAATAGATGTTGTAATGGAACCTTTAAGTATGTTGGATGAAGTAGTCGTTACCGCACTCGGTATTAAAAGAGACGAAAAATCGCTTGGATATGCAGTAAGTCAGGTTTCCGGAGACGAACTTCGAGGAGCCAATCAAACCAACTTGGTGAGTGCCTTAGCCGGTAATGTGGCTGGAGCAAATGTTACCCAGGCGTCAGGTACGGCTGGGGGATCATCTCGAGTTGTTTTGAGAGGGTTTACTTCTTTAACAGGTGATAATGAAGCGCTCTTTGTTATTGACGGTGTTAAAATTAATAACGACCAGTTAAATTCTGAAAGTAAAGGCAATGCCACAGATGGGGTAGCGAATTCAAATCGGGGGATAGATTTAAATCCAGACGATATTGAATCAATTACTGTATTGAAAGGTGGAGCAGCCAGTGCACTTTATGGAATTGATGGTGCAAACGGAGTAATCCTGATTACAACTAAAAAAGGTCAAGCGAATCCTAATGGAGGCCTTACAGTATCAGCAGGAACATCTCTTTCTTTTTCTCAAGTAAATAAATTACCAGCGACACAAAGTACATATTCACAAGGTTCAGCTTGGTATAGTGGTGATGGTTTAACTCCTGAACATTTAGCACCTGAAACTGGTTGGCTAACAAGTTGGGGTCCAGCTTATACTGATTTAGTTTGGGATGGCGAAGCTTATGACTATGATAACAATGGAGCCATTGCATTAAAGTCAGATTTACCAGGGGGTACACCAGTAACACCTTACGATAACGTTAATAATTTTTTCCGTACAGGTGTAACGACACGTAATAACGTATCTATCTCTGGTGGTGGAGAAACAGCAACGTTTAGATTTTCAGTCTCTGATACACGTGAAAGCGGAATAGTACCAAATAATACATTTGGAAAAACAAACGTGAGTCTCGTTTCTGGAATAAAACTAATGGATAATAAATTGAATATTACAACGAGCGCCAACTACATTAATTCAGGTGGTGTAAGAATTCAGCAAGGTTCAAACTTGTCTGGTGTAATGTTAGGTTTAATGAGAACACCGATTACATTTGATAATGCAAATGGAAGCGCTGATCCAGTAAATGATCCAACCGTTTATACCCTTGCAGATGGTTCTCAAAGAAACTTCCGTGGTGGTGGTGGTTATGACAATCCTTGGTGGACTGTTAACAATAACCCATTTACCGATAACGTGAACCGTTTCTTAGGAAACTTCCAAACTTCGTATAAATTCTCAGACTATTTGACTGTAAGCACAAATCTCGGTCTAGATACTTATACAGACAGACGTCAACAGGTCTATGCGATTAATTCAAGAGCAAATCCAGCAGGGAAAATCATTGAAGAAACGTATAATGTATTGCAAACAGATGCATACTTGTTGTTTTCTGGAGGAACTTATTTAGATAAAAAAGGTGATTTAGATTTGCAATACCAAGTAGGTTTCAATGCATTTTCTTATTCACTTAACAACCTATATACAGAAGGTACAGATTTTGGATTCATTGGATTCTCGCATTTATCAAATGCAGGTACTCTTAATTCAATTAGAAATGTTGATCAATACAGATCAGTTTCTGGTTTTGCAAGTGCTAACTTAGGGTATAAGAAATTCTTATACTTAACAGTAACAGGTCGTCAGGATTACGATTCTAGATTCCTTGTACCAGGTGAAGAAGTTGCCATGTCAGATATTGGATTCTTCTACCCATCAGTGTCTACTAGTTTTGTGTTTTCTGAATTGTTAGGGTTGAAAAATAATTCAGCGTTTTCTTTCGGAAAAATTAGAGCTTCATGGGCAAGAGTGGCGAAAGCGCCTTCTTCTGTTTATGCAACGAGTACTAC
The DNA here is from genome assembly GCA_013138735.1 of Crocinitomix sp. GTDB lineage: Bacteria > Bacteroidota > Bacteroidia > Flavobacteriales_D > Crocinitomicaceae > Crocinitomix. Next base: position 63,763 of record WTCE01000032.1, on the reverse strand, counting down.
ATATGCGCCAGTAGTTGGTGTTAACAATATTGCTGATGGATGGACAAATGGTATCTCAACTACAGGTTATCTATTAGATAACGTAGCTGGAAATCCATTGTTGCTACCTGAAATTTCTGATGAGTTTGAGATTGGAACCGCTTTGAATTTCTGGAATAGAAGATTGTCAATTGATGTATCTTACTACAACAGACAAACTGAAAGTGCAATTGTACCAGCGACGGTATCAGGAGCTACAGGATATACTGTTATTTTCTTAAATACGGGTAGTTTAACTACAAATGGATTGGATGTTGCAATTTCTGGAACACCAATTCAAACTAAAAATGTTAAATGGACGATCGGAGCAAATTTCTCAAAGTATAAAACTATCGTAAATGAACTAAGTGACGGTTTAGATCAATTGTTCTTAGGAGGATTTACAGGAACTGGTGTTTATCACATTCCTGGTCAAGAATTCGGTCAAATTTATGGTGGTGTTTTCTTAAGAGATGACGCAGGAAACATGATTATTAATGATGATCCTACTAGCTTTCTTTATGGTTATCCATTAGCTAGCTCTGAATTAGAAGTGATTGGTAATCCAAATCCTGATTTCTTATTAGGAATCACGAATAGATTAAGAGTAGCAGATTTCACATTATCTTTCTTATTCGATATGAAAGTTGGTGGAGAAATGTGGAATGGTACACAAGGTGCTATGACATTCTTCGGAACAAGTGCAAACACAGAAAATAGAGATATCCCAGGAGCTGAGACAACTGTATTTGAAGGTATTGCTGGTCATGTTGATGCTGACGGTAACGTTGTTACTTCAGGTACAAATGACGTACTTGTTGGATTGAATGAAGATTGGTATACTGACAACGGAGGAGGATTCGGATCAGTTGCTGAACACTTTATTCAAGATGCTAGTACTTACCGTTTAAGAAATGCTTCACTTTCATATGCTGTTCCTGCTAAAAAATTAGTTGGAAACGCATTAAGCGAAGTACGTTTCACTTTATCAGGTAATAACTTGTTATTATTCACTCCTTATGAAGGAATTGATCCAGAAACAAGTTTACTAGGTAGTTCAAGTAACGGACAGGGATTAGATTATTTTAATATGCCAAACACACGTTCAGTAACGTTTGGGATTAATGTTAAATTTTAAAACGAAATAAAATGAGAAATTTATTATTTATCGTTGGATTAGCGCTAATCTTTACTTCGTGTAAAAAGCACTTTGAAGACATTAACACAGATCCAGATCAACCATTAACCGCACCACCAAATGTAATTTTGGGTGGTGTTGAAGGAACACTAGCATATGCTTATGGTGGTGACCTTTCTAGACACTCTTCTATTTTTACACAACATTTAACTGGTGTGTCAAGACAATGGGCAGTATTACAAAACTACGGTATTGTAAGTGAAGATGTAAATACTGTTTGGGGAGATAACCTTTATGCAGGTGTATTAATGGAGCTAAAACAATTAAAAGCAGCTGCTGAAGCAGATGGCTGGCTACATTATCAAGGCGTAGCAGAAGTGTTGCAAGCTTATACATTATTAGTTGTCACTGATAATTGGAATGCCGCTCCATATGCAGAAGCGTTTCAGGGTGCTGAGAATTTGCAACCTGTTTATGATTCACAGGCAGACATCTATTCGACTGTTTTTACGTTGTTAGCTTCGGCTAAAACAAATCTAAACTTGGTAGATGGTGGACCAGTTGTTCCAGGAGCAGAAGATGCTCTCTTCGCTGGTGATGCTGCAAGTTGGATTGGCTTTGCTAATTTTATCGAAGCTAGAGCATATTTACACAGAGCGAAAATGGATGCAGGTAATTATTCAAGCGCATTGAATGCGATTGCTGCAGGTGGTTTAACTGCCGATTGCGGATTCCCTTTTGCAGGTGGTGGTAATGCTAACCCAGCGTTTCAGTTTAATGAGCAACGTGGAGATTGCGCAATTGGGAGTAAATTACAAGAGTTAATCAACGATCTAAATGATCCACGTAGACACTTGTATGATCATGCTTTTGATGATGCACATCCATTCATGACTGGTGATCGTTCAGTATTCTTAGGAACAGTGACAGAACAAAAATTCATTGAAGCTGAGTGTACTTTCCATGAGTTTGGAGCTGCTGCTGCACATCCTTTATACATTGAGGCAATCAATTTGTCTTTTGGTATGGTAGGTTATGCAGATAGTGCTGCAGCTTATATTGCTCAACCAGAGATTGATCCAGGAGCAGGTTCTTTAACATTGGACCATATCATGACACAAAAGTATATTGCTTTGTTTCAAGATCCGGAAGTGTTTAACGATTGGAGAAGAACAGGACTTCCTGCTTTGACACCAAATACTGGAACTGCAATTCCTCGTAGATACCCGTATCCGCAAGAAGAGTTGAACTTAAATTCGAACACGCCAAGTGCGACGATTTTCAATTCAGTTGATTGGGATTAAGAGTAAGAATAAAAATTAATTAAAAGGTTGTTATGCATTTGCATAACAACCTTTTTTTTTGTTGACTTATTTTATAAATTTTAGTAGGTTTGTCTCTAAAATAATTCGCTATGTTATTCAGTTCAAACGGCTTTCTTATATTAATCGGAATAAGTGTAATTGTAATCGGAGGATCGATTTATTGGTTTTTGCATGAAAAAAAGAAAGTAGCCTTCAATATTAGTGCTGGTTCAGGTGCTATTGCAGCAGTGGTTGTGGGAGTGATCTTTTTCAGTCTAAGAACAACCATTATTGTGATTGAAGATGAGGTAGCTTCACAATATTCTATGTTAGGCTCCGTAGAATTTGAATTCAAAGATGGGACAAAAGAAACCATACCTAAACTTGAAAGAGGAGACCTCATTATTAATAATTCCGTTGATACATGTGTCATAATTCGTGCGGATTATTCAGATGATCTTACTGATGAATCGCAAGAGTTGATTAACATCATGTTTGCTGTGCAGCCTCATTCGATATTTGCATTACATGGGGATGAGATTGACTATTTGTTTTCGCCTTCACCTGAATATTTATCAGTCGAAGAAAGCTCCTCTCGAACTTATGTGAAATATGAACTACAATATATCACATCAGAATATTGGGATACCTATTATTTGTATGATGGACCTGTGGTAAATGGAATACCGAATGGTGTAGGTAAATTTTATTTTTCGCCAACAAGTTATTACGAAGGTGATCATGTTAATGCTAAATTTGAGGGTGAGGGTAAGTTAATCTATGATGAATCTGATTGGTATGAAGGTGAATATGAAAACGACGAACGATCAGGTCAAGGTTTTTATCAGTATCCAGATGGCACAACCTATCAAGGAGAATGGGCGGCAGATGAAAAGGAGGGCACTGGCACTCAATACTATTATAATGATGATATTTATGAAGGTGATTTCGTAAATGGCGAATTACATGGGGAGGGCAAGTATCTATTTGCAAGCGGCGATTATTATGAAGGCGAATTTGTCAATGGATACTTCCAAGGAAAAGGAAAGTGGTATTATTCAGGTACGGATACCTTCAAGTACGGTACTTGGTTTGAAGATGATTATCAAGGGGAATAACTCAGTTTATTGAGGTTGATACAGCATGTTTTTCCAACTGTTTTGATTTTTGTTACGTTAATTCTAATATGAAACTTAAAACCATAATAACCTTTACACTTATTTTAGTTTCAGTCGTTTCTTGCAAAAAAAATAGAAATGAAAAACGTTTTGTAGGAGCCTACACGGGGAATTGGGAATATTTTGAGCAAAAATATGAAATTGAGGATTCTTCTTTGGTCCTTTATACAATAAGAGATACAGTAGTAGGAGAGTTCACCGTTGTCCGTAATGAGGCTGCCGCTATTCTAAATGGGGGTACAGCAAGTGTCGAATTAAGTGAAATCAAATATAATGAATGGTTCTCATCTCCTGCGAATCCTGGAGGAATGTATGAAGGAAGTTCAGATCCCACAACTTATTGGTGGGTTAAATTTTACAAAGGAGACAGTTTGTATTGGACTAACGGAACAAATTCAGGCGGACCTTATGCTACGGTCAAACGATACACTTTCAATGGAATTAAGATCAATTGATGAATCATTCCTTGTTAGAACTGCCAACCTACTTCTTAAAATTCAAACAGTAATTTAAGCCAAAATTCATTACATAGTGCTTGGTCGGAAATACAGCAATATTCCCTTTTACGGGATAAGCCCGTCCAATATATAGTCGATTGGAATTATGCTAACCGCTATAAATCAAAAGGAAGAGTTTTTTAAAAGAAATGCTTTGTTGAGCAGATGAGCGTAAGTCTTTAACGGGTGACACTATAACTTATTATTTATCAAATAAATACGATTAAATACGTAGAGTTTATATAGATCATTGTTTTATCTTTTCCATTATTAACCTAAAAACTATATTTATGTTTAAAAAATTACTTTTAACTGCTTTATTAGCAGTAACGGCAAATTTCGGATTTAGCCAATTAACCGTTCACAATAATTCGGCTTCGTCAATAACCGTATATGTTTATGCTTGGGATGGAATAAATTGTGCTTCGACAATCCCTGAAGGATCATTTCTTATTCCCGCACTTACTTCAGTACCAATTCCAATGTCAGTTATGGGGAATGTTGGTATGCGTGTCATCTTGTATTCGGTAACAACCCTTATAGCTTCTGAAACAGAATGGAGTGTACCGACTACTTGTGAAGACTTGAATGACATTCCGAATTTTATTGTTTGGATGGGGCCCAGCTATGTCGAAATTTATTAAATTCAGTTCAACCAAAACAAAAAAACGGGAAGACTTTCATCTTCCCGTTTTTTAATATATTCTATTTTCTCTTAAATCTTCAAGAAAAATTCATAATCCGCAGCCTTGGCGAAGGATTAAACTAATCCTTGATCAATCATTGAATCTGCTACTTTTACAAAACCAGCAATGTTTGCTCCTTTTACGTAGTCAACATAATCACCATCTGTACCAAACTCAACACAAGCTTCGTGAATAGAGACCATAATGTTGTGTAACTTCTCATCAACCTCTTCTCTTGTCCAAGAAAGACGTAAAGAATTTTGTGACATCTCTAAACCAGAAGTTGCAACACCGCCTGCGTTAGATGCTTTTCCTGGAGCAAAAGGAATCCTTGCATTGTGGAAAGCTTCAATCGCTTCAGGTGTAGAAGGCATATTTGCTCCTTCTGCAACTAGTACTAAACCTTTATCTAATAATTTTTGCGCATCATTGGCATCCAATTCATTTTGAGTAGCACAAGGAAGTGCAACATGAATTTCACATGGCGCATTCCAAACACGTTCTCCCGCAAAGAATTGAACATCATCATATTTGTCAGCCATTTCTTTAATACGACCTCTTCTGACGTTTTTCAAATCTTTCAAAAAGTCTAATTTCTCAGTATGAATACCGTTTTCACAGTATACATATCCCGAAGAATCAGATGCAGTAACTACTTTTCCGCCTAATTGAAGAATCTTTTCAATCGCATATTGTGCAACGTTTCCTGATCCTGAAACAGCCACAGTTTTTCCGTGAATAGAATCTTTATTTGCTTTAAACATTTCCTCAGCAAAATATACAGTACCATATCCAGTTGCTTCTGGTCTGATCAATGATCCTCCCCAGTTTCTTCCTTTTCCAGTTAAAACACCTGTAAATTCGTTTCTTAAACGTTTGTATTGTCCAAACATATAGCCAATCTCACGTCCACCAACTCCAATATCTCCAGCTGGTACATCTGTATCAGGTCCAATATGTCTTTGTAATTCCGACATGAAAGATTGACAAAATTTCATCACTTCATTATCTGATTTCCCTTTTGGATCAAAGTCAGAACCACCTTTTCCACCGCCCATTGGCAATGTCGTTAATGAATTCTTAAATACTTGCTCAAATCCTAAAAATTTAAGAATAGATAAATTCACTGAAGGGTGAAATCTTAATCCGCCTTTATAAGGTCCAATTGCAGAGTTGAATTCAATTCTAAATCCTCTGTTTACTTGGAAGTTACCTGCGTCATCAAGCCAAGGTACTCTGAACATTAACGTTCTTTCCGGTTCAACCATTCTTTCTAAAATGTTGATTCCTGCGTACTTAGGGTTTTCATCAATGAATGGGATAATAGCTTCTGCTACTTCCTCAACAGCCTGTAAAAATTCAGTCTCGTGACCGTTTAAAATTTTTACTTTTTCCATGAACTCAGCTATCTGAGCGCTATATTTTTCTGACATGGTGAATAGTTTAAATTCTTTATATTAGGATGACAAATTTAGATAAATTTTGATTAGAAACTGAAACTTTGGTTTTATTTATAGACAATTAATTCAGATTATTTAAACAGTCTTTCCATTGTAGGTTTCCAACATTGGTGAATTAATGCATTTTTCCTACTGCGCTAACCGCATAATTAGTCACCTGATCGACTTAATTCCCATTCTTTAAAATTCATTCGCTCATTCAAAATGTGCATTCGCGCATTCAAACCTTTCAGCCACTGATTTGACTCCTTTTTATCCAAGAGAGGTCACTAGATTGGTACCAGACAACAACGAATATTAATCTAAAATAAACACAAAATGAAAGCAACTAAAATAATATTAGGCAGCCTTACAGCTTTAATGGTTACCTTTTCTTCTTGCTCGAAAGAGGAAGTCGCAGAAACAAATCAATCAGAAGAAAGTAACACTACACAACTTACGCTTGATGAGTTTATTGACGCAAGAGAAACGCAGGACGAACGTGACTTTTTAAACTCGCATGATCCTATAGATAATAGAGAACTTACAAAACGATTTGTTTTTGATTCTGGAGATCGCGCAATTATTTGGATTCCAACAAATACAAATTTTCGTTGGGATTGCATGATTTGTAATGGAGCTTGTTCCGTAGGAGATCCTTTTCCATTTCCTGGAGATCCTTTTCCATTCCCTTTCCCTTGGCCAACCATTGAAACGACTTCCGTTTCAGGAGTCTTTGATGCAGGACCAACAGGTTTAAAACTGGTTATCCATCCAGCACCAGAAGAGCTGGAGAGTGCTTTTACTGCGGACGGATTTTTCCCAATCTACAGCGACATATTTTTAGACAACGAGTATTGTGATTTGGTAGGCCTTCCGCATGGTAGTTCTATTCAAGCCGGGGTCTACACGGCCAGTACTGATATCGAAGGAGCCTATAGTTCTGTTACAGTCGATCTACTCTATTAATTGGAGACATCAAGAATATCACAATAAAAGTTAACGCATTAAAATAAACAATCGTTATCCAAAATCAGTAAACGCGACTATGGCAAATAAGTAAAAGAATTTTTCGGCCCAAGCAGATATGAAGATAACGGGAGAATAAACTGAACACTCCTACAACAAAGTAAGTAGTATAAATTTTTATCTAAAACAAATTAAAATGAAAAAGAAAACATTAGTATTATCCGGAATTATGAGTTTTGCACTTTTATTAGGAAGTTGCAATAAAGAAGAAATTGAAGTTCCATCAAATGATGAAGCACCTACAAGAAGTGGATTTGTGAATCCAATGGAAGAGGAAGGTATTGTTCACAATAGTGACTTACAGTATATTCTAGAAAATATCACAGAAACGCCTCCTTATGGTGAGATGGCACAACGAGAATTGGTGATGGATATTTTAAATGTAGAATATGGTGGTGCTGTGACTTTAGCGACTCTTCCTGAGTATGGAACTACCTTTGAGGCTATAAATTTGTCTGAATGGCTAAGTTTAGCGCCTGTTTCAACAGAATTGCAAGATCAGGTTATGATTACAGTGGATGAACTTGCTGCTAGTCCAGATCTTTCTAGCTTTATTGATGCAGTTAATACAAGAGAAATGGAAGCAGAAGGCCTATTCTCTGGAGATGAGTTGAACATTTATTATGCTCACTTTGCTGTAGCAAGAGCGTCAGCAACATTTTGGGCTCCAATAGCAGAAGGTGGTTTAAATGGTTATTCTTATGTAGGAACAGATCTTGGATTAGATGTGGCTGCAATTGATTGGGATAAAGTAGTGGCTTGTGATCTTATTGGAGCTGTTTTTGGAGGCCCTGGTGGAGCAGCAACTGCATCAGCAATATCAGTTGTAATGCAATCGTAATTTAATTATGACTAACACTTACTGAGGTTTAATTCTCAGGGTTAATGAAAAGGCTGCCAAATTTTGGCAGCCTTTTTCGATTAATAAAACCTTGTTTATCTAGAATCACTCAAATACATTGTAATAAGCGAGGTGTTGCATCAATGTTTAACCAGTGCTCCAAGGTTTCCATCTGCCTGGTTCAATCCGGACACGCAATGAAATCTTCAAAACCTCCATTTACCACAAGTTCTTGTCCCTTAATAAAATGGAGTGAATGGTAAATATTGTTTTCACATTCATTTGACTGACAAAGGTTCTTATTGTATAAGGAGATATTCAGGTCTGGTTTTATTTAGAGTCAAGTTAAGGCAGTTTATTTATACTGTCTTGCTATTGTTGATTTCTGGTATTAGAAAATTGAAGTATTTCTTCTACTGTGTTAACCGCATAATGATCCATCAACCAACGGAAACTATTTTTTTTAAAAATCATTCGCTCATTCAAAATGTGTATTCACGCATTCAAACCTTTCACCCGCTGTTTAGGCTTCTTTTTATCCGAAGAAGGTCGCTAGATTGGTTTCAAATAACAACGAGTATTAATCTAAAAACAAATAATAATGAAAGTAACACAATTAGTATTAGGAAGCCTTACGGTTTTAATGGCTGCCTTTTCTTCATGTACAAAAGAAGATGTACAAGAATCAAATCAACTTGAGGAGATCAATTCAAGAATGACTTTAGAAGAATTTCTTGATGCAAGAGGTGATCAGGAAGCAAGTGACTTCTTACTGACGATTGTACCTGTTGACAACACAGAATTAACTGAAAGAGCTATAGGTAATGGTGGAGATAGATTGCTTTACCCAAAATTTCCTTGGGAAATTGGCTTTGGGACAGGTTGCGTAGGATGCTTTGGTTGGTGTTCCGACCCTTCTGATCCATTTGGGGATCCAACAAGTTTTCCTTTCCCATGGGGAGAAATTACACAAAACGTTGTAGCTGGGTTATTAGATGTAGGAACAGGAGAACTGAAACTGCAACTTTATCCACGACCAGAAGTACTTGAATGTGCGATTACTGAAGATGGGCTTTTCCCAATCGAAGAAGAAATTGCTTTAACGGAAACAGCTTGTGATATTTTTGAATTGCCACACGGAACAGTTGTTCCAGCAGGAGTGTACATGGCTAATTTTGACATTGAAGCGGGAGAATACACCTCTGTTACCTTGGATTTAATGTACTAGTCAGTAGCCACAAGAATATTACATACAAAATTTAACACAATCAAATAAACAATCGTTAGTCCAATCGACGAGTACGAACTATCCAAAGTCAGCCACTAAATGGTAAATAAATAAAAGGAATTTTCGCTGTAAAAAGAATGGCACTAACGGGAGAATAAACTGAACACTCCTATAACAAAGTAAGAACTATAAAAATTTACCTAAAACAAATTAAAATGAAACGTAAAATATACGCAGGGCTTTCAATAGCTCTTATCGGAATGGCTTTAATCGCCTGTGAGAAAGATTTGAAAGAAGAAATAAATGTAGAACCAGCTGCTGAAAAACCAATTGAAGAACGTATTGGAGAATATCACAATTTTGCACTTAATTTATATCTCGTGAACGAAAAAGATTTAAAAAAGACTACTGATCTTCAAGAAGTGAGAAATCAACTAATGGACTTGCTAACAGAGGCTAAACCAGAGGTGTTCATTGCGGATGATATGCAAGCACTTGATTTTGATAAATTGGATAAAGTTGCATCAGAATTAGCATTCTTCAATCGTAGCGAGGACAGAACAGAGTTGGATCCAGAAACCTATAATTTTGAAATTCTTATTACAGATTTGGAGATTACAGGCGAAATAAGTCCAGATTTAACAACGGAATTATTGAATATCAATGATCTAGTTATGTCTGAAGTAGCAAGCGAAGAAATATTGGCATCTGTTAATAATATTGCAGGAATGTCTTGGACTGGATCAGATGTATGGTACGCCAATACTTTTGTAGATGTCTTCAATGAGTCAACTGTGTTTTGGCATTCTCCTGAGACTTTGGATCTTTTAACACCTGATCAACTTGCGACAGCAATGGATGATACAGATAAGGTAATTCTTGCAGATGCTGGAGGAGCACTTTACGGATTACTTTTGGGACCTGTAGGATCAATTGTTTACGGAGCTGCATTCTCTATTATTGCAAACCATTCGTAATAATTTGTAATTCGATTCGAATAAATAGCTATTGCTCTTTTGTATAAATAGTTATATAATTAGCACTATCAAAAAAAGAGAGGTCTGTATTCCAGATACTCTCTTTTTTTTGTTCTTCCATAACCTTCTATTTATGTAAGGCTATTTCAGGAATAGACATATCTCAAAAAAAAGGGTCCGAGCAATCGAGACCCTTTTTTGGTGTTATGTTATGAGGTATGATGCATATCCTTCTCATTTTAACTACCTGACTTTCGTCAGATATAGAAATGATATAACTCAAAGGGCAAGGAGACTTAAGTCAGAACCAAAAATGATTGACGTTCAGTTAGGTATCCTTTGTCAGGGTTAAATTTGTGGTAACCTAAAACACAAACTTATGAATCAGCTAGAACATAACAATCAACTGAACGGACTTACGAAAATTGATCAAGAGCTAGTGGTCAACAATTTTAGAACAATGTTTGCCGCCTCAGATAGTCCACTTGAATTGGAAGGGATAGAAAAGAAACTTTTCAGTTATTTGTTAGGGCCTATCTATTCAGAAGATTTTGGAGAGCTAATTAAAAAGATTCTAGGAAGAAGAAGAGTCAATGAGTTTGCTCGAGAGGATAGGTTGTTAGATTTTAAAGAGGTAAAAGAGTCTGATAAAATTGCTATTCCAATAAGCAATGGAACCCAGTTTATATATAAAAAAGAGATCGTCTACTTGGAGGCTACTAGTAATTATACAAAAATTTATTTAAGAACGGCAAGACCAATTTTAGTTTCCAGAACCATAAAATCATTTGAAAAAGTCCTGATAGAACCATGTTTTACTAGAATTCACCGCACTTATATTGCGAATTTGACTGAGGTGCAGGCCTATTTAAAAAGCAACGGTGGAGAATTGCTAATGTCAAATGAAAAGACACTAAGTGTCAGCAAATCTCAACATCAAAAAATTCAGAATTTGCTTAAGATAATTTCCGCTTTCATATAAAATTTTAAAGTAATCGGGTTTATTGCATCAACCATCTAGCCTCTTATTTCGTTTAAAGTTAAATAGGTTCAGTTTAATTTTTTTCTTAAATTGCAGTGATGGTGCGTTTACAACGATTGATTTTAATTTTCATTATCTTTATAGCCCAGGTTAGTTGGGGACAAGAGGTAGATGTGCCGGAAGGTGAATACGAGTTTTTTGAGAATAAAGGACAATGGCCAACTGGTGTTTTGTACCGCGCTAAATTACCATCTGGTAGTATTTGGCTAGAACAAGGCAGAATCCTCTACCATTTTATGGATTATGCAGAATTGCAACATTCACACGCCAATCCGGATCACACCCATAAGAATGGCGATTCACTTACTTTTAAGCAAGATCTTGTTGCCGCGACTTTTTTAAGAGCAAATTTAGACGTTTCAACAACAAAAAAATATCCAACGCCTTATTACAATAACTACTTCTTAGGTAATAATGAACAGCATTGGGCTAGTGAAGTGTATGGCTATCATCATATCACTTACAATGAACTCTATGATGGGATTGATTTATTATTCTTGGAACAAGAGGGCGCTTTAAAATATGAATTCCACGTGGCGCCAAATGTTAATCCTAATCAAATTCAAATTGAGTATGAAGGCCATGAGAAAATTAAACTCAATAAATACGGCAACCTAATTATTGAATCTGACCTAGGAGAGGTGCATGAGAAAAAGCCTTATGCTTATCAAATTAAAAATGGTAAAATTATAGAAATTGAATGCGAATTTGTTTTGAATCAAGCCGTGCTAACTTATGCAATTGGTGCTTATGATTCAGATTTGGAATTGATTATTGATCCTGAGTTAATCTTTGCAACCTATAGTGGTTCCACTACAGATAATTTTGGAATGACAGCGACCTACGCCTATGATGGCAAGGGATATAGCGCAGGGACGATCTATGGGAATACATACCCAACTCCCGGACCTGCTTGGAATACAACCCCAAATATTACAATGATTTTAGTGGGCTCTCCTACAACAGATGTGTTTGTATCTAAATATAGCGAGGATGGAACAACCATGTTATGGACCAACTTTATTGGAGGCGGAGACAATACGCAAGGAACGGAAACAGTGCATAGTCTAATTTGCGATAGAGACAATAACGTGTATTTATATGGCGCTACTTCCAGTACAGATTTCCCGATTGAAGAAGGTTTTCAGCCCGTATTTGGTGGTGGAGATCCTTTTAGCGTATTATATAATGGTACAAATTTCGGAACAACTGGAACAGATATTTATGTGGCCAAGTTTAGTTCAAATGGATTAGATTTGATGGGCTCTACTTATGTTGGTGGAAGTAAAAATGATGGTGTTAATTATAAAATATCATCTGGAAACTATTCCTCAGCGGCAGCTTATGATTCTTTAACAACCAATTATGGGGATCAATTTCGTGGAGAAATCATGATTGATTCTTTAGACAATATTATTGTTACCTCAAGTACTTGGTCAGATGATTTCCCTGTTGAAAGTGGCTTTCAAATGACCAATGCTGGATATCAAGATGCGGTGGTTTTTAAAATTTCAGCAGATTTTTCTACTTTAATTTGGTCAAGTTACTACGGTGGTTCAAGCAATGATGCTGGATATTCGGTAAAAATTGATTCCAGTTATAATGTGGTTTTTGCGGGGGGAACAACTTCGAATGACCTATCTGGTACTGCTGGTGGAATTCAGCCAGCGGCAAGTGGAGGTAAAGCTGATGGGTTTATTGCAAAAGTTAATGAAGACGGTGATGCCATCCTTCAAGCGACGTATGTTGGAACGTCATTATATGATCAAGTCTTTTTTGTTGAGGTAGATCGTTGGGATAATGTTTACATAGTAGGACAAAGCTTAGGAGTAATGCCGACAAGCCCGGGTGCATACTCAAATCCAGGAAGTTCGCAGTTCATTTGGAAATTAAATCCAGATTTGGATGACACCGAATACACAACAGTTTTTGGAAACGGTTCTAGTACTACAGATATTTCACCTTCGGCCTTTTTGGTTGATTTTTGTGGAAATGTTTATGTCTCTGGTTGGGGCGGAAATATATTGCCTGGCGGAACAGCAACCACTGGAATGCCAACAACACCTGGCGCTTTTTTAGAGGATTCTCCAAATGGATTTGACTTTTATATGATTGTTTTAGAACGTGATGTTGAAGACATTTTATACGGAACTTATATGGGCGGAACGTCGGCAGATGAACATGTAGATGGTGGAACATCTCGTTTTGATAAATATGGCGTGGTTTACCAATCGGTTTGTGGAGGTTGTGGCGGTTTTAGTGATTTCCCAACAAGCGACGGAGCTTGGTCGGCTGAGAACCTAAGTTCGAATTGCAATAATATTCTATACAAATTTGATTTTGAAATTGTGCCTGTTGCTAATTTCGAAGTAGCCTTGCTAGAAGGATGTGCCCCACTAACTTTAACCTTTGAAAATGAAAGTAACGACACCGTTAATTTTGATTGGGTTTTTGGACCTGGAAGTGAAATTCTAGTTGATGGTGCAAGTCCAGTTGTTCTTTTTACTGAACCTGGAACCTATGAAGTGATTTTAACAATTGAAGATACCATTTGTGGTTTAACAGATACTGCGGTCAAAGTGATTACTGTCTATCCTGAATTAGAATTGGAAGTGTCAAACGATACAGTTGTTTGTGAAGAAACGGCTTATGATATCTGGGCCAATGCTTTTGGTGCTGCAACTTCATTTATTTGGTCTGAAGATCCAGATTTTGGAACCATGCTCAATGATGATGATTTGGATTCAACTATTACAGTGAGTCCAACCACCACCACAACTTATTACGTTAAAGTTTCTAATGGATGGGAACTCTGCGATTTGATTGATTCGGTAACGGTTACTTTTGCCAGTGGTGCAATTGAAGTATTAGGTGACACCACAATTTGTTTAGGAGATACAATTCAATTATATGCAGAAAACCTATTTCCAGAATTCGATATTGATTTTGATTGGTCACCAGATGCCTTTATAATTGCTGAATCGGCAGGTTATGCTTCTGCAATTCCACCAAGTTCAATGTACTTTTACTTAACTGCCATCACGGAGTCGGGTTGTGTAATTTATGATTCTGTTTGGGTAGAAGTGGTTGTAATTGATCCGAGTTCGGTTTATGCCACCGCAACACCTGATATTGTGCCTGAAGGAGGAACAACAACATTGGAAGCTTTCCCTTTAGGTTACGATTACCTTTGGATTCCTCCAACGGGAGTAGAGAGCCCAACAAATAGAACCACTGATGCGACCGTTAGTAATACGCGCACCTATACAGTTATAATGACAGATGGAGTTTGTCAAACGAATGCTGAAGTGACTGTCACTACCTATGAATATATCTGTGGTGAGGTTTACATTTTTGTGCCAAATGCATTTTCTCCAAACGGCGATAATAACAATGATATATTGTATGTGCGCGGCTTAAATTTAGAAGAAATACAGTTTAAAATATTTGACCGTTGGGGAGAATTGGTTTTCGAATCGACTGATCAAACAGTAGGTTGGGATGGAACATTTAAAGGGAAGCCTGTCGATCCAGATGTGTATGTGTATCACTTGCAAGTCACTTGTTTTGATGGGCAAGAGAATTTGATTAAAGGAAATGTAACCGTATTGAAATAAGAGCGTGAAAGGAATTTTATTCATAGTGTTTATTAGTATTGGGCTTTTTTCAAAGGCGCAGGATATTCATTTTTCGCAGTTTTATATGAATCCGGTTTATTTAAACCCTGCACTTACTGGAAATTTTGATGGTGATTGGCGCTTTACAGCGAATCAACGCAGTCAATGGCGAGCAGTTTCTCGTCCGTTTAATACGTTGGCACTTTCTGCCGAAAATAGAGAAGGGCTATTATTGCCGGGACTGTATCATGCGGTAAATATTTTTCATGACGCTGCAGGTGATGGGAATTATCGTACCATTGAAATGAATCTATCCTCAAGCTATCAACGTTTTTTAGATTTAGACTCAACGCATTCAGTAACGCCTGGTTTACAATTGGGTTTTAATCATAAACGGATTGATTTTTCGCAGCTTAGTTTCGATAATCAATTTAATGGCTTTTATTATGATCCTGATTTGCCAACACTTGAAAGCTTATCAACCACAAGTAGAACGGGGCTTAATTTTTCTATTGGCGCAATCTATACGTTTCAACCTGAGGCGCGGAAAAAGATTACCGCAGGCATTGCTTGGTTTAACCTACCGCAAGCCAAACAAAGTTTTTATGGCAATGAATTGATTAAACGAGATAAACGGGTCGTAATTCATGCGAAAGCCATCTATGAATTAAATTTTGAATGGGATTTACAACCGGGTATTTTTATGCAATTTCAAGGAAAGTATAAAGAACTTGTGATTGGCTCAAATGTCCGTTATTTGTATAAAGATAAAAAAGGAGAATTTATCGCTCCATATGCTGGTCTTTGGTTCAGAAATAAAGATGCGGTTTATTTGACAGCGGGTGCTTATTATAATGAATGGACGGCAGGTATTAGTTATGACGTAAATGTGTCTCAATTAGCACCAGCAAGTAATGTTCGTGGCGGACTTGAATTCTCATTACAATATATCTTACATCTCTTTAAACCAAAGGAAATTCAACATAGAATTTGTCCCGACTATTTGTAAATATGGCCATTATCAAACCAAGTAAAAACTTCTTGTTTAAAATCTTATTGGTCGTTTTTTTAACGAGCATGGCACCGCAATGGAGCGCGGCACAATCGTTTACGCAAATGATGGAATTTGCAGATGAAAAAATGGTTGAAGGGGATTATTATTACGCGATCAATTACTACGAACGCGCCATGGGAATCGATTCAAATTCTGTTGAAGTTTTATGGGAATATGCCGAAGCGCAGCGCAAATACAAAGACTATAGAAAAGCAGAATATTATTATGCCAGAGTATACGCCAAAGAAAATGCGCTCATCTACCAACGCAGTGTTTTTTGGTTGGCAACAATGGAACAGTATAATGGAAAATATGAAGCATCCTTAGAGCATTGGAAGCTCACAAAAAAAGTCTTTAAAAAGCAAAAGAAAGCCTACGAATATAAAAAATCACAACAAAGTATCAAGAGCTGTTTATGGGCCATTAAAGCCGTAAATGATACCAGCGATTATTTAACAAAAGCTTTGCCTGCACCAGTTAATTCAAAAGACGCCGAGCTTGCTCCAATCATTTATGACAACCAACTTTGGTTCACATCCTTAAAAGCAGATTCGATTAATAATCATGAAGAGGTTTTAACAAAAGAATATTCCCTACAAATTTACACAGCCGACCAGCAAGACAGCATTTTTAGTAATGTAGGCCTTTTAAAAGGCGTAAAGGAAAAAGGGACGAATGGCGCAAATGGATCATTTAGTCCTGATAAAAAGCGCTTTTATTTTTCCCGTTGCGATCAAAATTTTGATTGTAAAATATATGTGGGTAAAGTCAAGAATGGTAAAATTACAGACGTGGATAGTTTGGGTGAAATCATCAATACGCCAGGTGTTGTAACTACAATGCCGCATAGTACTACAATTGCGGGTAAAGAGTATTTGTTCTTCGTTTCAAATCGAGAAAAATCGGTAGGTGGATTGGATATTTGGTATAGCACAGTTACCGCTGGAAATAAATATGGTAAACCACGGAATGCCGGCAGAGGAGTAAATAGTTTAGATGATGATATTTCGCCTTTTTACGATACACTTCAAAATAGATTGTATTTCAGCTCAGCCTGGTTTGAAGGATTTGGTGGCCAAGATATTTTTTATGCTGAGAATAAAGAAATGCGTTTTATGAATCCGCGAAATATGGGGATTCCAGTTAATTCATCTCAAAATGACACTTATTTTGTGATTGATCAAGCCCGAGAACGATTCTATTATTCCACGAACAGAGAAGGGGTAAGTTATGCGAAAAATCCAACTTGCTGTAATGATATTTTTACTGCTCACTTACCAATTTTAGAACCACCTACACGTTTTGAATCCTTAACAGATCTCAATAAGAAACTACCAGTTACCTTATATTTTCATAATGATGAACCAAATCCACGTACGAAAGATACATTGACAAAGCTAACCTATCTTGAATCCTATGATGATTATGTGGACATGGAGGATAAGTATAAAAAGGAATATTCGAAAGGCTTAATAGGCGATTTAGCCGAGGAATCTAAAGAGGATATTAATGACTTCTTTTTAGAGTTTGTGCGCCAGGGTGTCGTCGATTTAGAGGAGTTTACGCGTTTGCTTAGAATTGAATTGGATAAAGGATATGCCATTGAAGTAACCGTAAAAGGTTTTGCAAGTCCCTTGGCTAAAACCGATTATAATGTCAATCTGACGAAGCGGAGAATTTCAAGTTTAATAAATTACCTCTATAAATATGATGATGGTGTTTTTGCGCCATATCTAGACCATAAAGCAGATAATGGAGGTGATTTAACCTTTGTGCAAATTCCGTTTGGTGAATACACCGCAAATACCTTAATTAGTGATAATGTCAATGATAAAAAGAATTCCGTCTACAGCCGTAAAGCCGCTTTAGAAAGAAAAATTGAAATTCAAAGTGTGAGTTTTGCCAAACAAGACACAACCTATGCAGAAATGGTGTTTAACAGTCAAATATATGACTTCGGTGATGCGAAAAAAGGAGATACATTAAAACATACATTTACGTTCAAAAATACAGGCGAACAAAAACTAATTATTGAAGAAGTTGAGCTAGAATGTGGCTGTTTGTCTTACGAATTAGATAAAACAGAACTCGCACCTGGCGAAGAAGGAAAGCTAGTTTTAACGCTAGACACCAAAAGTTTAAGCGGCTTATCTGTTCGAAAATTGATCGTAAAAGCCAATATCGAAAATCAAAAAAAGGAAATTACTGTTACGGCTGAGGTTAAGGAGTAATGCGTAATTGTCAATGGGGCAAAAAGCAATTGCTATGGGCTTTGTAAGCCCGTTATTCTTATCGACTTCAACCTAGAATCAATCGAAATTTTTAAGCTGAGAAAGTCAATTAATTCGCCATATTTATGTATCTTTAATAGCTATTAATTAACCCGAATCAAGCATTTACAAACGTTTACAAATGGAAGTTGCTTTTATTCGGTTGTTACCAACAAGCGAAAAATGAGCCAACCTCACAAATAGCACATTTGTTTTTTGCCGACACGAAAGCCAACGCAGGAAAAATCAAAAGAGCTATTTTTTTTGCCAACGCTCACTGAGAATAATGAGATTGAGTAAATACTAAGCCAAATGGATTTTAATAATTTAGATGAATATTACGAATACCTTGAAAACGATACTAATTTTCAGTATTTAGATTTAAACACCTATAAATACATCACCGCTTTACGAGATAAAACAGTAGACGAAAACACTAAGAAATTGTGTTCTTATGAACTATTTTTTGCTGACTTCTCAATAGAGACAGGATTACATATTCCAAAATTCCAAAGTGGTTCAAACGCTTATCCAACATTAGAGTTATTTGATGATAATTTTGATTACATCAAAGTCCGAGCAGAAGAGGTGAAAAACCAAAAATATAAAGCAAAATACAATCATTTACTTTGGTTAAGTCCGCAAAAACACATTGATTTTGCTAAAAAAGCAATTGAAAGTTATTTGTTCCTATTGCAAAATTCTTCTTTCTCAGTTGACGATAATTTACAATGCTTTTCCTTTGCAAAATATTTCAAAAATCTTTTTGTAGTGAGTCAAACGGTAAGCTACAAAAAAGATGAAATTATCACCTATTTTGTTTCGCTTTTGGAAAGTGATAAACTAAATGATTTTACTAAATATTCCTTGATGGAATTTATAGTTGAAAATGGTAAGAAAATAGATTCTTCGATTACTCAAACATTTTACGAATATTCAGAAATATCAATTAAAAAATTAGATTCAAGGGTTTTAGAAAGTTACTTAAATCTGCTTGTAATACTAAGTCAAAAGCTAAATAAACCAACAAATGAATTTCACGAAAAATTAGGAGATTATCATATTGCACAACTCAAAACCGAAAAAAATCAAGGCTTTATTGCTCACCATTATTATACAAACGCATTAGAAGAGTATAAAAAGGCTAACAATAAAGAAAAAATTGAGCAGACTGCGGTTTTATTAGAACAAGCGAAAAAGACAATTGACCTTAAAAAAGTTTCTTTTGAATTGGAAGACGAAAAATTCAATAAGGTTTTAAACCAATGGTGGGATTTCACTAAGGAAAAAACCACACAGCTAATTGAAAAAGGGAACTATAAAGATATCTACGAGTATTTAGTTTTAGAAAATTTATTCCCTAAAGCTGCCACCTTAAATGAAGAAATTAAGCCAGTTATGCTCGATTTAGTTTCTACAATTACGTTTGACATTAATAAAAACGTCAGTAAAAACAAATCAGGCGGAATAAACCCATACTCAATACATATTAATAATTTTTCTATCAATCACATTTGGCTTGTTGTTTCGAAAGGAATTAAAAACGGTAAAGTTTCCTATGACAGTTTAATTAATTACTTGAAAAATAATTCTTGGTACGGTCAAGACTATACTTATTTGGACACAAACAACGAAACACAAGGTTTCAATTGGATTGAATTGCTTTCACCATCTATACAAAGTTTTTTCGTTCAAACAGAAATTGACATAAAAACAAACAACCATAATCCTCAAGGCTATATTTTGGCAATAGACAGTTTGGTATTAAAATTTGAAGGTTTATTACGTGAGTTATCAAGAATGATTGGTGCTCAGACAATAGAAATTAAAGAAAACAGTACAGAAGAAAGGATTGGTTTCGACAAATTATTGGATAATGAAAAGCTAAAATCATTAATTCCAGAAGACGATATTGCGTTTTTTAAATTTTTGTTCACGTCAAAAGGAATGAATTTGAGAAACAATGTTGCTCATTGCTTTTTTACGACTAAAAACTACACATCAGCAGTTATGCTTTTACTAATTGTTGCATTACTAAGACTTGGAAATTATAAACTTGAAACGAAAGAAAAAGAACTTTAAATGAAAAGCCAACACATAAAGTCATACACATTGCCAAGTCGCTCGAAAAGCCAACCGCACGAGACAAAACTTGTCAAAGAGTATGCCTTTGCCAACGCTACAAACAGAACGAAAAAAAGCCAGTTGGTAACACTGTATATAGCCAATAGGGCGTTTAGAGTTTAATCAAGGTTTGGTGCTTTTAATAAAGTCCACCAAGCTAAAATTTATGATATTAAAAAGAAAATTAAATATAAAAATGTTTAACTTGGCTAAGTGGTAGTTTGAAATTTTAGTGCTTTCTACTGCCCTACTGTCCATATACTAACCGTTATAGAGGATGAAATCGTTTATTCGCAGAAATTGGTGATTTTGTATAATATAAAAGCCAATATCGAAAATCAAAAAAAGGAAATTACTGTTACGGCTGAGGTTAAGGAGTAATGCGTAATTGTCAATGGGGCAAAAAGCAATTGCTATGGGCTTTGTAAGTCCGTTATTCTTATCGACTTCAACCTAGAATCAATCGAAATTTTTAATCTGAGGAAGTCAATTAATACGCCATATTTATGTATCTTTAGTAGCTATTAATTAACCCGGAACAAGCATTTACAAACGTTTACAAATGGAGGTTGCTTTTATTCGGTTGTTATCTGCAATTGACGATTTAACCCAAAACTTATAATGGAAGACAAAAGATTAGCTTTACTTATTGGAGTTTCTGATTATGATTACGCGAGTAAATTAAAAAACCCTGTCAATGATGTTCACTCCATGAGTGATGTGTTGTCTAAATTAGGTTTTACCGTTATCAAATTAACAGACTTATCTTATAGAGAATTTAAACAATCAATTAATCAATTTGGTAAAGACTTAAATCAATACAAAATTGGTCTTTTCTATTTCGCAGGTCACGGGATGCAAGTAGACGGTGTCAATTACCTAATTCCAAAGGATGCTAACCCTCTAACTGAAAAACAAGTCGAGTATGATTGCATCAATGCTAATATGATACTTTCAATAATGGAGGGTGCTTTGAATGAAACAAACTTTGTCATTCTAGATGCTTGTAGAAATAATCCTTTCAAACGTTCTTGGACTAGGTCTCCTTCCAGGCAGGGACTTTCATACATGAGCGCTCCATACGGAACTTTAATCGCTTACTCCACAGCACCAGATAAAACAGCTTCGGATGGAGATGGAGAAAATGGTTTATATACTTCTGTGTTATTAAAGGAAATTCTTTCTCCTACATCAAGTATTATACAAGTTTTACAGAATGTTCGATCTACAGTTATTAACCTATCCAATAAAGAACAAGTTCCATGGGAATCAACTTCATTAATTGGAGATTTTCACTTTAATGATAACAAATACTTTTCGATTGCGACGTTTTGCGAATCTGTTATGTATAATGATAAAGACCAAATTTTGAATAACTTGAATCTCGATATTTGGAGTATGACAAAAATTTCGGAAAGTGGTTTGTCAATAGCCAAAGAAGATGTAGAAATGGGGGTAATTGAAGTTTACATAAAGAATGATTGTAATTTATTCAATATCTTTTCAGGTTTAGAGTATAAATTATATAAAAACGGGGAAAGAGAATATATACTCTATACTTCAACTAACAATGCCGAAGATGTTATCATTTTTTCAAATGACCTTCTTTTACAACTCGGAGAAGGGCTCTATGATGACGAAAGGAATTCATCTTTTAGAGAGCATGGAAAAATAAAGAAAATAGCTAAGGGAAAGACAAAGAACTATGCAGATGAATGTTTTTCAGGGTGGATTTTTGATGACACTAGTTTTTGGCTAAAATATTTGATAGAGCCTAAAAAACAACTGCAGTTTACAATAAAATATAAACCAACAAAAAAAGTAATTAAAAAGACTATTCTTGAGCTTCTAAAAAATGATTATGATACATTAAGAGAAATTTCTGAATTTATTGATCAAGAAGAGCATGAAAATGCAGTCATTAAAAACTACAGAATGCAACTGCCACATAATGAATTTGGTTTTTTCGATACTGTTGAATTTAAAATAAGGCATTCAAAAGAAGATGAATCAATAAATACGAATTTTTTCCTAAAAAAAAGAAATTTTCAAATTGAAGACCTTTCGAATATGGTGGGACAAATATCTTCGATATATGGAAAAGATGAATCTAACAGCGGTTATTTGAGTGGTTGGGAAGTCGACAATATACTCACAGAAAGGTATTGGTCTGGGAGATCTTGGCACTTAAATATTCAACACCAAATATTGGACATGGATAGTAATGGAGAAAACATTATGTATTCGATTCTCATAAATTACGATCCTGACGATTGTGGTTTAGAATTTGGAATTTTGGGGTACGAAAATATTACAAAATATAACCTGACAATTCAAAGTCAAAATTCAACCGAATAATCTGCTTCGCTAATTTTAAGTTCTCTGCGAGAACAATTTTTAACTTCTTTCAATACAACAAAATATCTGGAGTATAAAGCACTCGCTTCAATTGCTCGATACAATGATTTTTCATTTCCTCTGTTTGTGGCTCTTCCGACAAAAAGAACCGCAACACTTCAATATTAACCTGCTTTAATTCATGATTTTCTTTAATTACTCTCATTAAGTAATCAAACTCCATTCCGTCAGTAAATTCTGATGATTCCATTTTTGTTTCATATAATAATGATTGGGGTCAGATCAAATTTAAACAAAACTTATGATATATCATAAGTTGATAGCCCTTTTATTTTCTGAATTTCGGCATATGACCGAAAACACATTCCTGAAAAAGCTTGGAACCAACGTTTCTAAGATCAGAAAGAGTAAAGGAATGACACAACTTGACTTATGTGTCAAAATTGAAATGGAAGATTCTTATTTATCATCAATTGAAAATGGTAGGCAAAATCCTTCTGCACTGACTTTGTTGAAAATTGCTGACGGAATTGGATGTGAGGTTTTGGAGTTTTTTGAGTTTACAAAGTAAATAAGAGTCCTTCAAGCCTCATTTCAATGATAGAATCAGACCTTATACCAGATCGTTTAGTTTCATTTGAAAAAATAGATGATACCTCATATGTACTCGACGTAGTTCCACAGCAGCATGATGACGATTTTTATTACGAAATCCATATTTCCACCGATTCGAGCGCAATAACCTTAATGAAAAGCTCCATTGGAAAGAAAATTTTTGTGGAAATTATTTCATCAACAGATATGGACATTTGGGAAGGAGAATGGATAGAAGAATCCTATTCTATTGCCACATTCAAATATTCTTCTTATGAACGGAAAAAGACAGAAAAAGCCAATAAAGAAATATGGAAATCAAAAGTAATGCAATTGGAGGTAAATTATAGAAACAAATTTAATACACGCTTAAAAGAGTTCAGAAGAAATAGACTGGACATTATATATCTAGCTAAAAAGGTTTACAAAACGGAAATTGAAAACTATTCCAATGAAAAATTTCTGAAATGTGGCGCATCCCTTATTTTAAATCTAATTTTTCCTTCATTGTATAGCAGCGCCGCTTGGTATACCTTTAATACATTTATTGATCCAAATTTTGAGGTCTATAAAAAGACTGACAAAGATTGGAAAGAAACCTACATCAATTTAGAGCAGAATTATAGTACAATGTTAATTGCTGATTTAAGCGATCGCTACAAAATAAAAAGTCACATTATACAGTTGTATAAAAAAGAATTTGAAAATCGGCTATGGTCGGACTTAGCGAATCACCCATATATTGAAAAAGAAAAGTATACTCAGTTTTTTTACGAACTAATGACGAAACTTGAAAACGACCCACGGTTATTTTAAGAAAAAAGCAGATAACACAAAATAAATATCAGCGCTACGCGCCGACAGCATAAATGCTTATATTTATTCAAACGTTATAGAGGATGAAATCGCTTATTCGCAGAAATTGGTGATTTTGTAAAATATAAAAGCCAATATCGAGAATCAAAAAAAGGAAATTACAGTAACAGCAGAGGCAATTGTCAATTCACAATGTTCAATCATTAATACGCTGCCCTGAGCATGCCAAAATATGGTCTAAGCGCGCAATATCAACAATATTTAATTTCTATTCCCAAGGGCGTGAATCTATGAGATCCATAATCTCTTCTCGTTGCCATGGCAAACCTAATTCTGCAGCTAATTCCTCCCAATAGTCCATTTCAATTTCACCCAAGGCTTTTGGGAAATATTTGGAAGTACTGCACATGATGCAAATTGAGATGTGGCCAATAATTTCATGTTTTTCATTCCACATAACCACCCCATGATGCGGGTTGAAACAATCAGCTCCATACATAACCTCGTAAGTAGTATTGAATTTTAAGCGTTGCTGAAGGTTCGAAATTTGAGCGTAGTTTAGTGCCTTTGTCAAATCAGTAAAAACGTAGGGGTGGAAAACCATACTATCATCCAGAATTTCTACATCACCAGAATAACCATTTTGGCCCGTATTCTTATTTATTTCCGAATTGTAAACATACATGTGGGCAGAATCAATTTGATTTTCTACCCAATAGGTATCAATGGATCGATTTATCTCCGATTCTTGCTCATAAACTCGGCTTTCATCAATCAAAGACGAATCAGCCTCAAAAGACCCATCCTTCGGATCTTCTTCACAAGCAAAAATAAAACATGAAAAGAATAAGATGAGACTAATCCGAACAACCATTTTTTTTTTAAAGACTAAATCAATTGATCTAACAGCGCAGCGATCTAAGTACTAACAGCGCAGCGGTCCAAGTACTAACAACACAGCGATCTAATATCTAGAAACAACTAATACTCCGAAGTCCCGTTCTCAACAACGCTCTCATCACTATTCATCATAGCAATCATAATTTTATAACCTTCACCACGATCAACTAAAACCAGGCGTTCATGGATTAATCCATATTCTTCTACCTGAAAACTATAGCTTAATTTCATAGTTGTGATTCCGTTATTGGTCTTGGCACTAAAGCCCGTTTTTTTAGTTCTCTCAGTTTGAGGTCCCCAACCTACAACAAGATCCAAAAAATCTTGCCATTCATCTTCGGAGACGCCGCTTTCACTATCTGCCAAATTATCAACTATATATTTTGTATCTCCTTCATCTAACTTTTGATGAAATTCGTCTGCCACTTTTTCTGAGGCTCCGGACGAGCAACTTGTAAATGTCAATGTACTAAGGCCAATAAAAAGAATTAATAAATGTTTCATACGATAGATTAAGGTTTGTTTATACTCAAATGTAATGAATTTTATGAAAATGGGTTTTGATTGGTATTGCCGTTACTTGATGGTTCGATCAAACTATTGGGTCTTTCGTTGTCAATTCCTTCAAAAACCTTATCTTCAAACCAATTAACAAATTCGAATAATGACATACAAAAGTACGGAGACATTGATAAAATGAACCTTTCTTTTAAATACATGTACTGAATTTTGAATGAATAGAATTAATGGCGTGAGCAGAATATTGAAAATAGTGATGGTTTGCCTAATCGTTTTGATAGGTGAAAGTGCTATGGGGCAAGGTGCAAGTCTCTCTCCGTATGATTTGATGGATAGTTATTTAGAGAAAAGAGCTTCTTATGAAAGTAGCTCAACCAAAAAAATCGCTGACGATAAGCAAAAAGAACTAGACCGTTTGGTCAAGGTATTGGAAGACAATGCGCCCAATTCTTACGAATACCATTTGGTTAAATACATTAATGGAAATTATGATGTTTCCTTAAAAAGACATCTTTTTAAAGCTTATGAATTAAAACCAGACGAACGTGAGGTAGAGCGCGAAATGTTTGGCTATTATGCGCTTGTGGGCGATAAAATCAAACAAAAAGAATTTGCAAAATTAATTGAACCTACCTACAGCAAAAACACATTAAACTATTATAAACTGTTGGCTTCTAATCCAAAAGTAAAAACCTTGTTTTTAAGTGGAGAGGCAGATGCTTATCCATTATTAGTTTTGCAGAGTTTAGGGAAAGTCCGCGGAAACATTCATTTGGTTAATCTTGATTTTTTAGTCAACGAAACCTATCGCTTGAATGCACAAAAGAAAATTGGCATGTCCAATGTGCAATTCTTAGGTCAGGAAAGGATGTTTATTAATACCGCCCTTTCAGCATTAATGGCTGACGCTTTTATCTCTACCACCGTAAGTCAACGTTATATTCGCGAACCGGCAGACTTTTGTTTTTTAACAGGATTGCATTATCAATACCATTGTCCAAATCAATTAGAGGAACTGACGAAATTCTGGAAAGATGGCCAACAAAATTTAAACGGACTAACACTAAATTCTAGAGCGGAAAAAAGTTTGTATTCAAATTTTTTACCACCGCTTTTAACACTCTATAAAATTAAAATAGCAAATGGTGAAAAGGATTTAGCATTGCGGAAAGACATTATAGTATTAGCAAAAAAAGTGAGCAAGGAAGAGAAGGTTGAGGAAGTATTAAAAGCGTATGACCAAATTGAATGAAGCTCTTTAAGAAAGACTATTCAACATATAATGACGAGGATTTAATGCGCTTTTTTATAAAGGGTGATCAGAAAGCTTTTGAACAAATTTACGATCGATACGAGTCATTCATGATTAACTTTTTTTACCGAAAACTATGGAGTGACCGCATAAAAGCGGAGGATTTTACACACGATTTGTTTACTAAAATAATTGATAAACCAGAATCATTTGACCCCAATCGTTCATTTAAAACATGGTTGTTTTCAGTAGCGAATAATATGTGCAAGAATGAATATAAAAAGCAAGAGATAAGAAAGCCTACGAGCTATGATTTGCCTGAAGGGGTGGATGCGAAAGACCACAATAAACTACAAGACGTTGGAGTGGATGCAGCCAGCTTTAATGAGCAGTTAAAAATTGAATTAAACAAATTAGGAGAAAAGCATAGAGAAGTATTTATGTTACGGCATTTTGAAGGCCTGTCGCTCAACGAAATTGGTGAAACATTAGAAATAAATACGGGAACAGTAAAATCGAGATTGCACTTAGCCACTAAAACCCTGGCGGATAAATTGGAGGTTTACAGAAAAACAATGATATGACAAAGGAAGTAGAAGATATCATCAGGAATAAAGCTTATTACGAGCTCACAAGTGGTGAACGCGAAAGTGTTGGTGAATATGCTCAAAACGAAGAGGAGTATAACAATATGCAGTGGTTTTTGACAGGGACAACAGCTGCATTTGGTGGTGCAAAAATTGAAGCTTCTCCTGGTTTGAAAAAAGGTGTCATGGAGCATTTGACAGAGGAGAAGAAGAAGAAAGGTTTTTGGTTGAACTCAGTTGGTCTTTTTATGCTGCCAACCAATAAAAGATTCTATCAAAAACCAGCTTTTCAATTAGGTATTGCCGCCGCACTTGTGGTGGGCTTAGTATTTGTGCTTAATCCGGGTGTTGATGATAATGGACTAGCTTATGTGGATCCTGTAAATGAGACGCCAGTTGGATTAGTTGAGACAATTCAGCCCTCGGAAACAGTTGAGCAAGATCGAGTATCTGAAGATTTGGATGATCAATCCTTAAATAACCAAGAACTAGAAGAACAAGAATTGGCACCTGCCGAAAGAGAGGAAAACGAAGGAATTGAAATTGGGAATGAGTTAACAATGGATTTTGGACCAGTGCCAGAACCAAGTGCTGATGAAGTTGCGGTTTTTGAAACAGTAAGTGAGCCTGCATTCGCTGCTCCAATGATTGAGGAGATTGAAATTATGGATATGGAGGATGATATTTCTATTGATAATTATATGGGTGATGATGTTGCAGATATCGTTGTAAAATCGGATATGGACAAAGATGGTAGCGCCCTGGAGGAGAAATCGATAGAGAGTTTAGATTCCAAAGAAAATAGAAGAGATAAGACGAAAAACAATGCATTAAGAAGCATTTCGCTAAAGAAAGAGGCTTTACGAGAAAACAAGTTAAGCGATTCTGAGCCAGGTGATGCAGGTGCGGCAGAAACGGGTGGTGTTGTAACCACTGCGCCTACAAGCACTAATGCAAGCGGATATGCAGAAAATGAAGAATGGATTAAACCAAAAGCCATGCATATTAATAAAACCAAGGAGTTGAATTTCTTGTTTTTTATCGAGAATTAATGAAACCGTTTAGTGTCATAGTCGCGTTTGTAATGGGGATTGCAAGTTGCGGATCAAATGAAGAAGCGAGCAACATAGGTGATAAAGAAAGCAGTTTTGAACGAAACCCGAAGGAGGTTGTGAGTGATGCTGGGATTGATGTTGAAGTCTTTGATTTTGAGAATTTCAAACCATTTATCCATCAAAATGACGATAAAATTCATGTCATTAACTTTTGGGCTACATGGTGTATCCCTTGTGTTGCAGAATTACCTTATTTTGAACAGTTAGGAGCGGAGTATCCGGAAATTGAAGTAGTACTAGTAAGTTTAGATTTCCCAAAAAAGATTAAAGAAAATTTAATTCCATTTATTCAAAAAAACAACCTGCAATCAGAAGTGATTCTCTTAGATGAACCAGATGCCAATAAATGGATTCCTCAAATTGATTCAACATGGTCGGGTGCAATACCTGCTACAATCATTTATAAGAATGACAAAAGCCAATTTTACGAACAATCGTTTAACTTTGTAGAATTGGAGGTAGCAATTGCAGCCTTTAAGAACTAACATTTGAATATGAAAAAGATACACCTATTATTTTTAGTCTTTCCTTTATTCATTATTTCCTGCGGTGGCGGCGAAACAGTTGAAGATGTAACCGAAGTGATTGACAGTCTTGAGCAAACAGACGAAGTGGATATGACGAGCAATGAAATCAATGCGGAAAGAGGATATGCAGTTGGCGATTATGCGATAGATTTTAGTTTAATGAATATTGACGATCAAATGGTTTCTTTGTCAGATTATGATGAGGTCAAAGGTTTTATCGTTATTTTCACTTGTAACCATTGCCCTTATGCTGTGGCTTATGAAGATCGAATTGTTGCTTTAGATGCCCTATATAAAACACAAGGTTATCCCGTAATTGCTATTAATCCAAACAATCCAGATGTGATGGAAGAAGATAGCTTTGAGAATATGAAAATTAGAGCTGCCGAGAAAGGATTTACTTTCCCTTATTTATTAGATGATGGTCAAAAAGTATTCCCTCAATATGGTGCTAAAAAAACACCGCATGTTTATATTTTGAAAAAAGATATTACAGGGAATAAGGTGGAATATATTGGCGCAATTGACGATAATTATGGTGATGAAGCTGCCGTAACTGTGAAATATGTAGAAGATGCTGTGAATGCTTTATTGAGCGGTGAAGAGCCTCCAATTACTTCAACAGTGGCAATTGGTTGCTCAATTAAAATGTAATTGAAGCCATGCTAACGATCAATCCATCTAGAATTTTGGTGCTTTTGATAGCGCTAATTTTTTTATCCTGTCAAGTTGCGTCAGAGGATGGAATAACCTATCGATTGGATGAGGAAGCAGGCTATGATTTAATTCGTGATGATTTATATGAAGACGGTGAAGGGAATTTATATTTCAGAACCATAGACAAAAGTGCGATTTCTGATGATTCTGAAGATCCAGAAAAATGGTATATGTATGTATTTAATGATTATCTATATGTAGATAGTTTAGTGAGTAAACATATAGGGATTACAACAGCAGAGTTAAAGGATGTGGTAGATGCCCAAACATTTCATAAAGCAGATCGCAAAGATCCTGCAGAGGGAATTGTTCCGAGTCCATTAACCAGGAGCTTTTATGCGGATAAAAACAATACGTATTTCTTGATGCATGTTGCTGACGGTGGTGTTTTACACAAAGAATAACAATAGATAAAACTAGAATAATAAATGAAAATATTATCGCTCTTTTTTGTTTTGAGTCTATGGACTTTCTCAGCCAATGCCTGCACTTGCGATTGGTCCCGAAATTTTCTTGAATTGTGCACAGAATCAGATGTCGTTTTAAAATTTAAAGCACAAGGTTATGAGGATTACGACAAAACGGGAATTGCCGATAAACCTTTTACATTAGTTGTAGAAATATTGGAGGTATACAAAGGTCAAATTCCGAGCTTAGAAATGCGCTTTGAAGGAGATAATGGAATGCTTTGCCGCAAATACGCCGACCACTTTAAAATTGGACGTGAATATTTTTTTCAATACAATTATCCTGAAACAGATAAATTGCCGATTCTAGATATCTGTGGTGAATTTGATTTATTGATCACTGGAGAAAATGTGCAAGGAAGCGAATGGCAGGATAACAGCACACCAAAAATGACCTTGGATGAATTTGAAGATGAGTTAGAGACTGAACTGGCTGATTTATTGAACCCATCTTATCGTCCCTTAAGCAATTTTAACGACGGCACAGCACGTGGATATAGTGATTTCTTACTGTTTTTCTTATTTGGGGTTTTCGCGCTGCTTTTGTTTTTATTTGTGCGTGTTCTTGTTAGAAGTCGTCCAACTGCGGGGGCTTAAATCTTAGCATTTAGCTTTATTGAAGTAGATTCCATTAGCGCTATTTTTCTCTCAGCTTTTGCTGAGGGCAATATTGTTGAAATCGTATTTGGCAGAGACTCTTCTCTAATTCCAGAAATGAAAGGGTTTGATAACCCTGATATTTCTAAAAAGGACAGAGAGGGACTTTATTTTATTCAACAAAATGAGCCAATTTCTGTAAAAGATTATGCTATGCACTTTGATTTAACGGATAAAACAGCACAAAGAAGACTTGCGAATCTCGTTAATAAAGGACTCTTAATAAAAGAAGGAGACAAAAGATGGACTAAATACAGGCTAAAAGAATAGTTAAGGACATCAGAAGGGACATTTTGTCCTTTAGAGTTCTTTTAAGAGATAATCAAAAGGATACCATTCTTTGCTCTTTTATCTCAAATCCAATCTTTACGCTACAACCTGCACTCTCCAAATAAAAAACTAACTTTAAAACATGGATTATATTCTTCTAGTCATTGGACTTATCATAGGTGCAATCGTAGGCTATCTTATAGCGAAAGTCAACTTTTCTAAAGAAAAAATGGAAAAGG
This sequence comes from Crocinitomix sp., assembly GCA_013138735.1. Lineage (GTDB taxonomy): Bacteria > Bacteroidota > Bacteroidia > Flavobacteriales_D > Crocinitomicaceae > Crocinitomix. The sequence continues at coordinate 32,303 of WTCE01000032.1, read as the reverse complement.
CGGGCGAACTACAAAAACTAGAAATTACTGCAGCCACAATGGAGAATTCTGCCAAGAGTCTACAAAGCGACCTAGTGCAAGTAAAAGCCGATCTTAGCAAAACCAATTTCAATTACCTCAATGAGATGCAAAGCGCAACTGAATGGAAAATTAAGCATCAGGAATTAGAAGAAAAGCTCGCGAATCAAAAAACAGAACTCGAATCCTTACAAGAAAAATTCACCAAAGATTTTGAACTGATTGCTAATAAAATATTGGAAGAGAAAACCAATAAATTTACGGATTCGAATAAAAAGAACATTGACGCCATCCTTACACCACTGAAAGATAAAATTGGAGAATTTCAAAAGAAAGTAGAAGACAATAACGAAAAGAATATTGAGCGATCGGCAAGTTTAGATCAGCATTTAAAAATGCTACACACCTTGAACAAAGAAATTACCCAAGAAACTAGAAGTTTAACCCAGGCCTTGCGAGGCGATACTAAAACACAAGGGAATTGGGGTGAGATGCACTTAGAAGCAATTTTGGCGAAAGCCGGCTTGCAAAAAGAAATCCACTATACCAAAGAAACCAATTTGAAAACGGAGGATGGTAGCAATCAACGCTTAGATTATATCATTAACCTGCCGGATGGAAAAAATCTAATTCTAGATTCGAAAGTTTCATTAACAGCCTACAGCAATTATAACGACACAGATGATGAAAAACTCCGTGTTACTTATTTGAAGCAACATTTAGAAAGTGTGAATGCCCATATTAAATTATTGGGTGGTAAAGATTATCAAAAACTGCACGGTATTAATACACCCGATTATGTTTTGATGTTTATTGCCAATGAACCTGCACTCACTTTGGCCTTGCAAGAGGATCAAACTATGTTTGAAAAGGCATTGGATAAAAATATCGTTATAGTTTCTACTTCAACTTTATTGGCAACACTGCGCACCATTTCTTATATTTGGAAGCAGGATTTACAAAATAAAAACGCAGAAGAAATTGCGAGACAAGCTGGTAATTTATACGATAAGTTTGTTGGGTTTACAGATGATTTGGTGAAGCTGGGTAATCAAATGAATACCGCTACAAAAACATACGGCGAAGCCATGAATAAATTAACGGATGGTTCGGGCAACCTCACCAAACGAATTGAAGATTTGAAAAAGTTAGGTGTCAATCCATCTAAGAATATCAATGATAAATTGATTGAACGATCAGACCAATAATAGTATAGACTTATGATAATCATCATTATATTTTTATTTGCGGCATTAGCAGGGATTGATTTTATTGTTTATTGCGTTGCCGAAAGACGCATTATGGGGAAAATTATAACAGGCTTCGTCAGTCTGGTTGTGGTAATAGGTTCTCCTTGGATTTTTCTAAGCATGTTTGATATTGGTTTAGATAATGATTGCTGCAACGATAGTGCTGTTTTTTCGCCTGAGCATAGTTTCACCATGTACTTTTGGATTGGGTTGATCACAATCGCCTATTTTTATTCGGAATGGCGTACAAAATTGGCGCCACCAATTATTGAGGTAATTGTAAACTGTCTTTTAATTGCTGGAATCGCTTTGAATGTGGTGCTTGGTTTTCATTTAGAGGACATGTTTTTTATCGCTGGCAATCTCCCAATCATTTTGCTTTTCCTAATTGCGCTTGCTACGAATCAGCGTAAAGTGCAAGCTTTAGCCGCCGAAGGTTATTATGAAGCTGATGGCCATGTTAAGTCTTGGGCACTAAAAGTCTTAACCGCAAAGCCTTTGTCAAAATTTCCTTTGTTGACCATTTTATGCGCGCCCATTATTGCAATGGCAACTGCGATTTTAATGCTTTTTGGTCAAAAGGCAGATTCAGTTATTCGTGCATTTACGGATACGTACTCACACGGTTTATCGCAATGGGATTATATGTGTGATAATGTTGTTTGTGGTGGGCATTATTTATGCTCCGTTGCAGCAAATGGGCATCAAAAAATTGTAAAACCGGTAAGGTTAGGGGAGCGGAATGGCGGAACAATTGTTTGCAACCGTCAACTGCTTATTTCAAATGCTTTTGAAGAAGTTTTGGAAACTAAAACCCCAAAACTGCATAGGTTTATTCGGCGGAATTATAATAAAGTGGGGGACAAAATTCATAAACATTATCACGTTTTTGAGAATAAATATTTGTCGGATGTTATTTACATTTTAATGAAGCCTTTGGAGCTGGTTTTTTGGTTGGTCTTGTATACTACGCAACGGAATCCTGAAAATAGCATTGCTCGGCAATACCTTTCGAAGGCTGAAAGAGCAAAGTTGGTTGCTAGGCAAGAGGCAGAAAAGGCAAAAGTGAATGGGTGAAAAAGAGATTAGAACGCTGCGCTACTAGTACTTAGGTCGCTTCGCTGTTAGATTTCGCATTAAAGCATTCCAACATTAAATCATTGAAAACCCCTTCAAATCGTATTGCACATTGCACATTGAAACGCCCACGTCATATCGCCATTAAAGCATTCCAACATTAAATCATTGAAAACCCCGTCAAATCGTATTGCACATTGCACATTGCACATTGAAACGCATTGTGTCTTGAAAACTGTAACTATTCAAACAAAAGTGCTATTTTTAAAGTATGAATATTATTTTAGTTGGACTTTTGTGCTTTGATTTGGGACCTGCTGGACCAACAGGAATGGAAATGCTCGGTTTTGCAATTGCTAGTCTTACTGTATCGGTTTTATTGCTTTTGTGGAGACGCAGGTTAATTGTGAAAATTTCAGTCGAAAAACCAATCATTCAAAATGACCAATTATTTCCTAATTCAGAAATTCTACATACGGATGAAAGAGAGTTAGCGATCAAAAAACATTCGATTCTAAAAAGATCCCTAGCCATAGGTTTAATTATCCTAATAATAGCCGCCCCGTGTATTGATTTAACCCAATTACAAATATTTGCGGGTTAGTTAAATATATGCACCTTTCAAAACCCATGTTTCAGAGACAACAGATGAGCTTAAATCTATGTTTAGTTACATGTTGTTTATAAATAGGTGTAACTGAATGCTGTTTTTCACGTAATACCGTATCAATTAACAGTTAGGGACAATTAAATTCTCTAATAATTGTATATTTGCACCAACTTTAAAAAAAAACGAACAATGAAAAAATTTTTTATGATTGCAGCGATTGCGTTAATCGCAGTTGCATGTAACAAGAACCAAGCAGCAGTAAAAAAATTAGACGGAACATGGAAAGCGACCGCTATTAACTATACTGAAGATGGTGTAACGGCAAATTGGTTAGAATTAGGATTTATCACGTCTGCAACTTATGTTTTTGACGGATGTAAATTGAAAAACGACGAATTTTGTAACTTAACAACTACAATCGTTTCTAGTTTCGGAACAAATACTGAGTCTGATTTGTATAACGTAACAAACGACGGAGAAACTTTACAAACTAAAGATGATGCGTCTTCAACTACTATCAATGCTATTACTATTGATGAGTTAACGAATTCAACGCTTAAAATTTCTGAGACTGATGTTGACGGAGCTAAGACTGAAATCGTTTTAGAGAAGCAATAGATATTGCTTTAATAAAAATATTAATCCCTTTGTGCATATATGTGCAAAGGGATTTTTTTATGCCTTAAATTGAGATAGTTTCGTTTTTAATTCAGCAATGCGTTTTATTTTTCCAGGTGCTCGCAAGTTTTTAGCTGAATTGGTATAGTACTCGTGATGATTCTCTAAATAGTCAATTTGTACTTCGATTCTTTTTTGAGCAGAGAAATTCATTCCATTTAGTGCCATTTCATCAAAGAGTTTTGCCGCCGTAACATGATAATCGGCACGGCCTAAATAGTCCAAATCGGCATCACACATCACAGATTGCATCAAGTTGTTGGGAACAGCACCGTAGCCGGTAGCCATTATTATTTGTTCGACAGTTTTTAAGTCTCCGGTTTGATAACCAAAACGTGGTCCATAATAGTGAAGTAATTCAACGCCCAATTCCTCATTGTTGTCATAGCGAAACAAGAAACCGCAATCATGAAATAGGGCTGCCGTGCGCACTAAAAACAATTCATGTTCGTCGAGTTTTTCCAATTCGCCATATTTAACCACAGCTGCCTCAACGGTTTCTGTATGTTTATAGGAATGATAAAGCAAGTTTTCGTTTAGTTCAGCTTTTAATTTGGTTAATATAAAACTGCGTAAGCCAATAAAATCTGCCAATGGTAGTCCTGAAGATTTTCTTAACTCAACATTGGGCACGCGACCTTCATTATACAAGGAATATTCCGGTTTAATTCCTTCGAGGTAGAACATGTCAATTTCACCAGAATTTTTAAGGATTATTTTGCCGCGAGTACTGAGATCGAAATAGGGTTTAATTGCATTCGCAAAGTCTCCCGAAATATTGATGTTTCCTGGCGTTGAATTTTGTTCACAACGTGCAGCAATATTAACGGTGTCTCCCCAAACATCAAAACTAAATTTATGTTTGCCAACAACACCCGCAACTAAGTCACCAATATGAATTCCAATTCGGATTTCCCAATAATCTTTTTGAAAAGCCTTTAACGTTTCCATGTCGTTTAGCATGAAATTTCTAATTTCATTTGCTGCTAATGCCATTCTTAATGCTGGGTGTGGATCTTTCTCTGTAACACCGCCAACCGCCATATAGGCATCACCTATAGTCTTTATTTTTTCTAACTTATATTTTAATATGATTTCGTCGAACTTGCTAAAATAGAAATCCAATTTTTTAACTAATTCTTGCGGATCACTGTTTTTGGTTAACTGCGTAAAATTGACAAAGTCCGTAAATAAGACCGCACAATTTTGACGTTTTTTTGGACTCGATTTCCCGTAAAGTCTAAATTCCTTTAAGGTTTGAGAAGGTAAAATGCTCTCAAGCAATCGGTTGATTCTTTTATGCTTAAAAAACAATTTTTTATAAACCGCCATTTTCGCATTCACCAAATTAGGTAAAAAAGGCTTGGGCAAATAATCCATTGCACCTTGTTTAGTCCCGTTTACTGAGGCATAAAGTTTCTCAGTCTCTGATGATGTCACAATGATAGTGGCATTTTGTACGCCAACTTTTTTGTGGATGTCTGCAAGTAATTTTTTAGAAGTGACGCCAGGCAGATCTAAACTGCAAAAGATTATCGTAAATTTTTTCTCTTCTAAGAGCGTTAAGGCATCAACACTGTTGGTGCTAACAAAAATATTATGACCGGGACTTCTGAGTATGTCAAGAAGAGAAGAGCGATCTTCTTCATTGCTTTCTACAACTAAAATATTAATGATACGATCAAACATTTTCTGAGTAGAGTAAAGATACACAAATTTCTGAAGTGTTGGATTACGCTTAGATCGAAGAAAATCTGAGATGATTTAAATCTCCCAAATAGCCGTTTTTTCTATCCAACCCGTATTCCCATTGACGCCAATTTCTGTCCAACCGTCGCTTGAACGCAGCAAATCAACTTTTGTGCCTTCATGCAATTTAAAGCTTGATGCTGCGGTGTCAGAAGGGGAGGAGCGCACTTCAACAAATTCTGTAATGATTACAGCTTGGTCACGATCAATAATGTTGGATTGATTGAGATAAGCTAAAACAATCAGAAGTGCCAATAAAAAAAGTGCGCCAAAACTTAGTGTCAGACTTCTATTTTTAACCTTTTGTTTTTTTGTTGTGAAAAAGAAATAGAGTGTTATAGCCAAAATAAATGCAAATAAAATGCTGCCGTAGGCCCAAAAATTAATCGAGAAACTAAAGAAATTTATTTTCAACCAAGCAACAATGCCAGATTCTGATGTGTCCAAATCATCATATGTTTTTGCATTGGCAAACTTTAAATTGAATTGAGCGTTTTCATTACTCGGGTCAATTTTAAGCGCTTTTTCGTAAGCCCAAATCGCTTCACCAAGCTGCTCTAATTTATAATAAGTATTTCCTAAATTATAATACAAAGCCGTTGATATTTGTTCACTACTCACCACCTTAGAATATTCTACCAATGCCGTTTCATAATCAGCATTAGCATAGGCTTCGTTTCCACGAACAAAACTGCTGTCCTGTGCATAAGTGCAGCACATTATAAAGATTGAAAGGATGCTTAAAAGAACCTTCATATTATAGTTTTTTATCCAATTCAATTAATAAACTCTCAGTGTCTTTCACTGTTTGTACAATGTTTTCATGTGCAATGGGCGCAAATTGTCCCATTTCAATAGTGTTCCAAATTTTATTAAACTTTTCAAGGTTTGCTGTGTCAATATTTTCAGAAGTTAAGCGCGCTGCAATTTTGCGTTGCGAGAGGTCAGAGAGTCCTACATTGAACTTTTGCATAAAGAAATTATTCACTGTGGTTTGTAATCCTTTTAGTGCCGCAGCATCATCCCCTTGATCTAATTTTTCATGCACTTCTTTTAATGCCAATTGCGCATTTTTAACAGCTTTTTTCTGCTGAATAACTAAGAGATCTTCTTCAGAAATGTTTTCTTTCTTGCGTTTAAAAAAGATAAAGAAAAACGATAAGAATAACGGGGCCGAAACGAGACCATAATAGGTCCAAGTTCCAAAAACAAAATCATCCTGTTCAAAAAATCCGTCCGACTGTTCTTCAATGTATTGGATATGCGTATTTGTTAAAGCTGTTTTTGGTGGATCAACAATTAAGCCTTCCCGTTTGTCCACCTGAATAATGAAATCATCAACCTTGGCAGTTTTCATTTTTTTATTTTTCAAATCGAAATATTGAAAAGAATAACCCGGAACTGTATACTCTCCATAGTGTTTTGGAATGATAACGAAATTATATTCTATTTCCCCTTTAAACCCAGCACCAGAAACGCTTGTTTTATCTTCAATTTCAGGTTCATATTGATCAAACTCTTGCGGGAATTCTAAGTCGATTGTCCCTAAATCTTGCATATTTCCTTTACCCTTAATCGTAATTTTTATATCAATGGCATCTCCCATTTTTACATGCGTATTACTGATTTCACTTTCAATAGAAAAATCACCGACTAATCCGTTAAAATCAGCTGAGCTACTGCCCGGTATTGGTTTTACATTAATTGATAATGTATTTGAATAAGTTTCTTTACGGAATTGGCTAAAGAAATCGCGGCGAAACAATATTGAGGCGTAATAAGGTTCTAGTGAAACTTCTCCATTACGCTGCGCAAAACAAACTTCTTCTCGCAATACAATCGTGTGATAACGCACACCGTTTATCGATTCCACAACTGTTTGAAAACTTTTACGGTCGGGTTTTAAATCTTGGCGGTAGATGCCTACTGCGTCTCCTAAATCCAGCGCTTCAAACTGATCTGGCCTTGCTTTTGAATAGTATTTGAGGGTCACAGTAAATGGTTCACCTTGGTATACGTTGCTCTTATTTGACGTTAAACGCATATAATAATCCTTGTCAACAGGCGAGTCTTCAGTTTTTTCAGAAACCGTAATCTCAATCGGATCAGATTCTATTGGTTCTCCGTCACAATTCATAGTAACTCCAGAAATGATATAACTACCTTCTTCTTTTGCACGCAATTGATACGTCCATTTTAATTCGGTGATTTGTGTACGTTTCCCATTATCTATGAGCGTTTGATTAGATTGCGACTGAAAGGGGCCCCCAACCACTTCTAATCCACCAAAATCAGGCTGTAAAACCTCACAATCAAAATTGTTGATAAGGATTTCAAAATTAAAGCGCTCAAATGCTGCAACGCGGTTTGAACTAACAACCGATTGCACCGTTTTTTGCCCAAATCCAATCTGGATTAAGCAAATAAATAATATGAAAACACCAATTCTTTTCATTGCTTGTTACCAATCTATTTTACCAGACGTTCCTGTTCCAACTACTTTGCCTTTATCTATTGCCTCTTGTACTTTCTTTTCTTTTCTACTCGCGGCTTCTAATATTCGCTTGGCCTGCTCCTTCGAGATAGGTTGATGTTTAGGGTCGCCATCTGAAGGATCTCCTTCTTCTTCTTCTTTATCACCGTTCTCACCGTCTTGTTGCTCATTGCCTTCGCCCTCATTTTCATCACCTTCGTCGCCCTGATCGCCTTCTTGTCCATCTTCATTTTCATCTCCCTCTTCTTTTTCACCGTCTTGGTCGCCCTTGTCTCCCTCATCACCTTCATCTCCTTCATCTCCTTCTTCGCTTTCTTGGTCTTTATTTTCTTGCTTTTGCTGTTCTTCTTTTAAGAATTGGGCATAAGCTAGGTTATACCGTGTGGCCTCATCTCGTGGATTAATTTTTAAGGCTTCTTTATAAGCATCAATGGCATCATCTAATTTTTGATTCAGAAAGTGTGCGTTTCCTAAATTGTGATAAGCCCATGCTTGATCAATTTTCTCTGGAGCAATGTCAACGATTTTTTGAAATTGTTCTACTGCTTTTTCATAGTCTTCCATTCTAAAATGGGCATTGCCCAAATTAAAGTTTGACTTGAAATTAAGGGGAGAATCATCTACGGCTTTTTGATAATAATAGAGCGCATCTTCAAATTCAGCATTTTCATAAAAAATATTGCCTTTGTACCAGTTTTTCTTCAATTCGTTTTGCGTTAATCCGCTAAACGAAGTACCTAGAAAAATTACTATGTATATAATTCGGATCATAATTCTTGCAGTTTATGAATGATTCCTGAGCGCCTTGCACTAAAGAAACTTTCTATGACTAAACACAATAGTCCCAATGCTAAAAACCATTGAAAATGATCTTTATAATCGGTGTATAATTTCGAGTCCATTTCGGTCTTGTCAATCGCCCGAATTGATTCTAGCAATCCAGCTAAATTAACATAAGTTCCTTGGGCGGCAGTATATCCGCCACCACCTGCAGTAGCAACATCTTTCAGCATTTGTTCGTTCAAGCGTGTAGTAACTGTATTGCCGTTGTCATCTTTTTTCATGCCGACTATACGCCCATTCTTATAATCTGGAATTGGTGTGCCGTTGGCTTGTCCCATACCTACTGTACTAACAATAACATTCTGTTCTCTTGCAGATTGGGCCGCAGCAATTGCATTGCCTTCGTGGTCTTCACCGTCCGACAGTACAATAATGGATTTGTTAACGCCGTTTTCAAAATCAAAAGATTCCATGCATTTTTCAATGGCTAAACCAATCGCCGTTCCTTGGTTGGTCATTAATTCTGGACGTACTGAATTTAGGAATATTTTTGCAGCGCCATAATCTACCGTAAGTGGTAAGTAGACATAAGCATCTCCTGCAAAAACAACCACACCCACTTTGTCGCCATGCAAGTTGTTGAACAATTGCTCAATGGCCATTTTTGACACTTTTAATCGGTCTCTATTTGGATCTAAATCCAAAGCACGCATTGAATTTGAAATATCCAAAGCAATCATGATTTCAATTCCTTCAGATATGGCTTTGGTAGTGCCTTTTCCATATTGTGGATTCGATAGTGCAATGATTAAAAAGGCCAAGCCATTTCTGAAAAAGAAAAATTTCCAAAATGATTTTACAGAAGAAACAGGTTGTGTTAAGTATTGTAATAAACGTTGATCGGCTAAGTTCCCCAATACCTTGTTTTTCCAATTGATCAATAAAAAGTAGCCACCAACGAAAGCAGGGATTGCAAGGAGCCACCATAAAAATTGAGAATGTTCAAAACGAAATGCCTCAACTTGATCAATCAAGTAAAAGTACAGCCCGAAAAAAGCCATCCAAAAAATCACTTCCCAAAGTAAGATGGAAAAAATGATTGTTTTCAAATTATATTTATGTACTTGCTCTTCCATGCTTATGGAATACTTTTTAATAAGGTGTTTGACGTTATTTTTGAGACTGCAATAAAAATGAGTGCCCAAATTAAAATGGCATAATATTTTTCTGGCGGATCTGTTTTAAATTCTAAAACCCGCACTTTTGATTTTTCGAGTGCATCTATTTCATCATAAATCCCCTCCAATTCAGCTTGGTTTTTTGCTCTAAAATATTTTGTACCCGTAATGTCTGCAATGTCCTGCAATAGTTCTTCATCAATTTCTACAGGCATATTTTGAATTTGCGTTCCAAAAAGTGTTTGTACAGGAAAAGGAGCCATGCCTTCTTGTCCAATTCCAACTGTATAAACTCGAATGCCATATTCTTTGGCGATTTGAGCTGCAGTAATTGGATCAACATCACCCGAATTATTCACGCCATCTGTCAATAAAATAATGACTTTGCTTTTAGCATCACTCGACTCTAAGCGATTAATGGCCGTAACTAAGCCAACACCAATTGCTGTGCCTTGCGTAACCATTCCTGTTTTAACATCATCAAAGGCATTCAATAATAAATTATGGTCAGTGGTTAGTGGTACTTTTGTATAAGCTTCCCCTTCATATAATACCAGCCCAATTCTGTCAGTTGGGCGTTCTGCAATAAAATCCATCCCTACTTTTTTCGCAGCTTCTAAACGATTCGGTTTAAAGTCTTCTGCCAGCATACTGCCAGAAACATCCATGGCTAAAATGATATCAATTCCTTCAATATTTTTTTTCTTGTATTCTTCAATGTCACTGTCGTCATGTGGACGTGCTAAAGCTAAAATCACCAAACTTAATCCGACTAAAAAAACTAAAAAATTAAGGTGCCGAATGAAGGCAATTAAATTGAATGATTTTTTTTCAAATAAATCGAGTGTTGATAGATTGATGCGTTCAAAACTACCAACTAAATTTTCTCTTCTTAAATACCAAATAATAAGTACAGGAATGATCAAGTACAACCAAAACATGGACTTATACACATAAGTATAATCGAAGATCGCTATGTCGAATAGATCAATTTCCACTGCTTGTATTTTCTTTGGTGCGTTTTACAAAATCGATTGATTTATTCAAGTATGTAAAAGCGTCATCATCACTCGGGCTAAACTTGGCGAATTTCACCATATCGGCTTCACGCAAAATCTTTCTTAAATACACTTTATCCTCATCACTGATGGATGAAAATTTCAAATCGCGAATAATTTCACGTGTTGTTTGTTCCATTGCGTGAATGTCGAATCGATTCTCTAAATAGGTTCTCACCGTTTCTGTTAGTTCAGAATAGTATTCCTTTTTCTCTGGAGATTTCCAATCTTCTTGTTTTAATAATTTTCCCAAAGCATCCAAGGCAATAATATGTGCCGGAATAATGACTTCCACAATTTCTTCTTCTTCCTCTGGTTTTCTACTTTTCACATATCTCCAAATGAAGAAAATTAGAATGAGGACGCCTATTATCGCTAACCAATACCAATTGACGTTTAACCAATCTTTACTCCGTTCAGAAAACGGATAGTCAACCGAATAAATAGGTTTAATATCTGCAATTCCCTTGCTGGTATCTACTGCAACCGTTTCTACAAGTAATTGAGCGGTATTCGTATAATAAATAGAATCTCCCAACCGAATTTCTTGCTGCGGAATGGTGAATCTGCCTTTTTCAAATGCTGTAATTAATAATTGCTGTTCACGTAAATAAGTCGCACTTGCTGAATCCAATAGATAATCACGATCAACCGTTTTGTCTACAATATCAACATCCTTTGTTAAGGCTTCATCAAATTCTGGCCAAATGATTAAAGCTTCACCCTTTGGATTTTGATATTCAAAATAAAGATGCAGTACAGTTTGTTCGCCAATTCTTAGTTGAGCAGTATCCAATTCAATTGTAGCCCTTTGACCATAAGCGCCAAGCGATAAAAAGAAAAACAATATGTAGCTCAATTGCTTCATCCGCGTTTTTTGAACAAGTTCATTAAAGGTTTGATATAGCCTTCATCTGTAAATATTTCAGCAAAGTCAGTCTTAGATTTTCGAAAGAGTTTGCGCAATGCTTCATCCCGTTCATCTGCCTGTTCTTTATATTTGCGGCGTGTTTTTTTAGAGGAGGTATTTACCCATTTCGTTTCGCCGGTTTCTAAGTCTTTGAACTTTGCCAATCCAATTTTTGGTAATTCGTTCTCCGCTTTATCCAACACTTTAAGCGCCACAACATCATGTTTTCTAGAAGATATCTTAAGCGCATCTTCAAAATCTTTATCCATAAAATCGCTCAACACAAAAGCAATACTTTTTTTCTTAATCATTTGCGTGAAGTACTTCAACGCCATTGAAATATCTGTCGCCTTTCCGGTCGGTTCAAAATTGATGAGTTCTCGAATAATTCTGAGAATATGTGTTTTCCCTTTTTTAGGCGGAATGAATTTTTCAATTTTATCTGAAAATAAAACCAGCCCAATTTGATCACTATTAGAAACTGCCGAGAATGCTAAAACCGCACATAATTCGGTAATTGTTTCCCGTTTCAATTGATTACGCGTCCCAAACATCCCCGAAGCAGAAATGTCAACTAAAAGCATAACTGTTAGTTGCCGCTCTTCTTCAAATACTTTGACAAATGGTTCATTAAATCGTGCCGTAACATTCCAATCAATGGTTCTTATTTCATCACCCACCGCATATTCACGTACCTCACTAAAAGCCATACCTCTTCCCTTAAACGCCGAGTGATATTCACCCGAGAAGATTTGATTGGATAAGTGTTTCGTCTTAATCTCAATCTTCCGTACTTTCTTTATGAGCTCTTTTGTTTCCAATTTTTTTCGTTAGTCGTTAGTCAATATGATGAGAGGGCATTTTGAGATCATTGAGGCCCTCGAAATGCGAAATGCCCGACTACGGAACTTCAACAAAATCCATTATTTTTTTAACAATGTCAGATTGAGTAATGTCTTCCGCTTCCGCTTCATAAGTCAAACCAACTCTATGGCGTAAAACATCTGGACAAACTGCGCGAACATCTTCAGGAATTACGAAACCACGTTTATTTAAAAATGCGTACGCTTTAGCCGCTAATGCCATATTAATGGACGCACGTGGTGATGCTCCAAAACTTATTAAATGTTTCAAATCATCTAAGCCATACGCTTCTGGCGTTCGAGTGGCAAACACCAAATCCACTATATATTTTTCTATTTTTTCGTCGAGATAAATTTCTTTAACCAGTTCTTTCGCTTTTAAAATTTGATCAATTGTCACCACAGCGTTCGCTTGTGGAAAACCTTCAGGTGAAATACTTTTTCGAACGATTTCTTGTTCCTCTTCTTTACTTGGGTAATCCAAATAAACTTTTAACATAAAACGATCCACCTGTGCTTCAGGTAAAGGATATGTTCCTTCTTGTTCAACAGGGTTCTGAGTTGCCATTACTAAGAATGGTTTTGGTAATTGATGCGTAGTTTGGCCTAAAGTAACTTGCCGCTCTTGCATAGCCTCTAACAGGGCGCTCTGCACCTTTGCAGGGGCACGGTTAATCTCATCAGCCAAAATAAAGTTGGCAAAAACAGGTCCCTTTTTAACCGTAAATTCTTCCTTTTTTTGATTGTAGATCATTGTTCCTACAATATCCGCTGGTAAAAGGTCTGGTGTAAATTGAACCCGATTAAAGTTTCCGCCAATTGTATCAGATAGCGTTTTAATTGCCAGGGTTTTTGCTAATCCCGGAACACCTTCCAATAAAACGTGTCCGTTTGCCAAAAGTCCAATCATTAAGCGATCGATCATATATTGTTGACCAATAATCACTTTGCTAATCTCAGCATTCATCACATCTAAAAAACTGCTTTCTTGCTGAATTTTAGCATTGATTTCTTCGATTGTTTGCACCGAATTATTTTGATCCAATTCTTCCATAATATTCATTTACCATTCTAACTAGTGTCTGTCAATTAGAGCCGTTTGTTTGAACTAAAAAGTTCGAAATCAAGACTTGCAAAGTCCCCAATTTGTGAGTTTACTTTCGTAAAGGAGCAAATTTTGGACAAGCGTAACGCCGAAATCGGACTTTATAGACAAACACTAACGTGTAAAGTTACGTAGTGCGTGCAGGGATGGTCGTTAAAGGGGTGTTAAAAAATGTTAAGGATTATTAACAACTAGGGTTTCGAAGTAACAATTGATTGAAAATCTTGTCAATAGCAAATTTTTCAATCTATACCGTACATTTCATAATGTTCAAAGGCCATTTCAAAATAGGCTTTCCATGTCATTTTTTTGTCTCTGAAACGTTTACGGATAACATTTAAATCAAATAGAATTCCATGGATATATTGGGTCGTTTCAGACGAAGGAATTATTGCGACTTCCTCCATTATTTTGGATTCACCATATTTTTCGTATAGGATTGGAATGGCGATTGAATGAAGGTTGATATATTGGCTCGATTCTAATTTACTTTCGGCAATGACAAGTTCCTCTGCTTTGTCCCAATTTTTGACTTTTGCGAAGAGGTATGATTTTATAATGACAATAGATTTTAGTGTTGCCATTCCCGAATCAACATCACCGCGTTCCAAATAGTTCTTCATGAAGTAGTCATGAGCACTGTCTATTTTGGCGATATATGTATCCACATTGTCCTCTGTGAAATTCACTACCTGATCTAGTTCACTATAGAGTCCACGAAAATAAATTGGGCCAGATTCATCAATCCAATTAGTTGAAAATTGTGATTCCCATGGATGCAAATATTTTAAAAAATTAGAAGATGTTAAGGTTTCTTCATACCATATTTCAGATAGGGTATCATTGTAAACTTTAATTCCGTTGTTAATCCACATTTTTTCATTGGATAGATCATTAACTTCTCGATTTACTAGAGCGTTTGCATCCGTTGGCTCGTTGACTTCAATTGAAGTCGTATGTGGTTTTTCCGTAACAGGTACTGAACAATTAGCGCAAATAATACATAGAAATAGGACGGATAAACGTAAAACCATAATCAAATTCAAAAACACGTATTAATTTTACTAAGTATGGTCCTGAAGTAATTGATCCAAACCCCATAAGTCAATGTATAAAAAGACAATAGATTCCTGCGCTGTTAGATTTAAGATTATATCATGCAAACCCGTCAACTTGCATTAAATCATTCACACATTAAATCATTAAAACCCCGTCAAATCGCCTTCCTAACAATCTTTACTCTTTGCTCTCTCATCTTTGCTCTTTTTAACAATCTGCCAATGCCACACGAATGGCTAATCCACCTTGAGAGGTTTCTTTATAATTAGTATGCATATCTTTCGCCGTTTCGCGCATAGTGTTGACCACTTCATCCAAAGGTACTTTTACTTCTTTCGGATCTGTATCTAAAGCTAATTCTGCGGCATTTATTGCTTTTATGGCACCCATTGCATTCCTTTCGATACATGGTATTTGTACCAAACCGCCAATTGGATCACATGTCAAACCTAGATGATGCTCCATGGCTATTTCAGCAGCTATCATTACCTGTTCAGGACTTCCGCCTAGCAACTCTGTCAAAGCCGCAGCAGCCATTGCAGATGAAACTCCAATCTCGGCCTGGCATCCGCCCATTGCGGCTGAAATGGTTGCGCCTTTTTTGAAAATACTTCCTATTTCTCCAGCAACTAATAAAAACTTCTTAATCTCGGCAAAACCTGCGTCGTGATTTTCAATCACTAAATAATACATTAAAACGGATGGAATTACCCCGGCGCTTCCATTGGTTGGTGCCGTAACAACTCTTCCAAATGACGCGTTTACTTCATTCACCGCTAACGCAAAGCAACTTACCCATTTTAAAATTTGTCTGAATTTAACCTCAGTGCTTCGGATCTCAGCAATCCACTCTTGTGGATTGGAATATTGGGATTCTCCATTTAAGGTGTGGTGTAAATCAAAAGCTCTTCGTTTCACATTTAATCCACCTGGCAAGCGTCCTTCTGTGTGGCAACCCAAATACATGCATTCCAACATGGTGTCCCAAATGCGGTGCAATTCAAAATCGATTTCTTCACCGCTGCGCAGTGTTTTCTCATTTTCTAATACAATGTCCGAAATTTCAAGACCAGTTTTGGCGCAATACTCGCCCAATTGAACCGCTTTTTCAATCGGGTAGGGGTAAGTTCCTGCGTTGACAATTTCCACGGCATGTTGATCATTCTTCTCTTGCACCACAAATCCTCCGCCAATTGAATAGAAAATTTCTTGAGAAAGAATTTCTCCCGTGCGATATGCTGTGAATTTCATTCCGTTTGAATGAAAAGGCAGAAATTCGTTATTAAAATGAATGTCATCTAAAATTTCAAATGCAATTCGTTTTTTACTTCCAAGTAATAAACGACCTTCATCTCTTACCTTTTCAATCGTAGTTTCTATTTCTGCAATAGGCATGCGTTCCGGATCTTTGCCCGAAAGTCCCAAAACCAAGGCCATGTCAGTAGCATGTCCCTTGCCCGTCATTGAAAGTGAACCATACAAATCAATACGAATGGTATCTGTAATTTCCAGCCAGTTATTTTCTTCAAGCGTTGCTAACCATAATTCGGCTGCACGCCACGGCCCAAGGGTGTGTGAACTGGAAGGTCCAACTCCAATTTTGAGCATGTCAAAAACACTGATGTAATCCATAATTCGACGTAGAAATAAGTGGGTAAATTTAGTTTAAATTTAAGGAATCATGACGGTTTAATTTTTATATCATCTAGTAATCCTAAAACGCCTAAAATCAAGAGTGGTTTTTCCACAAGGCTAGATTTTAACTACCATTTAATAAATAGCCGAGACAAAATTCACTTAAAGTGCTATTTTTACAAAAAATCGAACTGTGAAATATCTATATATTACTTTTTGTCTTTTAGTTTTAGCTGCCTGCGGTGGTGACTCAGATCAACCTAAAGATTTAACGAATGCCCTCAACGAAAAGGATGATACAACCGCGGTTGCATTTGATTCGTTAAAGTTTTTTAACGATCAAATAATTGCTAATCCTGGAGATTCTGACTGGTTATTTAAACGCGCCGTATATGTTTTAGCAAAGGGTGACATAGCCAAATCTAAAGCAGATTTAGAATTGGCAATTCAGGTCGATTCAACCAATGCAGATGCGCGTTTGTTATATGGGAATCTCCAGTTGTCAATGACACATTTGGATACCAGTAAGTTTCATTATGAATATATCTTAATGCGCGATAGTACCAATACTGGGGCCTTAATTGGCATGAGTAAATTATATGCTTTGCTCAATAACTCAGCAATGGCCGATATTTATCTCAGCTCTGCAATAGCAGTTGATCCTTACTTGGCTGAGGCATACTTTATGCGCGGCATTGTTTACAGATCAGATTATTATGAAACCGCCCGTCAAGAAAGTTGGGATATTGCAGTTTCATCTTTTCAAACTTGCGTGGAGCAAGATCCAGAATATTATTCGGCTTTTATAGAAATGGGTGTAATGTACGACCAAGCAGGATCTGAATTGTCACTTGAGTATTATAATTCGGCCCTTGATATCTTTCCCGAAAGCCAAGAAGCTTGGTACAATATTGGAATGTATCACCAAACAAGAGGTAATGTTGACGAAGCTTTATTGGCTTACCGTACATTGAATGATTTAGATTCAGTTTGGGCTGATCCCTATTATAATCAAGGTTATATTCATTTATTAATGACGAAGGAATTGGATAGTTCTATCTTTTATTTTACGAAGGCTACAGAATGCGATCCCGACTATTTTCAGGCATATAACAATTTGGGTTTAGCATATGAAACTAAAGGCGATATGGATAATGCAAAAAAGTCCTATCAAAGAGCTATTGAAGCAAATCCTAATTTTCAATTGGCAAAAGATAATCTGAACAGACTGCAGTAATGAGTTGGACTCAGAAATTGAGGAATCCGTTTATTCAGCAATATGCAATTGAAATTGTTTTTCCCTTGGCGGGGTATTTCTTTTTTGATTGGGACATTTTAATCATTGGCGTTTATTATTTGATTGATCATTTATGCTCACAAATTCTATTTTTTAGAAGGGCGCATTGGGTGAATGTTAAAGGGCCTAAGCCTCTAAAAAATCGCTTCTTATTGAGCGCTATTTTTGCATTTCTTACATTTTTATTAGCAGAAATTATTGCGTTTAATTATTTGGTGATGGAAACACAAGAAATGACTCAAAAAGCTGTTCTTGAAGGTTTTTACGACTTCACAATTTCTGAATTATGGATTTTATTTCCACTCGTTCTTTTTGTCTATCATTTAAAAGATCAGTTCACATTTTATGCACGCCGACAATATTTAAAATTGAACTATAAACGCTATGTTTTGTGGGAGGGCGTAAATAGTCTCATCATTCTAATTTTAATTGCAATTGTCGGTTTACTTTGGATGAAATTCTCCATTCATAATGCCGCAATTATTTTCATTTTTATCGGGCTTAAAATTGGATTCGATTTAACTGTAAAACGATTTAATTCTAAACAGTCATTGATAGATTAGAAATTGAGCTCATTTAAATTAACTGCAGTTTACTAGCCTTAAAATGCTTTTTTATTGGTGAAAATTTCAAGACTTAAAACCGAATAAAGAATACTACCTGTCGTTAAACGATAAAACTACGCAGTTCGGCGAGAAAATTCGTCTTCATCCTAAAACAATCGATAGTTTAGCGTTAAGATTAACCTCTTAATAAAATACGATACTTTATAAATACTGTTGCGTCCTATGTGGGAGCAGGACGTAACAAACGAGCCCGTTAATGCATAGCATTAACGGGCTCAATTTTTTAATAAATAATTCTATTTAGTAAGCACGCTCGCTACTTCCTTCAATATAATTAATGAAAGATTTATTTACAACTTTATTCCCTCCGGGGGTTGGGTAATCGCCTGTAAAGTACCAATCACCTGTATGGTTAGGGCAAGCAATATGTAAATTTTCAATTGATTGATATATTATTTTCACTTCGGCCTTAATACCTGGAGGTGTTAATAATTCAGCCACCTTATCCGAAATTGTTTGAGCGGTAAAGGGTCTATAAATATCCTTTACATAATTCTCAATTTGTTCTTTTTTAAGTTCTTCTTGCGCCTTGCACTTCTCATACGTTTCCGTTATGATGTGCTCTTGCCCAGTTTCTTTTAATAAAGCAATGGCAGCAACAAAAGCAATGAAATCACCCATTTTTGCCATGTCAATACCATAACAATCCGGATAGCGTATTTGCGGAGCACTTGAGACAACTACAATTCGCTTTGGATTTAATCGATCCAAAATTCGTAGAATACTCTTTTTTAAGGTCGTTCCACGCACGATAGAATCATCAACTACCACAAGGTTATCTTTGTGCTCACGAACAGTTCCGTAAGTAATGTCATAAACGTGTGCCACTAGATCGTCTCTGCCGTCATCTTGAGAGATAAAGGTTCTTAGTTTCGTATCTTTAATCGCTATTTTTTCAACGCGCGTTCGTTTTGCTAAAATTTTCTTAAGCTCATCATCCGTGATATCATTCCCTTTTTCTCGGATCAAATTATACTTTATCTTGTTTTGGTATTTTTCTAATCCTTTTACTAAGCCAAAGAATGAAGTTTCGGCAGTATTAGGAATAAAGGAAAATACAGAATCATCAACCTCACCATCAATCGCTTCAACAAGTTGTGGGACAATTAATTTCCCTAAATCTTTTCGCTCACGGTAAATATCCTTGTCTCCAGGTCGTGAAAAATAAATCCGTTCAAATGAACATTGTTTCAATTCCCTTGGCTGGTTAATCATGTGTTCAGCAATATGTCCATTCTTTTTGATGATTAATGCATGTCCAGGAGTTAATTCTTTTACTGAATCAATATCAACATTAAACGCTGTTTGAATAACAGCTCTTTCAGATGTAACAACACAAACTTCATCATCCTCGTACCAAAAGGCCGGTCGAATTCCTGAAGGATCTCTTAAGACAAAAGCATCACCATGGCCCATTAATCCGCACATAGCATATCCACCATCCCATGATTCGGATGATCTTTGAAGGATATTTGCGATATCTAATTCTTTTCCAATGAGATTATAGACATCTCTATTTGAATAACCTTGCGGCTTATATGAATTGTATAGGGTTGTGTTTTCTTCATCTAAAAAATGACCAATTTTTTCCAAAACTGTCACCGTATCAGCCATTGCTTTAGGGTGCTGTCCTAGTTTTAAAAGGTTATTGAACAACTCGTCATTATTGGTGAGGTTAAAATTACCTGCAACAATTAAACTCCGTGTTTGCCAATTGTTTTGTCGTAAAAACGGATGACAACTCTCAATGGAGTTTCGACCAAAAGTACCGTACCTTAAATGACCTAAAAAGAGTTCGCCCGTAAAACCGGCGTTCGCTTTTAAATAGTCAATGTCTTTTAATAGTGCCGGATCCTGTTCTTCAATCTCAGTAAAACGTGCGTTTACTTTCTTGAAAATGTCCTGAATCGGTTTTTGATCGATTGATCGAACTCTACTAATATAACGTTGTCCAGGTTCAACGTCAAACTTAATGTTAGCTAAACCAGCGCCGTCTTGACCCCGATTATGCTGCTTCTCCATCAGGAGATACATTTTGTTTAATCCGTAAAAAGCCGTACCGTATTTTTTAAGGTAGAATTCTAGTGGTTTTTTTAACCTTAGTAAGGCAATTCCACACTCGTGTTTGATAGCGTCACTCATGAAGCGAAAAACTGAATTATTTAGAATGCAAAAATAGGAAAGTCATTTGTAATAAGTGCTGTTTATCGTTATAAATTAATATTTTTCAACAGATTCTTTGTTAATAAAATT
The DNA here is from genome assembly GCA_013138735.1 of Crocinitomix sp. Lineage (GTDB taxonomy): Bacteria > Bacteroidota > Bacteroidia > Flavobacteriales_D > Crocinitomicaceae > Crocinitomix. The sequence goes on along the minus strand of WTCE01000032.1, from coordinate 11,660 downwards.
AAACCTTGTACATTTGCAGCCCGATTTTGGGAGAATTGTTTATAAATTAAAAATTAGATTATTGTGGATACATTAAGCTACAGAACGATTTCAGGCAACAAAGAAACTGCTAACAAAAAGTGGTTATTAGTTGACGCTGAAGGAGCAACGCTAGGGAGATTAGCGAGTAAAGTAGCATTCCTTATTAGAGGGAAACATAAGCCTAATTTCACACCTCACGCTGACTGTGGTGATAACGTAATTGTTATCAACGCAGAAAAAATCACCATGACTGGAAACAAAATGGAGACGAAAAAATATATTCGTCACACAGGTTATCCAGGTGGACAAAGAATTTTAACAGCAAGACAGATCATGGAGTCACATCCAGAAAGATTGATCGAAAAGGCCGTGAAGGGAATGTTACCTAAAAATAAATTAGGGAGTGCTTTGTACAGAAACTTGAAGGTTGTTGTCGGAAGTGAACATAATCACGACGCACAGAAACCTGAAGCGATTAAATTAGATTCAATTAAATAAGAATATGAGTGTAGTTAACACATTGGGTAGAAGAAAAACAGCTGTAGCCAGAGTATATATTTCTGAGGGTACGGGTAAAGTTACCATTAACAAGAGAGACGTAGGGGACTATTTCAAAACTCCTGTTTTACTGGAGAAAATCAAGCAACCATTTGCTTTGACTGATACTGTCGATAAATACGACGTAGTAGCAAACATTGATGGTGGTGGAGTAAATGGTCAAGCGGAAGCGCTTCGATTAGGGATCTCACGTGCATTGGTTGAAATTTCAGAGGATAACAAGCCTTTATTGAAAGCAGAAGGATTAATGACTAGAGATTCTAGAATGGTTGAACGTAAAAAACCAGGACAGAAAAAAGCGAGAAAGAAATTCCAATTCTCGAAACGTTAATCTGTTTCTCCAATTTATTGGGGAACTACCAAAGACGGCCTTCCAAGAGATGGTCGCGATTTAGTATCTAAATTATTTAGATTCAGTCATAGACTGACTACTCGATAATTGCTTTGTAATGAAGTTTTCATATGCGCCAAGCTAAGCGAGGTGTTATGGAATAGAATAAAAAAGTTAAAAGAAAGTAAACAAAATTTTAAAAAGCAAAAAAAATGGCTAGAGCAACATTTGAAGAATTGTTAGAAGCTGGTGTTCATTTCGGACACTTAAAAAGAAAATGGAATCCATACATGGCTCCATATATCTTTACTGAGAAAAAAGGTATCCACATTATAGATTTAAACAAAACGATTGCACACTTGGATCAAGCTTGTGCAGCGTTAAAACAAATCGCGAAATCAGGAAAGAAAATTCTTTTTGTAGCAACAAAAAAACAAGCTAAGGATATTCTAGAAATGCATATCAAACCTACTAAGATGCCTTACGTGGTTGAAAGATGGTCTGGAGGAATGTTAACTAACTTCGGAACAATCAGAAAAGCAATCCGTAAAATGTCATTAATTGACAAAATGGGTGAGGATGGAACAATGAAAACACTTTCAAAAAGAGAGCGTTTACAATTGTCTCGTACAAGAGCTAAATTGGATAAAAATTACGGCACTATCTCTGATATGACAAGAGTACCTGCTGCTGTATTTGTAATTGATGTGTTAAAAGAACACATTGCAGTAAAAGAAGCAAACAAGTTGAACATCCCAACTTTTGCAATGGTTGATACAAATTCAGATCCGCGTGATATTGATTTTATCATCCCTTCAAATGATGATGCAACTAAATCTATCGATACTATTTTATCGAAAGTTTCTGCTGCAATTATGGAAGGTTTAGAAGAAAGAAAAATTTCTAGAGATAAAGCAAAAGCAAGTAAAGAAGCTGCTGCAGCTGCAAAGGAAGCATCTGATGCAAAAGCTGAAAGTGATGCAAAAGCTGCGAAAGCTGCAAAGGTTGAGGCTGCAAAGGCTGAAGCTGCATCTGCAAAGGCTGAAGCGGCAGAGACTGAAGCTGCATCTGCACCTACTGAAGAAAAAAAATAAGATTAAAAACTCCGATTTCAATCGGGTAAAAAAGTATATAAAATGAAAATTACAGCTTCACTCGTAAATGAGCTAAGACAAAAAACTGGTGCAGGAATGATGGACTGCAAGAACGCATTGGTTGAAGCAGAAGGAGAAATGCAAGATGCAATCAACGTTCTAAGAAAAAAAGGACAACGTGTTGCTGAAAAAAGAGCAGATCGTGATTCAAGCGAAGGTGCTGCAGTAACTAAAATAAATGATGATAACACTGAAGGTGTTGCTATTGTTTTAGGTTGCGAGACTGATTTCGTAGGTAAAAACGAAGGATTCTTAAAGTTGGCTGATGAATTTGCAGCGATTGCAATGAATCATAATTCTAAAGAGGATTTCTTAGCTGCTGATTTTGGTGGTATCACTGTTGCAGAAAAATTAGTTGAACAAACAGGCGTTATTGGAGAGAAATTAGAAATTAAAGCTTTCGAAAAACTTGAAGCATCTTATGTTGGTACTTATGTACACGACAATAAGATTGCTGCTTTAGTTGGTTTGTCTGATTCTGTTAAGAATGCAACCGAGATAGGAAAAGATGTTTCTATGCAGGTAGCTTCAATGGGAGCAACTCAATTATCTTATAAAGAATTTACTGCTGAGTTTGTTGCTTCTGAAACGGAAGCAAGAATTGCAGTAATCGAAAAAGAGAATATTGAATTAGGACGTTTAGGTAAGACACTTAAAAATGTACCTAAGTATATTTCTATGGCTCAATTGACTTCTGATGTTTTAGCTGCTGCTGAAATAGAGGCGAAAGAGCAATTAGCTTCTGAAGGTAAGCCAGAGAAAATCTGGGATAAAATTTTACCTGGTAAAATGGATCGATTCAAATCTGATAATACTACATTGGATCAAGAAAAATGTCTGTTGGATCAAAAATTCATCAAAGATGAAAAAATAAGCGTTGCCGATTATGTAACTTCTAACGGAGACGGAGCTGAAGTGACAGGTTTCAAACGTGTTTCACTAGGTTAAAAAAAAATAATTTAAATCCTGACTTTTAGTCAGGATTTTTTTTGGCAAAAAAATTAATTATTGATAAACAGTTCATTACAAAAAAACAAACTCGGCAAATAATGAAATACAAACGGATACTTTTAAAATTAAGCGGTGAAGCCTTGATGGGCGATAAGCAATTTGGAATTGACAATAATCGATTAGATGATTATGCGGCACAAATTAAAGAACTGCATGATGAGAGAGTTGAAATTGCGATTGTTGTAGGTGGAGGAAATATTTTTCGAGGGGTTCAAGCAGAAGCCGGTGGAATGGATAGAACCCAAGGAGATTATATGGGAATGTTGGCAACAATGATCAATAGTATGGCGCTGCAAGCAGCTTTAGAAAAACTAGGGATCCACACACGCCTTCAATCTGCAATTGAAATGAAAGAAATTGCAGAACCTTATGTTAAAAGAAGAGCCGTGCGTCATTTGGAAAAAGGTCGTGTAGTGATTTTTGGAGCTGGAACAGGTAATCCATATTTCACAACTGATTCAGCTGCCGCTTTGCGTGCAATTGAAATGGGGGTGGATGTCATTCTAAAAGGAACACGTGTAGATGGGATTTATACATCTGATCCTGAAAAAAATCCGGATGCAGAAAAATTTGGTTCATTAACTTTTGATGATGCCTATAATAAAGGACTGAATGTCATGGATATGACAGCTTTTACATTGTGCAAAGAAAATAATGTGCCGATCATTGTTTTTGATATGAATAAGGGTGGAAACTTAAAGAAAGTTGTATCAGGAGAAAAAATTGGTACTTTAGTGACTGTTTAATTAATTCAAATTATGGAAGAAGAAATTGATATGCTTCTTGAAGAAGCGAAGGACAGTAATGACGGAACGGTTAATCATTTAATGAATAACCTAGAAAAAATTCGAGCGGGGAAAGCAACCCCATCAATGCTTGATAGTGTAAAAGTTGAGGCTTACGGCGCAACTTCCCCACTAAATCAAGTTGCAAACGTAAATACGTTGGATGCTAGAACAATTACAGTTCAGCCTTGGGATAAATCAAATTTAGACGCAATAGCGACTGGAATTATCAATGCAAACTTAGGACTGAATCCGCAAAGTAATGGAGAAAGCATTTTGATTAATGTGCCTGTGTTAACAGAAGAGCGCAGACGTGAATTCGTGAAGAAATCGAAAAGTGAAGGAGAAGCGGCTAAGGTAAGTGTGCGTAACAACAGAAAAGAAGCAAATGATTATTTAAAGAAATTGAAGGAAGAAGGATTGTCCGAAGATCGTTTAAAAAATTTAGAGGCTGTTGTTCAAGAGATGACAAATGATACAATTACAAAGATTGATGCGCTTATTGTAAGAAAAGAAGCGGATATCATGACGATCTAATATTTTATAGATATACCACATTCTTAAAATCCCCATCCGTCAGCTGACGGATGGGGATTTTTTTATGCAATAGATTTCTGCAGAATAAATTTTGCTAGCCTCTAAATACTAAATACTAAATACTAAATACTAATGAGGAAAATATCGGGCATAAAAAAACCTGAAAAGAGCTTACTGATAGTCTTGGTAGCATATCTCTTTTCAGGTTACCGTGCAAGGAAATTAAAACCAGAAGCAAAATTAATTGCTTTCTGTATGTATAGACGTAAGAATGTTTGAAAGGGTTGTGTCGTGAATCAATCTTTTATTTCGAACTTATAACCCACTCCTCGTAAACTCTTGAAAAAGATCGGGTTACTTGGATTAGGCTCGAAATATTTTCTGAAATTTAATATGTAATTATCAATAGTTCGACTGGTTGGGAACTTATCTTTACCCCAAATTTCATCCAATATTACATCTCTTGAAATGACTTCATTTTTTTTGGATATCAATAAACGCAACAAAGCCAACTCCCTTTTCGATAGCGTTAAAGTTTTGCCCTTAGCCTGAACTTCATACGTTTTAAAATTGATATGATTCTCACCAAAATTAAAATTCGCAATTTCAATCGTCGCTTTAGGTCTGTTAATTAGGATTACGATTCGCAAAAGCAATTCTTCTAAATTGAATGGTTTAACCAAGTAATCGTCCGCACCCATCTTTAAACCAGTGATACGATCCAAAGAAGTTCCCTTTGCAGAAATAAATAAAATTGGAGTTAAGCTAATTTTACGAATTTCCTTACAAACATCAAATCCGTTTATTTCAGGTATCATCACATCTAAAATAACTAAATCATAACTGGCGTTGAATGATTCCAATGCCTCGGTACCATTAAGCGCCACGTCAACATGATAGTTTTCCATTTCCAAATTGAGCGTGAGTACATTCACTAAGCTCTCTTCGTCTTCAACAAGAAGAATTCGTTTCATTTTTGTTCGATAAAGTAATAGACTCTGCAAAAGTAGTAAATTTAGCTCTTAAGAATTGGTTCGGTTCAGTTTTTGATTGATAATCTAACAATATGAAAACAGTATTCATAAGTCTTGGCAGTAACCTAGGCAATAGAATTGATAATATAGAAAAAGCATACATAGCAATTGAATCAACAATCGGTGTAATTGAATTGGCGTCAAGTTTTTATAAAACTCCGCCCTGGGGATTTCAATCGAAAGAGGCATTTGTCAACTCACTCATACGTGTTAGCACTGAATTAGAATTAGAAGCATTGCTTGTTCAATTAAAAGAAATTGAACAAGAGTTAGGACGCAAAAAAAAAGATTCAAAAACTGGTTATCAAGATCGTTTGATAGATTTAGACATTATCGACTATGACGGTTTAGTTTTTTCAAGTGATTTAATTACGGTTCCTCACGAGCGTTTACATTTAAGAAATTTTGTCATATTTCCGCTAGAAGAAATTGCACCTAATTGGATTCATCCTAGCTTAAAAATAGACGTTGAAACTCTCAAAGAGCCTATGATAAATGATCATTCTATCGATAAGATAGAGCGTTTAAACGATTGAAACGGTCAATTATCTTGAATAAGCACAATAAGTTTTTCCTAGGTCAAAAAAAATCCTTATTATTGCACTGTTTTTAGATAACTAAAGTAAACCAAACTAAGATATTAAAATCAGATAGAATGAAAAAGCAAAGTTATAGAGGATTAGCAGCCATTGTGGTAGCTACAGCTATGCTAACAGGTTGTAAGTTAATTGGCGACCTTGAGTATACAGTGCAACAAGATCCAGTTGAAATGCACGGTGATAGTGTTGCAGTAACGATAAGTGTTAAAATTCCAGAAAAGGGATTGAACAAAAAAGCGTCTGCAGAAATTACACCAAAATTAGGAGATAAAGCTTTTAAAACAATCACAGTTCAAGGTGAAAAAGCAACTGGAAACGGTCAAACGATTGCATTTAAACCAGGTGCAACTGTAAGCTATTCAGATGTTATTCCTTATTCTCCAGATTTAGAGAATGCTGATTTAACGATTACTGGTAAAGTAAGCAAAGGAAAAAAAGAAGAAGCTTTTGAGCCTGTAAAAATTGCTGATGGAACAATCATCACACCTTTATTAGTTCAAAATGACGATAAAGCCTTAATTGGTGTAGACAACTTTGTTAGAACAACAGAGGAAACTTACAGCGCACAGTATAACTATGCGAAAGGTAAATATAACATTACATCTAAAGAAGCAAAAGATCAAGACATTAAAGATCTTCAAGCATGGTTAACTGCTGCGCAGTCTAACCCTAAAGTTGCTCCAAAGAAAATGAACTTAGTTGCTTATGCTTCACCAGAAGGTGAAACTGCTGACAATGATCAGTTAGCAAGAGACAGAGCTAATTCTGGACAAGAGGCAGTGCTTAAAATTGTTAATGCATCAGGTTTCGTTACATCTCCTGGGTTTTACAATCAAGACCCTAAAGGGGAAGATTGGACTGGATTCGAGAAAGCGGTTAGAGCATCTGATATGGAAGATAAGAACTTAATCATCCGTGTTTTAGAAATGACTCCTGACAAGAACAAAAGAGAGCAAGAAATTATCAACATGGCCAAAACTTATAAAGAGTTGGAAAAAGAAATTTTACCATCTTTAAGAAGAACGCAATTGAATGTTGTTTATGACAAAATTGGTTGGTCTGATGAAGAGTTGAAAAACTTATCAAAAACTAAAGCTGATACATTAACTGTTGAAGAACTTTTATTCGCTGGAACTTTATATGAAGATTTAAGTGAAAAAATGAGAATTTACAAATTAGCTGTTGCGAACTATCCTGAAGACTGGAGAGGTCACAACAATGTTGGAGCTGTAAACTACATGCAAAATGATTTAACAAGTGCAAAAGCTAATTTCCAAAAAGCAAACGATTTAAACGAGAATCCAGTTACATTAAATAACTTAGGAATCATTGCAAGAATCAATGGCGACAGAGATAAAGCAACTGAATTGTTAACGTCTGCTATTGGTGCAGGTTCTGAGGTTAAATATAACTTAGGAATCATTGACATCCAAAATGGAGATTACGCAGAAGCTATTGGGAACTTTGGTGGAGAAAATACATTCAACAAAGCTTTAGCGCAAGTATTAAATGGAGACAACAGTGCTGCACTTTCTACTTTAGATGCTTCTATTGATGCTGAATCAGCAATGGGATACTATTTAAAAGCAATTATCGGATCAAGACAAGATAACTTGGACTTAGTTGTAAATAACCTTAAAAGTGCAATTGCTAAAGATCCAGGTCTTAAAGCTAAAGCTGCTAAGGATAGAGAATTTATCAAATTCTTCGAAAACGCTTCATTCAAAAATGTAGTGAACTAATTCGAATCGAATAAAGTTTTTTAAAACGCCCCGTTCTTCATTGAGCGGGGCGTTTTTGTTATTAGTTATATTAGCCAGACAACTTTTTTGATGTTGCATTCGTATCTATTAAGCAAGGAAATTTTTTATTCACCCAAAATTATTTTATAATGAAAATTTTCACATTAAGTTTATTGTTTCTCACAGGCACATTTTATTCTCAAGGTCAAGTATTCGAAGAACATCCAATTGAACAAGGGATTAGAAATCCAATTTCAAATGTCTTGGCAGATCTAGATTCCGACGGTGATTTGGATTTGATAACCGCCTCTGTTGACGACCATAAAATTGGTTGGTATGAAAACCAAGGAGACAATGAGTTCTTGCGAGAAAATCGAATTTCCAGTGAAGCGATTGGGGTTTCGGCTGTTTACGCTGCAGATCTCGATTCGGACGGAACACAAGATCTATTAGTCGCATTAAGTTCAGAAAACAGTATTCTTTATTACCCAAATGATGGATCAGGTGTTTTTGATGAACCAATACTTATTTCTGATTTATCATTAAATGTTCAATCGGTCATTGCTAATGATCTTGATGGAGATGGAGATCTAGATGTTTTATCCGCATCAATGGACGACAATAAAATAGCATGGTATGAGAATTTAGGTGGAGGTGTTTTCAGTAGTGAAAATGTTTTAACCACTGCGGCAGAAGGTACTACGTCAGTTTTAACAGGCGACTTAAACGGAGATGGTGATATTGACATAATTGCAAGTGCAGATGCCGAAAGTGAAATCATCTGGATTGAAAATTTAGGCGGTGGAACTTTCTCGACGCCCATTATCGTGACTGATCTTGCAGAAGGGATTTCGGAAATTTTATTATTGGATTTTGACGAAGATGGAGATATTGATATATTGAATAGTTCCGAAATACTTGAAGAGGTGGCGTGGTATGAAAATGACGGTACAGCTGTTTTTGCAGCGAAAGAAGTCGTAACTGAAGTCCCTTTGGAGGCATCACACTTGGCCATTGCAGATTTTAATGATGATGGTGAACAAGATTTACTCATTATCTGCCCTAACGCTATTTATTGGATGGAAAAAATAGGTATTGGTCTCTATGATGAGATTACATTCTATACGTTTACCAGCGCTTATGGACATTTAATCGAAAATTTAACCGTTGCAGATGTAGATGGAAGTGGCTCTGATGATATTCTACTCGGGATGCATGATGTTTGGGGCGTGGATGCTTACTTTTATTCGTATCAAGATGCTGTTGTGCTTTTAAGTAATGAAGGCGGGGTATTTGAAGATTTTCGATTAGCGCCAACCATTTCACATGTCAATGATATAGCTTTAGCAGACATAAATGAAGATGGGATACTAGATGTTGTAGCAGCATCTAATAGCGGCGAAGGTGTCATTTATTTCCCTGGTCTTGGAGATGAATTATATGATGAGCCCGTAGTGGTTGCAGAAGATGAAGAGACGATATATCATGTAGAAGTTGGCGATCTTGATGGGGACGGTGATATAGATATTGTTTATGCTGACGGATATTATCCTCTTGTTTATTTGTCTTGGAGTGAAAACTTGGGCTTAGGCGTATTTGATGAATCAGTTGAACTCATGTCGGGTGATTTTATACTGAGCATGACACTTGCGGATACCGATACAGATGGCGATTTAGACATCTATATTCGCGGGGGGAGTCCAGTTTCATGGATTGAAAATACAGGCAGTGGAACTTTTGCCGAATTTGAGGAGGTGGAAATTGCATCTACGATTGGTAGACTTAACTTTTTTGATATGGATGATGATGGAGATTTAGATTTATTAACGGCCTATTATCCTGATAATATCGCTTGGGTAGAGAATACTGGCGGCGTCTTTGGGGATGAACACATTATAGCAACTGGTGGACTAGATGATTATTTTCCAACTCAACTCATTATGCGCGACATGGATGATGACGGCGATAATGATTTAATTACAAATGCACGTTTTTATAAAAAAATCCGATACTTCGAAAATATTGATGGATCTTATGAGGCTGGTGTCAACCTAATTACCGCCCTAGATACTTTAAATCAAATTGGAGTGGAGGATTTTGATTTAGATGGTGATTATGATATTGTAAGTTTGGATATTTATGGAAAGGTTCAAACCTATGAAAATAGCGGTGACTTAACTTTTAGTGCCCCATATTTGGAGCATGACTATCCTTTCACTGCGTCGCAACATTATCTAGAAATTATTGATGCGGATGATGATGGTGACCTTGACTTTTTTAATTGTTCAAAAGAGTTTACGAATCTTTCCTATTTTGAAAATTTATCCTATACTGAGCAACAAGCCTCAGGGACGGTTTATTTTGATGATAATATGAACGGAGTAATGGACGGAGCAGAATATGGATTGTCCACGATTCAAATTCTAACGAGCCCTTTTGCTGGTTTTTCTTATTCAAATGGGGATGGAAATTATAATATTGATTTGACGGAAGTTGCTGATGGTACATATTCTATCACGCCTGCTGCTATTCCCTATTGGGAAATCACATCAACACCAGAAGCACATGAAATAATTTTAGATGATCTATTTGTATTAGCAGATGATTTGAATTTTGGAATTCATCCCACAGAAATTGTACGTGAAGTAGCCCCACAATTAACATCAGGTTATCCCAAGTGTGATGTTCCTACGAATTATTCTTTGACATTTCAAAACACAGGCTCAACAATTGCACAAGGTCAAATTCATCTTGTCTTAAACGAAGATATTACATTTGTTAGTGCTGAAATTACGCCAGATTTAATAGATGGAGATAATATATATTGGTCTTACGAAGATCTGAATTATTTAGAAACTTATGCCATTCCAATTGTGGTTGAAATGCCAGGTTATGAATTTGTCGGCGTACCTCTTGAGAGCTTTCTTACAGTAACAATTGACACTTTAGGAGATGAATTATTTTCCACAACAACTTCTTTAATACATGAATTTGGTTGTGCGTGGGATCCAAATGATAAAACTGCAATTCCAGCTGGCGAAGGCGATATGGGATATATTTCGCATGAAACAGAATGGATTGAGTATAAAATTCGTTTCCAAAATACAGGAACTGATACTGCAACAAATGTTGTAATCGAAGATCAATTAGATGATAATTTAGATTGGCTTACGTTAACACCTTTAACAAGTAGTCATGACATGGAGGTGAGTGTCAATACGGATGGGGTAATTTCTTTTGAATTTGACAATATAATGTTGCCAGATAGTAATGTTAATATATTAGCGAGTCAAGGTTTTGTTAAGTACAAAATTGCATTAAATCCAGGTTTGCCAGTTGGAACAAGTATCTATAATACAGCTGATATTTATTTTGATTTCAATCCTGCTGTCACCACAAATACTAAGGTGCATACACTTGCTGATAATATTGGCTTAGAAGATGAAAGTAGTGCATTGGATCAAATTACGGTATATCCGAATCCTGCAAGTGAGCAAACAACGGTTTATTTTGGTTCAGAAGACGCTGGAGATTATCAAATAAAAATTTACAATATTTTGGGTGAATTGGTTTATTCAGATCAAAATTTGAATGCTATTTCTGCACAAATTAACACAAGTCATTTCAATAAAGGAATGTATGTTTTAGTTATAACGTCAATTGATGATGGTGCACAATTATTCAATACCAAATTGATTGTAGAATAAAATTCGAATCCAATAAAATTTTCAAAACGCCCTGACATTTATCGTCAGGGCGTTTTTTCGTTGTGTGCCCAGCATGGGCAATGATTATAGGGTTCAAGTCCCGAGCACGCCTTTATAGCAGGAAGTGTTAGCCAATAGCAAGGGTGTCCTGCGTGAGCAGGAATCTGAAGGAAGCTCACGG
>WTCE01000152.1 GCA_013138735.1 Crocinitomix sp. | reverse complement strand
AAATACAAAATCAGTATGATTCCACCATCTTATCTACAGTTTACCTACAAATTGTAGGTATTGCAATTACTTTTAAAGAACTCCTTCTTTTACCGTTTTTGCAAAACACGGCACACCAAGTACAGCCACGCCGTTTCCAGTTATGCGCACCAACTCACCGAGAAGTTTCTTTGTAATTTCATTTTGATACTTGTTTTTAGGAGGTATGAAGATAGAGTTTTAGATTGAAATAAGCCAACTAGGGAATGAAAAAGATATCAGTTAGCAGAATTATTTGATCAACATGGAAAATTCTTTGTACTTGAATTGTAACAGAATTTATGTTGTAACGTATGCTTTAACTAGTTAACCCACGAAAGCTTAAGATATAAATGGAAAAAGTAAGATATGAATCATTTTGGAGGTAATTGGACTGAGGATAAAATCGAAATTTTAGTGGAGTATGCTAAGGCCTATTTGAAAATAATGAATCCGAACGCAGAGAAGTTTGATTGGAAACTCCTTTACTTTGACGGATTTGCAGGATCAGGGGAAATAAAAAAGGGAAACGACGAAGATGAGAAAATAATTATTGGAGCGGCTAAACGAATCTTAGAGATAGATAATCCAAGAGCCTTTGATATGTATTATTTTGTTGAAAAGGAAGAAGCAAATGTAAATCAGCTTAAAGTAAATACCGTTGAGAAGTTTCCTCATAAAGATATTAAAGTCGTTGCAGAAGATTGTAATAACAAAATACATTCAATGAGCGGTTGGCTGAAAAATGAAGGCAAGAAATATAAAGTTTTGGCCTATAAGATCCCTGCGGTATGCAATTAAACTGGAATTCTCTTGAGGCTTTGGGTGATCAAAGTGTAGACGTTTGGATTTTAGTTCCGACTGGTTTGGGAGTTAATAGGCTTCTCAAAAATGATGGCGAAATTTCAAAACCATGGCTTGAAAAGCTCGAATCATTTTTGGGAATGAGTCAAGAGGATATTTTGTCTTATTTTTACAAAAAAGAAACGAAACTCACTTTATTTGGAGATCAAGAAGTGATATCTAAGACGGAACAAGCGGTGGAAAGGTCAGCAGAGTTGTATAAAAAGAGATTAAATGATCTTTTTAAATATGTATCGGAACCTTATGTTTTAAGAAATAAAACCAACTCTATTATGTTCCATTTTTTAATGGCGACAAATAATAATAGTGCCGCAAAAGTTGCAACTGAAATAGTTAGTAAATACAATAAGAAAAATTAATGGCACAATCAGCAATAGAGTGGACGGAAATGACGTGGAATCCTACTACGGGATGTGATAAAATATCCCAAGGGTGTAAGTTTTGCTATGCTGAAATTATGTCAAAGCGTTTGCAGGCAATGGGTATTGATAAATATAAGGACAACTTTAAAGTTCGTACCCACGAATCCGCACTTTCAACTCCTTATTCGTGGAAAAAATCAAAAGTAGTTTTTGTGAACTCTATGAGTGATTTGTTTCACCCAGAAGTACCCCTTGATTTTATTCAGAAGGTATTTAAAGTAATGAATGAAAATCCTCAGCATGTTTTTCAAGTGTTAACAAAACGTTCAGAACGTCTGTTTGAGTTATACAATGAACTAAAATGGTCACATAATATTTGGATGGGGGTATCTGTCGAAGATCAAAAAACAGAATTTAGAATAGATCATTTGAGTAAAACTAATGCAAGAACTAAATTTTTATCATTAGAACCATTGCTTGAAGGTTTACCAAATTTGAATTTAAAAAATATTGATTGGGTTATTGTAGGTGGAGAAAGTGGTCATACTCCACGTCCTATGGAATCGGATTGGGTTATTGATATCCAAGAACAATGCAAGAAAAAGGGAGTTGCTTTCTTTTTTAAACAATGGGGAGGGAAAAATAAAAAGAAAAATGGAAGACAATTAAACGGCAGAACGTATGATGAAATGCCCGAAATTGAATTGCAACGAAGTGTTTAAATTTCTGTACTTTTAGGGTCTAATTAAATGCAAGACCTAAAACAAATATTATCCCATCTTCCATCAGATCGCATTGCCGATTTGGAGATTATCACCCAAAAGATACTTGACACGCACCGTGTTGACATTATTATGCTTTTCGGAAGTTATGCCCGTGGTGATTTCAAAACCGAACGCGGTAAAGAGCAAGGAAAGAAAAGTGATTTTGATATTTTGATCGTTGTTGAAAGTGGAGATAGAAGAAAGCATGTGGTTTCTAAATTAAGAGGCGCTTTTAAAGATGTGGAAATTGTGGTGCAAACGCTTGTGGTTAATATTAGCGTTGTCAACAAGGCTTTAGAAGAAAATCAATATTTCTATTCTGATATTAAGAAAGAAGGAATTGAATTGTTTAATTCTGGGCGTTATGATTTTGCTTCGTTTAAAGGTTTGTCAGCACCCCGTAGAAGAGAGATTGCGGAAACTGATTTTAGGAAGTGGTTTGGTGATGCTGAAAAGGCGTTTAAGGGATTCCGTTTCTATTTATCCGAAAAGGATTTTGGTTGGGCGTCATTTATGTTGCAACAAACCATTGAAATGTCCTATACTGCTATTGAAATGGTATTCAGTCATTATAACCCTCATGAGCATAATTTGTTTGCTTTGCGCGACCGTTGTGTACGGTTTCATAAACAGTTAAAGGGTGTTTTCCATTATAACAACGAGGAGCATACAAAACTGTTTGACCAATTGAATTACGCATACATAGGAGGGCGCTACCGTAACGAAAAGGAATTTCCTGTGGACATGGATAAGATTGAATTTTGGGAGCAGGAGACAGAAGTTTTTTTGAAATTGACCAAAGAGATTTGTTTGGAGCGTATTGAGGGGTTTAGATCTTTGGAAGGGTAGTTTTCTATTTTATTTCGGGTATTGTTTTCTTGTGTTTAAATGAAACAAAACATTTTCAATATTGACATTTTTCCGATCAATTAAAATCGTTGTTAAGTAAAAAATAACTAGATTTAGATAAGTTCAAAACCTATTTTAAAATGAAAATTCATCAAAATCGTCTTATTAGATTTTACAAAAAACACTAGGTTTTCAAGAGTTTATGATTTTCACCAACTTTATCAGTCAAAATCATAAACCTACTGTGTAGCATATAAATAAAGAGATACGGAACCAGTTGATTCAAACGAATCAAATCGACTTTTTTTACTCGAATTTTAATAGAGTAAATTCTGAAAAATGCGAGGTATATTACGCAAAACATTGAACTTACATTCAATTAATTCACTAAACAATGGAACCCGTATTAACTTCCAATTCTTTTACTGATTGTTCCAAATCCGTAATTTGAGACATATTTTCAGCTAAAAATATAAAGCTCAAATTCCCTGTATTCGACAAAGCTTCGCAATTAAAAGGAAATATTGAATTCGTTTTTTTACCATCAAAAATAGTTGACTTAAGCCTGTTCTGTAATTCAACAAATGTACATGGAGTAGTCTTGAACTTAATGAATTTCCAAACTGGTACTCGAATATTCAATTGTTTAATCTGATCTACAATTAAAATAGGGTAAGAAGACCCATTAAATCGAGCATTATTTTCAACGGGGAATATACCTTCATCAGATACAATATAATCGATACCTACAACACCTATATAACCAGTCTTAGCCATTTCATCAACAATTTTTCGAGATGTCTTTATAATGTATGCCGAATCATCATTGGAATGCGCTACTGTACTTATTGTACCTGTATGAATCATGCCTTCTTTACATATTTGATCTTGCATACCAAGATGATTTATGGATCCATTTCTACCAATAGCCCATTGATCTCCAGGAGAAGATGATACGTTCAAAAAAGGCTCAATAATAATTGTTTTTTCACCTGTGGCGGAAATCTCTTGGTAAATTTCGGCAATATCATTCCCTTGAGTTTTGTACAATGACACTCCAAATTCTCCCAAAGCACCACGTAGAATTACCGTACTATATCTTTGTAAATACCCTTTAATGATGTTCTCCATCATCTTATAATTCTCACTTTTTAGAGGCTGCATTTCAAATGATACTCCCTCAATGACAGGTATATTTAATTGTTGACAGATAAGCTTAAAAGATGCTTTATCATTATACTTTAAGGTTTGAGATTTAGGTGCTCCAAAAATATCTCCTCCAAGTATTTTTGCCACCTCATTTTCCTTATCCCCCGAGAACCACGGTACATAGACAGGTTTTCTTCCAGTTTGTTTAATGATTTCCCTAATCGGTTCAGGATTATTAATTATAAGCTCTGAAAGGGTCAACCCCGTTGGAGGTTTACCATAATCAACGACAAAATCTGATCCAAGACCAAATGAACGCAACCATTCGTGATAATCAGAGTCTAATTCACCTCGTAAAACAACCAAATCATTAGAAGTTGCTATTGGTATCGATCTATCACTTTTTGAAGTTGCTGATGAATTTCGTTCTGGAAACTGTGAAAAACTGTCTGAAGCATATATTATTAATTCATCATCTTGATCTGAGATACAATCTTTAAAAGCTTTATAATTAGTCATAATTTATTTTTAAACTCTATTCCATAAAATCCAACTAAAAATAGTTGTGAGAATCAAGACGTAAGCAGTAAGTATATAAACCCACATTCCTGTGAGTTTGGGAGTTGGTATTGAAGATAAATTTAAGGCTGCCAAACTCATTATTAGTGTATAAAGTACCATTGAAAAAGTGGAATGGCTGAAAAATCCTTCGAATAAAAAAGCAAAAGCTACTATTATTCCATTATTATCAACTGACAGCCCCATATATGTTTTAGAATCAACAAGACCATAGATGTTGAAATAACTCAAACGAATAGCACAGCCAGCAACAATAATAAAGGCACCAGGCATAAACCAGATACTATAGTCGCCGTAGCTTAAAAGTAAAATTGCAGGAAACACACCAAAGCTTACAATGTCTATCATAGAGTCTAGTTGTCCTCCAAAAAACCCTTGCTCTTTTGTTCTGCCTTTCATTTTACGAGCAATAATGCCATCAAACCAATCAAATAAAACAGACCAAAGTATCGCAATTATTGATGCAATAAAATGACCACCAATAGCAAAATAGATGGCGAACATGGTGCATAACAATCCAACTAAAGAACAAATATTAGGTAAGTCTTTGGCGAAACCAATCATACTAACCTGTTGTGTATTGTTCTTTTTCATTAACTCTTTTTATACATTACATCTAGTAATGCTTCAATTAAATTAGAATTCTCTTCTTGTGTACGACTAGCAATTCTAACGTAACGATCTGCTTCTGGTTGAGTTTTCCCATGGCTATCTTTTATATAGATATTGTATTCAATAAATAGTCTTTTTGTTACTTCAGGACCACTTAAGGCATCATCAGGTAATCGACAAAAAATATAATTAGCATCAGGTTTGAATACTTTCATATTCGGAATATCACAAAGTTGATTATAAAAAATATCTCTATCCTTTATAACAGTTTGACAGCTTTCTTCAAATTCATTTTGATAATCAGGTAAGATGCGTAAAAACTCTTCAGCAAATCCATTAATGTTCCATATATGAATCTCATTTCTTACAGAACTTGCAAACTCTAAATTAGCAGTCAATAGATATCCAATTCTAAGACCACAAATACCAAAGGCTTTACTCATACTTTTAAGTATAGCCATATTAGGGTACTTCTCAATTTCTTGTTCTAAACTTATACTCTCCTTGTCAGCCGTGAAATCCAAAAATGACTCATCAATGATCAGCATACAATTATTTTTTTCTAGTTTTTTAGCTAGTCGAATCAGGTCAGCTTTCGGAACGTGTAAAGAAGTTGGATTATTAGGCGTTACAACAACAGCCATATCAGCCCCTACTTTAATTGCTTCTTCTGCAAATTTATCCACATCCAATTGGAACGACGGGAATTCTAAAGGGAATTCAACGACTTTTCCATCTGGTGCTGCGTTCACATATTCGTTAAAAGAAGGAACCGGGACAATTATTTTTTTAGCTAAATGACCCGATAGTATTTTTATAATTTCAGCTGCACCATTACCAACTACAATTCTTTCTATAGGTTGGTTGATTAGGTTAGCAATAAGTTCTGCAAGAGCATTTTGAGCCATTGGATAATTCAGTACAATGTCCTCAATATTTTCTTTAAGATGTGAGAAAACATTTTTTGGTGGAAAGTATAGATTGTATAAATAAGCGTGATCTGTAAAATCATGCCGATAATACCCCCCGTGCTGTTTGGATATAAAATTATATTTCTCCTCTTGAGTCTTATATTTGAATTGTGTCATATTAATCTTGTTTTCTTAGTAAAACTCATCCGTACTACTAAGGTTTTTACTATCACTTTCTTAATAAGTAGGTAGTGGGTTTATTTAGAGAGTCAGCTTACAGTTAATTTAGTCCCTCTAGTTATAAACCCTTTAGGAAATTGCCTTAATATTTCGAGGTTATTTGAAATACTGTTATCAGAAATTACAGGCTTGTGAATATCTGACGAAAATAATTTTTCCGCTTCTTTTAAATCGTCCAATGTATCAACCTCGTACCAATACTTATTATCAAAATCTACTGCTTTGAGTGATAAATGTTTGTCTTCCATCATTTCACCAATAACCGTTTCATAATAACCGTTTACATTATTGGCTTCAATATGAACGTTAAGTCTTTCAACAATTGCCCGCCATGATGAGAGAGAAAAACTGTAAATATTCACTGTTTTATATTTCACACCTTCAATGTTATTTGGAGTTGTATTTTTATAAAAGCTCTTAACTTGCTGCGAAGAGTCTATTGTTACCGTTGTTCCATTCATCCATGGAAGAATGTTTGATATGGCAATACGGTCTGGATAAATCATATTGTCAAGAAGAGATACTTCAAAAATGAGGTCAGCTTCAAATAAGACAAATGGTTCATTAATAATATCACGAGCCATCCACAACGAATATATATTATTTGTTGTTTTGTATAATGGACTATAAACAAATTCAATCGTTAAGTTGCCTGATATAGTAGAAAGAAACTCTTTAATACAATCTTCCTCATATCCAGTGATAACTACAAGTCGCTTGAACCCTTGCTTCTTTAAAATTACAACTAATCGTTCAAGAATAGATTTTTCATTAACGAGCGTAAGACATTTGGGTGTATTAGACGTTAATGGCATAAGACGACTACCTGTTCCTGCGGCAAGAAGCAACGCTGTGGTTATTCGATTACTATCACATAAGTTATCATCCATAAATTAATGCATTAAAAGGTGTAAATATTAGCAGTGGAAGATGTAATTTCTTTCCATTGCACCGTTAAAATTACTTTCTAAATAAAAAATAATTTTGTAAAATTAGAATACTTGTCTTGAATTGCAGAACGCAGAATTATATCTAGATTTCAGGGTGCAAATGTACGTATAAAAAATGGTGTTTAGGAATAAGGCGTTTTCATTCCTAAACACCACCTTTTATCACTCTTAAAATGATCTCCTAATCTTCCATTAAATGGTCGCTTTCAGACTTAGACCCAAGCCCCATCATTGACACATCAGGCCAACTATCCAATCATCTCCTGACTATAAATAGAAGAAAAGAGCTAATTGAAGAAATACGATTCATGAAAAATGTTAAAACACTACAAATCACCAGATAACAACTTCAAAAGGTTCTGCTTTTGTCCCGTTCGTTTTCGAAGGGATCGTTGTTTACAAGCATTAGAACAGTATTGTTTTGATTTGTTTTTGTAAGTGAATATTTCTTGACAAATAACACATACTTTTTCTCTCATCATCCCCTTTTTAATATTAACAAATGATATAACTGAATTAATGCGTTTTCGTAACGTTACTGAAAGTTCATGGTCAATGTAGCTAACGCTTGTTGTCGAAAATTTAGATAAAAAAACTGATTTGCATATTGAATCGTAACGATCTTTAATTTCGTCAAAACCTAGTACATATTGGAAATAGGCTTATTACAGCACCAATCTTAATGAATTGTCACAATTTTATGTGGTACATCCAGTTATCAGAAACGGAGATAAACGATTTAGCGAAGCAAAATGGATTATAGTGAGTTTGCTAACAAATTCAATTAGTTATTGACTTTTTTCTACCACAATAATTCAAAGTTGAAAGCTGACCCAACTTGTAACAATTTATTAAACTCATTGTGAACCTTGTTTGGATATATCGATTACCTCGTACAACGGTAATGACAAAATTGTTTTCTGAAATTACTTTCTTAAAAGCAAAATAAGTTATTAGCATTAGGGAAAACTTCAAAAACAGATTGGAAAATACGTTTATAAACTGTCGTGTGGTTTGTCTTTAATTATAACTTCGTATTCTAATTCAACCCAAAAATGAAAAAATCAGCAACTGATAAGCTTCGCATGGCAGTAGAGCAATATTTCACGCGGTTACATGGTGATCTTTTTGAATCAATCTACAAACAAGAACCCAATTTTTGCGTTTCCAGATTAGTATTCGATAAATCAAACGATTCACATATAAAACTTGTCACACTTTGTAAAGAAAATTTAGGCCACATGCCTCTCTCCACGGATCAAGATATCTTTTTGTCAATTTTGAAGATTTATGAAGATCACAAGAAAAATTAATTTGATTCAGTATTTAGCTGCATAAAAAAATCAACCACCAACTTTCAAGAGTTACAACGTGATTTGAATTTTATTTCTCCTTTTAATTTGAAATTAACTTTTGATTGTCGTAATAATCCAAAAACTATAAACGAGTTCACATTTTGCCTTTTCGAAGAATAAGCAATTTACCTTGAAGTAGAAGCCCATATATTGCATATTAGAAAATAATTGTTACCTTTGAAATCTACAACAACAGTATTTTTTCATAGTTTTAAATAAGCCGTAACAATAATTGTTGCGGTTTATTTATTAAATCCATTTAAGTGAAAAATGATTTGCAAGTGTTGCGCTTCTTAAAACAAGGCAAATTGATACTTTTTATAATTTGTTCAATTGCCAAAATTAAACTGCTTCACGCAAACTTAATTCTACGCTGACTCGGAATACTCTTGTAGATTCATCATTAAGTGGATTTAGAAAAAATTTTATTGGATTTACAGTTTTACACAAAGTATGATTTCGAATGTTTTTCTAGCGAATACCAAACCTTTGGCAATGAGAAAAGTCTTCGTAATTAAGTTTGACATTTATATATAACATCCATAACAGAATGAAAATTTATTTTTTCTCAATCATTAGTTTATTACCTTTATAATAATTTATGTTAACTATTGAAAAAGTAAAATCCAAAATTCTTATTTCTGTTCAAAGGAATTATAAGTTTTGGCGCATTGGTATTGCCAATAATATTCAACATATTAGAATGGAGAAAGATTACCCCAAATGCTTACAATATTGGGAGATAGACACATTTTCTATTGCCAAGGAAATGGAAAATAGTTTTCTTCAAATGGGTTGTATGCCTTGCTCATTATCAAAATTGGTGCAAGATGAAAAAGAAGAAGATAAAGAGATATTTATATACATATATTGACAAATGTATCTGCTTGCGAAATCAGATACCTTAGAAATAAACGAGAGGTTTAACTTGAAAATAGGAGAAAAATATAACTTTCAGTTTGGAAAAATACAACTTTTAGAGGATGACGTAATAGTGATCAGATATAATAAGGGAGGTGTTGTTCAATTTGACGAAGTCAAAAGTACTGGTATCTTTATTGGACAGAGGTTGGACATAAAAAAAAAGTATTACGTAATTATTGACTTGACGACAGAAATTATAACCTTTTCGAAAAACACGAATAAGAGTTACATACGAGATGCTAACATGGAAAGTTTTAAGTACATGGACATAATTATTTGCCCGAATTGGATATCAAAAATCAAAATGAAAGTTTACCTCAAGCTGAATAAATCACAACTAAAAACTAAAACAGCTAGAAATTTAAACCAAGCCCTGATCATTATTGATAATCACCGAAAAGCCTACATTTCCTGAAAAACGCAATGCCTTTAAAGATATGGGTGTATCCGTTCATACGATTGTTTCAAAAATAGCGGTTGTCAATAAATCTTTGGAGGAAAAACATTATTTCTACACAGAAATTAAGCATAAGGGAAAGGAGTTGTTCGATCAACTGAATTATGCATACATTGGTGGACGATATAGGAGCGAAAACGAATTTCCAATTACTAGAGAAAAGATCGATTTTTGTAGACAGGAGACAGAGAGATTTATGGAAATAACAAGAATTATTTGTTCTGAGCGAATTATTAACCTAAAAAGGATAATGAAGTATGACATGGGTTATTAGTTTGCCGCGATAAAAAATATAAAATGAATAATGTTATTTATAGTGTAATAATTGGTACAGGAAGCTATATTCCTCATAGGATGATTGAAAATGAAGATTTCATGTCCAATGAGTTTTATGATGAAGATGGAAAACCGATTAAAAAGGCCAATAGGGAGATTGTTGAAAAATTCGAAGAAATTACAACTATTAAAAAAAGACGTTATGTGACTGAAAACATGTTAACTTCGGACATAGCCTATTATGCGGCAATAAAAGCAGTAGCATCAGCAAAAATCAATATTGAAGAACTTGACTATATAATTGTTGCACACAATTTTGGTGATACACATAGTCGTAGCAAGCAACGCGATACAGTGCCTTCTATTGCGGCAAGAGTGAAACATAAATTAGAGATTAAAAATCCCAATACAGTTGCTTATGATATTTTATTTGGATGTCCTGGGTGGTTACAGGCAGTCATTCAATCCAATTATTTTATTAGATCAGGAGATTCTGCGAGAATATTAGTTATTGGAGCAGAGGTATTGTCAACCGTTACGGACTCACACGACAGAAATAGTATGTTGTTCGCAGATGGTGCAGGAGCCGTAGTTTTAGAAAGAAAAGAAAGTGAATATCCTGTTGGAATTATAGGGTCTAAAACACGGTCTGATACATTTTCACATCTAAAAATGCTATATATGGGGGAGTCATCCAAATTCACGATCAATTCTCAAAATGAGACTTTTATTAAGATGAATGGACGGAAACTCTATCAATATGCGCTACTCAATGTTCCTAATACAATAAAAGAATGCTTAGATAAGAACAATATTCACCTTAGAGATATCAAAAAAGTATTGATTCATCAGGCAAATGGTAAAATGGATGATGCAATATTAAAACGACTCTTTGACTTATATAATATAAAGGACATTCCTAAAGATATTATGCCAATGACAATAAGCTGGTTAGGCAATTCTTCAGTTGCAACCATTCCAACTCTTTTGGATCTTATTGAGAAAGGTCAATTACCACCACACAAGATTAACTCTGGGGATACAGTTGTTTTAGCCTCTGTTGGCGCAGGGATGAGTATTAATGTTGTAATTTATAAGAAATGAGTTATTTTATTCTGAATTTTAGATAGTCATTAAATTAAAAATTAATGCTAACTTTAACGAAGTACAATTTGATAGTTTTTCATATTAACAATTTTAACCCGTAGCACTTGTGTTATGGGTTTTGTTATCAATAAATAATTTTAACACCCATAAAATATCGTGAATCGATCTGAAAATAAGTTTATTGGGTAATTTTTGTTATTTTCAGTCAAATAGCCAATATCGTTAATGATAGTAAAGCCTATTCAATCTTCTCTCAAACGTCTTTAAATCCGTAAAAGAGAATGCGATAACAGTACTTTTCTTGTATAACGTTATGCTACGCTCTCTTTATTTAGAAAAAGTTGATTCAATTAAAAGCCATGAAAAAATTATAGTTTAACTATTGAATTTATATTGAGACAAAATTGAAATTTGGAATAGAATAGCTGATAAATTAAATCTATTGTCATATTATTCCTTCACCTCAATCATTTCAAAAGGAATCTTTACGATATGAGAGTAGTCGTAGCCAGCCTCTAACATATCTTCATCATCTTCTTCATATCTCCAAATTATTTTCATTTTACATCTACCAGAAAGGTGGATTGCTTCCACCTGTTTGAACAAATCAAGTAGACACTTTGATGAGCTTGTATTGAAATACTCTAGGAAAATGTCAAATGTGGTTTCGCTTTTAGGCGAGCGTGAATATTCTTCAATCCATTCTTTTATGGGATTAAAAAATCCTAATGCATTCTCTGGAATACACCTTCCAGAGATGGTTAGCAACCCTGAATCACTATCAAAATCGACTATTGGGAGTTTGGCGCTACCAATTGATAAAATTTTTCCCATAAATGATTTTCTGTATAACCCAACAATTGTACACAATAAAGATAGAATAAATCCCGTACCCAATAGCACGTTTTTGTATTGATTATGTAGTGGCCCCAGATAAATACCTTTATGCTTATCCACAACTTTCCCCAAAATAATTGCAGACCGTAATTTTTTTTACGGTCTGCTGACTTACTCTTGTGTCAACTAAAAACGACACGGATGAAATTACTTGAATTTTTTGACCATTTTACAGACGAACAAAGTTGTAAGAATGCTTTTAAGAAAAAGCGCCTACAAGAGGGTGTTAAATGTAAAAGTAGAATCGTTTTCAGTAAGTCCAACTCCTGTTAAATTTTCATTACAACGTACTAAGGTATATGTTAATTCTGCTTGGTCAAAATCCGTACTATGAGGCCGCCAATCTTTGAAAAAAGGTGATGTTTGAACATATCTTAGGAATTGTGATCGAAAAGACACGTATCTTAACTTTGAATAGAATTAATGTGACAGAACCATAAGAAGTTATTATTATAGAAAATAATTCCATTTCAGTATTTATAATTAGAGAACTGCTGATTATATTATTCATGTTTTTATTAAAAATATGGTACTTTTGTCCACTCTAGTAAAATAAATTTAATTGAAATATCATAGATTTTTCTGATTTAGTTTAAAACATACATAATTAATAAAATGATAGTCTTAACTTTCATAATTGTGCATTGGTACATGTCTTTATTCAGTCAAACTTTTTTTTTACATAGGTATGCCGCACACAAAATGTTTGAAATGTCCATGTTTTGGGAAAAGGCATTTTTCGTGTTTACGTTTATTACCCAAGGATCTTCCTATTTAAGTCCATATGCATATGGTGTTATGCACCGTATGCATCATGCTTACGCAGATACCAAAAAGGACCCTCACTCTCCTAAATATGATAAAACTTTATTTTCAATGATGTGGAGAACTAAGGGGATCTACACAAATATTTTTGATCAAAAAAATGAATTGGAAAATCAGTTTACACGTGATGTTCCACAATGGAAATCATTTGATAAATATGCTCACCACTACGTTTCTAGGTTAATTTGGGTGGCATCTTATATTACTTTCTATATTTATTTTGCCCATGCATGGTGGGTATTTCTATTTTTACCAATTCATTTTGTTATGGGACCATTGCATGGGGCAATAATAAACTGGTTCGCTCATAAGTATGGATATCGTAATTTTAGTGTTAAAGATACATCAATGAATTTATTGCCATTTGATTTTTTAATGCTAGGCGAAGGCTATCATAATAATCATCATAAAAATGGAACAAGAGTAAATTTTGGAATTAAGTGGTACGAACTAGACCTTGCATATCCTATAATTAGGTTTCTTGATTTGATTAAAATAATTCGGATTAAAAGGAATTTCCAATCTAAGTTCAAATAATAGGTGGAGAATTATGCAAAACTTTGATGATATAAGACCATATCGAGACTCTGAAGTACCTGACGTAATCAGTAGATTATTAAAAAACAGTGAATTCTTTTCGGCTATAACGGGATTTCAATTTCCGCGATTAAAAAGAAATATTCCGTGGTTAGCAGATAAACTCGTAGAGAGATGGCTTAAAAAAAAACTGAAGGGAATCAGTACAATAACTGAAGTCCAGGAAGTAATAGCCATCTACGTGGAACGAATTCTTAAAACAACGACTTCTGGCCTTAGTGAAACAGGGTTGAAGAAATTACCGCAAAATAGACCTCATTTGTTTATAAGTAATCACCGAGACATTGTTATGGACCCAGCTTTGGTTAGTTATTTACTACACCGCTCTGTTCATGGAACTGTTGAAATTGCAATAGGCGATAATTTGTTAAAAAAAGAATACATTTCTGATCTTATGAGATTGAATAAGAGTTTTATCGTTAAACGATCTACTCAGGGTAGAGAGAAATTACTGGCATCTAAACACCTATCTAAATATATTCATTATTCAATAGAAGAAGGAAATAATGTTTGGATAGCTCAACGAGAAGGCAGAACAAAAAATGGGGTTGATAAAACTGCTCCTATAATTCTTAAGATGCTACATATGGCAAATCGAGATTCCATACAAAAAAGAACACTTAAATACTCTATTGACAAACTAAATATAGTCCCAGTTTCTATTTCTTATGAATATGACCCATGCGCCGAAATGAAAGCAAGAGAGCTTTATGAGATTGATAAGAAAGGATATTTTGATAAAGATGAAACAAGTGACGTTATTAGTATTTCTGACGGATTGAAAGGTGAAAAAGGAAACATTCACTTAAGTTTTGGAACAGAAATAATAGCAATTGATAGTGATCCTGAAAATATTGTAATGCAAATTGATAAACAAATTGTCCTTAACTATAAACTCCACCCGTCAAATTACCTGGCTTATGAGAAACTTCAAATTGATGATCCATCAATAGGACCGGAATTAAATAAACTCAATATTAATATTAAATTAATAGAATTAAAACGTAAAACGTTTGATACTCTATATCAACAAACAGCGGAAGAACTGAAACCATACTTTCTTCGTATGTATGCTAATCCTGTTACGAATAAATTCCAATTTGAGAACTAATCTTTAGGTTCTTTTTAAGTTGGAGCCAAATTGGGTTCTGTCACATTAATTCTAGTCAAAGTTAAGATACATATCTTCGCAATCACAATTCTTAAGATATGTTCAAACATCACCGTTTTTCAAAGGCTGTAATTCTCCTAGTCGTTTATTTCAAGTTGAGATTTACCCTGAACTACAGAGATGTGGAAGATCTACTTTCCATAAGGGAAGTTTAAGTAGATCATTCTACGGTTCAAAGATGGGTATTCAAATTTTCTACTGAGATAGAAAAGAACATGCGCAAAAGAAAAGGTTAAGTCTGTACAAGTTGGAGAATGGATGAGAAGAAGTAGAACTTCTGAAGACCAAACGATAGAGCAGGGAGTATTAAAGTGAGCGGTAACGACTGGTATCTTTATCGAGTAGTAGATAAGTTTGGAAATACCGTAGACCTCTTGCTAACCAAACGTAGAATGAAGGGCTCAGAACAAAAGTTTCTAAACAAAGCTATAGGCAATAATAGTAAACCAAGAGTAATTAATATCGATAAGAGTGGTTCGAACAAATCAGGCATCCGTTTAATTAATCGTGACCTGATGACATTGAAAAAAATCAAAATCCGACAATACAAACACTTAAACAATATTGTAGAACAAGACCACCGAAATATCAAGAGACGAATATCGATTGACAGAGGTTTCAAAAAATTTCAGATCCTGATTTGATTAACTCGACAGAATCGACTTTTACAACTTGGCTAATACTGATGAAAGTGCAATAACCTGAATATAAAAGCACTACTAACTCTTATAAAATATAGCTAGTAAAAGCCTAACGAACAGAATACCCCAATCTACGGAGACCTCTAAATTTGAAAATTTGCTATTGTGTTCCGAAAAATCAGCTTTGATGAGACTCAAAAATCCTTGCACATACGGTCGGTAAAACCTAGTTTATCTCCCTAGAAACCTCCTCCAATGCCTTCAAATCCTCAAAAAGAGGGTTCGATAACAGTCCCCTTCTCTCCGCGTAAATTTAAAAAACCTTGAAACCACTGCGTTTCAAGGTTTTTTGGTTTGAAGGGGATAGTTGCCATAATTCGTCTGAAAGCCTGATATACTTGGTCTACTAGAGAGTTCGACAATTTATTCCGTTGTAGCGCTCAAATTGGTAAATGTTACGGTTAATAAAAAAGAATTTCCTGGGGATATGGATGAGATTGAATTTTGGAAACAGGAGACGGAAGCCTTTTTGAAGTTGACGGAGGAGATTTGTTTGGAGCGGATTGAGGGTTTTAAGAAGTTGGAAGAGTAGATTAAAACTTTACTCCATTAAACATAATGCAGGTTATAGATCCCGTTACTCCAGCACAACAACACTAAAATGATTCAAACTATGATCACTAATCAACTCAAGAACATATTGTCCTTTCGGTAAAATCACCTCAAATTGATCAACTCCTACAATCGATTGCTTCTTGATTTGTTTTCCGGTGATTGAATAAACGATAAGACGATATTCAATTGATTCAAGCCCCTGAATAATAAAGTGACCTTTATTTGGATTAGGGTAGAGGATAATACTTTTGCCATATAAAGTTTCATTTAAACCAACCCCATCAATGGTAATACATTCAGATGTATCGACACAACTACCTTGTTCAATTCGAACTGCGTAGTCTCCATCAATTGTTGGAACATAGTCTTGAGAAATTTCACCAATTATTTCGGCATACCCATCATTGCAATCCAGCCATTGATAACCTGCATCAAGGTCGGCGGACGAAATAATGCCTGCTGTAGCAGATACGGAATTATCTAATTCGACAATTGTTAGGTCCAAGGTTACCAAACTATCACACCCTCCAACATTTGATAAAAGCCACGTCGCGGAGTTATTATCCTCGGTATATGTTATTCCATTGATCCATGTAAAGCTATTACAGGCATTTAAAACATCTGTTGTTGCATCTGGACTACATTGGGATAATTTCATAGTGAATAAGTCAGAAGAACCGTTTGATGTTCGTTCTTCTATCTCAAAATTTGGATTAAAGTCAACAGTCTCTTCAAAGGTTCCAGAAATATAGATGTCGCCTGCAATAGAAACTTTAATTTCAGAACCCTCGTCAAAACCTTCCCCACCAATCGTTTTTACCCAAATGAGATTACCATCACTATCTAAATGTTGTACGAAAATATCGCCAGAACCATTACTGGTTTGATTATAAACTCCACCCGAAGGATCAAAATCTGTTATACCCAAATAAACCCCCGTTAAAAATAGTTCGTTTGATGCGTCAATGAAGATATTGTAATACGCTTCAGATTCCGCTGAGCTAATTGTATTAACACTTATAAAATCTCCATCATTATCTAATTTTAAAATATACCCGTCAATCAAACTAGCAGCAGGAACTATAACTTCTCCAATCCCTGGGTCAAAATCTATTTCACTCCCATATTGCCCGACAGTATATACGTTGCCTTCCGAATCAATTTCACAGGCATGAGCAATATCACCCGTAACTCCTCCAATTTTTGCAGACCATACGAATTCTCCATCCGTATTTAATTTCAAGATAAATCCATCATCAGAACCTTCAGAGCTCATAAAGAAAGAATCAGGTCCAGGATTAAAATCGGCGGTACCATTAAATCTCCCGCAAACGAAAACATTACCTTCAGCATCCAGTTGTATTCCTCTAGGCACATCATCAAGACTTCCTCCAATAGAACGAGCCCAAATGAAATTGCCCTCAGCATCTAATTTTTGAATATATACATCTTCTTCTCCAGAAGTTGCGAGTACATACTCATCTAGTCCGGGATCAAAGTCAGTAGCACCAGTAAATAAACCTGTGGTATACATATTGCCTGCTGCGTCCAATACTGTTCGAGTAGCAGTTTCACTTGATATACCTCCAATGGTTATTACAGAGATAAAATTTCCTGATGGATCAAGTTTCAAAATAAAATAATCTCTATTTCCCGCGGAGGTTATATTATATTCATCTGGTCCGGGGTCGAAGTCAACGGTTGAAATAAAAATTCCACTACATAAAATATTACCTTCGAGATCAAACGAAAGCGAGGTTCCCGAACCATCTGAATCACTATCAAATGTTTTAACCCATTCAAATTCTCCCATACTATTTAATTTGAGAATAAAAGGTGTGAAAGAATCGCCGCCATCTAGTTCGAAAATTCCTGGTCCAGGGTCAAAGTCAACAACTTCTTGAAACACACCAACAGTGTAAGAGTTTCCTTCATCATCAATAAGAATATCACTTGTGTATTCAGGATCATTTCCGCCGAAAGCCGCAGCCCATTGAAATCCTGCATCTTGAGCATTTATCAATGGAATAAGTACTAAACATTGTAAAAGGAATAAAAAAAATTTCATATCACTGCATTTAGAAATCCCAAAACAATCTGATTCTTACTAAAATTAAAGACTATTGTTTTGGATCAATCTGTTACTAACGAAGTTACAATAATTTCGGCAAGCAAGAAAATAATTTATTTTACTTATTCTCAACCCTATCAAAAGCCAAATTACTACTCCCTTCACCACGTCCAGTCGTTTTTCTTCTACCTAGCCAAACCACAACAGTTCCATCCTCTGTTCTTGCACGTTGCCAAGTTCGTTTAACTATAGCTCCTGCGCGTGGAATTTCATCTTCATGGATATAATAAGAAGTATCTGCCTCGTCCAAGTTTTCACGTAAGAGGTTAGTTCTTGGTCTGACTCTATCAATACCAATGCCTTCGATAAATCGAGGCATTGCTGCTCTTTGTAATTGAATTTCTCTACTAAAGTCGCTTCCTTTTTTAACGGGAACAAAGGGTATCCAATTTTCAGGGACTGAATTTGAAATTCGATATTGAATCGCAGCATTATTCTCTTCCAGAGTTACTTCATCAGGAATTACTTTATATCAAATGCTAAGAATTATGTAAATTAGAAGTGTTAATAAATTATTAATGATGAAGAACCCAAACATCTTTTAATTCTCTAATTTTTTTCAGTAATTGTGTGTGTTTTTGTTATTTACAAGATAAATCCA
Source organism: Crocinitomix sp. (assembly GCA_013138735.1). Taxonomy (GTDB): domain Bacteria; phylum Bacteroidota; class Bacteroidia; order Flavobacteriales_D; family Crocinitomicaceae; genus Crocinitomix. The sequence continues at coordinate 3,071 of WTCE01000152.1, read as the reverse complement.
TCGATATGTTGACTTTTATATTAATGTGCACAGTTTGGCCTTTAACTTCAATTCTGGGAATTGTTATTTTTAAATTCCTAAAAAATAAACGACAAGATCCATGGTATGCTTATCTACATTATTTGTTTCTACTTTTGTTGGCAAGTTTTTGTTTTACTATTTATGTATTATACCTTTTTAGAGACGGACATCGCGATTCGTTTATGGAACGACTTGTGTCAACGGATGATCTAAAAATAAAAGTAATCATGTTTTTATCTGGTTGCCTGATATGTTTAAGAACAATTTATGTCTATAAAAATGACAGAAGATCATCCTAGCATCTCGGTGGTTCTGTATGCTTTGCTCTCAAAGAATAGTGACTGGTCTGTTTTTCCGTACTGCCCCGCCTGCTATTGGTTAAAATGAAGAAATATTTTGTAACATTTCCTGAATATGATCATTGTTGTTCAGTTGAACGCTTAATCCAAGGGAACATTGTCGAGTTTAGTATTTAAAGCTATAAAAAATTCTAGCTTATTTTGAAACAAAATTTTTAATTAAAGTAAAAGCAGTACGATACACACAAATACTAGGGCTGGTGTTACAAAATGGTGTTACGTTTTGTTGTCAAATGCACTCAAATGCATGTTTTTGCAAGTTCAAACACCCCGCAAACCCAGTAAAACTGTTAAAATCCGTCGGGCTCATAACCCGACGAGCAAGAAAGATTCAAATTTCACCATTTATTTCACCTAAAACATCCGCTAACTGCTGTAAATCCTCAAAAAGAGGGTTCGATAACAGTCCCCCTCTCTCCGCAAACAAAATCAAAGTCCTGCTTTTGCAGGGCTTTTTTTGTGCGATAGAATTTGATGAACTTGTTCAATCAAATTATTGAGGATGAAAAAAGAGGAGTGAAACGACTTTGAGTTTGCCTTGTGTCATATCACCCTTTTGGGATCACGCAGTGATCCCCCTCTCTCCGCAAAGCAGTTTTGAAAAACTACATAACATTTCGTTTTTTGAAAAATGTGAATCTAGCCTTTCCTCCCCCGCCCTCCACAATCAAAATCAATGATAACAAGGTAAGGCTGTGTCCCGGTTGCTTCTTAAGTAAAGTTTTCTTCCAATCAATTAAGAATGATTTTAATCACCTCATTCTGATCTTCGCCTAATATGTTTACAAAATAGATGCCTTTATTTTGCTGAGACAGGTCTATTTCCGCTGTTGGGCTTGTCATCATACCATCACTTTCATATACTGTCTTACCTGATATATCTGAGACAATAATTTTATAGGGTGTTGATCCTGAAATTCGGAAATTTCCGCTTGTAGGGTTTGGAAATAGTTTAAAAACACCATCTTTATTCTCATCAGTACTAGATAATGAAACACCACAATGCCAATCATAGTTTAGCGTCGTTTCCTCCACGGTAGATTCAACCGGATTATTTGCTCCGACATGAGTTACGATATCAACACTTAAATCCGACGGCAAATAAGCTACATCTTCAAGTTCCCAATCTTGATCATATTGATTGCACAAGAATTCAAATTCACTATCTGTTTTCAATAAATGAACATCACTACCTCCACCTTCACTAATCGAAGTCCATAAGGATCCACTGCCATACGCATAAATCATTTCATCCTTTTGGTGTAAGTGAAAATAAAAAGCCCCCGAGCCAGAAGGAGTTCCATATATTTTTGTGAAGATGACATCTAGGTCAGGATTAAATTTCATTACTAATAAATTTCCTCCACAAACCTCTACAGGTTTAGTGAATCCAACAATCAGTATGTCACCATTGATATCTTCGATAATATCAAAACCATCATCTCCCCATTGATATCCACATTGAATAGTTCTTTCGAATTCACCTGTTGAAGAATATTTAGAAATGAGTACATCACTAAAATTAGGTTCACCATACATAATTGCGGACCCAACGGTATAGATTGCACCACTTTCAGCTTGAACCATACTATTTGCATAATGGTTGAATGGTTTAATCAACGATTTTTGCCAAACCAAATCTCCATCAATATTGAATTTTGAAAAGTTTTGATAAGAAATAGAATCACCAGTTTTTCTGGGCTTGCTGGTAAATAAAATTTCATTGTCTATAGATGGAATGGCAACGGGAAACACAACACTATACGGAGATTCTTTTTCAATTTTTCGTGACCAAACTGTATTACCTTCGAGGTCTATCATCATTAGAAAAGAATCAATCCGTTGACCCGCAATAACGATTCTGTTATCTACACACTCGAAGGCTGATTTAATTTGAAAATGTATTTTTTTGTGCCAAATAATATCCCCTGCGCTATTGAACTTTAGAATCTGACCAAAGCTTGAACTGAGTGCGCACAAGTAATCTCCATCTGATAATTCTAAAATTATACCGTCAGTAGAAGAGAAGTCAAATTTTTTCGACCAAATTTCAACATTATCAGGTCCAAAAAAAGAAAGGATATTGTTCGTATTGCCTCGAGACAAAAAAACGTGATTCCCATCTTGGTCAATGATACCATTAGATCCAATAAGACTTGTGCTTGGCTGTCCATAATTCACAATTTGTGCGTTTAAAGGAATTTGGAAACAAATAGAGAAGAGAACAATAATGATATAATTTTTCATAATAGATAACTAATGTTTGGATTACTGCTTAACTTATTTAAATTAAGCCCTCTCAAATGTCGCAATTTCCCTAGGGTAAAGAATGGATTAATGAACGTGTTTTTAAGAAATTTATATTAGTCTAATTAAAGAGTTAGTAAAAGTGAATCAAGTCCAGTATCCACTTGCACTGCCTATACATAAAAAATTGGGAAGTAAGTTTAGATAATTAAATTTACAACCGTCCCCCACTCTCCGCAAGCAAAATTAAGGCTCAGCTTTTAACTTAACCTGTTGTGGATTTATGGAAACCAAAATTGATTCTTGAAGAAATTAATTGGTAAATTCAACTAGCTAATGCAAGTTTTTCATTTTCTAATTCAAACATAGTAAAAAAGACCTTTTCCGGGGTTTGATATTTCAATTTTTTTCGAGGTCTTTTGTTTAACAAATCCATTATCTGGA
>WTCE01000163.1 GCA_013138735.1 Crocinitomix sp. | reverse complement strand
CTGAAAGGCTAATTGCAAAATACGTAAAGGAGCAAGGAATTGAACAAGAGTATAAAAAGCTAAAAGAAAATCATCAATTGAAGCTATTTTAATGCCTCGCGGGCTTGCCCCGAGGATTATTTACTGCGATTTGACTTAAAATAAGTTAAAAAGAACCAGAAAAAATAGACTCAGGGTTTTCGATATAATCAATACTTGTGTTTACAGAAAAATTGGTTTTTTCAGTAATGATCGACTCCCCTTCAAAAACGAAATTATCCGAATAATTAATTTGGGGCTCCCCTAAAAACTCAAAATGAAATTCTTGCTGATTAGTTATGATTCGAATTTTCCTTTTGTAAGACATCCAATTTCCAAGATCTGTGTAATTCCCTTCCTGATAAAAGACTGAAGAATCACCAATCCCTAAATAGGTCAATTTTTCAATATAATTCTCTGACGTTCGCATTCCTCTCTCAATAGAAAAAGGTGGAGGTGTCGAATTATGAATCATTTGAAACCCAAACTCAACCTCTGTCATTAACTGACCACTTTCCAATAAAAATTTAACTTGAGTTGGTATTAAATGTGCGGTATATGGCAATTCTCCAAAGCCTGCTGGAGTGCCAGGGTTTATATCATTTAAGTACCACAATGTATCTGAATCCTGCATCTCCAATTCAAAGAAAAAATCCCAAGAAAACTTAAAGCCTAAATTTTCCTGACAAATGAATTCTATTTCAATCTGTTTAGAAAAGCCACCAAATTTTGCTTCCGTAGTTGAATTCGTTTGTACTTCCGCTTTGTTTATTGCTGTTTGCTCCTCTTTATCACAAGAAAACACCATACAGCACAATAATGCTCCTAAAATAATCTTGTTCATTGCTCTATTTAGTAAAGTCATTTTGCCAACTTAATTTCCCAACAAACTTCTTTTAAAACTTCACAAGGATCAACATCAATCGCTAGTGCAATTAGATACAATTCATCCGCTCTTAGCTTAGTTGTTTCATTAGAACTTAATTGACTAAGCCTAGATTTACTGATTCCAGTTCGTCTTGCAACTTCTGCCTTGTTAATAGATTTTTTCGTTAAATACAATCCTAAACTTGTCATGCTTTATGGTGTTTTGAATACATAAATGTAGAAATTATAAACTTTTGTATCAAAAAACTACACAAATGTTTTGAATTTGGATTCAATTATCATACATTTGTGTAGAAAATCGATACAAACGTACCCAAAACTTATAACTATGACCTTTAGAAGATTAAAAATACTCTCCAAATTCCAAAGAAGAGAATATAATCGGCATGTAACCGTACCCGAAATTAAGCTAGAAGGTAAATGGTTAGAAAAACTTGGTTTTGAATTAGGCGGTGAGGTAATTGTAAAACAGCAGAAAGGTAAGTTGACGATTACGCCGAAGAAGAGTGAGAATGAATGAAATTGATTTCGATTGGACGCGGGTAATTAAAGGATTGCGATTTGACTTGTGCAAGGCTAAATTGAATTGTTTTGATTTATCAACCTAAGACCGATTGATTAAAATAAAAACGGAAACCTGTACAATTTTAAAACTTTGATCATATTTCAATTTGTCGTATCTTTGATCTGTGGGAAATCATAACTCAATAGAAGAATTCTTATTGGAGCTTACTAAAAAGTTCAAAAAAGAAATGCCTCGAATTAAAAAAGAAATTAAAATTTACGAGGAAAAATTAGCATCTGGACAGCTGACTAAGAATCCTTCTCCTGCACCGCAGTTTAATGACTAAACCGAAACTATTTGTCATAGCAGGTTGCAATGGTTCGGGAAAATCTTCATTTGCAAATGCAATAACACCAGTTGGGATAGTATCCTTTGATTATGATCTAGAATTTTTACGGATTTATAATTCAATACGTGATTCTGAATTAAGAGTTAAAATAGCTCATCATCAAACAAGAACTTTATTAGAAGAGTCTATTAATAATAGCTATTCGAAATAGATTAGATTTTTGTTACGAAACCAACTTCAATTCTACTCCCCTGTTTTGGCCTGATAAATTTAAAGCAGCTGGATTTGAATTGAATCTTTTCTTCTTTTGTCTGGACAGTATGGAAAAGGCAAAAAAAAGGGTTCGTATTCGTGTAGAAAATGGAGGCCATTTTGTGCCAGATATTCAGATTGAAGAACGTTTTCGATTGGGTTATAAACATCTCAACGAATATTTTTCACGATTTGATTTTGTTCATTTAATGAACTCTAGTTTCTATCAAGAAGTACCGCATCATATTTTATCTATTCACAAAGAAGGGGTTATTCATCTTTCAGAGTTTCCTGATTTTCTTAACCATTTTGTTCCAAATATTGCGGAGTTAATTGAAAACAAAGCATAACACAAAATAAATATCAGCGCAAAGCGTCGCCAGCATAAATGCCTATCTTTACTTAGACGTTAGGAAGTCATTACAGTTAAACTGAATTTCTAAGCAAATAATAACTGTAACTAGCTCTATCATCTTCCTTCTGTCTTGAATCAAAAAATTCACCTTATTTTTAGTCCATGTTTAAACTCATAGCATATGGAACCTCATTGTCAATTCTGATTTTCTGTACCATATCATTTACACAAGTGCTTTATATTATATCACCATTAACGGGTGGAAGTAACATTGATATGGAAATTGGTTTTCCTTTTATCTATTACGAGCAATTTCATCTACGCGGTTCTGACTTTGCTAATTCTAGCTGGAATGGACAGAATTTGATAATTGACTGCTTAATTTTCTGGGGAGTCATTACATGCACTTTAGTCCTCAAGGGTAGAAAACGGCTCCTAAAAAAAACAATTAGAACCCAAAATCACGTGGGCGCAGGGCGTCCCCACTGATTTTTTCTAAGTGTTGCACTATGCCGCTACGCTTTGGCTTTTAGAATTTTTTCCTTACTGTGTAATTTCAATAAGTTGGCTTTCTAATTACTGTGTTTTACATCTGGTATTTGAGTCGCTAAATTGAGTCATTTTCTTTACCTCGGCTTTGTTTTTTTTGCCATTTGGTAATTTTTTATTTTTCCGTTATGGTTAGTATTTA
>WTCE01000079.1 GCA_013138735.1 Crocinitomix sp. | reverse complement strand
CTTTGCCGTGAGCTTCCTTCAGATTCCTGCTCACGCAGGACACCCTTGCTATTGGCTAACACTTCCTGCTATAAAGGCGTGCTCGGGACTTGAACCCTATAATCATTGCCCATGCTGGGCACACAACAAAACCCCTCATCCGTCAGCTGACGAACAAGGGGTTTTATCTGCACGGGAGCGGGGACAGTTAACATTCCTTCTCCCATAAATACTTCAAGAATAAGGCGTACCCTAAATAACTACAGATGCCACAGCTATTCTAATTAGTAATATTCAATTTTTTTAATTCTCCATTTGGTGTTAAAAAGAAATATTCGTTAGCTGGTTTTTGAACTACCGTTTTGGTTTGTTGTTTCATTCTTTTATATTCTTCCCTATTAATAACGAGTTTTACTTCATACATCACTTGTATAACAGGTTCAAAAATGGTGGGATTCAATACAAAGTCGTATTCCTTTTCTACAATAGGTTGATAATAGAGTGTAGTTGATTTGCCTGACTTATTGACATTGGCAGATTTTTTAATATTTAACGAGGTACTGGTATAGGCCTGATATGAATTGTACATCTCTACAGGATAAACCACAAGGTAGTCGTCGATAATCGTTTTTTCAATTGCGTCAAAATTTACAGATAGGATCTCCTGATAATTTTTTATTTTCGTTTGCAATACCATCTTCGCTTTAAGCATTAGGTCATTTTTTACCTGATCTAGTTCATTTGAGAAATAATCTACCCGAACCAAATCGTATATTTCTGAAGAAGCAAGCGCAGCAATAATTTCATTGAGAAGCCCTGGGTCAGTATATTTGATGTGAATATTCTTCTTAAGTTCAAAACCAATTGGAATTTCGTTATACGTTTTTTTGCTGAATATTTTTCGCTCTACTTCATATTCATACATTGGAACAAAAGAAACCATATCAATATACGTTTCAACGCTCGATTTTGAGTTAATCGTTTCGAGTACGGGGTTTATTCTGGCATCAATCAATTGATTGACCTCTTTTGCCGTTTTCCCCATTTGTGTAACATTAAATATGGCGACATACGCATCCGCTTTCACATTAGCCAGTCCCTTAACGCTGATGTACATATTTGAATTGGATGGATAGTTAATATTAATTCCAGGTGTTCCTGAAGTGACGCCCGGGAGTTGATTCGAATAATTTATGTTCCCAGAATGTTGCGCAAAAATGGTGCTTGAGCAAAGTAGAATGACAAACAGTTTTAGTGTATTTTTCATTGTATTGATTTTTATGTTTAAGGACAATACTATGCTAATGATGGCGCTTATGAATTGAAACTTATTGCATTTGCTTTGCAAATCAATTTGCAAATTGCAAATGAGTGTTAAAATGGTTCTTTAAAGTGGGGTTACTTAAGGTTGGATAGAGCATTCGCTGTTCATCTGAGAGATTTGTAAAAGATTTCTTCCAATTCCGTTGTGTTCAAAAATCCCTTGGAAAACACTCACCTTTTGTAAGTCGTACGTTCAGATTAGAATAGTAACAATTTACTTCTTCATAAGTTTTGGAAGCAAATATTTGCCTTTTCAAACATTAAAAAGCCTGCTTCAACAGGTTTAATTGTCTGTTCAGTTAGTAATCTGTAATATCCATTTTATGTGATTCATTTAGGGAATCATTGATGAAAAGCTATTTGAATATAGCGGGGAAATAATAAGACCTGACAATCCAAAATTAAGGTAAGGCGAATAAAGTGTAATAATTATGAAAATATTTTTAATCTATACGATACTACTTTGTGGTATGACCTCATACTCTCAAACATCAGGAAAAACGGTCGTAAGGAATATTCCTATTTCCTACACAACGGAAAAATCAGATTGTCTCATCAATGAAATTTTAACAATTGGTAAAACGACTTATGTTACTGTTGATTTTATCACACTTGAATGGGTAGACGAAGGTGGGGGAATTGAATCTAGAAAAATTGTCAATAACAACAAAAAGAAAAGAACCTTTATTATCACAGCTCAAACTAAATTTAGTTTACACGACAATGCTAAGACACTTAAGGGAATAATATCTGATTCGAACGCTGGGGATCCTTTTGTCATTTCGACAAATAACGGCAGGGTGCTATTGCTTTATGTTAATGCGGCGGGATAAAAACCAGCAGCAAGATCTGAACACAGCTAAATACTCAAATATTTTATAAAAAATTAAAGCCAAAGAACTTGCAGCACACCTTGTATTGGCTTTAGTATTTGATTTTATATCTCAAATTCATCTCTTTCCCAAATATAAAGATATCTAGAAGGAAGGCCACAATACACGGCAATCTCTGGTTTGTCTAATTGTTCTTCAAGGTTATGATTCGTATATGTGGCCAAATTCACTCCCTTTAAATTTGGTAAGGTGTTTAAAACACGAACATCTGAAACTTCAGTATAATACAAGTCAAGATATTCTAATTTTTTTTAGCGATTCTAAATGCGATATGTCAGTAAACCTACTTTCTGAAAAACTTAAGGCTTTTAAATTCGGAAATTTATGCAAACCCTTTAAATCCATATCGTGATAGATGCTCGATAAGTCTAATTTCTCAAGGTTTGGCAATTTTTTAAAAGTTGAAAAATTTTCAATACCGCTGTTATTCAAATCCAATACTTTTAGTTTTTTAAGCTTTCCCAGTTTAATTTTAGGACATCCTTTAATTCGTAAGTGTTCCAAATTCGGAAATTGCGATAGTTCCTTTATCTTACGGTTATAACTGGTAATACTTAAGCGTTTTAAACTTTTCAATTTTGGAAGAGAATTGATGTCAACACCAGCCTCTGTCATGTCGGCTCCAAGTTTTAACGATTTTAATTTTTTTAGATACTCAAAGCCGTCAAAATTAACACCTGTATCTAAAATTAAAAATTCTATATTTTTTAGCTTTTCCAAGCTTAATGTACGCTTCTTATAATCAACACTTAGTGATAATTTTTTCAAGTTTTTAAGCGTCAATATATATGCCGCAGTTTTTACAGGAATATCAAAAGCAATTTTTAAACTTTCCAAGGCTTTAAATTCTGCAATCAAATGGGGTGCTTTGATTTTATCGGAGTCATAAATATCCAAAACCTTTAATTGATTTTTTAATGGAAGGATCTTTTTAAAAGAATTTAATCGCGTATCATCTTTGCCATAATTTTGGACATAAAAATTAGTCAGGTTTTTAAACGATTTGAAATATTTACTGTTCTTTATCGTCGAATTAGTGAAATAGATGCCTTCGATTTGTTTTGCAATTGGCAAGAAAGCGTCTACAAAAACTTTTGATTCACTAAATGATAAGTGTTTTATATTTTTAAATTCTTCAATAAAGCCAATCGGTTTCCCCTTGTAATTATCTAACTGTAATTTGTGAATGTATTTCTGAAAAGAGGTGATCATCCGCATGTCCAAAGGCTTTTTTTCTTGGCTTAAAACACAAGTGATCTGTTTATCGTGCGTATTCGCTTGTACAGATTTATCTTCAACTGAAGAATCAGAATCAATTGAGATCCAATCAAGTTTTGGAAATTTGCTAAGCCCCGCAATACTACCGATTTGGCAGTTCTTAAATTCAATAGCTTCTAATGAAGCTCCAAAAGGTAGAAAAGCAACATCCTTAAAATTTGAATTGTAAATACTTACGCGCCACGTAGATTTTTTAGCCGTTTTTTTAGGGGTGTACGTAAATGTTATTTCATCAAATATGAGAAGTGATATAGGCTCTATATCATTAATATGTTGAATATTATCTATATGACAATTTCTAAATTCAACTTGTCTGAAACCTTTGATATTACTTTTTTTGAAACATTTTAAGCCAGCTGCATCAAATTTCATATTTAGAAATTTCAGATGCCATGGAACTCTTCCCTTTATGTTACAATTGTTATTCTTAAACACTACATTATCGAGGTTTAAATTGTGACAATTAAGATTTAATAATTCAGAAAAATTCGGGATGCTAGAATTATAGATATATAAATATTTTAACGCTTTCAAATATGGAAATAATCTAGAAAAATCAGCTATTATTAAATCGTCAAGTCGTAAACTTTCAATATGTTCATTCTGTATTTTGTAGGTGTTTTTTTGATCTGGATCGTACGCATCACCGAATCGTTGTTTTTCGAGTTTAACACCTAGAATTTTTTCTATTTTTCGGATTACTTTCATTTTTTTGTAGAGTTAATATCAAAGTTGTACGGCGCAATATATTGACTTTCTTTGTCTAAACCCTGAATTGTGTTTGGGGTAAACCATTAGTCAATTTTTGAATATTTGTTGGAATTCCTCATTGCTGCAAGAATTCCCTCTCTTACTCTTCAAATCCGACTGGAACTTCTTCAATGTCTTCAATTCGATTTGGAAAATCGTTTGTTATTTGAATCTCGCCTACCTTAAAACTATAATCATTGAGTTTCTCAAGATCATCTCCAGCCAAAGAAAACCTGAGCATTTCAAGAAAATCATGATTTCTTGGCCCACCAGACTCCAGTCTATCAAGAAGATTTGCGAGCCTTGGGTGTAAAGCATATTTATATCCTTCAATTTTCTCGGTTGTATCGTTGTGTATCACTAATAATTTAAAGGGATCCAAAAAGTCAATCTCTTTAGGGCCTTTGAATACTTGATACAATTGAATTTTAGATAAGATTTCTTGAACATCATTGAACAATTTGGCTGGTGTTGCGCCTTGATGGCAGCTAACCACATCAGACCCACCATTAAAATATCTGCTCTTGTAGATGAACTTGATTGAATCAAACTCAACAGAAAATGAATGTCTATGTTGCATTGGATCAGCTGTTGAATAACTAATTTTTTCAAGGCGAAAATCTTCATGGAAATATTTTCTATCATTATCAAAGATTAGCTGGCTGCCAGCTTTGAGACCAAACTCATTATCATCAGAAAATGTCAGGATTAATGAATCCTCCGTTACAAGGCTTATTACTGCTCCAAATTCATATTTAGAACCTTGTTGACAGTGTGTAAACACTAAAGTATCTCCTTTTAGTTCTAGCCAAAGGTATTCATATCCAAAAATGAAGTTTGATCCAAATGAAGGATATAAATACGAAGGGATTTCTATAGAATCAACCCTTGCCTCCCAAAAATTTTCTTCAATTACATTAAGCGTATCTATTGGTGGCGTCCAAGAGTATTCTATTTGCTCTATGAACGGAGTAGAATCCGAAACCGATCGGTTATCATCAGTACAAGAGAAAAGAATTAAGGTGAAAATGATTATTAAATTACGCATAGTTCATAGTGAAAAATGATCGACTTTTATTGGCTAATAAATCTTTTTATAATATCCGAGTGAAGATCCATTCCTTGTTTTTTATCATGTCCCTTTCCACTCTGCCTAATGAATCATGAAGATAGTTAAAATATTTAGCGCCCATATCCCATTCTTCACCATCATCATTTGTATAGGCTCTTACTAAAAATGATTGAGGTTTTACTCTGTCCAATGACTGCATTATCGAATCATAGGAGAGTATACAACTAGTATGAAATGTTTTCTATCGCAATAGAATCAATTGTCTAAAATCGAGTAGGAAGATAGAGGTTATTCCCCTATCTGTCCTCTCACACCACCGTACGTACGGATCCGTATACGGCGGTTCATTAAGTTAGTAATTGTTTTGAGTACATTTCCATAAGGCTAATGT
>WTCE01000004.1 GCA_013138735.1 Crocinitomix sp. | reverse complement strand
GTCTGATTTAATTACTTTCACTTGTGTATTGTTGTCCAACACTAAATTTAGTGAATAATACATTGCCGTGAAACTTTATCTAATAAGGTTTTGCGGCTTTTTTGATTAATGACATGCGGATTTTAGGAGCTATGCGGGATACAATCCTGCGACTACAAAAATGCAAGAAACCTTGTATATCCAAAAGCACGGTAAAAATGTTCAAAGCTAGTTTCGCAGGATTACAAATCCTGAGAAGCGCAAGAATGAGCAAAATACACGATAAATACTGAACGAACTTCTTAGCGATTTTCAATCCTACAACCGCAAAACTAAATATTAGCGGCTATATACTAATGACTAAATACTAATGACTAAATTTATGCCAATATAATATCTATTCATTATGAAGCTCAATCGTTATATTTATATCGTTCTCCTATTGCTTTCATCTCAATGGGTAACGGCACAAAACAGTCCCGATTTTTTTAAAGTTTTTCCAGAATTGGAAGGAACAGAACCGGCATGGGTTGTTGAAATGTATAGTGAATTTCCGAACGTACTAGAAGTCGTTGACCTTTATCATCAGCATTATCAAACAAATCCCTTTGTGAAAAATATTCACACGCAAAACTTCAAATATTGGCTGCGTGTTACTTCAGAATTTGTGCAAAGTAATGGTTTATTAGTAGTGCCAGCAGCTGAAGCGGAGAAGGCTCGCATTCAAACATTACATGATCAACGCAATTTTGGTGTTGCTACAAAAACAACATCATGGCAAAATATGGGGCCAGACAGAACCTTTAAAAATGACGGTTCACTGAACTTAAGACCTACACAAGTAAATATTTTCACTATGGCTGCTGCTCCGTCTGATACTGATGTGATGTATGGTGCAGCTGAAGGTGGCGGAATTTTTAAATCAACCGATCATGCCTTAAACTGGGAATTAACAAGTATTAATGAGGTGTTTACCAATTGTCAAGACATTAAGGTGCATCCAACTAATCCTAACATTGTATATGTTGGAACAGGAGTAGATATTTATAAAACATTGGACGGAGGACTAACATGGAACTTGAATTTCACTGCGGCCGGAAAAATAGAGCAATTTTACATTCATAGAACAGATCCAACAAATGTTTATGCTGCGACTGCGGATGGACTTTATTTAACAAATGATTCTGGAGATTCATGGGCGGTGATTTATGACGAACGCTGTTGGGATATTGAGGCGCATGCTGTTAATCCTGATATCTTATTTTTATCCATTCACAACCCTTCATTAAAACGAGCAGAGATATTTAAGTCCTTAGACGCTGGAACCACCTGGCTCTTAAAAGATACAGATTGGTATGTGCCTGAGGATATTGGAACAGCAAGTGATATTGGCTGCAAAATTGGTGTTACACCAGCCAATCCTGATATGATTTATGCTTGTTTAATTGGGAATAGCAAATCTGGTGATAATGGTTGGATTGGCGTTTATTATAGTACAGATGGAGCAGAGAATTGGGTGAATTCTGATGGAATCGACGGTGGTCCATATGTGCCAGGAACTGATATGGCAACAAATTGGTTTTATGCCGGTTATGCAGATGGCTATCATCAAGGATGGTATAATTTTGACATGGACGTGTCGCACACAGATGCCGATAAAATTTGGATTGGAACCATTTGGATGATGGAATCTGGCAATCGCGGAGCAAATATTGAATATATAAGAGGTACACGAAGTTTAGAAATGCATGCAGACATTCAGGATATTGATGTGGTAGATGGCGAAGTTTGGGTAGCATCTGACGGTGGTCTTAATTATTCGAATGATGAATGCGCAACGGTTGAAGTTAGAAATACGGGAGTTTCTTCAAGTACTTATTGGGGCTTTAATCAAGGTTGGAATGAAGATACATGGACAGGAGGCCGTTATCATAATGGTGATGCCGTTTATCATGAAAATTTTGGCTTTGGAAATACTATGTTTATGGGCGGCGCAGAAACTTCTACAGGTTATGTAAACCCCTTGAATAATAGAGAAACACATTATTCTGATATTAGTGATAAAGTAACACCAGATGCACTTTCTCAAAGTTCATCTAACATCTCTAACTTTAGTTTGTATCCAAATGAAAGTTATGGTTTATTGAATAGTAGTGAAGTAGAATATGATTCGCGTTATGCCGATCATTTGTATTTAGGAAATGAAAATATATTTTATAAATCAGAAGATGGTGGGGCAAGTTTTGAAGCCTTGTTTGAATTTCCAGAATTCAGTCGTGTTTTAGAATTTGAAATTTCACGTGATAATCCAGCAATCATTTACACGCTAGTACGAGATGGTTTTAACTGTCAAGTTCATAGATCGACAGATGGAGGAAATACCTTTGTAGAAACGACTGAGGTACCTGCAGGAGCGCTAACGCGATTAGATTTAACCATTAATCCAGCAAATTCTGATGAATTATGGGTGGCGGTTCATTATGGATCTGACGGCGAAAAAGTTTACGCAACCTATGATGGAGGAACAACCTGGGTAAACAAATCTACTCCCGTTTTAAATGGGCATTATATTCGTGATATTGTTTTCCAAGCAGGATCAGATCACTTGGTTTACGTTGTTTCGGCGTATAATTTATTTTATTGGGATGAAGGGACAAGTGAGTGGTTGTCTTACAGCGAAGATTTGCCTTTTGTAACGCGAGCATTGCATTTTAGACCATTTTATCGGGACAATAAATTGCGCATGAGTGGTGGACGTGGAATTTGGGAAGTTTCTTTGGCTGCCCCATCAATGCCAATTGCACAACCAATGACAGCATCAGACATTGTGTATTGCAGTAGAGATACCGTACAGTTTGAATGTTATTCTGTTTTGGCGCATGATGGTGCGTCTTGGGAATGGGAATTTTCACCTGCGCCAAGTTATGTAAGTTCACTCACAGACAGAAATCCTCGTGTTGTCTTTAATACCGAAGGAAGTTATGATGTGACATTAACCGTAACGGATGGTGATGGAAATACAGATTCTAAAACCGTTGAAGGTATGGTGACACTGGATAACCAATGTTCGCCTGATCCAATTCCAGGCTTTGCAATGGAAACATTCGAAAGCGGCGATTATGCTTCGACACCAAACATGAACATTGGTTTGACCAACAATTTTGGCATTTCAGCTTGGGTAAAACCAGATGGTGTTCAACCTGATTATACCGGAATTGTATTTAATGATGGAACAAGTGCTGGGTTAAATTTCAGACCGGGAAATATGCTAGCTTATCATTGGCCTGGAGGCGCTTGGTGGTGGGATAGTGGTTTGATTGTCGAAGAAGGTGCTTGGTCTCACGTAGCTTTAGTTGTGACGCCAGATTCTATTACCGTGTATTTAAACGGCGTTGCTAGTTCACATATTACTGCTGCAGAACCAGCGCTAATCGAAGCTATGAAAATTGGCAGTTATAAAGGTTGGGGTGGTCGAAATTATAAAGGATTGATTGATGAAGTGTGTATTTGGAACAAATCATTAACACAAAATGAGATTCGTGAATTGCGTCATTTAACTAGAACCGGAGACATTCCATATACAGATGAATTAATTTCTTATTACCAGTTTAATATTGAAGGAATTACGGCGGTAAATGATAGAATAGGAACCAACCATGCTGTACTAAATTCGGGTGCAACAAAAGTGATTTCTGGTGCACCGGTTGGAGAAGGGAATAGCGATCGGGTTTTTGTGACAGGAGCAGGAGAGGTTGAATTTCCAAATAGTGAAACTATTCTTGTATTTGAGGATGGTACTGTGATAGAAGGAGAAGTCGTAGTCACTCGCATTCATTTAGAACCAAATGTATTGCCGTCTGACAATCCGAATACAGGTAATTATTGGGTGATTAACAATTATGGAACCGAGACGTTTGAAATTATAGAAACACTTAATTTTAAGGTGCATGATGCTTCACCTGAAGGATTGCCTGAAAACGCTTTGCTTTTTGTAAGAGGAGAGAATGAGGACTTAGATGTTTGGGAAGAAAGTTGTACAGCAGTTGATTTTGACGGTGGAACGTTTAATTATGATGCGGATTGTGAGATTGCTAATTTCTCTCAATTTTTTATTGAATCTAGTGTTAATGGAGACGATATTGTAACAGCAATTGAGGAAACAGAAGAAAATGCTCTCATCCAATTGTATCCAAATCCGTCCACCGGAGTATTTTACGTGGCGTTTAGGGACTTTAATCAGTTGAAGGTAGAAGTAGTTGACAATACAGGTAAATTGGTTTATTCGAACCTTCTTACAACTACAGGTCAACAAGTAGATTTATCGAACTTAGCAGATGGTGTTTATTTTTATCGCTTTATTAATGAGGGCGAAAGAGTAGGAGCAGGTAAGATTATTAAACAATAGAAATTTCCATGGCAATTGAATCTAACGCAAGTCCTGGGGAGTTAGATTCTCCATTTTATATCGAAAATAAGGCTTTTTGCGAAGAGTTTGAGGAATATATGCTTGAATTGGGTGGCGTAACTACGGGTTCATATAATGCATGGTCGTATAATGTTAAAGGGAGAGTGGATGCGCCTTTGAGATGGATCTTTCAACTTAAAAAGGCAACCTATTCTGCTGGTACTATTTTGGTCTCAACAAAGAAGCAAGCATTACAATTTTGGACAATTTGGAAATGCAAAAATCTAGAAACGAGTCTGCCCGATTTTCAGATTCGAAAAAAGAAATTCGGTGATGGTTTTCGCGGAGTAAAAAAATTCAAAGGCTCCAGCGAATACAGAATTATTTCCAAACAGCCCAATCATCCCTTAACAATGCGCTTGTTTGTTTTATTAGAAGAATATTTTAGCGATCAGTCTTTGCTTAAAATAACCTATCAAGAAAATGAATTAGTCATTCAAATCGACACGGAACAAATTCCTAAGAATAAGTTTAAGGAGTTGATAGCAGAAAATTTTACTGGGCTTTAAATTCGAATTATTTTCTACGAAACTTTAGCAATGACGTCAGCTATAGCTTCTCGCAGACCAATACCTTTGCTTCCTAAATCCCGTGCTAGCCCTGCCAAACATTCCGCTTCCCAAGCATACTGCGCAACGTTGATAGACCGTAATACTTTCCGTATATTCTTTTCAGTCAAGTATCCACCAGTAAACTTCTCAATTTCAACAAGATATTTATCGAGTATTGCATGTTCGTTCCGCCAATCAACGAGTGATTCTAGCACACCTGCAATAAAGTCTTTGTCGGATTGTGACAATCTATTGTCTGATTGGATTTTTTCTAAGTATTCGATAGAGATCGGTTCAGTCATTATTCAAATAATTCTAGCATGTATTTACAAAGCATAAAGATTCAACCATTCCACCATAAAAAAAAAGTCAAATCGTATTAAACCATCAAATAATCAAACCATCAAATAATCAAACCATCAAATCATCAAAACCCCGTCAAATCGCATCAAACCATCAAACCATCAAACCATCAAAACCCCGTCAAATCGCATTAAAACATTAAAACATTCAATCATTAATGCATAACAAGTCAACTTGAAATCTTTAATCTAAAAGCGCAGCGATCTAACATCTAGGAGCAACGCGATCTTTAATCTACCTAAAGCAAATTCTCATCCTGCGCAGCAAGCACATGATAACGCGGATCATCAATGTCACGCTCGATAATCTCATTTAAATGCGGATTCGCCTTGGTTAATAAAAGCACACATTGTGGACTCAGATGTTTAAGCGTAACAGCTTTTCCTGAAGATTCATAGCGTTCTACCAAGGTTTTTACAGCCTCAATTCCTGAATGATCGGTAACTTTTGATTCTACAAAATCAATCTCAACACGGTCGGGATCATCTGCTACATCAAACTTATTGTTGAATGCTTGAACAGATCCAAAAAACAATGGCCCCCAAATTTCATATACTTTTGTTCCATCCTCACGAACCGTTTTACGGGCTCGAATTCTTTTAGCATTTTCCCAAGAAAAGACAAGAGCAGATACAATTACACCACAAATTACAGCTATTGCTAAATCAAACGCCACTGTCATTCCCGAAACCAAAATCAATACAAATGCATCCGACTTAGGGATTTTACGAATGATGCGGAAACTCGACCAAGCAAAGGTTCCAATAACCACCATAAACATAACGCCTACTAATGCTGCAATTGGAACTTGTTCTATTACACCGGCTCCCCAAAGAATAAATACTAATAAAGTAAGTGCCGCAACTATTCCAGAAAGTCTTCCTCTACCGCCAGAATTGATATTAATGATTGATTGACCAATCATGGCGCAGCCACCCATTCCGCCAAATAGCCCGTTCACAAAATTGGCACCACCTTGTGCAATACATTCACGATTTCCGTTACCGCGGGTTTCTGTTAATTCATCCACTAAATTCAGCGTCATTAATGATTCAATTAAGCCAATGGCCGCCAAAATAAATGCGAAGGGTAAAATTGTTTTAAACGTTTCAAATGTTAGTGGAATGCTTGTAAATGTCTCTGCATGGAAACTTGGCAATCCGCCTGCTATTCCAGTGCTTGTTTCGCCTAATGGGGCGCCATCTGCAATAAAGGAGCCTACGGTACTTATGTCTATATTTCCAAAAATGGTAATACAAGCCACTACGATAATTGCTATTAATGCGGAAGGTACTTTCTTGGTTAACTTAGGTAAAAAGTACATGATGCTCATTGTTAAGAGTACAAATAACAACATCATCAACAATTCAGTTGAAGGTAAAAATGATTTGGATAAACCAGCTTTTTCTATGCTATAAATACCATCAGATTCAATGTTGTAGGCAACAATAGAATCTGTTCCAAATACTTGGTTTTCTGTAATGTTGTAGGCCAATTGATTGGAATGTGCATCAATTAATTGATTGTCTACTTTATTAAATAACACATGTCCACTTGAATGGTCGCTCACTTGCGTTCCATTAATGTCATAAAGTAAATCTTTAGATACAGTCTCGACTTTGTTTTGTCCGTAAACGTCTTTGTCCGTCGTTTTAAACATGCCAATTTGCGAAAGAAAAATAACAATAGCCAATCCGTTTACAAAGCCCATCATTACTGAATGGGGGATTAATCTGACAAATTTCCCGAGTTTCAATAAACCTGCCGACATTTGAATTATTCCAACTAGTAAAAGGGTTAGTAGTAAGAATTCTAAACCAAATCCTCCTTGATCTTCGCCAATTTTTACTAGGGCAACCATAACAACGGCCATGGCTCCAGTTGCACCAGAGATCATTCCTGGGCGTCCACCAAAAATTGAGGTGATGAGTCCCATCATAAATGCACCGTATAATCCAACTAAAGGATCGACACCTGCCACAAAGGCAAAGGCAACCGCTTCTGGAACCAAAGCAAGTGCCACGGTGAGTCCAGAAAGAATGTCGTTTTTAACGTTGCTGGTGGAATTTTGAATGAGCTTAAACATAGTGCAATAAAAGCCGCAAAGATAATTCAATTATAAGATTAGCTCCAAATTATAGGAAATAATCGAATTCAGGCTTAAAAGCACGCTCAGGTTAGTAGTTAATGGTAACGGTATTGTCTTCAAACGGCACGGTGTAAACGGAATCTAGGTTAGAGTCAGCGTAGGTAACGTCAATATAAGTGAACCTAACATATTCGCCTGCAGTTGTAGCATAAGTGAAAGATGTATCTACCGAACCATAGAAGTTTGCCGTCGTATTTACAGCACATTCTGCGCATCCTTCTCTAAATGTATGCGTAACTAATCTGAAGTGATCATCTGGATGGGGTAGGAAATTTTTAATATTAAACGTTACCCATGATTTTGGGTCTATTATATCTGAAAAGGTATTAACGTTTTCTGTCGAAATGTTGGAAGAGGATTCGATAATTTCCAAAGGAAAATAGTTCTCTTTCTCAAATTCTATTAAAAATTCCGTAACCATTTCACGGTCAAAAGAAATTGCGAATGCTCCTGCTGCGTCAGTTGTGGTGGATCCGGCAAGGGAATAACTTTCACCAGTAGTGCCGTTTTGAATGATTTTTTGAGAAATAGTTACAGCAACACCTGAAACCGGATCATTGTCTAAGGAACTGTTTACTATACCATCAAATTTATATTGAATGGGTCCCTTTTTACATGAAGTCGGCACGATACTTGTAAAAAGAATAAATAGAATGAAAACGAAATTAATTTTTCTCATAACGGTAGCCTCATTTTGTATGCAAGCAAATGCTATGCAACAGTACAAAAGTAATCAGATTCAAGCTGAAATACAAGCGCAAAATTTCGCTAACAATTGGAGTTTTAAAATTGTTCCGTCAGTTGCGGCAATTAATATTGAGAATGATTCGCCTTCAAAAAGAATTGGAATTGAAATTATTGAAGCTTCAAACGCCACTGGAAATGAATTAGATGGCCCTGTTTTTCAATCGGTTAAGGCAATACCGTTCTGGATTCAAAGAACATGTAGAGTAGAAAATATATTAACGATTTATACGCTTCCTCTTCAAAATTACTGTAAATTAGAAAACCACATTAAACACCACCAATGAAAAAAACAATCATTTTATTGCTCTTAATTGTTGCTGCAAATGCAGGATTTACAATGGGCAACGGTATTAATACACCACAAGATTCTTCAATGGTTTATGATTTTCCTGAGCAAATGGCGCATTTCCCCGGAAATGCGGATGCAATGGATATATTCATTCGTAAAAATTTATACTATCCACCAAAATTAAAGGCAGCTGGCATTCAAGGTAAAGTGTATATTCAGTTTATTGTGGAAAAAGACGGAAGCATTTCTAATGTCACGGTTAGACGAGGTTGCAAGAATGATGAGTTGGATCAAGAAGCGGTAAATGTTATTAAAAAAATGCCGAATTGGACACCTGGAACTATGCGTGGTAAGAAGGTCCGAGTGAAACAAACTGTTCCAGTCTCGTTCACGTTGTAGTCTGTTGTTAATCAGTGTTTAATTCCATTTTTAGTTAATGAAAACTTTAGTTACGGTAGATTGGCTGCATGAAAATTTTCATGATAAGAATCTGGTGTTATTAGATGCAAGTATTCAGTCAACTGCTGAAGGCAAAACCTCAATCCACAAATCAATTACAATTAAAAATGCCCGCTATTTTGATTTAAAAAATAAGTTTGCAAATCTCACTAGTCGCTTTCCAAATACCATTCCTACTGTTGAGCAATTTGAACTTGAGGCCAAAAAATTAGGGATTAATAGAGATTCAAAAATTATTGTGTTTGATAATATAGGTAGCTATACCAGTCCCAGGGTTTGGTGGTTATTTAAAATTATGGGGCATCAAAATGTTGCCGTTTTGAATGGTGGATTGCCAGCATGGATTGATAAAGGATATGAAACTTCTGAAAAACATATTGAAGCAGACGTGCGGGGGGATTTTAGTGCCAATTTTCAAGAAGAAATTCTAAAAAACTATAAAGACATATTAATTAATGTTGATGCAGAAAAATTCACAGTAATTGATGCCAGATCTAAAGGCAGATTTGATGGGATAGAACCCGAACCGCGCAAACATTTACAGAGTGGGCGTATTCCAAATTCGGTAAATATTCCTTACAAAGATCTGTTGACTGATGGGGAGTTTAAATCTCAGTCGGAATTAAGAAAAATTTTCGAAACTAAATTGGCTAGCGACCAAGAACTTGTTTTTAGCTGTGGTTCTGGCCTTACGGCTTGTATTGTGATGCTGGCTGGTCATATTGCAGGTTATGAGAGCAAGAACTTATACGACGGTTCATGGTCTGAATGGGCTGAATTGCAGGGATTGACAATAGAGTAGGATCTTGTTCACTCAAAATCGAGAAACATCTCTAATCCAGCAAATCAGGTCTACGTTCTTGCGTACGAATAACACTTTGTTCATTTCGCCATTCATCAATCTTCTTATTATGTCCAGACATCAGAATCTCTGGTACTTTATGTCCTTTATAGTCCTCAGGTCTTGTATAAACGGGTGGTGCCAATAAACCATCTTGAAAAGAATCGGTTAGGGCAGAGGTTTCATCATTTAAAACCCCGGGTATTAATCGAACCACAGCATCTACTAATACCGCTGCACCTAATTCACCTCCAGACATTACATAGCTACCAATCGAAATTTCCTTTGTGATAAATAAATCACGAATGCGTTGATCAACGCCTTTATAATGACCACACAAAATAAGCAAGTTCTTTTGTAAAGAAAAAGCGTTGCAATGCGACTGCTCCAGCAATTCCCCGTCTGGTGTCATGTAAATTAATTCGTCATAAGTACGCTCGGCTTGCAATTTAGCTATACAATCCGCAATTGGCTGAATCGTCATGACCATTCCTGCGCCGCCACCATATTGATAATCGTCTACACTATTTTGGCGGTGTGTTGAATAATCGCGAATGTTGTGTACATGAATCTCGGCATGCCCTTTTTCCTGAGCGCGCTTCATGATTGAGTCGTTAAATGGACTTTCAAGTAATTTTGGTAATACGGTGAGGATATCTATGCGCATGGTGTAAAATTAAAAAACGGTTAATACCATTGCAAAAAACAATAGAGATAAAAGAAATGCTGAGAGCGCGATCTTCTTTAATTCTGGGTCGAAGTCTTTTGGATCTTTAACTCTTATCACCTTTCTGATGTGAATAATATGTATAATTAGAATCGGTATGAATGGTAAGAAAAATTGAAAATCACCGCCCATTAAAATTGAGAATAGAATAGGAATAGGGAAAACCAAATACGCGATTAAAAACAGTGTATAATGATATGATTTACTCCAGGCAAAGCCAAATTTAACCACCAATGTGTTTTTGCCAACTTTTTGATCGTTCTCCCGATCGCGCATATTATTTAAGTTGAGCACAGCGACACTCAAGCAGCCCATTGTAATTGCTGGAAATAGGGCAGGCCAAGCTAGCATTTTAGTTTGCAGATAAAAGGTGCCTAAGACACCAACTAATCCAAAAAACATGAATACAAAAAGGTCACCAAGACCGCTATATCCATACGCTCGTTTACCAACGGTGTATTTTATTGCAGCTGCAATTGACGCTAAGCCAAGAACGATAAAAAGAATAAAAGTGCCGTTTAAATTATAATCAAATGCTTCAAGGAGTAACCAAATACCTGAAATGAGAGCGAGTAAAGAAGTGATTACAATTCCTTTAAACATCTCTTGCGGCGAAATAATACCACTTTGAATTGCTCTTACGGGACCAATTCGTCCTTCATTGTCTGCTCCTTTTTTAGCGTCTCCATAATCATTCGCCAAATTGGATAGAATTTGTAAAAGTAAAGTTGTGATCAGAATAAGACTGAAAGTAAGCCATGAGTATTGATATGGCGGATACGTTGCATGTTGAGCTGAATAAGCCAAAGCACTCCCCATCAATATCACACTAAACGACAAAGGCAAAGTCCGCAAACGCATTGCACTTATCCATGCACCAACTTTTGAACCTTTATTTTTTATTACTTCACTCATTATTAACCACTTGTTCTCGATACAATTCAAGAGCACTTCGAGGGCCTCAGTGTTCTTAAATTACTCGAACTGACGTTACAGTCTTTATACTATTGTCTTTGTTCTTTACTCTAACCTTTAACTCAGCTGGTAGGAGATTGAGGTTAGGTTAGTGAGTCTGTCGAATTATCGAAATGCCCGGCATCTATTTTCCGTCATATTTCTCTCCCCACAAATTCTTAATCGTCTTTTCAATATCTTGCTCCCTAGCCGAACTTCCGGCTTTAAAAAAGTTAGTTCCACTTATCTCATCTGGTAAAAACTCTTGGTTCACAAAATTGTTCGCAAAATCGTGCGAATATTTATATTCCTCTCCGTAACCTAAATCCTTCATTAATTTAGTTGGTGCATTGCGCAAATGAAGAGGAACACTTAAGTTTCCTGTTTCTTTAACCAAAGCTTGTGCTTTCCCAATTGCCATATATGAACCATTGCCTTTTGGCGACGTAGCTAAATAAATGGCGCATTGCGATAAAACAATTCGTCCTTCTGGCCAACCAATTTTATTAATGGCATCAAACGTATTATTCGCCATGATCAAAGCGTTTGGATTTGCCAAGCCAATATCTTCAGCAGCAGAAATCATTAATCGCCGTGCAATAAATTTAGGATCTTCACCGCCTTCAATCATTCTGGCTAACCAATAAACCGCTCCGTTAGGATCACTACCGCGAATCGATTTGATAAAAGCTGAGATGACATCATAGTGCATTTCGCCATCCTTATCGTAGTTGGCAATATTGGCTTGAATGATATTTGTTACTAAATCGTTCGTTACGTTTAAGGTTTTATCCTCGTAGGCTTGTTCTACGACCATTTCAAGCGCGTTTAACAATTTTCGGGCATCACCGCCCGAAATTTTTATTAGAGCGCCTGTCTCCTTTAGTTTTATCTTTTTAGATTTCAAATAATCATCCGTGGATAATGCACGCTCCATTAAAGCGACTAACTCATCCTTTGAATGATGTCTTAGCGTATAAACTTGACTTCGCGAGAGTAGGGCAGAAATGACTTCAAACGAAGGATTCTCAGTAGTTGCTCCAATCAAGGTAATAATGCCTTTTTCAACTGCGCCTAAAAGTGAATCTTGTTGCGATTTACTAAAGCGGTGAATCTCATCAATGAATAGAATCGCATTTTGAGCGCCAAACAATCCTTGGTTACCTACTTTTGCAATAATCTCTCTAATATCTTTTACGCCAGAATTAATGGCGCTTAACGAATGGAAGGGGCGATCTACTGTATTGGCAATGATTTGTGCCAAGGTTGTTTTTCCAACACCAGGTGGTCCCCAAAGTATCATGGAAGGAATGTGGCCTGATTCGATTGCTTTTCGCAATCCTGAATTTTCGCCGATTATATGGTCTTGCCCCATATATTCCGCCAAAGTATTCGGGCGCATGCGTTCGGCTAATGGTGTCATACTCATTCTGACAACTAATTTAGCTATTTATTTAGTGTTGGACGTTTGTGCTTCCACCTTTTGTGTGACCACAACCAGAAATCTGGTTTTTCTTTGATTAAATCTTCTAGTAAATGCGCGTAAATGTCTGTCACTTCACCTTCTTTCATTTCAATCGGGTTTTCACTAATCATAGTGAATTCGACTTCGTAATAACCACGTTTAACTTTCTTTGAGTGTCCAAAAAGAACAGTATAATCATATTTACGTGCTAATTTTTCCGGACCATTGTTCCAGCCAGTTTCCTGATTTAAAAAAGTGTTCCAGTGAGCAGAATTTAAGTTTGAAGGAGATTGATCATTGACAATTATAACCATTTTTTTCTCTTTGGTCGAAGTAGTGAAAAATGGAATGATATCTTTTGTCCCTATTAAGTTCATACCATTGCGCGTTCTAGAGTTGAATAGAATCTGATCGTAGAACGTGTTTTTCAATGGCTGATAAATGGAGTAGGTGGTATATTTGGTCATTTTGGGTAAACTCAATGAATAGAATTCCCAATTATTATAATGTCCGCAAGTAACAATTACGTTTTTATCTTGTTTAAAGAGTTGCTCTAAAAGTTCAGGATTTTTAATTGAAGTACGTTTTAAAACCTGCTTGGTTGAAATACTAACAGCTTTGATACTTTCAAATATAAAATCAATAAAATGTTTATAGAATCCCTTCTCAATTGTTTTTAATTCGGCTGGAGATTTCTCTGGAAATGCTTTTTCTAGGTTGGCACGCACCACTTTACGTCGATAACGGACAAAATTATAGGTCAAAAAATACACGATACTCGAAAAGAAATACAACAATCCCAAAGGCAGGTATGACAGGGGTTTTAGGATGATATAAAACAATATTCGGTCAGCAATTTTTATCATTCACAGCGAAAAATAGGTTGCAAAGTTAAAAGGATCGGGAAACTGAATACCATGAATCATCTCTTTTTATTTGAATTAATTATTTAAAGTTGAATTTTCACGTCAATTTAATGTATCGAATTGCTTAATTTCGCGTTTTAATTGTAATGAATAAGCGCTACGTACTAATCATATTATTCCTATTATTCTGTTTCAATCTATCCGCTGGAAAGATTGAAAAGGGATTCCAATCTTTGGATATCTATAATTACTTTGATGCAAAGCGATTATTTGAAAAAGGACTAAAACGAGATAACGTTGCAGCTTCGTATGGTTTAAGCATAATTTACTTGCGAACTGATAATCCTTTTTTCAATTTGGATAGTGCGCATAGCTGTGTAGTGCGTGCAACAGGCAACTATTCCAATGTAAAACCTAAGAAAAAGATCAAATACGCGGATTGGGGTGCGGATAGTTTAAAAATATTCGAACACCGCGATAAAGTTTCTAGCGCCTTGTTTATAGCTGCCAAAACAAATCATACGGTCGCTATTTATCAACGTTTTTTAAATCGCAACCCTTGGAGCAAACATATTGACTCTGTCATTTATTATAGAGATGAATTGGCATTTGAATTGGCCAATGAAAAGAATACAGCTGCCGCATATGGCAATTTTATGGCAATTTATCCAAATTCTGAAAGAACTGCAGATGCACAAGCGGCATTTGACCGTTTGAACTATCAAGAAACAACAGTCGATAATAATTTCATTGATTATGTGCGCTTTATTAAAAAATTTCCAAACAGTCCTTATAGGGGAGATGCCGAAGATCAAATTTATAGGATTGCGACAAAGACGGGTAGTTTAGAAGGTTATAAAAACTTTATTGCTGATCATCCTGAAAATAGAAATGTTCCTATAGCTTGGAAAAAAATGTTCTCAACACATCTTCAACAAGATTATTCAAGTAGTAGCATTCAAGCATTTTTAAACGAGTTTACCGATTATCCGTTTAAAGAAGAGTTGATGATACAGCTCAATAGTGTTGATCGCGTCTTGTTTCCAATTAAAATGCGCAATAAATGGGGTTATCTAGATGAAAATGAAGAATTTTTTATTGAGCCAAAATATGAAGTTGCAGAAGCGTTTCATGAAGGATTAGCAATAGTGCAACTAGAAGGAAAGTATGGTTTTGTAGATAAAACAGGAGAACTTGTAATTGATGCCATTTTTGATGATGCCTATAAAATGAGTGAAGGCCATGCGGTCGTGGAAGTGGATGAAAAGTGGGGTTTGATTAATCGGAGCGGGGAATTTGTAATTAATCCGGCCTATGAAGATTTAGGTAATTTAAATGAAGGGTTTTGCTATTTCTCTGAGGCCGATTCTTATGGTTATTTTGATTTGAAAGGAATTGTGCGCTTAAAACAACAATATTCTGATGCAGAAGATTTTAATAATGGGAAAGCAGTTGTAAGTAAAAATGGCAATTATGGATTAATTGATGTTTTTGGAACAACATCAATTCCATTTAAATATAAGAAACTCAAATTGTATTATCCTGGCGTGTATTTAGCAAAGTTTGGTGGTAAATGGGGCTTGTTGAGCCAGAAGGAAGATTCTATTTTGACATTTGATTATGATTTCATTGGAGAAATGCATGATAATAGGGCAATTGTAGAAAAAGAAGGTTTGTTTAATTACATAGATGCTAAAGGAGAATTAATTCTAAATGAATGGGTTGAAACTTATGCGGAATATAGGCAACTAGCCATATTTCAAAATGAGTATGCAAAGATAGAATTTGAGAAAGGATACAATTTAATTGATACCAATGGTAGGAAGCTAATTGGGCGTGAGCAGAAAAAATTAGGAGATTATGGCACTTATATTGCAGTTCAAAAAGGAGATAAGTGGGGATATTTAAATCATGTTGGGCGATTAGTCATTGGCTATAATTTTACGGCTGCAAATTCGTTTAACGGAAAGCTAGCAAAGGCTGGCGGTGCACCCTTGGTTGGCATGATCAACAAAAAAGGCGATTATGTTATAGGTCCATATTTTGAAAAATTAGAACAATTTAACGACACTGTACTTATTGCGAAAAGCCGTGGAAATTATGGACTTCTAGAAACAAATGGAGATACTTTATTGAATTTTTCATATATTTCTGTTGAACCCTATACCAATGAGGTTGTACAGTTAGAAACAAGAGAGGAAATATTTTATTATGACCTCAAAAGAAATGAATTTATTAGGAAAGACGAAGAATAGTGGATCGGTTTTTAGATTATATCGAACGTTATAAGTTTGCCATTATAGGCACTGTGTTTTTTCACGTCCTATTTTTTATCACCACAAATTTTACAACGATTAGAACACCTTATGGCCATAATAGTGAGCAGTATGAAGAGATTGAGTTAGATGCAGATGCCATTGAAATGGACGAGGAAATGATGGAGATGTTGGAAAGGTTGAACGAGCAAAATGAATTGAAAAGTGAACAACTCTACAATTTAACAGCAGACGCAAACGACCAACGCGAGCGGTCATATGAGAATTTTTCTGCGCAAGATTTGGATGCGCAAGTAGAACGGGAAGCAAGGGAGTTGGAGCAACAATTTTTTGACGAATGGGCGGCGACACATCCGGACTCAGAAGATCTGCCGCCTAGAGATAATGGCGATAATGATTTATCTGCAGATAACAATAAGCCAAATATTGATCCCAATAAAAGTGTAACTGGTGATGCTGGAGCAAACGCCTTTGCAGGGCAAGTAATGGTCGAATACAGTTTGAAAGGACGAAAACATCATTCCTTAGAAATCCCAGGTTATACTTGCAATGGATCGGGTACCGTTGTCATTGATATTAAAGTGGATAAGAGTGGCAATGTAAAAAGTGCTGAATTCAATTCAAGTTTTTCGCGTGGAGCAACGGAGTGTATGATTCTGAAGTCAAAACGCTATGCGAAAAAAGCAAGATTTGACTATTCGCAGTCCGCATCAGGACTGTCAAGCGGCACAATTACCTATAAATTTCAAGGCCAATGAGTGTAAAAGATCTTGTTCGAAGCTTGACCCCCAATTTTTTATTAAATTGGAATAGAAAACGAAAAAAGAATAAGCGCAATACTGAATTAGCGCATAAGCAGCATAAGGGGAATAGTATTACTACTGCTGATTTAGTTAAAGACTTACGGGATATTGGGATTAAAACGGGCGATTCTGTATTGGTGCATTCAAGCTTAAGTCGTATTGGTCATCTACTAGACGGTCCAAGAACCTTTGTTGATGCGTTAATAGAAGCCGTAGGTGAAGAAGGCACGGTTTTAATGCCAACTTCTCCAAATAACGTATTCCAATTAAATTATATTAGAAATACGCCCTTTTTTGATGTGCTAAACTCGCCATCTAAAACTGGAGCCATAACTGAGTATTTTAGAAAATTGCCCAATTCCAAGCGTAGTTTGCATCCTACCGAGCCCGTTTCAGCCGTGGGTAAATTAGCCGATTACTATACCAAAGATCATTTTAATCAATTGACACCCTATAATGAAAATAGCCCATTCTATCGTGTGTCCGAGCAAAAAGGTAAAATTTTATATGTTGGCGTTACCTTGTCAATGGCTGGAACGAATTTGCATACCTTAGAAGATGCTGTAGACTTTAAGTTTCCCGTTTATTATAAGGATGAATTCCAAATAGATGTCATTGACGAAAAAGGGGAGAAGCATAGCGTCAAAACCAAAGTGCACAATCCAGAATATTCTAAAAAGCGCAAATGCGACGACCTTATTCCACTTTTTGAGGAGAAGGGCGCCTTGCATAAATGTAGGCTTGGCGAAGCAGCAACATTAGCTGTAGATGCCGAAAAATTTTTAGCTGTTATGATTGCCGAATACGAGCAAAATGGCGTCACTATGTATACCCCTAAAGGCAGTTAACTTATCATTCAAATGTTAGCAAAACTAAATCTTCCGTCAAAATTAGAATTAATTGATTATGAATTATTTAATTCGTTCAATATAAAGTGTTACATTAAGCGTGATGATCAAATTCATGGAGAGATTTCTGGCAACAAGTGGCGGAAACTAAACTTGAATATCGAGAAATATAAGCAAGGCAAATATGACGGAATCTTAACCTTTGGAGGAGCTTATTCAAACCATATTCATGCTACCGCAGCCGTGGGTCGCGACGCGGGCATTCCTACAATCGGAATTATTAGAGGGCAAGAATTAACAACAACTTCCAATGCCACACTAAAAGCGGCCGCTGATGCAGGAATGCAGCTTATATTTGTCAATAGAGAAGAATATAGCTGGCGCTATGAGCGGGATTATAAAGAATTACTCCGTAGGCAACATGGCAATGTTTTGGTGATAGAAGAGGGTGGTGCAAATTATTTGGGTCTTATGGGATGTACGGCAATAGTTGCTGAAATTGACATTGAGCCAGACTATTATATCCTAGCTTCTGGAACAGGAACCACAGCTGCTGGTGTTTTATTGGCAGTTAATTCTGAAAAGGTGATTTCAGTACCTGTGCTTAAAAAAGGTGACTTTATACGAGATGAAATATCGAGCTTGCTAACCATTGCAGGACTTGGTGAGGATGAAATAGCTGAAAAAATGCAGCAATTGACTTTAGCGACGAATTACCACTTTGGTGGTTATGGAAAATTCAATGAAACACTAATTAGCTTTATCAATGAAGTGTATAAGGATACAGGCATAAAGCTGGACCAGGTTTATACGGGCAAAATGTTTTATGCCCTATGTGATCTGGTAAAAAAAGGTGAAATTCCTGATGGAAGTACTGTCGTGGTTGTTCATACGGGGGGATTACAAGGCACAAGTTCGATTGCAGAATTATTGCACTTTGGCGTTTAATAGGCAATAGTTATTGGACAGATATCCACACTTCGAATTTTGTACTGCGTGCACCTCAGTGTTCTGTTTAAGTTTTCATATAACGACATTCGACATGCAACACTTGACAATCAAAACTTAACACAGAACACGTACCACTGAAAATCTATTCCGCCAGGTCTTTCAAGTGAAAAATGGGTTGGTATTTGTCTTCTTCAAAAAAGGTTGAAAATAGTAATTGGTAAGATTCTTTTTTCTTTCGGATGTTCATTTGATTTTCGCCAGTAATGTCACGTAAGATGCAAAAAATCAACTCAGAGCAGTAGATCCGATCTTGTTCAAACAAATCAAAAGAATGATCAAACGGAGCTTCAGTTGCCAAATATTCGTAGGCTTTATCTCTAATTTTTGGTCCTAAAGAATCTTCAAAAGTAGCGCGACAAATGAACATCATAGAATCAGCCGCGTAAGCAACGAATTCGGATAAATCTACCATCTGCATGCCATCAACATCTCCTTTGCTTACAGAGCCTCCCATGGCATGAATCACGCGCCATTTATCATCCTCCTTCACTATTATTCCACAATGCGAATAATCTTCCTTCGTTGCGTTCATAATATGAAATGAAAGGGGACCAGTGCCTTTGCGCATAATAAAATCACCGTCTTGTAACTTATTGTAAACGCTGTCGGGCATGGTTGGTGGCACATGGACATATTTTCGAGACTCCTCAACCGCACTGTCGCAACTTGCTAAAACAGAAATGAAAAGAAGAAACAATGTACCAAACTGGATAATTTTCATGGGGGCAAATTTAAGTCATTTAAGGCGCACTCCCAAAAGATAGGTGGAGTTTTTAATTAATGAATGCTGTCTCCAGCAAAATTTAACGCAAAAAAAAATCCTGACGATTACCGTCAGGATTTAATATTTTAACTAGAGGGGAGATTACTCACCTAAGTTCATGTCACCCATGTCCATTTGCTTGTTGAAAGA
The DNA here is from genome assembly GCA_013138735.1 of Crocinitomix sp. Classification (GTDB taxonomy): domain Bacteria; phylum Bacteroidota; class Bacteroidia; order Flavobacteriales_D; family Crocinitomicaceae; genus Crocinitomix. The sequence goes on along the minus strand of WTCE01000004.1, from coordinate 37,969 downwards.
AGACACTTTCCATGCACCATCAACCTTTTTAAGATCATAGTCATATGTCATGTCCATACCATCTCTCTTTTCAGTACATGCGCAAGCTGAAGTTTCTTCAGTTGTTTCACAAGATACAGAAACGATTTCTGATTGGTACTCATCACATCCAGCGTCAATAGTACTTTGTACTGACTCTTTTGCGGTTTCTACAGCCATTCCCATAGCTTTTTCGCAATCTCCTGCAGCTAATGCATTAACGAAATCTTTCGTTACATCTTCTGGCGCTGCACCACCACCACAAGCAGTTAACAACAATCCTGCAACAGCTCCTACTAATAATGTCTTTAATTTCATAACTTACTTTTTCTTACTTATAAATGTATATTTCAAGTGCAAATATAGAGTAGTTTTCATTAAAACAAAATTTTTTTTCTGTAAAAAGATGTTTTATTTAAGCCTTAGATTTAAATTTGCAGCAAAAAAAGAAACAGTTCAAATGATTCAAGTAAACAATCTATCCCTTCAGTTTGGTAAAAAAGTACTTTTTGAAGACGTTAATTTAAAATACGTTGAAGGCAATTGCTACGGCGTAATTGGCGCCAATGGTGCAGGAAAATCAACCTTTTTAAGAGTCCTAACTGGAGATCAAGATCCAAATAAAGGCAGTATAAGTATTGAACCGGGCAAGCGAATGGCGGTTTTAAAACAAAATCATTATGAGTTTGATGGTTATTCTGTTTTGCATACCGTAATGATGGGACATCAGGAGTTATGGAAAATCATGGATGAAAAGGAAAAAATTTATGCAAAAGCTGATTTTTCCGAAGCAGATGGTATGCGAGCTTCTGAATTAGAAGGAGAATTTGCAGAAATGGACGGTTGGAATGCTGAAACAGATGCTGCGACGATTCTAAGTAACCTTGGTATTTCAGAAGATCAACATTATACATTAATGGCTGACATTCCGGGTGAATTCAAGGTGAGAATCTTATTGGCGCAAGCCTTATTCGGTAATCCAGACATTTTAGTGTTGGATGAGCCTACCAATGATTTAGACATTAAAACCATTAGTTGGTTAGAAGATTTTTTATTGGATTTTAAAAACACCGTGATAGTCGTGTCGCACGATAGACACTTTTTAGATACAGTTTGTACGCATATCTGTGATATTGATTTTGGTAAGATCAACTTGTACACGGGTAACTATACATTTTGGTATAAGTCATCACAATTAGTAGCACGCCAACAAGGTGATAAAAACAAAAAGTTAGAGGAGAAGCGAAAAGAATTGAAAGAATTTATTTCTCGATTTAGCGCCAATGCCTCAAAATCAAAACAAGCTACAAGTAGACGTAAATTATTAGGGAAATTAGAATTGGAAGATATTAAACCTTCTAGTCGTAAATATCCAGGTATCATATACGAACAAGAACGAATAGCAGGAGATCAAATTCTACATATTGAACAATTATCGGCTTCTTTTCAAGGAGAAACCTTATTTCAAAACTTAGATTTGAATGTTTCGAAAGGTGATAAAATTGCCTTCATTTCAAAAAATAGTAACGCTATTTCTAGATTTTTTGACATTGTTTCGGGTGAACGCGAGCCAGATAATGGTTCATTCCACTTTGGAACAACAATAAAAACCACTTATTTGCCAAGTGACAATACTGAATTCTTTACAGATAAGGATTTAAACTTAATTGATTGGTTGCGTCAATATGCTACGACTGATGAAGAGAAGGATGAAGTTTATTTGAGAGGGTTTTTAGGAAGAATGTTATTTTCTGGTGAAGAGGCTTTAAAAAGCTCAAGTGTATTGTCTGGAGGAGAAAAAGTGCGTTGCATGATTTCTCGTATGTTATTTGGAAGAGGAAATCTACTGATTTTAGATGAACCTACCAATCACTTAGATTTGGAATCTATTACTGCTTTTAATAATGCTTTAATTAATTTCCCAGGTACTATTCTATTCGCCTCGCATGATCATGAGTTTGTGCAAACAGTGGCCAACAGAATAGTTGAATTAACACCAAACGGAAATATTGACAAGTTAATGTCTTATGACGATTATTTGCAGGATGAAAAAATTCAGACGCAGGCAGAAGAATTGTACGCTTAGTTGATGTTTACGAAGGTTAAAGCCGCGTTTAAGAAATACTTACCGTATTTCACAGACCTGTGGCAATACTTAGTGATTGTTCTCATTTTTATTATTGCAGTCATCTTTATTTTGTAGATTTAGATATGGCTTTAGGCAAAATTTCAGCGTTACAAATCAACTAATGAAAGACTGTTTTGTATCATTTAAAACAACTATTGCCGGCGTTGAGCTACCATTTCAGCTTAATAATCCCTTTGGAAAAGAAATTCCTGAAATAGCTCAAATAGCAGTTAAGGAACTACAACAATATATTGCAGCTAATGAAGAGTGTTGGTCCCATGATTTTGGTTTTGGAACTTCAGTAAAGCAAGCCGTAAAAGGAAAAATGTTTGGTGTTTTGGTGGTTGAAAATGTGAAAGGTGAAATGGGATATTTGGCCACATTTTCAGGCAAATTAATGAATGACTTAGCAAATAACCATTTTGTGCCTAGCGTTTTTGATGCTACAGTTGACGATAATTTTATTTCCACGGGAATGAAAGCCTTATCTGTGATGTCTCGCGAAATTAAGGCACTAGAGCTTATGGAAAACGCGACAGATGCAGACGCTGTTGCCGAATTAAAGCTAAAACGCAAAAACAAATCATACCAATTACAGGAACAATTATTTGCCAACTATCACTTTACAAATCGCCAAGGATTAACCCAAAACCTGCTTGATATTTTTTGCGATACACCCAACAAAAGACCTGCTGCTGGAACAGGGGAGTGCGCCGCACCTAAATTGCTAGAATACGCCATGCAAAATAAGTTGAAACCAATTGCCATAACTGAATTTTGGTGGGGACGTTCGCCTAAAGTCCTTCACCGCCAGCATAAAGCCAATTATCCTGCTTGCCAAAACAAATGCCGCCATCTACTAGAATATATGTTGCATGATTTTACTTTGTTTGATGCAACTTGTTCTCGATAAGATTCATTTTGACAGTGTCAAAATGAATCACTCGAACTGACGTTGCAGAGGTTGAACTTAGAACTACTAGCAGAATATTTCAACCTTTGAATTCATTAAAAAAGATCAGCGAATATCTGCGTTCCATTCACTAATTATAACTTCAACGTTATTATCTGTGCTAAGAACTTATGATTTTAATGAATTGTTTCTTCACAAAAAAAGCGCCCCGAAGGACGCTTTAACCAAAATCTATCTACAACAGTCTTCACCGCATGAGGACATTTAGGTAGAAGGAGGGCATTGAGACAATGAGGTCATTGAGGCCCTCGAAATGTCCTCATTGTTATTCCGCTTGCGTAGGAGCAGTTTCTTCTGCTCCGCAACCATTCCACATAAAGCAATGGCCTTGTTCATTATCGCCTTGCATATATTCGGCGTGATGCTTTTGATGATGCATATGTGTCATTTTTGCAGTTACGCCCAGTGCTCCAAATGTTAGGAGTGTGGTAATAACCACAACCGTTTTATTAATTCTCTTTTTCATAATTAATCTTGTTTAGTACTAAAGTGACGACCATGGCAATGTCCTTGGCCAAAATTTGATTTGAATTGTTCGTACTGGTTTTCATCCATATTACGCACATTGTCTACATAGGCTAATTTACGTTCACGCCAATGTTCTCGTTTCCATTTGCCGCCGCCAGCTAATTTAAAGATGGCACCCACTATTAATAATACAAGTACTAATCTAAACGCTACAAAAAATAATACGCCTATAAGTAGTCCCATTAAAATTGATCTAAAAATTGAATTTTTCATTTTATCTTTTTTTTATTTTTATCCGCTATCAAAATGAGAGTGGAATTGTTTCTAATAAATTGTTTGTCTTTTTAGCGATTGATCCATTTCCTATCCTTCACTAATATTGATGACGGATGAGGATTGCTGATATTTTAAATTGTAATGCTTATTTTTAGATCAATGATTTTTAAACCAACACTTTTCAATCGAATATCAGTGCTAATTATGTGCTTGTTTGGTGTGTTGATATTAATACTCTTCTTGTTTGTTTTTATTGATGCGGATGAAGCGTTTCATGTTAGTAATGTTTTGGTTTTAATCGTGTTACTTGGTTTTTTTGTAGGGTTGAGTATTATAGGTGTTCGATCTTTTAAAACCGCCAAGCGCAATTCGGGTGAATGGATTTTCACATTTGCCTATCGGAAAAAAGTAGTGCATTTAAATAAGGAAAATGTTTTGAAAATTAATATCACAGAGAAAGGTGTAATTTCAAAGTTGATTTTTGGAAATATAATAACGCTTAAAACAAAACAAGGAGAGCAAGTTCTACTGAATTCTAGAGAAATGACCAATTTCAAAGAACTTTCAGCCTTATTAAGCAGTGATTTTCCCGATAATGTCACCATCTTAAAAGGAATACTTTAGAAATGAAATTACTACTTGTCACTATTTTATTCGTTTTACTCCCATCCGATAACTGGATTGATGAAGCGAAAGAGCGCGTAAAAGTGCTTGATTTAGAAGCAAAGTTCATCAAAGAGAAACACATATCACATGATTTTTGGGAAGGGACTATCACAACTTATAAGTTGAAAAAAGAGCGGTTAACAGTTTTTAATACGTTTAATTCACCTGTTCAAGATTGGACAATGAATCAAAAAATATATTCCCGTAAGAATTTTGTCTATGCTGATTTAGTCATAATGACGGCACCTCATATTTATAAAGGTAAATCAAACATTGACCTGCCTGTTAAGCTTATTATTGAAGAGAATTCTTATTATAAAAATAAGGCTGAGGGATTTGCTTTTTATCGTGAAATTGATTGTTTTGAAGGTCAAGATGAGGATTCTCTAATGCTTGAATTACAAAAGCTTGAATTTGAAGAGAGACCTTTGATAGAAGTGGATTATAATACTTCGGAAAGAATACCTAAACAGATGAATAAGTTTTGATTCTTCGAAAAATTCATCAGTATCCAGCGCATTAACTTTCTATTAATTGTCTTTTGAGCTTAACCATAATCCCCAATTATACCTGATACCACTTGTAATCCCAAAAGCGATAATTATCTTTGCCCAAACAATTCACTAAAAAAACATGAATTTTACCGCCATTGATTTTGAAACAGCAACAGCAAAAAGAGATTCTGCCTGCGCTATAGGATTAGTAAAAGTTGAAAATGGTAGAATTATTGATGAATATTCCGCTTTGATTAAACCGCCGAATAATGAATACAGCTGGCATAATACCAATGTGCACGGCATAACAGCGTACGAAACACGTAATTCTCCGAATTTTGCTGCTGTATTTGCAGAAATAGAACAACGGATTAGCGGACAAACGTTGGTCGCACACAATGCTTCATTTGACCGTAGCGTATTGCAAAAAACAATGTTATCTTTTGGCTTGAATTATGAGCAATTAAACTTGAATTGGGAGTGTACGCTTAAAATTTATAAAAGCAAAGGCTATTCTCCTGCTAAATTAAATGTTTGTTGTCAACGACACGGAATTCCATTGAATCATCACGACGCACTTTCAGACGCAAAGGCTTGTGCGCAGCTTTATTTGATTCGGTAGAATAACAGATATTCCGTATTTTAGCAATGTGACTATGAACTTGAGTATGCAAAACAAAAATTGGAGATTAACTGGAGTTTTAATAGCTGCCATATTGACTTTCTCCTTCTTATCAAAATCGACTTCATCCTTAAAAAGTATTCCGATCCAATTTGTTAAGCAGTTGGATGCAGATTTTTCCTTTACAGAAAATTGGGACTATGATTGGGGCGTTTATAAAAACCAATACGGTCAATTAAGTTGCGACGGTTTTTGTCCCGAAGCGGCTTATGCTATGAAAAAAGATGGACGAATCATTGAAGATTCTCTTAGCGCCTTCTATCAATTGGTAGACACTTCACATTTACATTATACTATGCGCTCTGTTGCGCTAATGTATGAATTCACCGGTTGTGATTATATCTATATCAATAGAGATTCGAACAATTGTATAAATGGCGAAACAGGAATTACACCTGGTACACACTCAACACTCAATTTTCAAATGGTAAATGGTAATTGCGAAGTTTGGGCGAATTACAATAGTATCTCTACTCAAAAACCAAGAGACTTTCCGCTTAAATCTGGTTTCATAAAATTAGAGCAAGAAGCGTTTAAAGCTGATACCATCAAAGCCCAATTTGATTTAACGTTTTCCAATACGCTAGAATCTGATGTGGCCTTAACCTGGAAAGGGTTGATTTATGCGCCAATTAAATAACAATTGCTATCGCGTGCATTAAAAGGATCGTATTTTAGCTTAGTTCCAACGAATAATAGGTGACTCTAATTATGTAAGCATAAAACTATTTATCTCCTATGCGAATATGCTATATTCGTTGAGTTAACAAAATTCAATGCGCTATTTATTTCTCTTATTAATTTCATTTATAAGCTATACGGTAACAGCACAAAAACCGTATGCATGGATAAATATGCAATACAACGCCAATTATAATGGTGAAATAGATGATTTTTTTGAGCTGGTTGAAATGGAAGGGTCTGTTCAACAGATTGAGACTTACTTGTACACGGCACAGCAAGATTCTTCCAGTCTAGAGAGCACCACAAAATATAATAGACTCGGACAATTGATTTATTATGAAACATATAGTGTCAACGAAATTGACCATGGTTATTATTTCGACAAAGAGGGCGTTATTATTCACCGCGGAAAGGAAATCGAATACGATACAAATTATTTTGCCTTTGAATATAATGCCACCGGAGATAGTGCTAAAGCCACTTCACATTGGTGGACATCAATTATTTTTCCCGATTCTGGATTTTATTCGGTTGCTGAAAGTGATTTAAGGCAAGATGAAGGTTATGATCTCGTCTATGATTCAACTGGTAAGGTCATTGAATACTGGTTTGATTCTGTTCCGGTTTATACAACTTTTGACGAATTTGGTCGCAAAGTATGCGATTCTGTAATTGGTACCGGGCATGGCATGGAACATGTCCATGAATACACTTATTCTAAAAATACTGTAATCAAGAAAGAAACGAATCCATGGAATCCGCAACAAACGAAATATGAAGTTGATGCACAAGGCAACTGGATTAATCAATACTATCTCAACAAGTCATTAGAATGGGTTCTTCGTTTCAAAAGGGAAATAAAGTATTTTGAATAATGGTCAGGTTCGGAATCATAGCTTTCATTATCGCAGTAAATTTTTCCTTGTTTAATTGTGTAAATAGCGAAAGTACTAATGCGTTTGAACCGGTTGGAGATTTCATTACACATGAAGTTGATCCAAGTACGCAAATTCTTAAAATGTACTGGAAGAATGATGAGGACGAAAATATCCAAAACGCAAACAATCTTAAAAGTCATCTCGAAAAAAATGGTGAAAAATTACTTTTTGCAGTCAATGGAGGCATGTATAATAAACAGGAATCTCCACAAGGCTTGTATATTGAAAATGGCCAAGTGCTGGCGGAATTAGATACGGCCACTGCGGGATATGGAAATTTCTATTTGCAACCCAATGGTGTGTTTTATCTTTCTGAAAACAAGCAGCCAAGTATTGTTACAACTCAAAATTTTAAGTATGCTAATGACATTCAATACGCCACACAATCTGGCCCTATGCTTTTAGTCGACGGCGTTATAAATCCTTTATCCGGCGAAAATTCGACTAATTTAAATATTCGAAATGGCGTTGGAATTTTACCAAATGGTAATGTGGTTTTTGTACAATCTAAAGGTGAAGTAAATCTTTACGAATTTGCGCAAGTCTTTAAAAATGAGGGCTGCGCCAATGCCCTTTACTTAGACGGTTATGTATCTAGAACTTATTTACCAGAAAAAAAATGGGAACAATTAGATGGTGACTTTGCCGTTATCATTGCAGTAAGTGAGTGAGTGAGTGAGTGAGTGAGTGAGTGAGTGAGTGAGTGAGTGAGTGAGTGAGTGAGTGAGTGAGTGAGTGAGTGAGTGATTTCAATTATCAATGTACTATTATCAATGTTCAATGAGGATACCCAATATATTATCTCGAACCAAAATGCAATCTAAAAGCGCAGCGGTCTAAAAAAAAACAGCGCAGCGGTCTAAATACTAATTTACCTATGAATCGAATTCTTTTAATCCTTACCTATCTTTTTATAACGCAAGCTTCATTTGCCTGTATGAATGAATATCGCACTAATTTGGATGGCTCTGTGCAGCTTATGCAAACGCATAGGGGGATAGTTTACTACCACAAACTAAATCAATCTGAACTTCTTTTGGATTCAGTAAGCTTGTGGAATAGTTATTTAGAAAAGGATGCTGATTCTATAGAATATCTTTCAGATTATGCTGCCACGTTAGTCTATTTAGCGCACTATGACCAAGCGAAAAACATCTATTTCCAAATAGAAAACACTTCACCCAATCGATATACGACCGCCTCAAATTTAGGAACAACTTACGAGTTATTGGGGCAGCCAGATTCGGCCTTGTTTTGGATTAAAAGATCAATGAAACTAAATCCAAAATCGCATGGCGGTTCAGAATGGATTCACGTAAAAATATTAGAAGCTCAAATTAAAGGGACAACCGAAAATTCAGCATCTATTTTAGGATTGGATTTCGGAACGCATGCTGTTCCAATAAATGCTAGAGGGGATAATTTAGATGATTTAGTGAATGATATTGATCATCAATTAAGTGAGCGTTTGAAGTTTGTGGATGCACCCAATAAAACGGTAGGCAATATTTACTATGATTATGGCAACCTAATGGCTTTAACTTCAAGTCTAGAAAGTGCAATAGTAAGTTATTTCGAAGCCGAACGCTTTGGTTTTGATTCCGAATTAATGCAAATTCGTAAAGCCGAGTTTCAAAGTCGAACGAAATTTACTAGTTTTAAAGGAGCAGTTAACGATTTTATTAAAGAGCATCTCATTTTATCCTTAATCCTATTTTTAGTGGGATTGATTTTTTCTATTTGGGTCTTGAGGAAGCTTTTCCGTAAATTGAAAAAGTGGAAAGTAAAAAAAAGCAATTGATTAATAGATGATCAAACACCTGATTCTATGGAAATACAATTGTTATTTTTGATAATGAAAAATAGATAATGAGGTTATTCATTTTATTTACAAGCGTTTGTATTGGAGCAGTGGCAGGGCATACACAAACTACGTTGAGTTCTAATAATCTGGTATTGATGCCGTTTTCTGCAGAACATGTACATATTGATTCCCAGGCAGTGCAAGCTTTTAATTTAGATACAAACCAAATTCATACCGTCGATTCACTCATTCTATTAATTGTTGATTTTTACAATGTTCAGGTCACACGCGGATCTTTAAGTCTAAAAGAGAAAAGTGAATTGGATAGCCTAAGTAATCTGCAGCGCGACTATCAAATTGTCCATAAAAGAAAAGAGAAGTATAAAAAACGCAAACTAGCCCGTTTTGGACCTGAGCGTCAAGCAGAAATTATGACATTTGGTCAGAATCAGGATAGCTTATATCGGGTTATGATAAGTTTGCATACAAGATCATTTGTTGGTCGCAGTAAAGGAGTGGTTATGTTTGCTGGGATGGGAAGAGATACAATTGAAATTACCAAATATATGCGACAATATATGCCATATTTAAACAAAAAAGGTGAACGAATGGTTTATGCAAATTGTTCTCGTGATTATGGTACAGTCCTTGAAATTGAAACAGAATTAAAAACTGAGCTAGAGAATGAATTTACTTGGTGCGGAGATTGTTATGAGGGGCTGATTATGATAAGAATTAATTTGGAGACAAAAAAAGTTGAGCAGTTCAATACGAATTGAATTGGTACAAATGGCAAACGTTGTGTGACTTTTGCTCCCACTAAATGAAACTATCTAATTAAGAATTTAGCGTTCAGGAAGATCCCCTTTAATTTTTGTGATTATTTATAATAACGAAAATGGAATTGTGGAATTCACCCCTCCTCATCCCTGAATACTTCGTACATTTGGCGAACGAATAAAACCATAATGAAAAATTTACTCCTTTTTATCGCTTTTTTTGGTTTTATCGCATTAAACAATGCGGGTTTTGCCCAATCGGATTCCATAAGGTATAAAGTAACCAAAAATGATGGTACGCAATATGTTGGAGTTTTAATTAAAAATAATGCGAAAGTGGTAATTTTAATCACCAAATCGTTGGGCAAAGTAACTATTCCAAAGCACGCGATTAAAAGCATTGAGCAATTAGAATCTTCTGATCATCAAGAAGAAAGAGTGAATGGGGGGCGAAATTTATTACCATCAATTTATTCAATTACAACAAACGCTTTTCCTATTCGCAAGAAGGAGGGCTACTTAAAAATAATGCCAGTAGGGTTTGAATTTCAATTTGCTTTAACTGACAATTGGTCGCTTGGAGGAATGACTGCTTGGTGGGGCGTTCCTATGATTATTGCCACAAAATATAGTTTTGAAATTAGTGATAAATGCAGAACTTCCGCTGGATTACTCTATGGAAATTTGATGTATATATCGAATTCTTTTGGCGGTGGCGGTACATTTAGCGCCGGTGGCGGTATTGCTTTTGGGAATTTGACATTTGGTGATGAAGAAAGTAATTTTAATGTTAGTGGCGGATATGGATTTGTACATGCAGGTATTGGTGGTTTTGATCTCGCTTTTTCGGGAACGGACTTGGAAGTTATAGAAGGTCAAGCCGCAGGTATGTTTTCAGTTGCAGGAATGCATAGAATTAGCCAAGAAGCGATACTTATTTTCGATTCAATTGGACTAGTTTATGATGCAAGAATATATTTCGGCATAAACCCGGCAATTCGTTATATGCCAAAATCTTCAGAAATTTGGCAATTTGGAATTGGGATTATTGGTATTTCGGACAAAATTGTTCGCGTTCCAGTGCCTATGGTTAGTTTTACTAAAGTTTTCATCAAATAGACTGTTCAGCCGACATAGAGCAACGCATTCGTGAGCAATTTAAAGAAATTGATTGTGCGGCGGTTATCAGCGAATTAAATACAATTGGCTTAAAGCATGTCATGGCAGAATCTGAGTTTAATTTACAAAACACACGCTTTGCAATTCTACAATTGGCAAAAGGGAAATTGGCGCGTGTTATAGAGTTATCGGAACATGCGAAAGTTGATTTCCGCGATATTATTTATTGGGTTTCCTTAGAATCAAATTCTTAAGTTTTAGATAGAAAGGCGGATTCCTGATGTAACCAAAAATGAAATAGGTCTTATCTAAGCAAAACAACCTAATCCAAATAGCATCCAAAAACAAGCCTATGAAAAGTTTAATTATACTCGTTACATTACTTATTTTTTCACCACTAAGCAGAGCGCAAGACAGTCTCAATGAAGTTTGCAATGCCGCCTTGGCCAAAAAAATGGAAAGTGATTTTTATTTTGTGACGACCTACCCAAAAGATAAATGCATCACAATAAAAGGCGAACTGGGCGACCAAATTGTTGCAGCGCTGTATGCTGATGCAAATAAAAAACGCCGCCGTACCAATTATCACGCGAATATTCGAAATTTCAACATTTCTGGATTAGTCAACAATATGCGTGTCACCATTATTGAAGGAATTCATAGCTATGAACCTGAGAAATCCCGTTCTACATTTCATGTTTTTGATAACGAACAGAATAAGCAAGAGCGTCTGAACAACTTGAAAGAAAATCAGAAAAGAGGATATTCAATTCATTTTAGACATGCTTCTTTTTTAAGATCTTCAAAAGACGCAGTGACTGAAAAGCTTGAAGCTTATTTGATGGGATTAATTAACTAAGCAATTCTCTTATTCTTTTGTTTAATTTAGCATTTTCAGTCTGCTAAAACGGCGATTGATAATAAGAATAGAACATGGAAAAAGAATTCTGGGACAAGCGTTGGAAGAAAAAGACTACTGGATGGGATATGGGACAAGTGTCACCACCCATACAAGCTTATATTGATCAATTAATAGATAAGAGCATTCGAGTTTTAATACCTGGCTGTGGCAATGCATACGAGGCGCAGTATTTAATGGAGCAAGGATTTAAAAACACCTTTATTGTTGAAATATCTCAAGGTGCCATTGATTCGTTTAAAGCCCGTTATCCTGAGTTTCCAGAGGATCAAATATTTCATCAAGATTTTTTTGAACTTGAAACTACGCATCCATTCGATCTAATATTGGAGCAAACATTTTTTTGCGCCATCCAACCTGAAAAACGGAATGAATACGCCGTAAAAATGAAAGCTTTGCTTAAACCAAAGGGAAAACTGGTTGGTTTAATGTTTGACTTCCCCTTAGAATCTGGACCACCTTTTGGAGGCTCAGTAAAAGAGTATGAAACGTACTTTTTACCTCAATTTACAACTGTAAAAATGGATCGTGCGCACAATTCAATAGAGCCACGTCAGGGCCGAGAATTATTTGTGATGATTTGCAGTGACTGATCGGAATTAGACTTATAAACTTACAATCAAATCCACCAAACGATTAGAATACCCGGCTTCATTATCATACCAAGAAACCACTTTAATCATTCGCCCAACAACACTCGTTAATTTTGCGTCAAACGTAGAAGAGTAGGGGCTTCCAATAATATCTACCGACACAATAGGATCTTCTGTATAGTCTAAAATTCCTTTTAATTCATTTTGCGAAGCCGCTTTAAAAGCTGCGTTAATTTCAGCAATTGAAATTTCATGATCCATAATAAAAGTCATGTCCGTTAAAGAACCATCAGGAACTGGAACACGGATTCCACATCCACCCATATGTCCTTCCAATTCAGGGAAAATTTTTGTAATGGCTTTGGCTGCTCCAGTTGTTGTTGGAACAATAGATTCAGCTGCAGCACGCGCTCGTCTTAAATCTTTGTGCGGCGCATCATGCAAGCGTTGATCTGAGGTGTAAGAATGAACGGTTGTGATATAACAACTTTCGATAACACCCAGTTTTTTCATTACATGCACTAAAGGCGCAGCTGAGTTTGTAGTACACGAGGCGTTAGAGATGATCGTCTCACTTCCATCTAAAATATCTCTGTTTACACCTAAAACTACCGATTTAATACCTTCCGATCGTGGTGGAGCGCTCAATATGACTTTTTTAGCACCCGCTTCAATATGTAAATTCGCCAATTCTTCGGTTCTGAAAATACCTGTGGCTTCTAATACAACATCAATAGCCAATTCACCCCATGGTAATGACGCTGGATTGCGCTCAGTTAGCATTTTAATGGCATGTCCGTTAACAATCATCTGATCACCTTCAGTACTTACTGTTCCGTTAAATCGACGGTGAACCGAATCATATTTAAAAAGGTGGGCTAAAGTATCCGTGTCAGCTAAGTCATTAATGGCAACAATTTCAATGTCATTGTTTTCGATTGCCATTCTAGTAAAATAGCGTCCTATCCGCCCAAATCCGTTAATTGCTACTCTTATTGCCATAGTTTGTGTTTTTACAGGATGAATTTAGTGAAAAACAAGATAGAAATCACTTTCAATTGTAAAGAACAATGCGTCAATTATTAGCTGCTCGTGAATCTAGGGTATTTGTCCGATTCAAAATGAGCCTAATTATCTTCAATTAAGCAGTGTCTGGTCGGAAATAAAAAAGGGAGCACTTGAAAATTCAAATGCTCCCCATATTTAAGTGGTATTGGTCAATTATCTTTTGAAATTAGGATTCTAAGCAGCAGCAAATAATTCCAATATTTATTTCTAATCAATTGAGTTACTGTGAAGATACGGCGATAGAGTGCGCAAGAGTTGTTTAATAGATTAGCGCACAGAAATTATCGATAAAAACGTATTATCAGGGAAATAGGGACAAAAAAAGAGGAACCACGTGGGCTCCCCTTTCTCTATCAATTGTTAATTTATCGCGTATTGGTCAATTATGCTTCTAATGGTGGAATTACAAGCACTTGTCCCGCATAAATTAAATTAGCATCCTGTAACATTGGTTTGTTCGCTTCAAAAATCAAGGGATATTTATTTGCATTTCCGTATACTGCTTTTGCGATTTTCGATAAATAATCTCCTTTTTTCACTGTATAAAATTGCTCATTGCTGGCAATAGGAGACGCTTCTGTTAGTGTAGCAGCAACTTCAGCTGTTGGTCCATTACCCCAAGTAGAACCTGCTTCAGCACCTGCTACTGTGATTCTGTCTTCAATTTCAGAAATTCCATGAATGTTTCCAGCTGTTGCTAAAATTTTATTCTTTTCATGAATCGTATTCACTTCACCTGCTACGACTAATTTTTCTCCTTCGAATGACGCTGTCATGCTATCAGGAATTAGATCGTACTTTTTTAAATGTGCAAGAATTAATTCTGTTTTTTCTGTGGCAACTTTGTTTTCTTTAAAAACTTTTTCTCCAGCATCTTTTGTAAATGAAAATGAACCCATATCTATATTTTATTTATTTAGTTATTTAATTGTTATTTCAAATATAGGGAGGTTTAAGTGGCTTTATTTTTAATTCAGATTAAAGGGATGATATTTTCGATAGTTGGACCCTTGATAGTTCGATAAGCAGATAAACTAAGTAGGGGGCATATTCACTTTAAGTTTATAGCAAAAAAAAAGAGGACTCCTTAAGAATCCTCTTTCTCTATCAATTGTTAATTAACTACTCATTCAAATAGACATTGCCGTTAAGGCAAGCAGCTATTCTAATAATCGGTTATTGACCGATTAAGCCGTTTAATGTATCAATTTTTCCTTTTTGATCGTCAATTTGAGTTTTCACAGCATCAACTTTCGCTTGTGCTGCAGCAATTCTTGCAAATTTACCATCTGCCTCTTCTTGATTGATGTCTCCATTGTCAAGTGCTGCTTGGACACGTTCTTTCGCTGCTGCAATTTTATCTTGCGTTCCAGTTACTTTAGTTTCCATTTCTGCAACATCTGTAGCAGCTTTTTCGCTTGTAGCAGTTGCATTTTCAGTAGCATTGTCAGCACGATCCTGTGTCATTTCTCCAACTTCTTCAGTTGCAGTTTCAGCTACATCCGTAGCTTCATCAGTTGCACCGTCTAAAGCTTCTTCAGCATCACCAGTTAAGTTGTCAACTGCATCTGTTGCAGTTGTAACAACATCTCCAGCAACTTCTTCTGCTTTGTCCGTTACTTTGTTAATTCCTTCGTTTGTTTCAGCTGCAAATGATTGTGCATCACCTTCAACTTTATCCGAAGCTTTGTTAATTTCAGATGTTCCAACTGTTTGAACTTCTTCTACTTTTTGAAATCCTGATTGAGCTGACGCTGTAGCTGTGATTCCGACAGCTGCGATTAAGATAAATACTTTTTTCATGATTATATTCCGTTTAAAAGTGAATCAACATCACTGTTTAATTCGTTGATATTATTTTCTAAGTTTTCAAGACCTTCTTCAACTGCATTAGTTGCATTTTCCATTTCTACAACTGCTTCAGTGTTGATAGTATTCTCTACTTCGTCAACAACGTCTGCTTCTCCGCTGCAAGATGCGACTGCAAGAGCGATAAACGCTCCAAAAATTACTCTTTTCATAGTGTTAAATTGTTTGTTTTTACTTTATTATTAGGGTATTAAGTTCTTCAATTTTTTTCTTTTCCTTCTCAATCAGCCGCTTCATTTCAGTTACTTTTTCTTCGGCTAAGTCAATTCTTCCCAATTTTTCATCCGCCTCTTCTTTCGTTATTTCTCCTTTGGCCAATGAACCATTTACTTTCTCTTTAGCATTTTCAATTTTAACTTCTCCTGCGTTAACATCTTCTTCTAACTCTTTTACTTTTTTCTCAGCAGCTTCTTTTTTAATTTCGGCCTGCTCTTTAGCTTCATCAGCGCGTTTCTGACCAAATTCCTGACCACTTAATGTGTCTTTTTGCTGACCATAAGCGTTTCCATTGCCATTATTTGATTTGTTTTTCTTATCCTCATCTTCGTCTCCATCATCCTCATCTCCATCATCAGTCTCTTGATCGTTATCCTTATCTTTTTTATTCTTGTCTTTATCCTTATCTTTTTTGTTCTTATCCTTATTCTTCTTGTCTTGTTTTATTTCGTCAAGATCTTCTTCTAAATCAGTTTGAACTTCTTCAATTTTTTCAGTCTTTTCTTGCTTCTTCTTTTTGTCCCCTGAGTTTCCTTGAGAGAATGTTGTAACAGAAAAAGAAACAAACAATACTAAAATAATTAATTTAGACATCTTTATATTTTAATTTTGCTCAAATGTAGTTAGAAAATCAAGTATATATGTGTAAGAATCGATTTATCGGTACTTATATTCGTTAACTGGTAACTAAAGCACGTTTTTCTTGCAATTGGAATAGCAAGTTGTTTTACCATTTCTTGAAAAAGCCAGTAGCGTAATCCCATATTCTTTGGCAAAATCAATGGCTAAAGTAGATGGAGCAGAAACGGCCATAACAGTTGGAATTTTTGCTCGAAATGCTTTAGACACAATTTCATAAGAAAGTCGACCACTAAAGGTGATAATTTTCGCTTGAGCTAAATTATTTGATTGAATTAAACTACCAACCACTTTATCCATGGCATTGTGCCGACCGATATCTTCTCTCAATGCTAACATTTCTCCTTCAACTGTAAAAGCCGCAGCACCATGGCATCCTCCTGTTGCTTTATAGTTGAGCTGATTGTCGTTCATTTGCGCTTGCATTTTAAACAACTCAGTCGTATTCCATTTATGTTGATTAATGTCTGCAGCTAAACTTCCCTCTTGGATTTGTAGGTCCTCTAATGATTGTTTACCACAAATTCCGCATGAAGATACAGAGAGTAAACTTCTTGCGCTCAAATAACCATCACCAATTTGATCCACTGGAATAATAGCATTGAGCCGTTCAATTAGGCCATTTTCGTTTAAATGTGGTTCAAATTTGATTGACGTTTTTTTGCCAATGACATCCTCAGCGAATAATAAACCCATTGCTAAATCTATTTCATCACCAGGTGTTTGCATGACGACTGTAAATGCTTTATCGTTGATATCAATTTGCAGCGCATGTTCTATGGTTAAAGGGTCGACCACTTTCGTAATCGACCCTCCTTTAAATAGTATTCCTTCGTATTTTGATACGCCTTTCATTGGATTAAGATAGTCCAGAAATTACGCCATTTTTATCAATTGACATGCCTTCTGAGGCAGGGGTAGCAGGCAAGCCTGGCATCCGCATCATTACACCTAAAATTGGAATAATGAATCCTGCACCTGCTGCAAATTCGAATTCACGAACATTGACCATGAAGCCTGTTGGTCTTCCTAATAGTTTGTCATTGTCAGAAAACGATTTTTGCGTTTTCGCCATACAAATTGGCAAACCAGCCAATCCTAAATTCTCAATTTTCTTTAAATCAGTTAATGCTTTTTTAGAATATTCAACACCATCTGCTCCGTATATTTCACGCGCAATCGTTTCAATTTTTTCTTTAACTGGAGCATTCCAATCGTATAATTGTTTGAATTGGTTGGTACCGCTTTCAATCACATCAACAACCGCATGGGCCAAATCTGTCATTCCTTCACCGCCATCAGCCCAGCCATTTCCTACAACAGCTTTAACTCCTTTAGCAGCACATCTTTCTTGAATTAATGCCACTTCTTCAGCACTATCAGTAGGGAAAGCATTAATTGCAACAACCGGATTTAATCCAAATTTTTGCATATTTTCAATGTGCTTATCTAAATTGGCTAATCCAACATTTACACGTTCAACGCTAGGTGTGTTATATTCATCTTTCGGAGCACCACCGTGGTGACGCAAAGCACGAATTGTAGCAACAAGTACAGTGGCTTTCGGTTTTAAACCTCCAGAAACACATTTGATGTCTAAGAATTTTTCAGCACCCAAATCGGCACCAAATCCAGCTTCAGTCACAACATATTCAGATAAAGAAAGACCCATTTTAGTTGCCAATATTGTATTGGTTCCTTGCGCAATATTTGCAAATGGTCCGCCATGAATAATAGCCGGATTTCCTTCTAATGTTTGAACCAAATTTGGTTTAATGGCATCCTTTAAAAGAATCGCCATTGCATTTTCGGCTTTCAAGTCGCGTGCGTAAATTGGTTTTCTATCAGACCACGTTAATCCAATGTAAATGTTTCCAAGTCGATTTTTTAAATCTTCAAAATCCTCAGCCATGCATAAAATTGCCATTACCTCAGATGCTGGTGTTATATTGAATCCATCTTGACGTGGAATTCCGTTTCCAGTTCCACCCAAACCAATTGTAATGTCACGAAGGGATCTATCATTCATATCCATCACACGTTTCCAACCAATTGTTCTAGGATCAATCCCTAGGCTGCGTTTTCTGCTTTGAATGTTGTTATCAATTAATGCTGATAATAAGTTGTTCGCCTTTTCAATTGCCGAAAAATCACCCGTAAAATGTAGGTTAATATCTTCCATTGGCACAACCTGCGAATATCCGCCACCAGCAGCTCCACCTTTTATTCCAAATACTGGACCCAATGATGGTTCACGTAAAACAACAGTTGTTTTTTTCCCAATTCTATTTAACCCCTCGGTTAATCCTATTGATGTCGTTGTTTTTCCTTCTCCAGCCGGAGTAGGGGTTAATGCTGTTACCAATATTAAATTGCTTGCAGCAACTTTATCTTGGTCAATTAAAGAAAGTGGAAGCTTTGCTTTGTATTTACCATACATTTCAAGGTCATCTTCTTCTATATTCAATTTACTTGCAATATCTCTAATGTGCTGCATTTGTGCAGCTTGAGCGATCTCAATATCAGATCCAACGATTTTTGTCATAGTGTGTTAATTTTGAAGATACAATATAATAAATTTTTCAAGTTCATAGAGATATTAACGAAATCGAACAAAGGTTAAGGAACATTTTGATCAATATTGAGATTGCATAGAAAATAAGTCATATTAAGTATCAACACTCGAATTTCACTTTTGTATATTTGTAGAATGAAGTTGAAAAAACTCTTTGGTGTACTGTTTTTATTGGCACTTGTTTTTGCAAGTTGCAAAAAAGACGGGCCATTAACACCTACTAATGGAATTTATAGAGGTGTATTTAGTCGAATCTATAATGCAACAGATACGATTGGAACGGGAGTGGTATTTTTGGCATTGAATGAAGCGGACTCTTCATTTATTATGACTGGAGATACAAGTTCTAATGCTCCTTACTCTTGTAATGGTTCTTTTAAATTGATGCCAGGAAAAATTGAATTTATAAACGCGGCTTTTATTACAGAAATTACCGAAGATCCAGTTTATGATCCTTTTTATGTTCTGGATACCGTTTTTGAATATGAATTTTTAGACACGGGCTTTTTCCTGCAACTCAATTTAGATACTGTAGTTTACGATTATAAGCTCACAAGATTCTAGGCTAGTAATTCAAAAATAAAGCCCTAGTCTTTTCCAAAGTTGTGAATATCGTTGTGGGTTTCCTCAATTTGATCTTTTAATACCCGAATTCGTTCTGCAATCATTGCAAATTCCTGATGTTTATTTTTGATAAGCCAGTTGGATGAGTCTACATCCCCGTCACCAGCCAATGCGACATGTTTTAATACGTGAAAGTTGGCTTTGTGCAACCAATGTACCGCGTCTGCATTTCCCTCGGCGCCATTTACCATAGCCATTAAATGGGCATAACCGTTTTTCATAAGCCATTCTCTTGCGTCATCTTTTAACAACAGGGCATGAATGACAAGTCCTAATTCTTTGTATTGGTCACTGCTTAAAAACCAATCGCGTAATTCAATATTTCCGCCAATAGCTTCAGCCCATCCTACTAAAATTTTTGTAGGATAATTGAGGGGTTTTAATTTGACAACCTCAGTGACTTCAATTTCTTCCTCTTTTTTCTTCTTCCGTTTAAAAAACATGATTCAACTTAAAAATTACCTAAATATTGGATTGATTTTATTTTGCCTTTGGCAAATGTAAAGGCGTAAGATTTGTGAATTTCTTGCATATCTGCATTGTGTCCATTCGTTTTAATCTGCAAATAGGCAAGTTTTGCATAAACCACTTCTCCTGGAGCTATTCCGACAGTTTTTATGGATTTTACGGTAAAATCTGAAGTGTTTGCCGATTCGGACGCCATGAAATTTGAAACAACTTCATTACTATTGTAGCAAATCGTGTCATATACTTGGTCATATAAAACGCAACCACTTTGCATATATTCCAAGTTTTTCTCGGGTTCCTGATTATTCCAATTTGCCGTGAATTGACTAATTACTGCATTTGGTTTCAATACTTCTTTATCCGCATCTCCCCCAAAAAACATTGTTGCAATTATAATTCCAGCAATTATCCCACCTAAATCTGCCAACAAACCTGCTTTAATGGCATAGCGCGTTTTACGAATTCCTACAGATCCAAAATAGACTGCAATGATATAGAACGTAGTATCTGTAGCCCCTTGTAGGGTAGATGTGAGTTTACCAACAAAACTATCTACGCCAAAATTATTGAATGATTCAATCATCATTCCTCTCGCACCTGATCCGCTTAAAGGTTTCATAAATGCTGTGGGTAAACCATCAACAAACGCAACATCAGTAAAAAAGATAGAGAAAAACCATTTAAAGCTATCCATTAAATAGTCCATGGCTCCTGAAGCTCTAAAAACCCCAATTGAAACTAAAATAGCGACCAAATAAGGAATGATTTTTATTGCAATTCCAAATCCATCTTTAGCACCTTCAACAAAGCTTTCGTAAATGTTAACCTTTTTTCTTAAGCCCATTATAATGAAAATGCAAATGATTCCGTACAGAATAATATTGCTTAGTAAAGCTGATTGCGATTGCAATTCTTCAGGTGTAAGGTGGTTGAAATATAAAATGAGGCCAATTATAACCGCCGTTAAACCGCCGAGATAGGCTAAGATAACCTTATCAAAAAGATTAATTTTTTGGTAGATTGCAACAACGATTAATCCAATAATTGAGGCAAAAAAAGTAGAAATTAAAATAGGGATAAAAATGTCTGCGGGATTTTCGGCTCCAAATGAGCTTCTATAATTCATTACCGCAACAGGAATCAATGTTAAACCCGAAGTGTTTAAGACCAAAAACATTATCATGGCATTGGAAGCCGTATCCTTTTTATCGTTGATTTCTTGCAAATCTTTCATGGCCTTTAAGCCCATTGGCGTTGCGGCATTATCTAAGCCCAACATATTTGCCGAAAAATTCATGAGCATTGCACCACGTGCAGGATGATCTTCTGGAACATCAGGGAAAAGCTTATTAAAAAAAGGACCAACAAGGCGCGATAAAGCTTGTACAGCACCACCTTTTTCTCCAATTTTCATGATACCTAACCACAAGCAAAGAATGCCTGTTAAACCAATTGAAATTTCAAAAGCTACTTCTGATAAACTAAAGGTGCTGTCTACAATAGCTTGAAACACACCAGAATCACCGCCTACAGTTCGAATAATCGCTACAAGCAATGCTATTAAAAAAAAGCTGATCCAAATGTAATTTAATACCACGGTTGTTGTTTGGTTGGGCTAAATTTAAGAAAATTTGCGCTGTTCTCGAGACTATTTTTTTGTTTGGCTTCGCCAAATTAAAAATCACTCGAACTGACGCGCAATTTTTTTTTGACCGCTGCGCTTATGGACCACTTCGTTGTTAGAGCATAGATCGCTACGCTGTTAGATTGCATTTGGCGAAATAGATTAGATTTAGTTTTCTAATTGAAAAATTGTTCATTGAAAAACTCCTAGTCAAATCGTATTGATCATTGTACATTGCTAATTGTACACTTCGACGGGCTCAGCGCGGTGCATTGAAAAGCGTAGCTTTTAATAAGCAAGTTCTCCAATTCCTTCACGAATAATTTCAATTTCACCATTTGAAAGATCGACGACTGTTGACGGAACATTTAATCCATAACCACCATCAATAACGGCATCTACTTTACCTTCCCAATTGCCGACAATTAAGTTAGGATCTGTACAGTATTCGATAACTTCATCCGCATTATGAATAGAGGTGGTGACTATCGGATGACCAAGTTGTTCAACAATTTGTAGTACAATATTATTATCTGGAATTCGAATACCGACTGTTTTTTTATTGGTGTCAAATAATTTTGGGATTTTACTTGTAGCTTCCAGTATGAATGTAAATGGGCCGGGTAAGTTTTTGTTAAGAATTTTATAAGTTGGACGATCTATATGCTTGGCATAATCTGACAATTGGCTTAAATCATTAAAAATGATGGAAAAATTGGCATGCTTGAGCTTAATTCCTTTGAGTTTGGCTAATTTTTCAATTGCGCGTTTGTGCTGTAAACTGCAACCTAAGGCGTAAACCGTATCTGTAGGGTACACAATTACTCCTCCGCGTTCAAGTAGGTCTGCAATGAGTTTAATCTTTTGCGGATCTGGATTTTGGGGATGGATTATGTGTTGCATGGTTCAAATTAAAATGCAAAATTAGAGCATTTTACTCAATAAGACCTGATATTGATCATAAGTTTGTAGTTTTAGGTATGCGTTCATTTTTGTTCCATTTGATTATTTCTTGCGCAGCCATGTTTTTTCATGTGTACGGATTTGCGCAAGCGGATACCTTAAACCAGTTAAATGAAGATGGAAAGAAAGAGGGGTATTGGATTTTGTACGGCGCAGATTTTCCAGAACGCGGTTATCCTATAGATGGACGAGTAGAGGAAGGGACTTATGTAAAGGGGCTTAAAAATGGGGTTTGGAAAAAGTATTTCAAGGATGGAGAGACTGTTCGTTTGGAAGGGAATTATACAAATAACCGACCTAATGGTGCGTATAAAAAGTATTACGACAACGGACAATTGATGGAAGAGGGAATTTTCACATCTGGTAAAAGTATTGAGGTTCATACAAAATATAACAGAAATGGAGTGCTATTGCAGTCTCGGCCGCATTCAATAGACGGAAGAGAAGATGGTCTCGTTTGCTTTTATTATGATTCATTAAGTGCGAAGGATTCTATTCCACAACTAGAGTTTCAATATCAGAAAGTTAAAGGAGTGACAATTGGACAAGCTATGCGCTATTTTTACAGTGGTTGTGTAAAAGAATTAATCATGTATAATGAGGATGGTATTGTGGAATCTAGAGTGGCGTATTGTGATGACTGTATGTTACCAGTTGATTCTCTAGGAAGTCAATTCAAATGGTGCTACAATGAAGATGTTATGCCCAATTATGAACCAATTTTATACCGTAATCAAAAAGTGCCTTTTAACCCTGACGGGGATAACAAAGTTTTTAATGAAAATGATTTAATAGTAATGGATGGCGCATTTAAAAAAAGTAGATTATGGAAAAGTAAACTTTATAAGTACAACGCCAAAAATCAATTAGTTAGAATAGAGCAGTGGCGTATGGGTAAATATCATTCAACAATGCCTCTCACAGATTAGGACATTATTTATTTCCTAAAACACGCCCTGTTTTTTTATCATAACCATAAGGGCAATGTTTACAACCACTTTTGCAGCAATGTCCACGTTTCAAATGATACGTTTCTGTAAAGATGATGTATCCTTCTTCGGTCTTATAATAGTCCTCAGGTTCGAGGTCATTTAGTTTTGAATTAAAACTCATCTTATTGCTTTACAAACTTTTTGTTGATGATTCCGTCTGCTGTTTCAACTTGAATAATATAAATACCTGAACTTAAAAAGGCAATATTAAGAGGATTTGCATTATAATTCGTTTCATTTAAAACCAATTTCCCATCATTTGAATAAATGTTGATTTGTTCTATTTCCACATTACTCTTAATAAACAATTCTTGATTCGCAGGATTAGGATAAATGGACAATTCTAATTCATTTTCTAGGATTGTCAATTGGGGTCCAATATAAAGGCAATAGTCTTCATACTCACCAAAAAAGGATGAAGTAGGACAAGCTTCAGGATCAGACAAGGCAGCCATTCCAATTCTAATTTTTGTTACGCCAATAGCAGCGTCTAAAGGAATCGTAATGTCTTGTGTTAATCCGCCTGACACCAAAATATCGTCAACCACAGCTTCTGCGGGTAAATCAAATTCACCATTTTGGTTAAAATCGATATAGATAGAATAACGCTCTGAAAAAGTACCTCCTGAAAAATCAGGGACTACTCTAATTTGATATGTTTCGCCTGGAGTTAATGCGGTTATGATTTGCTCTGAGCGCAACCAACCATCATTTTTACCTGTTTGATTGGCATAGCCATTTACTTTCACAGAATCAATCCACTCATAAGTAATGTCGGCACCAATTACTGGGCAATAATCCAATTCTATACAAACACCACATCCAAGCGTTCTAAAAACGTACGATTCGCTATACCCTCTCGTACTATCTGCACAAAGCGTATAGATTTGGAAATCATATTCGGTACATTTTTCCAAGTCTTCAATTAAAAGTGGAGAAGTAACATCAGTTAATTCAGTCCAATCATCCTCACCACTTATAGAATAGCGAAAATCGTATTGCGTGGCGTACAAAATTTCATTCCACGTAATGGTTAAGTTGGTCTCCGTTTTAGTTGGGTTAGCCAAAATTGGATTTGTACAACAACCATCTGTAATAAAATAAAGTGGAAATGAATCATCACTTAAAATATCTCCTTCGCAAATGGATTGTAATGTAATGGTATAATTAGTACAAGGCATTAAAGTATCAAATGATAGAACCGTGCTGCCTTCAATTGTGATCTCAGTTGCTATTCCACCTTCAGGCAAAATTGTCAAAATATAGTCGCCTGTAAAGCCATCCCAAGCAATTGTGACAGAAGTGTCTGTAATGTCGTTTGCACGCATATTATAGGGAGAAATACAAGCATCATCATCACATTCATCCATGATTAATTGAATGGTATTATTAACGTTTAAACGTCCACCAGTTGCAACATCATCTACTAAGGCGTCTAATTCATCAACCCCGTCAAAAAGATACTGACGCATTTGCAGTGCCGCAGCCGCAGGGTCATATTTTACAAAATTGATAAATTCTGCACAGGGCGCCGAATATGCCAAAGCAATAGCACCTGTTACACATGGCGTTGCAAAAGAAGTTCCGCTTGTTGTGGAATATAAATCGCCAGGAACGGTTAAGCGCACAGAACTTCCAGGTGCTGCCAAATCAACCGAAGTTGTTCCATATCCTGAACCAGCACGAACATCTACATTATTGGTCATGGTAACGCCAATAAAAAATTCGCTGGTACAATTCGTTGGCAAATCACCAACTTCTTCGACATTTAAATTATTATTTGTTGTGGCGCCAACACTTAATATTCCGTGCATACCCAAAGAATCATACATTGCGCACCACAATGGTGAATCTGCTGGATCACCACCATCAATTCCCCAAGAGGCATTTGTAACGACTACAAAAGCTCCCTCGGCGCCAAAAGTTTCGTTGTATAGTTTCCGCATTTTAAGCGGGTAGGAATAGGCAGCAATAACAGTTGCTTCGTTTGAAGCCTGTTGTCCTTTAACTACCATCATTTTCACATTCCAATTAACTCCAGAAACACCGATACCATTATTGCCACTAGCGCCAACCATTCCACTAACGCGGGTTCCATGACTGCCAAAACCAATCGCATCATCTTCGGTTTGAACATTCCAACCGTCAAAATCATCTACGTATCCGTTTCCATCATTGTCAATCCCGTCATCAGGTATTTCTCCAAAATTTTTCCATATATTCCCTGCTATATCTTCGTGATTAATGTCAACTCCGCCGCCTTCTATGATACAAACCACTATTGTATCGCTATGCGTAGTTAATCCACCTGTAGTTACGTCCCAAGCATCTGTCGCATCAATATCAGCATCTATGTCTCCACCATCTAAACCTGTGTTTTTTAAATGCCATTGTGTAGCAAAAAGTGCGTCTGTTGGAATTGTTTCTCTGTCACTTACAAAATGATTTTTTTGCGCAATCCGAATTTCTGAATAACCATATAATAAACGAATTGTATGGTCCAAATCTAAAGACTGATCATGAAATTTAATGAGATAAATATTGACGGGTTCGCTCAATTGTTCGAAGGAAACAATTTCCAAATGCTCTTGCGCTTCAAACTTTCGAATGAAGGCAGAAGAATTTATAGTTGGTGCAAGTTGAACAATAATTTCATCTGCTTCATAGGCCAAATTCTGTCCATGTGATAAAAAAGAGGCGAATGATAAGAGAAGAATTAGTAAATAGCGCATTTCAAGTCGTTTCCGTAAAAATAGTGAAAACTACACTGATGTACTCTTTCTAAATACTGAACCTTTCATTTTATTGATTGAACGCACACTCAGGAGCGCCTAACGGTATTATAAGCAGGCAAAAAAGGACTTTTCTGAATCAATTTGTAACATTTTTTCATGATAAACTGTATATGACTGTATGACAAACCGATACCTATTCATTGCACTATTCCTATTTCCGTTCTTTTTCACGGCAGCAGGGCAGGGCAGTGGAAAACTAACCATTAATGCAGATTTAAGTTCAATTGCCAATTACGACCCAGACATTGAAGTGTCTGTGATTAATTTAGCTTCGAATAGAGAAATTGTTCGAAAGAGTGTTTCTGAAAATTTCGAATTTACGTTTCCTTTAAATGCCCGTTTTATGCTTTACTTTAAAAAGGAAGGCGCATCATCTACCCGATTAATGCTGGATACACGCACATTTATGTCAGGTTATTACTCAATTAGTTTTGACTTAACTGTTGGAAATTCTGCAGCAGGACATACAGGAGCTAACGTTCCTATTGGGACGATCAAATTTGACCGTACGAGTACTAATTTTGGTTATAAGGCTTCTAATTTATTAGCTAATCAACCGTTAAAGGTTGTATCAAGTGTCCGAAAAACAGATGTAGTGTCGTTTTAGAAGTTGGATTTAAATCCAATATGCACTTTTGTATCTGACAAAGCAAAAGGATTATCATTTAAAACACCATTGGCAACAATAATTTCTAATTGGCTTGATTTATTAATTAAGCCAAAGCCAATTCCTGCGCTATGGGTGTAGTTTTTACTTTCGCCTCTAAAATTTGAATAATCATAAAGCACTTTTAAGGAGAGTAATTCTATTGGTCTGAATTCAATTTCATTTCTTACCACCCAATTTTCGCGACCTGCCAATTCTAGTTCGTAAAATCCACGAACACTTTGCAAACCTCCGAAATAAATAAATTCATTCCGCGATAAATTGATAGAAGAGGCCAAACCTTGATATTGCAGTGAATTATTTAGATGAAAGAACTTTAAAAAATCAATAGAATGTTCGTACTTCAATAAATATTTATTGTTGGCTATTTTTCTTGTTTCATCATCAAGGGTGTCTGCGCGATAATTGAAAACACCACCTGAAACAGTGAATTGCGGATGATAGAAGGATAATTTTTCAGGTAAAAAAGGCCGGTATTGCACGGAAAGTCCAATGGTGTTTTTTGAAAAATCACGGAAACCGGGAATTGGTTCTGTCGAAATGGTAGAAGAGGCCTCGATTTGATCAAAAATAGCAATCCTAAATTGCGGATTGCGATAAATCAGTTCAAACAATAAATCGGACCTTACAAAGGAAGTGTCTTGCTTTTGTAAATCAATATTGGCGCCAATTCCAACAGGTGAACCAAAAAGATAGGGGTATTCAAAAATGGTTTTAAGATCTTGTGTTTTATCCGGATTGTTTTTCCAATTTAAATGAATGGTTTCTGCGCGATTCAAGGCATTTTTCAATTCTAAATTAATGAAACCGTTCAATACCACTTTCTCACTCACTCTATCCTGTTGAAAACCGATATAACCATCAGCACTGCTCGATTTCTTTTTTTCAATGTAAACGTATAATTCTGCCAAGCCTTTTTTAAATAATAATTCTGGAGCGCGTGGGGTATTATAGATGGCTGTATTTTGAAAAATGGCTCTTAGGTTTCTTATTTTCTCTTCGTTATAAGGTTCGCCAGGCTTAATGCCCATAATACTTAGGACAGTTTTTTCGTTAAAATCGGTTTTACTTTTAATGTGAATTTTGTCAATTATAAAATATGCGCCTGAATCAATTTTATAAGTCAGGTTTAATTGTTTGTCCGTTTCTTCTTGTTTAATAATTTCTAAGCGAGCAAAGGGAAATCCGTTATTCTCCAACTGTGTAATTTTTGCATTGATTTCCTCAATTGTGCGCTGTAAATTTTTCTGAACGGTAATTCGATTCCTTTTTCTCCCCGTTTCAATCAAAGCCACTTTTTTAAACTGATTTTCGGAAGAGAAATAATAATGAATTGTTCCTTTTTTAATGATGGTGTCGGTAGGTTGAATGCCTAAATAACCATTCATTTTAAATTGAATAATGGCCGACTCACGATTCACTATTTTCTTAGTGCTATCCTTACTCGCCTTAACCTTTACAGTCAACTTATCTAAATGATAGTGACTGTTTTTTACATCCTGCCCAAAAACAGTAGCAGAAAATAATAGATATAATATGACGAGATAACTGTAACGCATGCGTTTTAATAACGAAAAATGACCTGTAAAAGTATAGCTCAATTCAATCTACTCGAAATTAGGTTAAAAGACCAAGAATAGCTTCGCTTTATCTGTGAAAATAACTAGATAGTACGTCCAGGATAAACTTTTAGCGCTTCCTCAATGCATTTAACTGCCTTTTTTAAGGATTCTTTTTCAATTACATAAGCAATTCTAACCTGATCCTTACCTAAGCCCTTTGTCGCATAAAATCCACTTGCTGGTGCCATCATAACTGTATTACCTTCATAGGCGAAAGACTCTAAAAGCCATTGGCAAAATTTATCACAATCGTCAATTGGTAGCTGTGCAATGCAATAAAAGGCGCCTTCGGGTTTAGGGCAAAACACCCCCTCAATTGCGTTTAAACCGTCAACAGTGATGTTACGGCGGTCAACATATTCGGTCACCACTTCATCAAAATAGGATTGCGGTGTTTGTAAAGCTGCTTCACTTGCAATTTGTGCTAAGGTTGGCGGAGATAAACGGGCTTGTGCAAATTTCAATGCCGTAGCCATTACCTCTTGGTTTTTTGTGATTAATGCACCAATTCTTGCGCCGCACATTGAGTAACGCTTTGAAACAGAGTCAATTAAAATAACGTTTTGATCTATGCCTTCTAAACTCATTACTGAGAAAGGGCTTGCTCCGTCATAACAAAACTCACGGTAAACTTCATCCGCAAATAAGTATAAATCATGCGCTTTAACAATATCTCTTAATTGTTCTAGCTCGTTTTTAGAATATAAGTAACCCGTTGGATTACCAGGGTTACAAATGATGATTCCTTTGGTTTTATCAGTGATTAATTTTTCAAAATCAGCCACGTCTGGCAATGCAAATCCATTTTCAATTTTAGCAGTTACGGGCACAACTGTTAAGCCAGCCATTCTAGCAAAACCATTATAATTGGCATAAAATGGTTCAGGAATAATAACTTCATCTCCTGGATTAAAGCAGGTCATAAAACCAAATATTAAGGCTTCAGATCCTCCAGTAGTGATGATGATATCTTCTTTGTTAATGGGTAAACCATGTTTTTTATAATAGTTAGATAAACCCGTACGGTAAGAATCAAATCCTGCTGAATGGCTATATTCCAAAACATCTAATTGTATGTGTTTAACTGCCTCTAAGGCTGCTTTTGGCGTAGCAATATCAGGTTGTCCAATGTTTAAATGAAAAACATGTTTTCCAGCATTTTTAGCGGCTTCTGAAAAAGGCACTAGCTTACGAATAGGTGATTGGGGCATTTCCAATCCTTTAGTTGAAATCTTAGGCATTTGATTAAAATTTTGAAACCAAAAATACATTCTTTAAATTAAAAAAGCCTCGCATTTTAAAATTTAGTTTATGATAACTTTGGAAAGGTAAATGTATACGCAAAACCATCTGCTGTGTCTATACTTAATTCTCCGTCCAATTGTTCCGTTAATGAAAAGATAAGATCCATTCCCAAAGAATCTTCTTTCAATTCATCAATTGTTAAGTCTGCTCCAATCCCGTTATCCTTAATTACCATGATGGTTTCAGCATTGTCGTTTTCTTTTAATGTCACCTCAATTATGCCTTCCTCGCGCTCGTAAAAAGCATGTTTTAGGGCATTAGAAACGGTTTCGTTTAAAATTAAACCGAATGGAATTAAGGTGTCAATACTATATTCTCCCTTGTCGATATCAAAAACAAATTTTACACGAATTTTACTCTGATATGACTCCAAAATATTGATACATAAATCGCGAACGTAGCTTTTTACTTCTAATTTGGACAGGTTAGTGGATTGATATAATTTTTCGTGCACTAAGGCCATGCTCAAAATTCGATTTTCAATTTCATTTAACCTTTCCCTAAAATTATTTTCGTTGATGTATCCTGATTGTAATCGAATAAGACTACTAATAATCTGCAAGTTATTTTTAACGCGGTGATGAATTTCTTTCAGTAATGTCTCTTTCTCTTCCTTAGATACCAAGGTTCTTTTTAACTCTTCGTTTTGCTCTGCTAATATCGATCTATGATTCTTGGCTTGCTGCAGGCGCTTTCTAAAAGATATTAATAGTAAAACAATCATGAGAATAATTAGCGCCAGAATTCCTAAGATAAAATAGAGTCGACTTGTGATAGATTCATTTGAAAGCTGTTTGTTTTTATACTTTACTTCTTGAAGCTCTTGATTAATCCGCAGCTTATCCATTTTAATACTGTCTTTTAGAAATTCGTATGCAGACAGTTGGCTTTCAATTGCAAATGGATCATTATTTAGTTTTAAAAGTTCACTTTGTTTAAAGTATAATTCATAATTTTCGGCTGATTTTTTATAGTTTTTCAGCTCGAAATAGGCATGTGAAAGCTCCAAAGAAACCTGATAATCAATGTCTCCGGATTGTTGATTATAATTCAAGAGCCTTGCACTTTCATACATTTGCACAGCTTCGTTATATTTTCCCTGGCGCTCATAAATATTTCCATAAATAAAATAGTCAGACGATAGTTCGCGACCATTCCCTAATTTTTTCTTTAATGGAATTGATTGGTCTAAATACCAAATAGCGCTATCTAAATTACCTGTTTTAATGTGTACGTTAGCCAAATTATGATAGATGAAACCTAATTTACGAACAGGTCCATGTTGCTCTCTAGAAGCCAATGTGAGGTACATATAATGAAAGGCGGAATCATACTTTTCTTCATTTTTAAATAGATTCCCCAAATTATTTTGGCAATCTGCAATTAATTCAATGCTATTTAATTCAGTAAATAAGTTTAATGCACTGTGATATTTGAGCCTTGCTTCCTCAAAACGGTTCATGTTTTTAAGAATGAGACCTATATTCAGCTCTATTAATGCAATTCCCTCTTTATTGTTTGCCAAATGAAAATATTCTGCGGCTAAATTGAATGATTTAAGTGCCTCTGTAAATTTTGATGTTCGTTTATAATTTACGCCAATGGCTTTGTGGGTCTTTGCAACGTAGTTTGTGTCTTCAAGAATAAAAAAGTCGTTTAAGGCTAAATTTAAATAAAACAAAGCCAATTCATGATTCCCATTTCCCGTTAAGGTTTGTCCTAGATCAAAACGAATATATGCGCGAGTAGAAATATCTGAACAGGCTTGGCTAATTTGCGCGGCGATATGTAAAAAATATACAGTGCTATCTTTATTCGTTTGACTGTAATCGTTTAGTTCTTTAGCTTTTATACAGGGGTCAGCTATGCTTCCATAAGCTTGCTCATATGATTCGTCGCTTATTAATTCAATTTCATTATCCATTTGAGCATAGGACAATAAACCAAATAATAGGAATACAATGATTAGGGGATAACGCATATCGTGAATAAAAATAACAATTCTTGGCATAATTGATTCAGATTAAGTCCGTTTTTAAAACCATAGCTGTTTTTTTACATTTAAATATGTTGTCACACATGTTTGAAAGAATTGTTTTGGCTATTTTTGCACTAATGGCTGAAAAGGGCAAATTGGACTTAAAGATCATGGGCAAATTATTGGGGTTTTCTAAACCCTATTTTTTTGTGTTTGGAACAGCCATAATTCTCATGATTTTGTTCGCCTTTTTAGGGCCAATTCGACCTTTAATCTTTAAAGAGCTCATTGATAATTACATTTCGAATGATGGCACTACACTGACAGAAAAGGGGGCTATTTTTCAGAGTATAATAGATGTTTTTGCAAATCCTGTCACCGTTTCTGATCAATTATTATCGTGGACAATTTTTATTTTGGTGCTTTTAATTATTGAGAGCATTATTCAATTTTTCTTGTTCTATTTAGCCGCTCTTCTAGGGCAGTCTATTATTAAAGATATTCGCGTAAAGTTATTTGCTCATTTTAACTCGTTCAAACTCAAGTATTTTGACACCACACCAAATGGAACCGTGGTAACAAGATTGGTTTCAGATATTGAAGCAATATCAGAGGTGTTCTCTACAGGTTTACTCACTATGCTGGGTGATATTATTCGCCTAATATTTGTTATTATTCTAATGTTTAGTGTCAGTTGGGAATTGAGTTTAATTACTTTATTACCAATTCCATTATTGTTAATTGCAACGCGAATTTTTGCACGTGCAATGAAAAAAGCCTTTCAAAAAGAAAGATTGCAGGTAAACAAGCTAAATACCTTTGTACAAGAGCATCTTTCAGGAATGTTTATTGTGCAGCTTTTCAATCGTCAAAAAATTGAATCAAAAAAGTTTGATGGGATCAATAAAGATCACCGCCAAGCGCATGTTGACGCGATATTTGCCAATTCCATCTTTTTTCCGATTGTAGAATTATTTAGTGCCTTATCAATTGCGGCTATAATCATTTGGGGAATGATGCAAATGGATTTGGATGCTGAAGTTGTAAAAACCGCTACTGGAACCATTTTAGGTTTCATTATGTGGGTGTTTATGCTCTACCGCCCAATTCGGCAATTGGCAGACCGATTTAATGTGTTGCAAAGAGGAATGGTACGTGCTGAGCGTGTTTTAGAGATTTTGGAACATGAGGAACATATTGCTGATAAAGGAAGCAAAACGGATGTGAATTTTGACCAAGATATCAGTTTTGAAAACGTATGGTTTGCCTATAATGACGAGAATTGGATTTTAAAAGGGATTAATTTTAAGGCTAAAGCAGGTGAATCTATCGCTTTAGTTGGAACAACTGGGGCTGGAAAGTCGACTATTACAAGCTTAATTACGCGATTTTATGAATTTCAAAAAGGGGATATCAAAATTGGGGAAGATAGCATCCGCGAAATTGAGTTGGGGACGCTCCGAAAAAACATAGCGATTGTATTGCAGGAAGTATTTCTGTTTTCAGACACTATTCTATTTAATATTACCCTTGGTGACGAATCGATTAAAAAGGAAGATGTAATTGCTGCCGCTAAAAAAGTTGGTGCGCACGAGTTCATCATGAATTTACCGGGTGGTTATGATTATAATGTCAGAGAAAGGGGAGGAGTACTATCTGTAGGTCAAAAACAATTGATTTCTTTCATACGTGCCTATGTTTACGATCCTAAAGTTTTGATTTTAGATGAGGCTACAGCAAGTGTTGACTCTGAGTCGGAGGAGATGATTCAAAATGCCACAAAAGAACTTCAAAAGGGGCGTACATCAATTGTTGTAGCGCATAGATTATCGACAATTATCAATTCATCCGAGATTTTGGTCATTGATGATGGTACAATTTTGGAACGTGGTTCGCATGAAGAGCTGATTCAACAAAAGGGGCATTATAAAAAGTTGTACGATTTGAATTTTGCTTAGGGAGTTAGGGCAACATTATTATTTGCTCATGGTGTAAAAAGGCATGTTTTTAACGACTTACGGTATATAGTTTAACTCTCACTTTCTTCTGTACACGACCCACAAAGACTTCTTATAAATTATTTCTTCACAATTATAAAATGGTGATGCTAATTCTTCTTCATTCGAGAGTAATGCTATTGTTACGCCATTCTTTAAATAGAATTTGTTCTTAGTAAATCCGATAACACTAAGATGAGACATTGCCTTTAAAATTTTCTTATTTATAAAGTTGTCTAGACTATTAAAGCTCCCTTCTTGAACATCAGACATAGTAAAACGACTCTTGACTTTCTTGTACCGGTAAAGCGTTAATTCCTTATTTTCAGGATTTGCCACAGAACAAAGAAATAATTCACCACGCCATTGCATAATTGATCTCCCTTCTAAAAGTGGAGAAGTGTTTTTAATTATTTTGATGTAAACATCAAAGGAATACGGAAGTGCAATTAATTCAGGTTTTTCAAATTCAATTTGCTCATGAGCTTTACTCAAGAAAGACAGGCTTGGATAAAGAAGCAAGCCAAAAAGTAAAAAATATTTTCTTAACGAAAGCATATAAAAGCAAACATGAGTATTATACTAACTAGAGTTCTTTTCATCTTAATGTAGTTGCAGATAATGTTTGAATAAATATAAGCATTTATGCTGTCGGTGTAGCGCCACCGCCGCGAGATTGTATCTCGTGGTAAAGTCAAATCGTAAGTTGAATTTGTAGTTCTATGGTTTGTTTTCAGCTCATCATTTCTAGAGCATCAGTTTGGTTAACGTGCGCATTTTGCTCAAATGCTGATATTTATTTTGTTTTATGCTTTTTCTTCATATAATTGATCTTCCTCCTCTGTCCATTCAGCTGCATAAATACACTCTATCAGTTCACGAAAAGTTTTTGCAGCATCTAACGCTATAAATAATTCAGTTTTATCCTGTTTGGTTTTAACGAAATGAAGTTTATCAGCGTTCTTTCGAATTGTTCTGCGTAAATCATTCTCCGTTAATTTATTACCTGTTTTTCCAAATTCGAGAATCACTATTTTAAAGTTGTAGTAATAAGAAAATGGATTACATCCTAGTTTAGGATCTTCATCACTGACTTTAAAATCAACAAATTTATGCAAGTCTCCATTCGAATCACAATAAGTGTACTGGAGAAAATGTTTTTTTAGATTCTTTACTTGTATAGTCAATTTGTCCCTATACAGAACGGAAGGCTCTTTAATGTCAAAAGATTCATCTTCTATGGCGATAATTGGGAATTTCATTTCGATTTACAAATCTTGAGCATCAGTTTAGTTCGGTTGACGTGCTCACGAGATAACATCTAACGGCAGCAAAGGTGTTTTATGCCGTTTTTATAATTTAATAAATTCATTTATGTCTAACTGAAATAATGATTTTAAGTCATCTTCAAAAAAGTCCACTTTCGACAGTAAGCCGTATTTGGGAGATACAAATAAATAGTGCCAATAGTGTAAGCCAAAACAATCCAGTTGTTTTTCAAGGTATTCTTCCAAAGATAGGTTTAACTTAAATACTTTGTATGACTCATATGTGGCAGAGAAGTTAAATTGTACATTTTTTTTATTCGGAGAGATAAAGGTTATGCCAATATCGGAATGGCGAAAAAGAATATTTTTACTTAGCAATTCCGTCCAGTTAGCAAAGTGAATAAAACCAAAACCTTCAGTTTTTCCAGACTAGATTAATTTTTTGCCTCCCAACAATAAGGATATATGTAATAATTTTAAATGGTGTGCTTGCAATTCTCCCCATTTTTCTTTGGCAAGCGTTAAAACATATGGAGGTATTTTAGGAATAGTTTTTTCAATGGCAGATATGGTCTCTGTCTTAACAATTACCTCTGAGTTATTTTTAATCGCTTGCATTCGTTTTGCGTAAGACAAGAGAAATTGGTGGAATCCAGAGTCTAGTTTCAGAGCATTTTGAACTTTATGAATTTCGATATGAATTTCCTTACCGTTTAAGAGTTTTTGGATTGGCATGTTATTGGTTAACACAGCAATACTCAATGCATTTTGACCAACCTTGAATTTTCTTTTAAGGACCGTTTTGTTCTTCTTAAGGACCAATGAAGGGTCTGCTCCGAAATGTAATAAAAGTTGTACTGCTTTGGAATCTTCTTGTGCTATCGCTAAGAGTAAAGGAGTGAAACCTTCATAATAGTTATTGATGCCATCAGTCTCATGCTCCAGATAGAATTGGAGCAAAAAGTGCTTTACTTTATTTAGCTTTTTGGTGTTTCCCTTTATCAATTGAAAGATAAATTCATCCCATTTTGCGCCATTTTTCAGATAAATAAATAAAAATGGTAAATCAACATTATGCAATAATACACTAATTGGATGGCTGTATTCAAAATGGTTGATATGTTCTCCAGCCCCAGTTTCAAGCAGTGAGTTTATTTTCTCATAAAATGAAAATTCAGAACTTCCTCGGTGCGGTGATTCGAGAATCCCTTTGTGTTTTAGACTTCTAGGGTCAAACCCGTAATCAATCAGCCAATGAACACTTTTCACAGTTAGTGACCAGCTTTTCGTTGCCTGTTTTAAAAGGTCGTCCCATTGTGCCTTCTCGGATTCTAGTGGAATGCCATGCTTTTGAAAAATAGAGAAAAGAGAAATGAAATCATCATCAGAACTTCCATTCGGATTATTATGAAATTGAAAATAGTATCTATAGAGGCTTTCCGGAAATATAATTTGTTTGGAGATGATTTCATCATCAAAATGGAATTTTTTCTCCAAACAATAGTCTAAAAAAGCTAACAGGGAAGGAAAAATATCATAAGACCAACGAAATGTTTGAAATATATTTGCATCCGACTCATTGTCAACGACAGATAGCAAATGTTGAGGTTCATTTATCTCCTGAAATATACTGTCCAGATCATTATTTTTTATCGCGATTTTTGTTTTTTCAAACTTAGTTTCATTAAACATAATTCTTTATCCTTTGAAATTAATCGTTTTGGTCATTTTGAATGATTATTTAGATGGCATATACCTTGTTAGGTGCTTTTTCATTTTTCAAATTCATAGTTTTCATTACTATATCTATTCTTGAAGTCATTCCCATTGTCATATTCAGCTGGGTTTACATAAGATATCACTCCAACTTTTGAATTCAAGAATTTCTTTAATCCTAAGTAATATTCTACTTTCGTTTTTAAATTCCCATTAAATGTCAAACTAAATACTATTTGATTGTCCGTTGTGATATTGGCACCAACCATAATATTGTCTGGATTCTTTTCATACTTATTCCAATAAAATGTTTGTTCGACATTAGGATTTTCGGTGTAACTACTTATCATTTCGTCTTCCGATTCAAAGACATAATTTTCATCATCTGGCTTACCTGTGTAATCTAAATTTAAAGTCTCATATCCTGGGATATACTCATTCAAAATAGAATAGATTAATTTCTTTGATTTCTTTTCAACCAATACTTGACAGATTATATCTCTTATGAATTCTTCTTTTTCCATTTATTGTTTATTGCACCTAATAAGGATTTATGCTGTCGGCGCGTAGCGCTGATATTTATTTTGTGTTATGCTTTGTTTTTCCTAATCTAGAAATACACCATTCTGTTTCCTTTTCAATTATTGCATCCACTTTTTCATCAAATCTTATTTCATTGAGTGATGATATGTTGAATTCTAATCTGAGTCTTATGGATTGAATAAGGGCGTCATGAGCTTGAATAGCAAGAGTCTTTATATCGTAAGAAATATGACCAGATTCTACTTGTAGACATAAATCTTGAAATTTATAAAATACATGCGTGTGCTCATCTGCCGAATTGAAATAAACTCCTTTGGGTTCTATTGATTCCTTAAATTCAAGTGGTAAATGCAACTTTTAGATTAGAAAGGAGTAACTAATATCAAAACAAGAAGGAAAATATAGAATTCTCCTTACTTGTTTCTGGTAAAGCGTTATTTTACCCCCCTAAATCGCGAAAAATAAAGTTGTAATGTCACACCTTACTTATGAGCAAAGA